>NZ_JBEXYC010000004.1:0-304043 GCF_040630835.1 Kitasatospora sp. NPDC005751
AGGTCGTCCAGGACGGTCACCTGGTGTCCCGCCTCCAGCAGGTGGGCGGCGACCACGCTGCCGACATAGCCGGCGCCACCCGTGACCAGGTACTTACTCATGATGAGACCTCCAGCGGGCGATGGTCCGCCGGTGGGCGGCCATCGGTGACGTACGTACGACTGGGGCCTATTGTCCCTGGCCGCGGGAGTGCTCCGGACCGCCGGCCGGACCGCCCGCTCAGTCCCGCGCCATCCGCTCCAGCAGTCCCGTCCGGGCGGCCACCGCCGCCGCCTCCAGCCGGGTCCGCGCGCCGAGCTTCATCAGCACCCGCTGGACGTGCGTCCGGGCGGTGCTCGCCGCGATCCGCATCCCGGCGGCGATCGCCGCGGTGTCCTCGCCGTCCGCGATCCGGGCCAGCACCTGCACCTCACGGCGGGTCAGCAGCCGCAGCAGGCGGAGCGCTTCGTCGTCCGGCTCCGCGGCCGGGCGCAGCAACTGGTCGAAGGCGCCCCGGAGCACGTCCACCGCGACCGCCGCCTCCCCGGCCCGGGCCCGCCCGATGGCCCGCTCGACCACTTCGATCCGCTCGTCGCTGGGCACGTAGCCCGCCGCGCCCGCCGCGAACGCACCGGCCACGCCCCGCAGTTCACCGACCGGGCCGAGCACGATGACGGCCACCTCGGGCCGCTCCCGGCGGATCCGGCGCAGCCCGTCGAAAGCACCGGGATCGGCCGGACCGGCCACCCCGAGCAGGCACACCTCGGGCCGGCGCCCGGCCACCAGGTCGGCGGCGGACCCGGCCGGCGAGCCGACCGCGAGCACCCGGTGACCGCGCAGCTGGAGCGCGGTGGCCAGCGCCTCGGCCAGCAGCCGGTGGTCGTCGACCACCACGAGTCGAACGCCCATGACACCCTCCCCGTCGGGGTCCGGCCCGCGCCCGCACCCGGTGGGGCGGGCGGCCGATGACGCACCATCACAGCGCATTCGGCACCCGGCCCGCTAGCCCGCCTCCGGCCCGGCGACGGCGGGCGGACACGAAAAAGACCCTCGCCGTTGGGCGAGGGTCTTTCACTTGGAGCCCCCATGCGGAATCGAACCGCAGACCTTCTCCTTACCATGGAGACGCTCTACCGACTGAGCTATAGGGGCGAACCGGTCGAACAAGGAAGACATTACACGGCCGACGGCCCGGAAGGGAAATCGGCTCCGACCACCCGATCGAGGACATCCGACCCCCTCGCCGACCCCCCGCCCGAGGGCGCCGCGACGGCGTCGTACAGCCGGTCAGGCGTCGGCGTGAGCCCCGTCGAACACCTCGCGCGCGGCGAGCATCTCCGCGGTCCGCTCCTCCGTCCAGCGACCGACCGGCGCCAGCAGCGCGGACAGCTCCCGGCCGAGCGGCAGCAGGTCGTAGACCACCCGCGGCGGCGTCTCGGGGTACACCGTGCGCCGCACCAGGCCGTTGCGCTCCAGGGTGCGCAACGACTGGGTGAGCATCTTGCGGCTGACCCCGTCCACCGCGCGCTGCAGCTCGGAGAACCGCTGCGGACCGAACTCGCCGAGGCTCATCAGGATCAGCATCGTCCACTTGTCCGCCAGGTCCGCGAGCATGGCGCGGCTCGGACAGAGCTGGGCGAAGACATCGAGGTCCTGGGCCTGCTCCGGCCCGGCCGGGGACCGCTCCTGCGTCGTCATGCCCTCCAGGGTAGCCCTTCGGTCTCCAATCCATTCTTGGTAACTTCTAGAGACCTGGTCTACATTAGAGACCATTGGACGGGGCGGCGCCGAGCCGCCGTCCCCGGCCTCCCCTGCCGTTCCCTTTCACGCGTCCCACCGAGGAGCACCCAGCCATGACCGCCATCCGCCCCACCGTCGCCATCGCCTACCACTCCGGCTACGGCCACACCGCCGTCATCGCCGAGGCCGTGGCCCGCGGCGCCGCCGCGAGCGGTGCCGAGGTCGTCACCGTCGCCGTCGACACCATCACCGAGGAGCAGTGGGCCCGGCTGGACGCCGCGGACGCGATCGTCTTCGGCTCGCCCACCTACATGGGCACCGCCTCCGGCGCCTTCCACGTCTTCGCCGAGGCCAGCAGCAAGCGCTGGTTCGGCGACGCCTGGCTGGACAAGGTCGCCGCCGGCTTCACCAACTCCGCCTCCAAGAGCGGCGACAAGTCCGGCACCCTCGGCTTCTTCCAGACCCTCGCCGCCCAGCACGGCATGAACTGGGTCAACCTGGGCCTCAAGCCGGGCTGGAACTCCTCGACCGGCACCGAGCACGACCTCAACCGCCTCGGCTTCTTCGCCGGCGCCGCCGCCTCCACCCCGTCCGACGGCGGCACCGACGCCGTCCACCTGGCCGACATCGCCACCGCCGAGCACCTCGGTGACCGCGTCGCCAAGCACACCGCGATCCTGCTGGCCGGCCGCGCCGCCCTGACCCCCGTCGCCGCCTGACAGTGACCCACCCGGGGTGCCGAGCCGCCCGCCGGGCACCAGGCGCGGCACCACCACCGCGCGCTACGCCGCCGGGTCCGCCCCCAGGGCGGGCGCCCGGCGGCGTCCGCCGTCGGCCCCGGCCGGCGCGAGGTCCGTCCCGCTGGTCTCCGGCAGCAGCCGCAGGCAGCAGAGCGACACCAGCCCCAGCGCCGCCAGGTACCAGCCGACCGGCTCCGCCGTCCCGTAGACGTCGGTCAGCCTGGTCGCGATCAGCGGCGTCGTCGCACCGCCCACCACCCCGCCCAGGTTGTACGTCAGCGCGGCGCCGGTGTACCGCACCCGGGTCGGGAACAGCTCCGGCAGGTACGCCGCCAGCGGCCCGAGCAGGCACCCCAGCACCACCATCGACCCGGCCAGGGCCAGGAACATCAGCGGCCGGCTCACCGTCTCCAGCAGCGGGAACAGCAGCAGCGACCAGAACACCGCGAGCCCCGTCGCCCCCTGCAGCATCCGCCGGCGCCCCCACCGGTCACTGCGCCGGGCACTCACCCAGACCGTCACGGCCTGACCCGCGACGCCCGTCAGCAGCATCGACAGCACCACCGTGCCGGGCACCCCGAGCCCGGTCGTCGCGTACGCCAGGGCGTACGTGGTGGTCAGGTAGAACAGCGCGTACCCGACGGTGATCGCCCCGCAGCCGATCAGCACCGTCCGCCAGTGCCCGCGCAGGACCTCCAGCACCGGCGGCCGCGTCCGCACCTCACCGGCCCGGAACAGTGGCGTCTCCTCGATCCGCAGCCGCACGAACATCCCCATCGCCACCAGCGCCAGCGACGCCAGGAACGGCACCCGCCAGCCCCAGCCGTGGAACGACCGCTCGCTCAGCGCCAGTTGGAGCACCAGGAAGATGCCGTTGGCCAGCGCGAAGCCGATGGTCGGCCCCAGTTGCAGGAACGCCCCGTACCGCCCGCGCCGCCCGGCCGGCGCGTTCTCCGCGATCAGCAACGCGGCCCCGCCCCACTCCCCGCCGAGCCCGACGCCCTGGCAGACCCGCAGCAGCACCAGCGCGGCCGGCGCCCACCACCCCCACGCCCCGTACCCCGGCAGCACACCGACCAGCGCCGTCGACAGGCCCATCAGCAGCAGCGACACCACCAGGGTGGCCCGCCGCCCCAGCCGGTCCCCGAAGTGCCCGAACACCACCGCCCCCAGCGGCCGGGCCAGGAACGCCACCGCGTACACCGAGAACGCCGCCAGCAGCGCACCCACCGTGCCCAGGCCCGGGAAGAACACCCCGCCGAAGACCAGCGCGGCCGCCGTCCCGTAGATGAAGAAGTCGTAGAACTCGATCGCCGTACCGATCAGCGCCGCCGCCGCGGCCCTGCGCAACTGCGCCGACCGGCGGGCTTCCTGCGTATCCATACCGCCACCCTGGCGACCCCCGCACCCCCGCGACAGCGCCCACCCGGGTGACGACGGCGCACAACCGGCACCTCACGCCCGCCCCGCACCACGGCCACCACCGACGACGACTGCCCGGCCACCGGGGCTCACCCCAGCGGCCGGGCAGTCGGACCGTCTCCCCTAGCGGGCGTACGGATTGTCGCTCGGCGGAGCCGGCGGCCCGTACGACGGCGGCCCCGGCGGCACCCCGGGCCCGGCCTGCGGCGGAGCCTGCGGGTACCCCACCGGAGCGGGCGGCGCCTCGACGGCCGGCGCGGCGGTGGCCGCCCCGCGCCGGCGCAGCACCAGGAACACCACGCCCGCCACGAGCACCAGCCCGACCACCACGGCGACGACGATCGGCAGCGCACTGCCGGAGTCGGACGCCTCGGCGGCGGGCGGCTGCGCGGCCGGCGGGGCCGCCACGGGGGCACTGTTCGCGGTCTGCGGCGCGCTCGCCGCCGCCGAAGCACCGGTGGACGCGCTCGCCGAGGGCGACGGGGCGGCCGACGGCGAAGCCGGGGGGGCCTCGACGGCCTTCTCGGGGATCGGGGACACGTCCGCCGGCCCCGGGTCCCCCGGCGTGGTCAGCGCGATCCGGGGCCGGACCGCGCCGTAGCCGACGTTGTCGGCCCGGGCGGCGCCGTCACTCGGCTTCCCCGCGGTGTTGATGAGCACCCGCAGCACCTGGTTGGCGGTCCAGTCGGGGTGCACCGCCCAGACCAGCGCCGCCGACGCGGAGACCAGCGCGGTCGCGTCGGAGGTGCCGTGGCTCTTGCAGTACCCGGTCTGGCCCGTGCAGGCGTCGACCATATCCATACCGGGCGCGACAAGATCGACCTGCGGCCCTTGCTCCGACTCCGACGTCACCACACCGTTCCGGTCGACCGCACCCACCCCCACGACACCGGGCAGACCGCCGGGGTACTCGACCAAGTTCCCGCTCTGAGCGGAGTTCCCGACGCTGGCGACCACCAGCGAGCCCTTCGCGTTCGCACCGGCGATCACCCGGTTCAGTTTGGCCACGTCGTCCGGAGAGGTACTGGGGGCGGCCATGCCCTGCGAGATGTTGATGACCTTGGCGCCCTGCTCGACGGCGAAGGTGATGGCCTGACCGATCTGGTCGAGGAAGTCCGCCGAGGTGACGGCACCCTCGTTGCCGTTCCGGATCTTCAGCGGAAGGATCTTGGCCCCGGGCGCCAGACCGTAGGCCCCGTTGCCCCCCATGCCCTTCCCGGATCCCGCGATGAGACTGGCCATCTGCGTGCCGTGGCCGGTGGCCGAGGCACCCACTCCGCCCGGAAGGCCGCTGAAGTCCTTACCCGGTAGCAACTGCCCCACCAGGTCCGGGTGATCCAGCTTGAACCCGCCCTCGATCACCGCGACCGTGACGCCCTGCCCCTTCGAGGTCTGCCACATCTCCGGCGCACGCATGGCATCCAGGTGCCACTGGTCGTTCCGGATCGAACCCTCCGCAGCGGCCGGAACCACGGCTGGGCCCACTACAACGCCTGAGGCCAGCAGCGCCACAGCGAACATTCGCCCACCGACCCGTACATCCGTTCGCCGCATCACGACTCCTCGTTGTCTCCCCGTCACCGAGGACCATGCCCCGGACAGGTCTGCCCGGCCACCGGGGGAGCCCAGTGGCCGGGCAGTCGTCACAGTCCTACTCAATCACGCCCGGATTGCTCTGCGGCGTACCGTTCGTCCAGGTCTCCTCGTCCTCGTGCAGGTAGTCCGCACGCTTGCGGCGGTCGCGCTCGCTCTTGCCCGCGTGACCCGACATGCCGGGACCGCCCGCCATGCCGTTCTGGCCCGAGCGCGGCCCGTTCTCCGCGCCCGCTCCGCCCGTGGCACCCGCCCGGCTCCGCAGGCCCGTGCCACCGGGAGTGAACGCACCCCCCGCGGCCGGACCCTTGGTCCCGCCGACCGTGCCACCAGTGGTCGAGGTCAGGCCCCGACCGCGCGAGCTGCCACCGGAGGCTCCGCCACCGTGGCCGCCGCCCATGCCCGGGTGCGTGCCGCCGCCCGAACCGCCCATGCCGTTGCCGGCCGCGGACCGACCGCTGCCGCCCTGGGCCTCACGCGATCCGAAGGGCTGTCCGCCGCCGGGCAGCCCGGACGGGGTTCCCTTCGGGGGGACCGATCCGCCACCGCCACCGAACGGGTTCGTCCGGCCCGAGGTCGGAATGGTCGGGCTGCTCCCCTTCGGGGGGAGCGAGCCGCCACCGGGGCCGAAGGGGTTGAACGGCAGGGGCCCGCCGGGCTGACCGCCGGGGCCGACCGGAAGCCCGTGCGTACCTCCCGGGCCGTTCGGCGGGAAACCGCCGGGCCCGGTCGGCGCCACCGGACCGGTGGGAGAGGTCGGCAGGGTGGGCACGCTGTCGATGCCGGTCCCCGGTCGGTGGATCACCGGAGACGACGGGTCGGGCGTCGGCCCCGGGATGCCCGGGTCACCCGGCAGCGGCACCGGCGTCGGACCGGGGCGCGGCGGGACCGGGTCGATGTGCCCGGGCCCGGTCGGGACCGGCGCGGGCGGACGGGGGGTCACCGAGCCGCCGCCTCCGCCCCCGGGCGGCGGGCTGTAGCTCCCGCCACCGCCGCCGCCCCCGTTGGGGTTGGGGGCGTAGTGGCTGGAGCCCGTTCCGCCGCCACCACCACCGGGCACATAGTCCGACGAACTGTCCCGGTCACCCCCCTGGCCCGGAGTCCCCGGCAGGGGTGGCAGCTCCAGCGAGTTCAGCTTCGTGGTCGCCGCCTCGTAGGCCTGCCCCAGCTTCACCATCTGGTTGATGGCTTCCTGGTGCTCCTGGTCGACCTTCTTCTTCGCCGCCGCGGCCTCGGTCGCGGTGACCCAGTTGGAGTCGACCTTCTTCATGATCTGGTCGGCGGAACTGCCCACCCCGCCGTACTTGATCTCCAGCAGCGGGGTGATGGTGGGGCACGGCTGGCTGTTGTGCTTGTTGACCGTCTCGACCTCGGCCTTGGGGACGTCGGGCACCGCGGTCTTGGCCGTGCTGAGCGCCTCGCCCGCCTGGTGCATGGCATCGCCCGCGCCGGTGGAGTAGTCCCCGATCAGCGCCGCCGACTTGTGGAAGTTCCCGGCCCAGGTCTTGAAGCTCTCGGCGGCCGGCCCCTCCCAGGAGATCTGGTCGACATGCGCCTTGAGTGCCTGGCTGAGCTCCTTCAGGACCTTGCCGGCCGCCTGCAGCTGGGTACCCCGGCTGAGGACCTTGCCGGGGTCGGTGCCGGCGACCATGGCCTTGAGCTCTTCGTGCTTCTTGCCTTCGAAGTCTGTTCCGCCTGCCATTACTTACTCCCCGTCCTACCGAAACTCCTGCCCCTGACCGGCATCAGAAGGCCACCTTCGGGCCCGGCCCGCTCGGCCCCGCCGCCGGGTTGACCACACCGGCGTTCTTCGCGACCGCCTGCTGGGCGGCCGTGGTGTTCTCCTCGTTGCCGGCGTAGTTGCCCGCCGTCTGCGCGACCGCCGTCTTCATCGCCTCGATCTGGGAGACGAAGTCCTTGTGCAGCTTGACCAGGGCGTCGTGGGTCTTCCCGTACGCGGCCGTCAGGTCGGTGGACTGCGTGAAGCCCTTGCCGAAGTTGTCCGCGTGCAGCCGCTGTTCCTGGAGCTTGTAGGGCGCGGCCTCCGAGCCCTCCATCGCCTGGAGCAGCGCCTCGATCTTCTTCGCGAAGGCGGTCAGCGTGTCCAGCTCGATCTTGACGTTCTTGCTTCCGAAGGCGGACACCAGCGCCGAGGCGCTGACGTTCGTCTCCACGGCCCGGACGACGTTGTCGACCACGCCGAACATGCCGCCGAACCAGCCGCCGCCATGGGTCCCGAGCGTGAACGGCTTGTCGTCCGGAGGCGCCGTCACGCCGTTCGTCCCGGCTTCTCCGCCTACAGGTGCGTCAGCCACCGCAAATCCACCTCTCCCCCGCGTGCGGGGCGGCCCGTGGGCCGCCGCACCGCAACACACCGTCAACTTCTCGGTCTTACAGTCGTACTCGGCGTACCGCCCGCCGTCCGGACAGCAGTCGCCTGAGCCATCGTAGCCACCCGCTCCGTCAGGTCGGCAGGGCCGGTGCCCCAGGGGCGTGCGATCGGTACGAACTTGACACGTACAGGCCCCGGCGGCCCCGCCCGGCCGACCGCTAGACTGGCCGGGTCCGGTTCGGCCGGGTACGACCTCATCTGCCGCGCAATGTCGCACAGCAGCGACCCTCCGCCCCGCCCACCCGCGTGCGAGGCGGCCCGCAGCGGAATGGATGTGATCACGTGCCGTCCCGGTCGTCCGGTCCCGTACGGCGGAGCACCCCCTGGTGGGCGCGGGCCGCCCGTCCGGCCCGGCCCCCGCTGCCGCTCGCGCCGACGGTGCGCGCGGCGGTCGGCATGGCGGTGCCGCTCGCGCTCGGGCTGCTCTCCCACCACCTGGACCTCGGCGTCTTCGCGGGTCTCGGCGCGATGCACGCCACCATGAACGACCGCGTCGAGCCCACCCGGCTGCGCGCCCCGCGGATCGCCTCGGCGGTGTCCGCCTCCGCGCTCGGCATGCTGATCGGCACCGCCCTGCAGGAGTTCCACCCCCGGGGGCTCCTGTCGACCGCCCTGGCCATCGGTGCGGCGCTCACCGCCACGGCGTTCGTGTCCGGGGCGCTGAGCGCCACCGGGCCGCGCGGGTCCGCGGCGGGGATGCTGCTGCTGGTCTCCGCCGCGCTGGGGAGCGGGATGCCGCTCGCCCGGCCGTGGTGGGCGGCCGCGCCGATGATGCTGGCCGGGGCCGCCTTCGTGGTCCTGCTCGGCCTGCCGGGCCGCAGCCACCGCCGCCCGCGCGCCGACCCGCGGACCCGGGCGCTCGCCGCCGCGTACGACGCGCTCGGCGCCACCCTGGCCGACCTGGGCACCCCGCGGGGCGCCGCGTCCCGCCAGGTCCTGACGGCCCGTCTGAACCAGCTCCAGGACCTCCTCCCGCCGCCTCGCCCCGGGGTGCCCGAGGCCCCCCGCACCGTCCGGCTCCGCCGGATGTACGAGGCGGCGCTGGCGGCCACCGAGGCGGCGAGCGGACTGCTCTGGGCCTGGCGGCCCGTCCCGCCGGAGGCCGCCGCCGTTCCCGGGCTCCTCGCCCGGGCCGTGGAGCGCGGCGGCGGCGAGGTGGCGGTGCCCGACTGGCAGCCCGACACGCCGTCCCGGCAGGCGCTGGACGCGGCCCTGCGGGCGGCCGCCGAGACCGTCGCCGGGCGCGAGGCCGCCCTGGGGACGGCGCCACCGCCGCCCCCGGACCCGTGGCGGCTGCGCGTGCGGCTGCTCTCCCGGGAGTCGGTCCGGTACGGCCTGCGGGTGGCGCTCTGCATCGCGGTCGGCTCGGCCGCCACCGCCTCGTTGCCGCTCAGCAAGAGCTACTGGGTGCCGATGACGATCGCCTTCGTGCTCAAGCCGGACCTCGGCTCGGTGTTCCTGCGCGCGGTCAGCCGCTCGGTCGGCACCGTACTGGGGGTGGCGGTGACGGCGGGGGTGCTCCTGCTCACCACCGACGCGTGGGCGCTGACCGTGATCGCCGCGCTCTGCGTGGCCCTGCTGCCGTACGCGACGGCGGCGCACTACGGCCTGAACACCGTCGCCATCACCCCGATGGCGCTGATCCTGCTCCAGCTCGGCGGGCAGAGCGGCGCGGCCGAGTTCTGGCCCCGGGTCCTGGACACCGCGCTCGCGAGTGCGATCGTGCTGCTGTTCGGCTACCTGCTCTGGCCGGAACGCCCGCGCCACCGGATCGAGCCCCGTCTGGTCGACGCGACGGCCGCGCTCCACGCCTACCTCGCCTCGGTCACCGGAGAGACCCGGCCGATCCCGGCCGCCGCCACCCAGACCCTCGCCACCACGCACGCCCCCGCCACCACGCACGCCCCCGCCACCGCACAAGCCCCCGCCACCCCGGTCGCCGAGGTCTGGCTCCGCCGCACCGCCTACCGCGCCCTCGCCGACGCCCGCCGGGAGGTGCAGCAGGGTCTCACCGAGCCGCCGCCCACCGGCCGGCTCGCCGAACGGTGGCTGCCCGCGACCGCCGCGCTGGAGCGCCTCAGCGGCGCCGTGGCGGCGTACGCGGCACAGATCCGGTACGGCGGCCGGGTCCCCGACCCGGGCGAGGTGGAGCGGGTCCGGCGGGCCCTGGACGACCTCACCGCGGCCGCTCGCGCGCACCGGCCGCCGACCCGGCCGGCGGCCCGTCCGACCCGGCCGCACGACCCGGCGCGCAGCGCGCTGGGCCGTGCGGCGGACGAACTCGAAACGCTCCTCGGCGACCGAGGCCGACCGGGCTGACCGGGCCGACCGGGCTGACCGGGCCGACCGGCCACCCGCCCCCGACCGGCTGGGCCGGCCCGGCCCGCCAGGCCGGCCCTCAGACCTGCTCGGCCAGCTCCATCCAGCTCATCTCCAGCTCCTCCTTCTCCTCCCGAACACCGCGCAGCTCGGTGTCCAGCTCCGCGACCTTGGAGAAGTCGGCGGCGTGCTCGGCCAGTTGGGCGTGCAGCTTGGCCTCCTTCTGGTCCAGCTTGGCGATCTGCCGCTCCAGCTTCTGCATCTCCTTCTTCGCCGCCCGCACGTCCCCGGCGGACGGGCCGGCCGACGCCGCCGCCACGACGCCGGCCGCGGCCGCCGGCACCGCGGCGGCCGCCATCCGGGCGCGCCGCTCCAGGTACTCGTCGACGCCGTTGGGCAGCATCCGCAGCTTCTTGTCACCGAGCAGCGCGTGCACCACGTCCGTGGTGCGCTCGATGAAGAACCGGTCGTGGCTGATCACGACCATCGAGCCGGGCCAGCCGTCGAGCAGGTCCTCCAGCTGGTTCAGCGTCTCGATGTCGAGGTCGTTGGTGGGCTCGTCGAGGAACAGCACGTTGGGCTCGTCCATCAGCAGCCGGAGCAGCTGCAGCCGCCGCCGCTCGCCGCCGGAGAGGTCGCCGACCGGCGTCCACTGCTTGTCCTTGCCGAAGCCGAACTGCTCGCAGAGCTGACCGGCGCTCATCTCCCGGCCCTTGCCGAGGTCCACCCGGGAGCGCACCTGCTCGACCGCCTGCAGCACCCGGGTCTCCGGCTCCAGCTCGGCGACCTCCTGCGAGAGGTAGGCCAGCCGGACCGTCTTGCCGACCTTGATCACACCGGAGGCGGGCTGCACGTCGCCCTCCGAGGCGTACGCGTCGCGCATCGCCCGCAGCAGCGAGGTCTTGCCGGCGCCGTTGACGCCGAGCAGGCCGATCCGGTCGCCGGGGCCGAGCTGCCAGGTCAGGTTCTCCAGGAGCAGCTTCGGGCCGGCCGTGACGGTCACGCCCTCCAGCTCGAAGACGGTGCGGCCGAGCCGCGCGTTGGCGAACTTCATCAGCTCGCTCTTGTCCCGCGGGTCCGGCACGTCGGCGATCAGGGCGTTGGCGGCCTCGATCCGGTAGCGCGGCTTGGAGGTCCGGGCGGGGGCGCCGCGGCGCAGCCAGGCCAGCTCCTTGCGGGCGAGGTTCTGGCGCTTCTGCTCCTCGGTGGCCTCGATCCGGGTGCGCTCGGCGCGGGCGAAGACGTAGTCGGAGTAGCCGCCCTCGTACTCGTGCACCGCGCCGTGCTGGACGTCCCACATCCGGGTGCAGACCTGGTCCAGGAACCAGCGGTCGTGGGTGACGCAGACGAGCGCGGAACGGCGGTTCTGGAGGTGCTTGGCGAGCCAGGCGATGCCCTCGACGTCGAGGTGGTTGGTGGGCTCGTCCAGGACGATCAGGTCCGGCGAGCCGAGCAGCAGCCTGGCGAGGGCGATCCGGCGGCGCTCGCCACCGGAGAGCGGGCCGATCACGGTGTCCAGGCCCTCGGCGAAGCCGGGCAGGTCGAGGCCGCCGAAGAGGCCCTCGATGATGTCGCGGATCCGCGCGTCGCCGAGCCACTCGTGGTCGGCCCGGCCGGCGATCACCTCGTGCCGGATGGTGGCCTTCGGGTCGAGCGAGTCGTGCTGGGTGAGGACGGCCATCTCCACCCCGCCGGCGTGGGTGATCCGCCCGCCGTCCGGCTCCTCCAGCTTGGCGAGCATCCGGATCAGGGTGGTCTTGCCGTCCCCGTTGCGGCCGACGACGCCGATCCGGTCCCCTTCACTGACGCCGAGGCTGACCCCGTCCAGAAGGGCCCGGGTGCCGTAGACCTTCGTGACGGACTCGATGGTGGCGAGGTTGACGGCCACGTGTGCTGCGCTCCTGGATTCGGCGGTCGGGGCCGCGCCGATCTCCCGGTACGCACCCCATTCGGGGTCGCCCCGATCTCCCCAGCCTAACGGGGATGCCGGCGGGGCCCGCTACGGCAGTACGCCAGCCCCCGGGACCGGGCCGTACGTCGCGTGCGCGGTGCGGCAGGTGCCGGACGCGCGCAGGGCCTCGGCGACGGCGGCCGCCGCCTCGGCGTCCTTGGCCAGGAAGGCGCAGGTGGGGCCGGAGCCGGAGACCAGGGCGCCGAGGGCGCCGGCCTCGGTGCCGGCCCGCAGGGTCGCGGCGAGCGACGGGCGCAGCGAGAGGGCGGCCGGCTGGAGGTCGTTGGCGAGCGCACCGGCCAGCGCGACGGGGTCACCGTCGGCGAGGGCGGCGAGCAGGGCGGGGTCGGCGTCGGGGGTGGGCACCTCGGTGTCGCCGGAGCCGGTGCCGGCCTCCTCCCGGAGGCGGTCGCACTCGCGGAAGACGGCGGGGGTGGAGAGTCCGCCGTCGGCGACGGCGAAGACCCAGTGGAAGGTCCCGGTGACGGGCAGCGGGTCCAGGATCTCGCCGCGTCCCCGGCCCAGGGCGACGCCGCCGAGGAGGGCGAACGGCACGTCGGAGCCGAGTTCGGCGGCCAGTTCCAGCAGCGTCCCGGCGGGGGTGCCGAGCTCCCACAGCGCGTCGCAGGCCACCAGGGCGGCGGCGCCGTCGGCGCTGCCGCCGGCCATCCCGCCGGCCACCGGGATGGCCTTGGCGATGTGCAGCCGCACGTCCGGCTCGCCGAGGCCGTGCCGGGCGGCGAGCAGCCGGGCCGCGCGGGCGGCGAGGTTGCTGTCGTCGAGCGGGACGGCGGCCGCGTCGGGGCCGGAGCAGGTGAGGGTGACGCCCTCGCCCGGCCCGGCGGCGCTCGCCGTCACCTCGTCGCCGAGGGCGACCGCGAAGAAGACGTTGGCCAGGTCGTGGAAGCCGTCGGCGCGCAGCCCGCCGACTCCCAGCTGGACGTTGACCTTGGCGGGGACGCGTACCGTGATCACTCGGACTCCGGCTTCACGGGCTTGTGCTCGGCGATGGCGGCGAACTGCTCCACCGTCAGCATCTCGCCGCGCAGCTTGTGGTCGATGCCGGCGCCGGCGAGCGCCTGCTCGGCCGCGGCCGGGGAGCCGGCCCAGCCGGCGAGGGCGGCGCGCAGGGTCTTGCGGCGCTGGGCGAACGCGGCGTCGACGACGGCGAACACCTCGGTGCGGCTCGCGGTGGTCCGCGGCGGATCGCGGCGGATCAGCGAGACGAGCCCGGAGTCGACGTTCGGCGCGGGCCAGAACACGTTGCGCCCGATGGCGCCGGCCCGCTTCACCTCGGCGTACCAGTTGGCCTTGACCGAGGGGACGCCGTACACCTTGTTGCCGGGCTTGGCGGCGAGCCGGTCGGCGACCTCGCTCTGCACCATCACCAGGGTGCGCTCGATGCTGGGGAAGGTCGCCAGCATGTGCAGCAGCACGGGGACGGCCACGTTGTAGGGCAGGTTGGCGACCAGCGCGGTGGGCGGCGGGCCGGGCAGCTCGGTGACCTCCATGGCGTCGCTGAGTACCAGGTCGAAGGCGTCCGCCTTGCCGGGCAGCCGGGCGGCGACGGTGTCCGGCAGGTGCCGCGCCAGCACCGGGTCGATCTCGACCGCGGTGACGTGCCGCGCGACCTCCAGCAGCGCCAGCGTCAGCGACCCGAGCCCGGGGCCGACCTCCACCACGGAGTCCTCGGCCGTCACCCCGCCCGCCCGGACGATCCGCCGGACGGTGTTGCCGTCGATGACGAAGTTCTGCCCGCGCTGCTTGGTCGGCTTCACACCGAACGCGGCGGCCAGCTCCCGCACGTCGGCGGCGCCCAGCAGGTGGATGTCAGAGGTGGGATCGGTGGTGCTCACGCGCCAAGGATACGGGCGCGGGGAGCCCCCGGGGTTCGGCCACCGCGGCGGGGGCGCTCACCACCGGGTGCGGCGGCGCGCATGGCCCGGCGGAACGCCCGGTCCGGTCGGCTCAGTACCCGAAAACCCTGGCCGTGTTCGCCGCGATGGCGGTGGCCAGCTCGTCCTCGTGCAGCCCCAGCGTCGCGGCCATCGAGCGGACGGTGACCGGGATCAGGTACGGCGCGTTGGGGCGGCCCCGGTACGGGTGCGGGGTGAGGAAGGGCGCGTCGGTCTCGACCAGCACGCGGTCCGGCGGGGTGGCGGCGAGGGCGTCCCGCAGCGGCTGGTTGGCCTTGAAGGTGACCGGTCCGGCGAAGGACAGGTACCAGCCGTGCTCGGCGCAGGTCCTGGCCATCGCGGCGTCGCCGGAGTAGCAGTGGAAGACGGTCCGCTCGGGGGCGCCCTCCGCCAGCAGCACCGCGATGACGTCCTCGTGGGCGTCCCGGTCGTGGATCACCAGGGCCTTGTCGTGCCGCTTGGCCATCTCGATGTGCCGGCGGAACGACTCCTTCTGGATCTCCACGCCCTCGGGACCGGTCCGGAAGTAGTCCAGGCCGGTCTCGCCCACGGCGCGGACCTGCGGCAGCGCGGCGAGCGCGTCGATCTCGGCGAGGGCGGCGTCGAGCGCGGCGGCGCCGCCGGCCGGGCGCTGCTGCCCGGACCAGCCGTCCGGGTCGCCGAGGAAGATCCGCGGCGCCTCGTTGGGGTGCAGGGCGACGGCCGCGTGCACCTGCTCGAACTCGGCCGCCAGATCGGCGGCCCAGCGCGAGCCGGGCACGTCGCAGCCCACCTGGACGACGGTGGTGACGCCGACGGAGGCGGCGCGCGCCAGGCCCTCGGCGGGGGTGCCGGACTGCATGTCCAGGTGGGTGTGCGAGTCGGCGACCGCCACCGCCAGCGGGGCGGGCAGCGGCGGTGGCGTCGACCGGTCGTCGTCCTTCTTCGCCATCAGGCGGCGGGCTTCTCTTCGAGGCGCGGGAACAGGATCTCGCCCTTGGTGACGGTGGCGCCGGCGGGCAGCCGGCCCCAGTCCGCCGCGGTGGCGACGGTCTGCGCGGACAGCGCGCCGAGACCGGCGGCCTCGGCCCCGAGCGAGACCCAGAGCTTCTCGGCGGTGGCCGGCATCACCGGGTTGAGCAGCACGGCGGTGGCCCGCAGCGCCTCGGCGGCGGTGTAGAGGATGGTCGCGAGGCGCGCCCGGCCCTCCTCGGACTCGTCCTTGGCGACCTTCCAGGGCGCCTGCTCGGTGAGGTAGCCGTTGACCTGCTTGACGAACTCGAAGACCGCCGCGAGGCCGCCGGCGAAGTCCAGCTCCTCGCCGATCTTCCGGTCGGCGGTCGCGACCGCCGCCGTCAGGCCGTCCGCGACGGCCTGCTCGGCCGGGCCGTGGGCCGGCGAGGCCGGCAGCGCCCCGTCGAAGTACTTGCCGACCATGGCCGCCACCCGGGAGGCCAGGTTGCCGAAGTCGTTGGCCAGCTCGGAGGTGTACCGGGCGGTGAAGTCCTCCCAGGAGAACGAGCCGTCGGTGCCGAACGGGATGGCCCGCAGGAAGTAGTAGCGGTAGGCGTCCACGCCGAAGTGCGAGGTGAGGTCCTGCGGGGCGATGCCGGTCAGGTTGGACTTGGACATCTTCTCGCCGCCGACCATCAGCCAGCCGTTGGCGACGACCCGCTTGGGCAGCGGCAGTCCGGCGGCCATCAGCATGGCCGGCCAGATCACCGCGTGGAACCGCAGGATGTCCTTGCCGACCAGGTGCACGGAGGCCGGCCAGAGCTCGGCGAAGCGCTCCGGGTCGGTGCCGTAGCCGGCCGCGGTGATGTAGTTCTGCAGCGCGTCGACCCAGACGTAGAGGACGTGCTTCTCGTCCCAGGGCAGCGGCACGCCCCAGTTGAAGGTCGAGCGGGAGATCGAGAGGTCCTTGAGGTCCTGCTCGACGAAGCGCAGCACCTCGTTGCGGGCCGTGGCGGGCTGGATGAAGTCCGGGTTCGCGGCGTAGAACTCCAGCAGCTTCGGGCCGTAGGCGGAGAGCCGGAAGAAGTAGTTCTCCTCCTCAAGCCACTCGACCGGCCGCTTGTGCACGGCGCAGAGCTTCTCGCCCTCGGTGGCGCCGTCCAGCAGCTCGGCGGGGAGCTTGTACTCCTCGCAGCCGACGCAGTACGGGCCGGAGTAGCCGCCCTTGTAGATCTCGCCCTTGTCGTAGAGGTCCTGGACGAACTCCTGCACCCGGTCGGTGTGCCGCTCCTGGGTGGTGCGGATGAAGTCGTCGTTGGCGATCTCCAGGTGCTGCCAGAGCGGCTTCCACGCCTCCTCGACCAGCTTGTCGCACCACTCCTGCGGGGTGACGCCGTTGGCCTCGGCGGTACGCAGGATCTTCTGACCGTGCTCGTCGGTGCCGGTCAGGTACCAGACCTTCTCGCCGCGCTGGCGGTGCCAGCGGGTCAGCACGTCGCCCGCCACGGTGGTGTAGGCGTGGCCCAGGTGCGGGCGATCGTTGACGTAGTAGATCGGGGTGGTGACGTAGTACGCCGGGGTCGCGTCCCCGGTGGTGCTGTGTTCTGCAGTGGCCGCCATGGTCGGCAAGCTTAATCGGGTACGGGGGCGGCCCTCGACCCGTGCCCACCGGGGCCGGCGCCGCCCGCCCGTCGGCGCCTCGCGCCGGTCCCCGGTCGGCTCCCGCTCCGCCGGGTCGTCCGGCCGTCGGTCCGCCGACCGGCCGCCGAACCGTCCTCCCGGGGTCAGCCCGTCACGCGCGCCCAGAGCCGGGCCAGGCGTCCGCGCGGCGCGGCGGGCGCGGCCACCGGCAGGGCACCGGCCGGCTCGGCGTGCGCCGAGTAGCCCGGGGCGTGCTGCCAGGACTTGTCCGCGCTGGCCACCCGGCCCTCGCGCATGATCCGGACGGTGTGGCCGCCGCAGCCCGGGCAGGTCGGCTTGAGCAGCGGCGACGGCACCCGGACACCGTTGGCGTGGTACTCGAACACGACGTGCCCGTCCCGGGCCATGTGGTGCTCGATGTCGTACGCCTGCTCCCAGCCGTATCCGCAGCTCAGGCAGGCGAAGGAGTAGGCCTCCCGGACGGTCTCGACAGGGGTCTGCGGCCGGCCGGTCAGGCCGGGGTCGCTCAGCGCATTGCCACCGCGGGGGCTACCGATCGTCTCGCTCATAGCAGTCTCCCAGCGCCCGCCGGGCGCTCGCCCGGCTGGGTCTTTCCATCCCAGGAAATGCCCGGACCGCCCCGGCCGATGCCCCTCTTGTGAAGACTTGGACGCGGATTGGGAATCCCTATACGAAAGGGTGGATCCTGACCGAAAACCACGGCCAAAGCTTCAGCTCGGCGGGCGTTTACCGGGGCCTTCACTCCAAGGTACGCGCCCCCGTCACCCCCGGCACCTGCGGCTTTCAGGCCGGCCCGGCCGGCGTGTTCTTGGCCGCCACCACCGCGTCGAACACCTCCCGCTTGGGCAGCGCCAGCTCCGCCGCGACCGCCGCGATGGCCTCCTTGCGGCGCTCCCCGGCCTCCTCCCGGACAGCCACCCGGCGGGCCAGCTCGGCCGGGGTCAGCTCGGCCGGGGCGGCCGGCGGGGCGCCCGCGACCACCACGGTGATCTCGCCCCGGACCCCGTCGGCGGCCCACTGCGCCAGCTCGCCGAGCGGGCCCCGCTTGATCTCCTCGTAGGTCTTGGTCAGCTCGCGGCAGACCGCGGCGGGGCGGTCGGCGCCGAACGCGAGGGCCATCGCGGCCAGCGTCTCGGCGATCCGGTGCGGGGCCTCGAAGAAGACCATGGTGCGCGGCTCGGCGGCGACCGTGGCCAGCTGGCGCGCCCGGTCCCCGGTCTTGCGCGGCAGGAAGCCCTCGAAGGTGAAGCGGTCCACCGGCAGGCCGGACAGCGCCAGCGCGGTGAGCACCGCGGACGGACCGGGCACCGCGGTGACCTTGACGTCGGCGGCCACCGCGGCGGCCACCAGCCGGTAGCCGGGGTCGGAGACGGACGGCATCCCGGCGTCGGTCACCAGCAGCACCCGGGCGCCGCCCAGCAGCGCCTCGACCAGCTCGGGGGTGCGGCCGACCTCGTTGCCCTCGAAGTAGGAGAGCACCCGCCCGGCCGGGGTCACCCCGAGCGCCTGGGTGAGCCGGCGCAGCCGCCGGGTGTCCTCGGCCGCGATCACGTCCGCCGTGGCCAGCTCGGTGAGCAGCCGGGGCGGGGCGTCCGAGACGTCGCCGATGGGGGTGCCTGCGAGAACGAGTACTCCTGTCACGGGCCCCATCCTTGCAGTAACCGGGCCCCGGGTGTTTTTGGTGACGATTCGGGCAGCTTCGGAGGGAGCCGTCCTCCCCGAAGGAAGCGCCCCTACGATGTGGCGGATGAACGGCGACACGGCGGCGCAGACGCCCACTGGTACAGACCACACCGCGCAGGGTGGCGTCGGCGTGCCGGTCCTGACGGACCAGGCGTCCCCCGCCGTCCCCGCCCCGCGCGCGTCCGGGGAGGAGGAGCGCCCGGATCCGTCCTGGCTGCGGCGCCTGGCCCGGCACGGCTACACGCCGCCGCCGAAGGCCACGCTCGCCGAGCGGCTGGTGCCGCCGATGCCGGACGGCCCGGGCGTGACGCCGGCCCGGGTCGCCCCCTCGCCGGTCCTGCTGCGGCTCGGCGCAGCCGTGCCGGCGCCGCTCTGGTCCTGGCTCTGCCGCTGGGCCGGCTGGCTCGGCCCGCTCCTGGTGGCCCTGTTCGGCGGACTGCTCCGGTTCAGCGGCCTCGGCGAGCCGAACGCGATCATCTTCGACGAGACGTACTACGCCAAGGACGCGTACGCGCTCTGGCACGGCGGCTACGAGATCAGCTGGCCGGACGGCGCCAACGAGCAGATCATGGCGGGGTCGGCGGTGCCGTACCGGCCGGACCCGAGCTACGTGGTCCATCCGCCGGTCGGCAAGTGGATCATCGGCGCGGGCGAGCAGCTGTTCGGGATGAACCCCTTCGGCTGGCGGTTCGCGGTGGCGCTGCTCGGCACGCTGTCGATCCTGATGGTGGCCCGGATCGCCCGCCGGCTGTTCCGCTCGACCCTGCTGGGCTGCGTCGCCGGTCTGCTGCTCGCCGTGGACGGCCTGCACTTCGTGCTCAGCCGGGCGGCGCTGCTGGACCTGGTGGTGATGTTCTGGATCCTCGCCGCGTTCGGCTTCCTGCTGCTGGACCGCGACCGCACCCGGGCGAGGATCGTCGCGCGCCTGGGCGGTGTGGCGGACTCCGCCCTGGCCCAGCGGCTGAACCTCGGCTGGCGCCCGTACCGGATCGCGGCCGGCGTCTGCGTCGGCCTGACCTGCGCGACCAAGTGGAGCGGCCTGTACGTGGCCGCCGCCTTCGGTGTGCTGACCGTGCTCTGGGACGCCGGTTCGCGCCGGCTGGCGGGCGCCGGCCGCCCGTACCTGTGGACGCTGGTCCGGGACGTGGTGCCGGCCTTCGTCTCGGTCGTGGTGGTCTCCGCGGTGGTCTACGTGACCTCCTGGTGGGGCTGGTTCGCCAGCAGCACCGTGCCCGGCCGGGGCGGCTACGGCCGGGACTGGGCGGTCGGCCGGGACACCGCGTTCCCGTGGATCCCGGAGGGCCTGCGGGCGCTCTGGCACTACCACTCCACGGTGTACGACTTCCACACCCACCTGAGCGATCCGCACACCTACCAGTCCAACCCGTGGAGCTGGCTGGTGCTCGGCCGACCGGTCTCCTTCTTCTACGAGTCCCCGAAGCAGGGCCAGGCCGGCTGCACCGCGAGCGACTGCGCCCGCGAGGTGCTGGGCATCGGGACCCCGCTGCTCTGGTGGGCCGGCGTGGTGGCGCTGGTGTACTGCCTGTGGCGCTGGGCCGCCCGGCGCGACTGGCGGGCCGGCGCGGTGCTCTGCGGCCTGGCCGCCGGCTACCTCCCCTGGTTCGCCTACCAGCAGCGGACCATCTTCCTGTTCTACGCGGTGGCCTTCGTGCCATTCCTGGTGCTCGCCGTGACCATGCTGGTCGGCGCCCTGATCGGGCCGGCCGGGGCGTCCCGCGACCGGCGGATCATCGGTTCCGCGGCGGCCGGGCTGCTGGTGCTGCTGATCGTCTGGAACTTCCTCTTCTTCTACCCGCTGTACACCGGGCAGACGATCCCGATGGACGACTGGCGCAAGCGGATGTGGTTCAACACCTGGATCTGACGGCCCCGGGGCGGGAACCGTGCCGACGTGGTGCGCGACACGTACCAGATCCGTCACAAGACCCGGGCGTTTCGTCGGCGCACCGAGTTCGGCTGCCTAGGCTGGTCACCGAACGCGTATCCGGCCACCTCCGGCTGCGGCCAGTCGCCAGACCCTTGGGGGAACAGCACCATGCGCAGAGGCGCCAAGATCGGCATCATCACCGGCGTTTCCGTCGCCGTGCTCGCGGGCGGCGGGTACGGGGCCTACAGCCTCGTCGGGTCGGGCGGCTCCGACACCGCCGAGGCCAAGAAGGCCCGCACGGTGGTCGCCGAGCCTCCCAGCGCCGAGCAGGCCGCGGCCGGGGCCAAGGACTTCCTGGAGGCCTGGGCCGCCGGTGACATCGCCAAGGCGGCCGGGCTGACCGACGACCCGGCGGCCGCGACCGCCGCGCTGACCGCGTTCAAGGACCAGGTCAAGCCCAGCGCGCTGACCCTCGCGCCGTCCGGCCCGGCCACCCCCGCCGCCTTCGCCTCCGCGACCGGCACGCCCTCGCCGGGCGCCAAGCCCGCGGCCGCCACCGGCTCCGCGGCGCCGACCGCGGCGGGCACCGAGTCGCCGTCGGCCTCCGCCTCCGCCGCCCCCTCCGGCGTGCTGATGGGCTTCAAGGCCCGCGCCGAGTTCGAGGGCACCAACCGGGTCTGGGACTACAACGGCTTCCTGGGCGTCGTGAAGATGAGCGACAACACCCCGGCCGTGCACTGGGCCCCGTCGGTGATCCACCCGCACCTGACCGCGGGCGAGGTGATCGCCACCCAGCCGGTCTTCGCCCCCGCGGGCAACGTGGTCGACCGCAACGGCAAGGCGCTGCAGGGCGCCTCGATCACCCCGGCGCTGATCTCGACCCTCCAGGACAACGCCCGCAAGCTCCTCCAGGCCGACCCGACCAAGGACCAGAGCGACGCCGGAAGCGGCGTGGTGATCACCGACGCGGCCGGCAAGGGCGTCACCGACAAGCTGTTCACCATCGTCGAGCCGAAGCCGGCCAAGCCGTTCAAGGTCACCATCGACAACGCCGTGCAGGCCGCCGCCGAGAAGGCGATGGCGGACCTCGGCGGCAAGCAGGGCTCGATCGTGGCCATCGAGCCGAGCACCGGCCAGGTGCTGGCCTTCGCCAACGCGCCGGCCACCGGCCAGAACCGGGCCTTCGTCGGCCTGCTGGCCCCGGGCTCGACGATGAAGATCGTCACCTCGGCGGCCCTGCTGGAGGCCGGCGTCAACCCGGACACCCCGGTCGCCTGTCCGGTGAAGAGCAGTAACCCGAAGGCGATCCCGAACTCGTTCCCGGACGCCTACCCGAACAACACGCTCCAGCAGGACTTCATGATCTCCTGCAACACCGCCTTCATCGACCAGGGCCTGGCCAGCCTCAAGCCGGCCACCCTCGGTGCCACCGCGAAGGACGTCTTCGGCATCGGCCTGGAGTGGAAGACCGGTCTGCCCAACGTCGACGGCCGGGTGCCGGACCCGGGCGCCAACAAGGACGAGCAGGCCATGCAGTCGATCGGCCAGGGCAAGGTCCAGATGAACCCGCTGGCCATCGCCTCGATCACCGCCACGGTGCAGAGCGGTGAGTTCAAGCAGCCGATCCTGGTCGCCGACCTGCCGCAGCAGAAGGCCGCCCGCAACCTCTCCGCGGACGCCGACGCCAAGCTGAAGGCGATGATGGCCGCCACCGCCAAGGACGGCACGGCCAAGGCCGCGATGGCCGGCATCTCGGACAACGCCGGTGCCAAGACCGGCTCGGCCGAGGTCGCCGGGATGGACACCACCAACAGCTGGTTCACCGCCTACCGGGGCAACATCGCCGTCGCCGCCGAGGTCCAGGCCGGTGGCCACGGCGCCGACGCGGCGGGCCCGGCCGTCGCCGCCGTCATCAAGGCGGCCGGCAACCGCTGACGCCCGGCCGGCGCCGCCCCGCGGTCAGCCCCGGGGCAGCGCCGGCTCCGGCCGGGTCAGCAGGCAGCCGGCCGGCACCGGCGGGCTCCCGGTCCACCGCCGGGCGGCCAGCCGGGGCCAGATCACCAGGACGGCCGGCAGCGCCAGGTAGCCGAAGCGCCCGGCCGGCGCCAGCATGAACGCGATCGCCAGCCCCGCCGCCAGCAGGTCGGCGGCGGCGATCGCGGAGACCGGCGGCCGGGCCAGCAGCCAGATCGCCACCCCCAGCCCGCCCACCGTCATCAGCGCCAGCGACACGGTGTGCCCGGTCGGGCCGAACCCGGCCAGCACCTTGCCGGGCAGCGGGCTGCCGGCCGGCGTCTGGATCGCGGTCAGCCCCAGGGGGAACCGCACCACCTGTTCGCGCAGCTCGTCGGCCCGGACCAGCACCGAGGGCAGGATCACCAGCAGGCCGGTGCCGAGCGCGGTCAGTCCGGCCCGGGCCGCCGGGCGCCGCCCGTAGAGCCGCCACAGCAGCAGGACGGCCACCGGCAGCGCCGGCCAGGCCGTCCACTTCAGGGTGCAGGCCAGCGCGAGCACCAGCCCGGCGCCGATGGTGCGGTCCCGTTCGGCGAGGGCCATGGCCAGGCAGCAGACCCCGATCAGCGGCAGGTCCACCCCGCCGACCGCCAGGGCCAGCGCGATCAGCGGCGAGGCGGTGAGCACCGCGAGCGGCAGCAACGGGGCCCGGTCCCGGGACGGCCGCAGCAGCCGCCAGCTGGCCAGCAGGCAGGCCAGGAAGGTCAGCGCGAACCAGATCCGGGCGTCCCCCACCACCTGCGCCACCGGATTGCCGCTGCCCACCAGGGCGCGCGGCATCCCGAACAGCGTCATCGCCGGCAGGTAGGGGTTGTAGTCGGTGACCACCACCGGGTGCGGCAGGTACGGGCTGCCGGTGGTGAGCAGCAGGTGCGCCGAGCGCTCGACCACCATCACCTCGGACTGGTGGCGACCCTGCAGCGCCAGCAGCGCCAGCGGCACCAGGACGGCGCCCAGGAGGGCGACCCCGGCGGCCGCACGGGCCGCCCACCGGCGCGGCAGGGTCAGGCAGAACAGCCCGGCGAGGGCGTACGCGGGGGCCGCGACGGTCCCCCAGAGCCGCTGGTTGGGCAGGTCCGACACGAGCGGGAAGGCCGCCGCCCAGCCGGCCGCCACCAGGCAGCCGAACAGTTGGACGCGCCGCAGCGCGGCGAGCCGGGTCGGGTTCAGCCGATCGGGCGGGGTGCCGGTGGACCGGTCACCACGCTGACGGGGGAACGGCCGGGGCGCCGCCGTACCGCGCGGACGGTCTCGTCGGGTCGGCGGCCCGGCCTCTGCGGGCGGGGCCGGCGCGGCCCCACGGCCGGTGAAGCGGCCGCGCGGGCGGGAGTAGCCGGGCGTGCGGGTGCTCACCATGGTGGAAGGTTATGGGCGGGGGCCACGCCGTGTCGCCATCTCCGGGCCGGGAGTCTGCGGTGGCACGGACGGGGCCGCCGAGTGGCATTCGCCCTTCGACGGCCCCGTCCGCGGGTGCTCGGTACGCGAATCTCAGCCGGCCGGGTTGCCGGCCGTGGCGTCGGTCGCCCGCGCCGCCTTCTCCAGCTTGGAGTGCTTCATGCTGTAGCCGAAGTAGACGACCACGGCGAGCGTCAGGGCGATCGCTCCGGCCCGGAAGGTGTCGGCGTGCAGGCCGGTGATCAGGTAGATGCAGAAGCCGACGCTGACCAGCGGGACGACCGGGTAGCCGGGCACCTTGAAGCCGCGCGGCAGGTCGGGCTGGGTGCGGCGCAGGATGATCACGCCGACCGAGACCACCGAGAAGGCGATCAGGGTGCCCAGGCTGGTGATGTCGGCCAGGACGTTCAACGGGATGAAGGCGGCCAGCGCGCCGACGCCGAGGCCCACCACGATGGTGTTCCAGACCGGGGTGCCGGTGCGCGGCGAGAGCTCGGCGAAGCGCTTGGGCAGCATGCCGTCGCGGCCCATCGAGTACAGGATGCGGGTCTGGCCGTAGATCACCACGAGGGTGATGCTGAAGATCGAGATGATCGCGCCGATCGCGAAGACGATGGCGGGCCAGCTCTGGCCGGTGATGTCCTGGAGGATCTGGGCGAGGCCCGCCTCCTGGCCGTCGAACTTCTCCCAGGGCTGTGCGCCGATGCCGGCCAGCGCCACCAGGATGTACAGCAGGGTGACCACGACCAGCGAGATGATGATCGCCATCGGCAGGGTGCGGCGCGGGTTCTTGACCTCCTCACCGGCGGTGGACACGGCGTCCAGGCCGATGAACGAGAAGAAGATGCTGGAGGCCGCCACCTGGACGCCGCCGATGCCCAGCGGCATGAACGGGGTCAGGTTGCCGGAGTGGAAGCCGGTCAGGCCGACCCCGATGAAGAGCAGCAGAATGAGGATCTTGATGCCCACCATGGCCGCGTTGACCTTCACCGACTCGCTGACGCCGCGGATCAGCAGGGTGCAGACCATCGCGACCAGCAGCAGGGCCGGCAGGTTGAACCAGTGGGTGCTGTCGGGCGCCCCGGAGACCGCCTCGGGGATCTTGAACCCGAAGGCCAGGTCGAAGAACTTGTTGAGGTACTCGGCCCAGCTCACCGCGATCGCGGAGGCCGAGACGCCGTACTCCATCAGCAGGCAGATGCCGACCGCGAACGCGACGCCCTCGCCGAGGGTGGCGTAGGCGTACGAGTACGAGGAGCCCGAGACCGGGATCGCGGAGGCCATCTCGGCGTAGCAGAGCGCGGTGAGGCCGGCGGTGACCGCGGCGATCACGAAGGACAGGATCACGGCCGGACCGGCCGACGGCACGGCGGTGCTGAGCACGAAGAAGATGCCGGTGCCGATGGTGGCGCCGATCCCGATCGAGGACAGCTGCCAGAGGCCGATGGTGCGGCGCAGGTGGATACCGGAGCGTCCGCCCTCCTCGGGCGCACCGGCGGGAAGGCCGTCGCGGCCCTCGCTCTCGGCGATCAGGGTCGAGACGGGCTTGCGCCGCAACAGGCGCGCGCCGAGGGCGTTGCTGGCCAAAACGAGGATCCTTGCTGGGCGAGGGAGGGTGTCCTAGCGGCCGGTCACTCGACGCGCCGTGGGGTGCCATCGGGGACCAACCGAACAAAGATGGGACAGTACCCCGCGAATGCACCAGTGTCGCAAACGAACAGTCGCGCGGTGCGCATTGTACGAATCGTCGCACTGGCATGCACAAACCGGACACTTCGCAAACGGCGGATCTTGGGCCAAGCCGCTAAGCCGCAGGTCAGCGACGTGCTCCCGGCGCACGGGCCGTTCCGCCCCTCACCGCCCGAGGACGGCCTGCATCACCGACCGGGCGATCGGCGCCGCCAGCGCGCCGCCGGTGACATCGGTCGCGTCGCTGTCCGCGACCACGACCGCGACCGCCACCGGCGCCACCGCGCCGGAGCCGGCCGGCTTGGCCCAGGCGATGAACCAGGCGTAGGGCGTCCCGGAGTTGTCCACCCCGTGCTGGGCGGTGCCGGTCTTCCCCCCGACCACCGCCCCGCCGATCCGCGCGTTGCGCCCGGTGCCGTTCTCCACCACGTCGGTCATCAGCCGCTGCACCTGCCCGGCCACCGCCGGGCTCATCGCCTGCCGGTAGGCGGCCGGGCGCATCAGCTGCACGGTGGTGCCGTCCTGCTTGGTCAGCTTGTCCACAAGCTGTGGACGCATCACGGCGCCGTTGTTGGCGACCCCGGCCGCGACCATCGCCATCACCAGCGGGGTGGCCGCCGTGTCGAACTGGCCGATCGAGGAGAGCGCCAGCTGGGACTCGTTCATCCGGGTGTCGAAGTTGGAGCGGGCCGGCCGGACCGGGACGTCCAGCCTCGGGTCGTTGAAGCCGAAGTCCGCGGCCGTCTCCACCATCCGGTCCAGCCCGACCTGCACCCCGAGGTAGCCCAGCACGCTGTTGCAGCTGTGGACCATCGCGGTGTCCAGCGACTGCCCCGGCTCGTCGCACGCCGGGGTGTCGTTGACCAGCGGCGTGGTGGTCCCCGGCAGGACGTACGGGTAGGGCGCGCCGGTCGGCGCGTCCGGGTCCGTGACGACGCCGTGCTGCAGCGCGGCCGCCGCGGTGACCACCTTGAAGGTCGAGCCGGGCGGGTAGGTCTGGCGCAGCGCCCGGTTGAGCATCGGCTGGTCGGCGTCGGCCTGCAGCCGGTTCCAGGCCTCCTGGTCGGCCGCGGACGAGCCCGCGAAGCTGCCCGGGTCGTACGAGGGGGTGCTGGCCAGCGCCAGGATCCGGCCGGTGGCGGGCTCGATCGCGGCGACCGCGCCCTGCTGCCCGCCGAGTCCGCGCATCGCGGCCTGCTGGGCGGCCCGGTCGATGGTCGTGTAGACGTCCCCGCCGGGGTTCTGCTTGCGGGCGACGGCGTCCCAGACCGCCCAGCTCGCCAGCCGGCTGTCCGTCCCGGAGAGCAGGTCGTCCTCCGTCCCCTCCAGCTGGGTGTTCCCGTAGGCCTGCGAGGAGTACCCGGTGACGGCGGCGTACAGCGGGCCGTCGGTGTAGGTGCGCTTGTAGTCGTACCGTCCGCCGGTGGGCTCGGAGCCGGTGACGCTGTCGGCGCCGACCAGCAGGTTGCCGCGCGGCTGGGAGTACCGCTCGATGGTGAGCCGCTGGTTGGCCGGGTTGTGGTCCAGTTCGTCGGCCCGGAACACCTGGACCCGGGTGGCCTGGACGCACAGCGCCACGGTCAGCAGCAGGCAGAAGGTGCCCGCCCGGCGGCCGGTGACGGAGATCCCCGGCCGGCCCTGCGGCCCGCCGCCCCGGGAGCGGCCGAGCGCCATCAGACCTCCCCGGCGGACGGGCGGCGGGCGATGTCGCTCATCCGCACCAGCAGCGCGACGATGATCCAGTTGGTGACCACCGAGGAGCCTCCCTGGGCGACGAACGGGAGCGTCATCCCGGTCAGCGGGATGAGGTCGAGCACCCCGCCGGCCACCACGAACACCTGGAGGCCGACGATCGACGCCAGCCCGATCGCGAGCAGCCGGCCGAACGGGTCCCGCAGCGCGATGCCGGTGCGAAAGCCCCGGGCGACCAGCAGCGCGTACAGCAGGAACAGCGCGATCAGCCCGGTCAGCCCCAGCTCCTCGCCGATGGTCGCGAGGATGAAGTCGGACTTGGCCGCGAACCCGATCAGCACGGAGTGCCCGTTGCCGAGGCCGCTGCCCAGCTCCCCGCCCCAGGCGAAGGCGAACAGCGACTGGGCGATCTGGTTGGCGCCCTGGCCCTCGGCGATCGAGCCGAGCGGGTTCAGCCAGTCGTTGACCCGGCTGTGCACGTGCGGCGAGAGCCAGCCGACCCCGACCGCGGCCACCGCGGCCAGGAACAGCCCGATGGCGATCCACCCGCTGCGCGCGGTCGCCACGTAGAGCATGACCACGAAGAGGCCGAAGAAGAGCAGCGAGGTGCCGAGGTCGGTCTCCAGGACGAGGACGCCCACGAAGGCCGCCCAGATCAGCAGGACCGGCCCGAGCACCCGCCCGCGCGGCAGCTGGAACCCGAGCACCCGGCGGCCGGTCAGCGCCAGCGCGTCCCGGTGGACCGCCAGGTAGGCGGCGAAGAAGACCGCCAGCAGGATCTTGGCGAACTCGCCCGGCTGGAACGAGAGCGGTCCGACGGTGATCCAGATCCGCGAGCCGTACACCGGCGGGAAGAAGATCGGCAGCACCAGCAGCACCAGCGCCACCAGGGCGCCGATGTACGCGTAGCGCCGCAGCCGCTTGTGGTCGCGCAGCAGCACCACCACCGCGATGAACAGCGCCACCCCGAGCGTGGACCAGAGCAGCTGGGTGGGGGCCGCGCCGCCGCCGGGAGTGGCCCGGTCCAGCCGGTAGATGACGACCAGTCCGACCCCGTTCAGCAGCACGCCGATCGGCAGCGGCAGCGGATCGGCGTACCGCGCCCGCCAGCGCACCACGGCGTGCGCCAGCAGCGCGAGCACGCCGAGCGCGGCGCCGTACTCGGCCGCGTCGGCGGGGACCGTGCCGTCGATGTTGACCCCGACCTCGGCGTAGCCGAGGACGGCGATCAGCACGGCGGCCAGGACCAGCGCGAGCTCGGTGTTGCGCCGGGTCCGCACCGTCCGGCGGGGCCGGCCGGCGGTTCTCGTCACGGCGGAGGGTGTCGCCACGGACCGTCCTGGGTGTCCTGCTGCGCGGGTGTGCTGCTGACGGAACGACGGCGGGTGGGGCTCAGGCGGAGGCCGGGGCGGAGGCCGGGGCGGGCTGCACCCGGGACGCCTCGACGGTGGCCCTGAGTTCGGCCTCGGCCCCGGCGGAGAGCGAGGTCTGGATGATCCGGCCGCCGTAGCGGGCCAGCGCCGGCACGACCTTGTCGGCCGTGGCCCGGCGGACCAGCAGGAACACCGCGGCGGTGCCCGGCTGGAGGTGCTCGGCGACCTCGCGCATGAAGTCGTCGTCCACCCCGATGTCGGTGGAGGCGCCGACCGCCGCGCCGGCGGCGCCGCCCACCGCCGCGCCGAGCAGCGGCATGAAGAACAGCAGACCGATGACGCCGCCCCAGAGCGCTCCCGAGGCGGCGCCCGCACCCGTGGTGCTGACCTGCTGGTGCAGCTTGATCCTGCCGTCCTCGCGGCGTTCCACGACGACCGCGTCCTCCAGGTCGATCAGCTTCTGGGTCTGCAGTCCGACCGCCTCGTTGCGCACCGCTTGGGCGGTGGCCAGATCCGGGTAGGCGATCGCGAAGAGATTGCTCATGTGCTGGTCCTTCCAATCCGTCGGACGTACCGGCCGGGCGCGGGCGCCGGTGCCCCGGTTCGTCACCCTAACGAGCGCTATCCGCAGATATGGGCTCTTGCGGCCGGTGTGTCCCGCCTCGTCGAACCGGCCCGCCACCACCCGCACCGCCGCCCGGCCCCGCCACCGCACCCGCCGCCGGCCGTCCGACCGGCGCCCGCCCCGACCCGGGCGGCGCACGCCTGGGCATCCGGCGGCCGATGTCCCACCGGCGTCCGGGAGTTCGCGCCGGAGTCCGGTGGCCCGTGCACCGGACCGCGTTGGCCATGGCGAACTGATGATCCCTAGGATCGGGCGGGTGACTACCGGACGACGCCCGAAGGCCAGGCTCGGCAGCCTGCTGGCCGCCCTGGCGATAACAGGCGGCGCGCTGCTCAGCGGCCTGCCCGCCCATGCCGACGAACCATCAGCCGGCAACGCCGGCAAGGAAGCCCCCCGGGTCGACCTCGTCCTGGACGTCAGCGGCTCGATGCGAGCCACCGACATCCAGGGCAAGAGCCGCATCGCGGTGGCCCAGCAATCCCTGAACGAGGTGATCGACGCCCTGCCCCCGGAGACCGACTTCGGCATCCGCACGCTGGGCGCCAACGTCCCCGGCGAGGCCGACAAGGCCCAGGGCTGCCTGGACACCAAGCAGCTCTTCCCGGTCGGCAAGACCAACAAGGTCGAGGCCAAGACCGCGGTCGCCACCCTGCGCCCGACCGGCTGGACCCCGATCGGCCTGGCCCTGCGCGGTGCCGCGCAGGACCTCGGCAAGGGCGAGACCACCCGCCGGGTGGTGCTGATCACCGACGGCGAGGACTCCTGCGCCCCGCCGGACCCGTGCGACGTGGCCCGTGAACTCGCCGCCCAGGGCATCCACCTGGTGATCGACACCCTCGGCCTGGCGCACGACGACAAGACCCGCCAGCAGTTGCTCTGCATCGCCAACGCGACCGGCGGCACCTACACCGACGTCCGCACCCAGGAGCAGCTCACCGACAAGGTGAAGCAGCTGGTGGACCGCTCCAACGACACCTACACCGTGGCACCGGTCAAGACGGCGGGCACCGACAAGTGCGAGAGCGCGCCCGTCCTCACCCCCGGTGTCTACAGCGACCGGGAGAAGTTCTCCGAGCACCGGGTCTACCGCGTCCCGGTCAAGGCCGGGCAGGAGCTGCGCGCCTCGGTCAGCGTCGCGCTGGACCGCGGTGTCGCCCGTGACTACGGCGTCCTGCTCCAGGCCACCAGCGCCACCGGCCAGGAGCTGGTCCGCGGCACCGACGCCGGCAGCGGCCGGACCGACGTGATCTCCACCGGTCTGCGCTGGTCCACCGACGACTCCAAGGGCTACGCCTCCGCGACGCCGTCCGCCTCGCCGAGCGGCAAGCCGGAGACCACCGTCTGCCTGGTCGTCAGCAACTCGCTGGCCGCCCTGCCCGGCGTCCAGGCCGACCCCGGCCTGCCGCTGGAGCTGACGGTCGACCTGTCCGCCGCCTCGCCCGCCCCGGACGGCCCGGCGATGGGTCTCGGCCGCGGCTGGATCCTGCTGCTGGTGCTCACCCTGGCCGGCCTGCTGACCGGCCTGCTGTTCGGCTGGATCGCACGCTGGCGGATCGCTGTCTGGCGGGAGAACTGACCATGCGTACCTCGACGACCCGCGCCGCGCTCGCCGCGCTCGCCCTGCTCCCCGCCCTGGTGCTGGCGGCCCCCGCGGCCTCCGCCGCCTCGCCGTCCCCCTCCGCCGGCGCGAGCGGGACGCCCGCCCCGGCCACCAAGGCCGGAACGTCCTTCCTGACCGCCATCAACCTGGCCCCCGGCCAGGACGCCAACGTCGCCGCCTCCACCGGCGACTACCTGTACTGGGCGTTCGGCGCCTCCGAGGGCCAGACCGCGACGGTCGGCCTGACCGTCGGCCTGGCCCCCTCCGCCGACCGGCACGGCCCGCAGACGTGGAGCGTCGAGGTGTTCGACGGGCTGCGCCGCCGCCAGTCCTGCACCGCCGGCACCCAGAACGCCACCGCCGACCCGGCCGCCGCCTCGCTCGCGCTCAGCTGCACGCTGCGCGAGGTCCGCTCCTGGGCCGAGCCCTGGTCCGGGGACCCGCTGCCCGGCACCTACTACGTACGGCTCTCGCTCGCCGACGCCCCGCAGCCGGACCTCGGCCTCGCCGCCTCCGTCCAGCTGCACGTCAGCGCCAAGGGCGACGGCGACAACGCCCAGCCGGAGGGCGGGGAGCTGAAGGCCCCGCTGGTCCCGCCGGTCGGCGGCGGCGCCGCGACCGCCAAGGCGGCCGCCCCCGAGGAGGCCGAGGAGCACTGGTACACCGGCTGGTTCTCCGGCTGGAACAGCCGGTGGTTCTGGACCCTGGCCGGCGGCGTGCTGGCGGCCCTCGCCGGGGTCGCCGGCTACACCCTCACCCGCCACCCGCACGGCCGCCGGCCGGCCCGCTACGGCTCCGTGCCGCCGCAGGCCGGTGCCCCGCAGCCGGGCCCGTACGCGGGCTCGGGCCAGCCCTGACGGCACCCGACACCCTCCCGAGGGCCGGCCGGAGTCTCTCCGGCCGGCCCTCGGCCGTCTCGCCGGTCCGGCGGCACCGCTCTACGCTCGAAAGATGACCCGGCAGCCGGACGGCAGGATCGTGGTCGGTGTGGACGGCTCCCCGCTCTCCCTCGCCGCCGTCCGCTGGGCCGCCCGGCTCGCCGCCGTCACCGGCGGCCCGCTGGAGGCGGTGACCGTCTGGGAGTTCCCCCGCCTGCTGGGCGAGCACGGCCTCGTCCCGCCCGCCCTGGACGGCTTCGGCCCCGAAAGGCACGCCGCGCGGATCCTCGACGAGACCCTGGCCGCCGCACTGTCCTGCGCCGGATCCTCGGCCGGGCCCTCCGCCGTCCGGCGCCACCTCAAGGCCGGCGCGCCCGGTCCGGCACTGACCGGCGCCGCCGAGGGCGCCGCCGTGCTCGTCCTCGGCAGCCGTGGCCGCGCCGCGCCGCCCGGCGCCGCCCTCGGCACCGTCACCCAGTACTGCGTGCACCACGCCCCGTGCACCGTCGTGGTGGTCAGGTGATCATCGTCACAGGCCCAACTCCCGGCCCGTGACGACCCGCTGACCGCCCGTCCGCCGCACCTTCCGGCACAACGCAGAAGTCCCGCCCGATCTCTCGATCGGGCGGGACTTCCTGTTGGGTGGAGCTGAGGGGATTCGAACCCCTGACCCCCTCGATGCGAACGAGGTGCGCTACCGGACTGCGCCACAGCCCCAACGAGAAGAAACTTTAGCACCTTTCGGAGGCGGCTCGTGACCACCCCCGGAGGACCGGACGGCCGGGGGTGCCGGAGCACCCCCGGGCGGTCACTCGTTGGCGGCGCGCCGGCGGGGTTCGGTGGCGGCGGGCTCGGCGTACTGGTCGAAGAGCGGGGTGTTGCGCGCCTCGGTCGCCCGGACCTCCCCGGTACGGACCTCTCCGGTACGGGCCTCCGCCGGACGGCCGGCCGTCCAGGTGCCGGGGGCCGACAGGTCGAGGCCCCGGCTGACCCGGGGCGCCACCGGGGCCGTGACGTAGGTCGGCAGCGGGACGGGCACGGGCTCCCAGGAGTCCGGACCGGCCGCGCCGCGCTCGCGCATGCCGTCGACCCACTCCTCGTGCTCGGTCGCCTCCGCCAGTGCCGAGGCGGACGCCGGACCCGCCGGCTCCGGGGCCCGGTCGCGGTCGGTGGCGAGCCGCAGGTGCGAGCGGCCGCGCCCGGCCGGCTCCGCGGCCTCGGGGGCCCGCTCCGGCGCCTCCTCGGCCGGACCGGCCTCGGCACGCTGCCGTTCGCGCTTGCGCAGCCGCTCGGCGGCCTGGGCGGCCCGGACCCGGTCGATCTTCACCTCGTACCGCAGCCGCTCCAGCTTGCGCAGGTGGCCGATGTAGAGGGTCAGCAGGGTCGCCGGCACGGCCGGGACCCAGAGGAAGGCGAGGCCGGACACCGCCGCGACGACCGCGCCGAGGGCGAAGGCCAGGAAGAGGACGGTGACCATCCGGCGGCGCCGGGCCAGCAGCCGAGCCCGGGGCTCGATCCCGCCGCGCGCACCGGTTGGGCGCTCGGGGGCGCGGAGCACGGGCCGCTCCGGCTCCGCCTCCGGCAGCCGCTCCGGCTCCGGCGCGGTCCCGCCGGCGCGGTCGGCATCCGGATCACCGTCGCGGTCGGCACCGGGATCGCCGTCGGGACCGGCGCCGGGGTCGCCCGGGGCGGCCTCGTCCCGTACGGGAGGGCCGTCGTCGCTCTGCTCGTCGTCACGCGGTTCGTCGCCCAGGGCCCGGGCCGCCCGCCGCTCCAGCGCCGAACGCCCGGCCAGCAGGCGGATGGCGGTGCTGAAGCGTTCCGTCGGGCGCGCCTCGTTGAGCTCGTCCTGCCTGCGGAGCCACATCGGCACCAGATAGGCGGCCCAGGCCCCTACGATGACGGCGTAGATAAGGCCGCTACTGCTCACGTTTCACACCGTACGGGCGCCGGGGAAGGCACGGCAGCAATTTGGCACGGCGTGTCGTGTGATCAAGCTGATTCTCCGACTATTTTGCCGGTATTTGTGCCCGTCCGTCGCCACGCCGATGCCATATCGATATTTGGTTCGAACATATATTCAATTACGTGGGCGCCGCGCCGAACTGAGCGTCCGCCAGCGTTCCAGCATCCCCTCGGGAACCTCCTCGGCGGTCAGCGCGTACACCAGGTGGTCGCGCCAGTCGCCGTCGATGTGCAGATAGCGCGGCCGCATTCCCTCCGAGCGGAACCCGAGCTTTTCCACCACCCGGCGGCTCGGTCCGTTCTCCGGCCGGATGCAGACCTCGATCCGGTGCAGGCCCAGGGTGGTGAAACAGTGGTCCACCGAAAGCGCCACGGCCGCCGGCATGATGCCCCGGCCGGCCACCGCCTCGTCGATCCAGTAGCCGACGTTGGCCGAGCACATCGAGCCCCAGGTGATCCCGCCGACGGTCAGCTGGCCGACCAGCCGGCCCTGGTGGAGCACCACGAAGGGCAGCATCCGCCCGGCCGAGGCCTCACCGCGCAGGAACCGGACCATCTGCCGGTAGGTCGGGCGCGGGCCGGTGCCCCGGCCGGCCGGGCCGGGCGGCACGGTGGCCTCCCAGCGCCGCAGCCAGTCCCGGTTGCGGCGGCTGACCTCCTGCCACTCCCGCTGGTCCCGGCCCCGGATCGGGCGCAGCGCGACGTCCCCCTCGTGGAGTTCTACCGGCCAGCCGGCGTTCAGTGCGCTCTCCCGGAAGCAGGTGCGTCGGGCCGGGGGTGGTCCCCGCCGCCGAGCTGGTCGACGGCGTGCGCGAGCAGCGGCTCCAGGACGGCCAGGCCGTCCCTGACGCCACCGGTCGAGCCCGGCAGGTTGACGATCAGGGTACGTCCGGCGAGGCCCGCGAGCCCGCGGGAGAGCGCGGAGGTCGGGACCTTCTCGCGGCCGTACGCCCTGATGGCCTCGGGGATGCCGGGGATCTGCCGGTCGATCACCCGCGCGGTCATCTCGGGGGTGAGGTCCATCGGGGAGATGCCGGTGCCGCCGGTGGTGAGCACCACGTCGTACCCGGCCGCGACGGCCTCCCGCAGGGCCGCCTCGACCGGCTCGCCGTCCGGCACCACCCGGGGGCCGTCGGCGGCGAAGCCCATCGCGGCCAGGCCGGCCACCAGCAGCGGGCCGCCGCGGTCCGCGTAGACGCCGGCCGAGGCTCGGTTGGAGACGGTGACGGCCAGCGCCCTCATCGCCGGCGCCCCCGTGACCGGCGTCGCCGCGTCCGGCGCGGTCATTCCGGGCTCCCGGCGGCGAACCAGTCGCCGCTCTTGCCGCCGGTCTTGCTGAGCACCCGGACGGACTCGATGGCGGCGCCCTTGTCGACGGCCTTGACCATGTCGATCACGGTGAGCCCGGCCACCGCGACGGCGGTGAGCGCCTCCATCTCGACGCCGGTCCGGTCGGCGGTCTTCACGGTGGCCGTGATCTCGACCGCGTCGTCGGTGACGGAGAGCTCGACCTTCACCCCGGAGACCGCGATCGGGTGGCAGAGCGGGATCAGCTCCGGTGTCTTCTTGGCGCCCATGATCCCGGCGATCCGGGCGACCGCGAGGGCGTCGCCCTTGGGCACGCCCTCGCCGCGCAGCAGCTCGACCACGCGGGGGGCGACCCTGACCCGGCCGGCCGCGACCGCGGTGCGTGCGGTGGTGGCCTTCTCGGAGACGTCGACCATCCGGGCCGCGCCCTGGTCGTCGACATGGGTGAGGCGGTCGCCGGGGGGTGAGGCGGTCACGGGTGGCTCCAGGGGGCGCGCAGATCGAATACCGCGCTACCGTACTCCTCGCTCCGGCCGGGGCGTGGGACGGGCCGTGCCGGCGGACGGGACGGCCCGGTCGCCGGGACCGCTCAGCCGCCGAGCAGGACGACGTCCACCTCGCTGCCGGCGGCGAGCTCGGTGACCTCCTCGGGCACCGTGATCAGGCAGTCCGCCCTGGCCAGCGCGCCGACCAGGTGCGAGCCCGCGCCGCCGACCGGCTCCACCACGCCGTCGCCCGCCGCGTACCGGCCGCGCAGGAACTGCCGCCGCCCGGCGGGCGAGCGCAGCGCGACCGGGCAGACCGCCCGGACCACCGGGCGGTGGACGTCGGCGGCGCCGAGCATGGTGCGGATCACCGGGCGGACGAAGAGCTCGAAGGAGATGTAGGCGCTGACCGGGTTGCCGGGCAGGGCCAGCAGCGGGACGCCGGCGCCGGCGCCGATCCGGCCGAAGCCCTGCGGCTTGCCGGGCTGCATCCGCAGCCGGCGGAAGTCGACCCCGCCGTAGGACTCGAAGACCTCCTTGACCACGTCGTACGCGCCGACGCTGACGCCACCGCTGGTGACGATCAGGTCGGCCCGGCCGAGCTGGTCCTCCAGGACGGCGCGCAGCCGTGCCGCGTCGTCCGGCACCCCGCCGACGCGGTAGGCGATGGCGCCGGCGTCCAGGGCGGCGGCGGTGAGGGTGAAGCTGTTGGAGTCGGTGATCTGCCCGGGGCCGACCGACTCGCCGGGCTGGACCAGCTCGCTGCCGGTGGAGAGCACCACCACGCGCGGGCGGGGGCGGACCCGGACGGTGCCCCGGCCGATCGCGGCGAGCAGGCCGATCTGGGTGGGGCCGAGCCGGGTACCGGCTTCCAGGACCCGGTCGCCGGCGGTGACGTCGCTGCCGCGGCGGCGGATGTGGGCGCCCTCGGAGACCGGGCGCAGCACCCGGACCTCCTCGTCCTCGACCGGGGCGCCCATCGCGTCGGCGGCCCGGCCGGTGCCGCTGCCGCCGTCGGTCCACTCGACCGGGGCGACCGCCTGGGCACCGGGCGGGACGGGGGCGCCGGTCATGATCCGGGCGGCCTGGCCGGGGCCGACCCTGGGCAGTTCGGCGGCGCCGGCGGCGATGTCGCCGACCACCGAGAGCACCGAGGGGTACTCGGCGGTGGCTCCGGCGGTGTCGGCGGTGCGCAGGGCGTAGCCGTCCATCGAGCTGTTGTCGAAGGGCGGCAGGTCACCGCCGGCGAGCACGTCCTCGTCGAGCCGGCAGCCCTGGGCGTCGAGCAGCTGGAGCTCGATCGCGGGCAGCGGGCCGACCGCGGCCAGCACGTCGGCGAGGTGCTCGTCGACGGTCCAGAGCCGAGCCGGCCGGGCGGCCGGTGCCGGGTCCGCGGATCCGTCGCAGCAGGCTGCGGCGGGGGTGGGACTGTTCTCCGTGGACCCGGTCATCGGCGCTCTCGCTCTCTGTCGGCGTGTCAGTCCTGCAGCTCGGAGGCGACGAACTCACGGAGCCAGGAGCGGAACTCCGGGCCCAGGTCCTCGCGCTCGGAGGCCAGACGGACGATAGCGCGCAGGTAGTCCGCGCGGTCACCGGTGTCGTAGCGGCGGCCCTTGAAGAGGACGCCGTGCACCTGGCCGCCGCTCTCGGCGTCGCGGGTGGTCAGCTCGCGCAGGGCGTCGGTGAGCTGGATCTCGCCGCCGCGGCCGGGCGGGGTCTCGCGCAGCACGTCGAAGACCGAGGGGTCGAGCACGTAGCGGCCGATGACGGCGTAGTTCGACGGCGCGTCGGCGGTCTCGGGCTTCTCGACCAGGTCGGTCACCTGGAAGACGTCCTCGCCGAAGCCGTTGGCCTTGACGGCCGCGCAGCCGTACAGGTGGATCTGCGAGGGGTCGACCTCCATGAGGGCGACGACCGAGCCGCCGAGCTCCTGCTGGACCTCGATCATGCGGGCGAGCAGCGGGTCGCGCGGGTCGATCAGGTCGTCGCCGAGCAGAACGGCGAAGGGCTGGCCGGCGACGTGCTGCTCGGCGACCGAGACGGCGTGGCCGAGACCCTTCGGGTCGCCCTGGCGGACGTAGTGCATGTTGGCCAGGTCGACGGACTCGCGCACCCGGCGCAGCCGGTCCTGGTCGCCCTTGCGGGCGAGCAGCTCCTCCAGCTCGTAGGCGCGGTCGAAGTGGTCCTCCAGCGCCCGCTTGTTACGGCCGGTGACCATCAGTATGTCGGACAGCCCGGCGGAGGCCGCCTCCTCGACGACGTACTGGATCGCCGGCTTGTCGACGACAGGCAGCATCTCCTTCGGAGTGGCCTTGGTGGCCGGGAGGAAGCGCGTGCCCAGTCCGGCCGCGGGGACCACGGCCTTGGTTACCGGAATTCGGGAGCTGATCGTCGTCATGCGTTTACCTTACTAAGGCATGTTTACGCCCGGCCGAGCGCGGTTGACCGGCTATGACAGCACGTCGCTGGGCCCGGCCAAGGTGGCAGGCAAAGGGGAAGCGCCGGGTGGGGTGAGGGGGTCCTCTCCGGCACAGGGCGACAGACTACCCGGGTTTTCCGAACGGTCACGCTCGGCAGCGGAGCCGCTGAGTGGCCGGGAGGAGGCGGCTTCGCGCCAGCAGTCCCCGCCGGCGTCGCGAGCCTCGGCCAGGGCCCGGTCGGCGGCCCGGAGCAGGACGGCGGCATGCGTACCGTCCTCGGGCAGCACGGCCACGCCGACCGCGGCGGTGAGCCCGTTGCCCTGCTGGCGGCGACCTTCGCGCGGGCCGGAGGACCAGTCCAGCAGCAGGTGGCGGCGGACCGACCAGACCAGCCGTTCGGCGACGTGTGCCGCGCCCGCGGCGCCGGTGTCCGGCAGCACGATCAGGAAGACCTCGCCGCTGTACCGGCCGAGGGTGTCGGAGCGGCGGATCTCCATGCCGAGCCGCTGGGCGAGGTCGCGCAGTATCGCGTCGGCCCGGGCCCGGCCGTGTTCGGCGATCACCCGGTCGAAGCCCGCGATGTCCAGCAGCAGGACGGCCAGCGGGTGCGGGCCGTCCTGCTGGTCGGCCTGCTCGGCCCGGCGGGCGCGCTCGATCTCCCGGTCCAGGGTGAGCTGCAGGTGGCGGTAGTTCCAGACCCCGGTGAGCGGGTCGCAGGAGGCGGTGCGCTCCAGCTCGGCGCAGCGGGCCTCCAGCTCGGCGACCCGCTCGCGCAGCCGGGCCTCGCGGTCGGCGGCGGCGCCGTCGGCCCGGCGCAGCCGCAGGCCGAACACGGCGGCGCCGGCCAGCGCCGGGGCGCTCAGCGCGGCCAGGGCCTGGAGCAGCAGCGGGGTCGACATCGGGGCGCCTTCCGCGTGTCAGGCTCTGGACGTCACGGGCACAGAGCTGTGGAGGATCCCATGCACAACGAGAAGAGCGCGCTGAGGACACGGCTGCTGGCCGAACGGCGGGCGCTGGTGGCGGTGGAGCGGGAGCGGGCGGCGCTCGCCCTGGCCGGGCACGCCGGCGCGCTGGCCGAGCCGGGCGCCACGGTGGCCGCGTACGTGTCGGTCGGCAGCGAGCCGGGCACCCGGCCGCTGCTGGACGCGCTGCTGGCGCGCGGGGTCCGGGTGCTGCTGCCGGTGCTGCTGGCCGACAACGACCTGGACTGGGCCGAGTACGAGGGGCCGCAGGCGCTGGCGCCGGCCGGGCGCGGGCTGCTGGAGCCGGTCGGCGGCCGGCTCGGGCCGGAGGCCGTGACCACGGCGTCGCTGGTGCTGCTGCCCGGCCTGGCGGTGGACCGGCGGGGGCTGCGGCTGGGCCGCGGCGGCGGCTCGTACGACCGGGTGCTGGCCCGGCTCGGGCGGGCCGGGGCGCGACCGCTGCTGGCGGTGCTGCTCTACGAGCACGAGCTGCTGGCGAGCGTGCCGGCCGAGCCGCACGACCTGCCGGTGGACCTCGCCCTCACCCCGTCCGGGCCGCACCGGCTGGGGTGACGACGGCGGTGACGACGGCGGTGACGACGGCGGTGACGACGGCGGTGACGACGGCGGCCCCGCGCCTCGGGGTCCGAGGGGCGGGGCCGCCGTGCCGTGCGGGCCGGCTCAGCCGGTGGTCAGCACCAGCTTGTGCTTGGCCGACTTCTCGACCGCGTCGGGCGAATAGGCCCAGGTCAGCAGCTTGCCCTTGAGCCAGAGGTCGGTCTGGTCGTTGTAGTTGTCGTGGAAGGCGTGCCCGGAGGCGCCGCCCACGTTCACCCAGCGCGAGGCGTCGAAGTCGCTCAGGTCGACGACCATCCGCATCGACGGGATCCAGTCCACCTGGTAGCCCGCCGCCGCGTTCCAGCCCGCCGCGTCGACCGCGCCGGAGCCGCCGGAGAGGCGGTACGGGCCGCGGTTGAGCAGTCGCCGGACGAAGCCGGAGGCGATCGAGGAGTCGTCGCTGCCCAGGGTCTGTTCGCGCAGCGTCAGGGTGTGCAGACGGCCCCAGCTCCAGGTGGAGACGTCCTTGCTGAGCAGCGCCGTGAGGTCCTGACGGGCATTCTTCATCGCCTCGGCGAGCAGGTTGTCGAGGCCCTTCTGCTCGTGGTGGTCCGAGTCGATGTACGTCCACCAGCTGCTGTCGGGCTTCGCCAGCTGCTGGCGCACCACCTCGGTCCAGCGGTCGCCGCCGTCCGGCTGGGCCTTGCCCGGGTCACGGGTGCCGCACTCGGTGACGATCTGGGTGCGGCTGTCGGGCTTGGTCGGGTCGGTCTGCCGGCGGACCAGCAGGCAGTTGTCCTCGGCGCGCAGGTCGGCCGGGAACTTCTGGCCGAAGGAGAGGCTGAGCAGCTGGCGCCAGACGCCGTTGTAGTAGGCGGCGGCGGCCGAGTCGGCGTCCTGGTGGAAGTTCCAGTCCTTCAGCAGGTCCTGCGCCTCGCGCACGTACGGGTCGTCGATCTGCACCTTCAGCAGCATCGGGACCAGCGTCTTGGCCAGGATGCTGGTGTTGTCGAGCTGCATCTCCTGCATGTCGTCCGGCGAGATCTTGCCGTTGTTCCTGAGCTTGGCCTCGATCTGGTCGGTGATCTCCTTGGCCCGGGTGCCGTACTCCCAGTCCTTGGTCAGCAGGTACTTGTACGAGGGGTCGACCACGGCCTGGTTGGCGGTGACGATGTAGCCGGCGGCCGGGTTGCGGCTGTAGGGCAGGGCGGTGAAGGGGACGGCGCCCTTCCACTGGTACGAGGAGTCCCAGCCCGGCGCCGGGTAGCCGCCGTCGCCCTTGCCGCGGACCGGGATGTTGCCCGGGGCCTGGTAGCCGATGTTCTCGGCGTCGGCGTAGATCAGGTTCTGCGCGGGGACGGCGAAGTCCTTCGCGGCGGCCCGGAAGTCGTCCCAGCCCTTGGCGCGGTCCAGCGCGAAGACGGCGTCCATGGTCTTGCCCGGCTCCAGCGCCGTCCACTGCAGGGCCACGCCGTAGCCGCTGGTCGAGCGGTCCGGGGCGGAGGCGCCGTTCGGCGCGTACTTGCCGACGTTCTGCTGCTCGGTGCTCTGGTCGGAGATCAGCGGGGCGCCGGTCTGGGTGGTGCGGACGGTGATGGTGCGGTCCTCGCCGCCGGCCACCTTGATGGTCTCCTTGCGCAGCGTGAACTTCACCTCCTTGCCGTCCACCAGGTAGGTCTCCGGGCCGGTGACCTTTTCCAGGAAGAGGTCGGTGACGTCGGCGCCGAGGTTGGTGAAGCCCCAGGCGATGTCCTTGTTGTGGCCGATCACCACGCCCGGCATACCGGCGAAGGTGAAGCCGGAGACGTCGTACTGGCAGGCGGGCGAGGCGGTGCGGCAGTGCAGGCCCATCTGGTACCAGACCGACGGCAGGCCGGGGCCGAGGTGCGGGTCGTTGGCCAGCAGCGGCTTGCCGGTGGTGGTGTGCGAGCCGGCGACCACCCAGGAGTTGGACCCGATGCCCTGGCCCTGCCGGCCGAGCAGCTGCGGCATCGCGTCGATCCGGTCGGTGACGTCCTTGAACATCGCCTTGGTCGCGGCCGCGCCCTGCGCGGTGCCCGTGGTGGGGCCGGACTGGGCGGCCCCGTCCGCCGGGCGGTACGCGTCGCCCGAGACGGTGCCGGTCTTCACGATGGTGCCGTTGCGCGCGTACGGGTACTCCGGGTACAGCTCGGCGATCTTCTCCGGGCTGAAGTCCTGGGCGAGCAGCGAGCGGTCGATCTCCTCCTGGAGGTTCCCCGAGAGGTTCCAGGCCATCGCCTTCAGCCAGGAGACCGAGTCGACCGGGGCCCACTGCTCCGGCTTGTAGTCGCCGTTCACCACGCCGAGCAGGCTGTACTCCAGCGAGGCGCTCGCGCCGCCGGGGTGCTCGCCGAGCCAGGCGTTGACGCCGTCCGCGTACGCCTGGAGGTTCTTCCTGGTCTCGGGCGACAGCTGGGAGTCGATCTCCTTCTGCGCCACGTCGCGCCAGCCCATGGTGCGGATGAAGGAGTCGGTCTCGACCTGGCTGTCGCCGAACATCTCGGAGAGCCGGCCCGCGGTGATGTGCCGTCGGACGTCCATCTCCCAGAACCGGTCCTGCGCCTGCACGTAGCCCTGGGCGCGGAAGAGGTCCTCCGGGGTGTCGGCGTAGAGCTGGGGGATGCCGTTGGCATCCCGCTTCACGTCGACCGGCGCGCTCAGGCCCGCCACCTTGACGCTGCCGTCGACCTCCGGGAAGGACGCGCGTACCGCGGCCACCCCCCGGTAGCCGCCGTAGCCGGCGCCGGCCACCAGCAGCACGACCAGCACGATCACGATCAGACGGGCGCGCCGGAACTTCTTCGAGCGGGGCATCTGGGTCCTTGCGGTCCTCGACTGGGGGACGGGCGGGCATGTCCAGGGCACACGGCCATGACAGGGGACCACATTAGGCCGAGTCCACTGGCGGGCGTGCACGGGGGACGCTCACGGTGGGATCGGACGAGGTCAGCGGAGGGCGGGAAGGGACCCGTGTGAACGGTGAAGCTAAAGATATGGCAAAATGTTAGACTGAGTAACGATCCGCTAGCGGAGCAATCGCCCCCGGCCGGTCGGCTCCCCCCGGCCTCACCGCCACCAGACACCCCGCCCGCCCCCAGCCTGCCCGAGGTGCCCCTGCGTGAATGTCGACCACCTGAACCAGCTGCTCCTCGAATTCTCCGTGATCCTGCTGGTCGCGGTGGTCGCCGTGCGCATCTCGACCCGGTCGGGGCTGCCCAGCCTGCTGATCTACCTCGGCATCGGCGTCGCCCTCGGCCAGAACGGCCTGGGCTTCGCCTTCAACAACGCCGCGCTGACCCAGGTGATCGGCTACGCCGCACTGGTCGTCATCCTGGCCGAGGGCGGTCTCAAGACGAGCTGGCGCGAGGTCAGACCCGTGATGCCGGCCGCCACCGTGCTCGCCACGGTCGGCGTCGGGATCAGCGTCTTCGTGACCGCGGCCGGCGCGCACTGGCTGGTCGGCCTGGACTGGCGGACGTCCATGCTGCTCGGCGCGATCGTCTCCTCGACCGACGCGGCCGCCGTCTTCTCCGTGCTGCGGATGGTCCCGCTGCCGCACCGGCTGACCGGGCTCCTGGAGGCCGAGTCGGGCTTCAACGACGCCCCCGTGGTGATCCTCGTCGTCGCCTTCGCCACCACCGGTGAACTCGACTCCTGGTACGTCCTGATCGGCACGATCGTCGCCGAGCTGGCCATCGGGGCCGCGGTCGGCCTCGCGGTCGGCAAGCTGGGCGCGTTCGGGATCAAGCACGTCGCCCTGCCGTCCTCCGGCCTCTACCCGATCGCCGTCCTGGCGCTCACCGTGCTCGCCTACGCCGGCGGCGCGCTGCTGCACGGCTCCGGCTTCCTCGCCGTCTACATCAGCGCGGTCATCCTGGGGAACGCCAAACTGCCGCACGGGCCCGCCGTCCGCGGCTTCGCCGACGGACTGGCCTGGATCGGGCAGATCGGCATGTTCGTGCTGCTCGGCCTGCTCTGCACCCCCGAGACCATGGGCTCGGCCGTGGTGCCCGCGCTGGTGATCGGCGCCGTGCTGGTCTTCCTGGCCAGGCCGCTGTCGGTGGTGATCACGCTGACGCCCTTCAAGCTGCCCGGCCGCGAGCAGGCGCTGCTCAGCTGGGCCGGGCTGCGCGGGGCGGTGCCCATCGTGCTGGCGACCATCCCGATGGTGGCCGGCACGCCGATGGCCCACGACGTCTTCAACATCGTCTTCATCCTGGTCGTGGTCTTCACCCTCCTCCAGGGCCCGACCCTGCCCTGGGTCGCCAAGTGGCTGAAGATCTCCGAGGGCTCGATGGGCCAGGACCTCGGCATCGAGTCCGCGCCCCTGGAGAAGCTGCACGGACACCTGCTGTCGGTGGCGCTGTCGCCGAGTTCCAGGATGTCCGGCGTGGAGATCGGCGAGCTGCGGCTGCCGGCCGGCGCGGCGGTGACCCTGGTCGTCCGGGAGGGCAGCAGCTTCGTCCCGGACAAGGCCACCGTGCTGCGCGGCGGCGACGAACTGCTGGTCGTGACCACCGACGAGGTCAGCGAGGCCGCCGAGCGGCGGCTGCGGGCCGTGGACAAGGGCGGCAAGCTCGCGGGGTGGCTGTACGGGCGGCGGTGACCGCGACGACCACGGGGGGTTCGTCCAGCGTTCACCTCCGATGGACGGGACAGATCTGGATGTCCTCTGTATGGTGGGGGTAGCGCGTCATCTACGCGCGTATATGCAGAACGATCGAAACACCCCAGCATCTGCCTGAAGCAGAGTTGGCGCGACCGCTCGGCGGCTGCGGCCCGGATCCCGGCAACCACGCCGGGCGGGCCCGGTAACTACCCCGGTCGACGCGCGAGAGGACGACTCTCGGCGCCGTCGGGGCCACCCCATGCCCCTTCCGCGCTACCAGGCAGCAGGAAGGACGACCGTGACGGCCCGCCGAACGGTCGAGAACACCGCGGACACCCGCGCCGCCCTGGCCACCGACACGCTCCCGGACACCCGGCCGGGCACCGGGGCCACCGCCGACCAGGGCGCACCCGCCCGCGTCGGGTACGGCGCACTGCTGCGCACCCCCGGGGCCTGGACGTTCCTGGCCCCCGCCTTCGCCGCGCGGCTCCCGTACGCGATGCTCAGCCTGGGCATCGTCCTGCTGGTGCTGGACACCCACGGCTCCTACGGCACGGCCGGCAGCGTCGCGGCGGTCTCCGCCGTCGCCCAGGCCTTCATCGGCCCGCAGACCGGCCGGCTGGCCGACCGCTACGGCCAGGCCGCCGTGCTCGTCCCGACCGTGATCGTGCACGCGGTCTCGGTCGGCGCGCTGATCGCGCTGGCCCTGGGCCACGCCCCGGTCTGGACCCTCTTCCTCGCCGCCGCCCCGGCCGGCGCCAGCGTGCCGCAGGTCGGCGCGATGGTCCGGTCCCGCTGGGTCGCCAAGCTCTCCGCCGAGGGTGCGGCCGGCGGGCGCTCGGCGTCCGCGCTGTCGGCCGCCAAGCTCAACACCGCCTTCGCCTTCGAGTCCGTGACGGACGAGTTCACCTTCGTGATCGGCCCGGTGCTCGCCGGCGCCATCGCCACCTCGGTCACGCCCGCCGCCGGGCTGATCGCCGAGGCCGCGCTGACCGTGGTCGGCGGACTGGCCTTCGCCGCCCAGCGGCGCACCGCGCCGGCCCGGCACCCGCACCAGCCCGGCGTCCGCCGGGTCTCCGCGCTCTCCTCCCCCGGCGTCCGGCTGCTGGCCGGCGCGTTCCTGGGCGTCGGCACCGTCTTCGGCGCCATGCAGGTGTCGGTCACCGCGTTCACCGAGTCGGTCGGCCAGCCCGGCGCCAACGGCACCGTGTACGGGATCTTCGCCGGCGGCTCGATGCTGGCCGGCGTGCTGTACGGCATGGTCGCCTGGCGCCGGGCCGCCCGGCACCGGATGCTGGCCAGCTACGCGCTGCTGGTCGTGGGCTGCTCGACGCTCTGGGCGATGCCCAACCTGGTCGCGCTGTCCGTCGCCGGGCTGGTCTGCGGCCTGGCCATCGCACCGACGCTGATCACCGGGTACACCCTGGTCGAGACGCTGGTCGCGGACGGCGCCAAGACCGAGGCCTTCACCTGGCTGACCGGTGCCATCGGGCTGGGCCTGGCGGCCGGGTCCACGGTCGCCGGACGGCTGATCGACGGACACGGGCCGTCGGCCGGGTTCCTGGTGCCGATGGCCGGTGCCGGGCTCGGCCTGGTCGCGCTGGTCGCGCTGCGGCACCTGCTGATCGCGCCGGGCGCGGCGAGCACGGTGGTCGCGGGCGCGAACGAGCGGGGCTCGGCTCCGCAGCTGGTCGGGGCGGCGAAGGGCTGAGCGGCGGGGCTCGGGGCGCCGGTCGGGGGCGTCGGGCGGCGTCGGGCGGCGTCGGGTCGGGTCGGACGCGTCCGGCCGGTCGGGTGGCGGGTCCGGGCCGGGGCGGCGGCCCTCGGCGGCCGGCTTCCGGCGGGCGCGGGAACGGGTGCTTCGGCGCGCCCCCGGCTCATCTCACATTCGAGTCGCTGGACTGATCCAGCGGAATGCCGCATCATTGACCATCGTTAGCACTCATCAGGCGAGAGTGCCAGGAGGAAGACAAGTGCCCACGTACCAGTACCAGTGCACCGAGTGCGGCAACGGCCTGGAGGCGGTGCAGAAGTTCACCGACGAGGCGCTGACCACGTGCCCCGACTGCCAGGGACGGCTCCGCAAGGTCTTCTCGGCCGTGGGTGTGGTCTTCAAGGGCTCCGGCTTCTACCGGACCGACAGCCGATCCTCGTCCACCAGCTCGGTGGGCACCGGCTCGTCGTCGAACTCGACCTCGTCGGGTTCGTCCTCGTCCGGCTCGTCGTCGGCTGCTTCGACCTCGTCCTCGTCGACCTCGGGCGGCTCGACCGCTGCCGCGAGCTCGGCTCCGGCGGCGAAGCCGGCCGGCTGAGACCAGACTTCGCAAGGCCCGTGGGCCCGCGCCATCGCGCGGCCCGCGGGCCTTTCGCGTGCCCGGGCGGAGGCAGGCCGCTCGCGGTCAACCGCCGATGGGCCCACTACCCCGTTCGGGTGTACAGAGTTGTCCACAGGGCCGAGTTGTCCACAGGCCTGGGGACAGGGCTTCCACCCGCCCCCAGGGCCGCCCAGAGTGTGCGTCGGAAGAGCCGGCCCGCACCCCGGGCCGGCGCCCCGCGACCACCGGTGGTGCCCATGTCGACCACGAGCCTCCCCCCGCGATTCCCGCCGCTCCCCGCCCCGGCCGTTCCGCCCCGGCGGGAGGTGCCGCCCTTCGCGCCGATCCGGCGTGGCGGCGGCCGCCTCCACCGGCTCCGCCGGGCCGCCCGGCACCGGCTCGGGGTGCCCGCCCTGCTGCTGGTCGCCCTGTCGGCCGCGCTGGCCGTCGGGCCCGCGCGGGCGGGTCTCTCCCCTCCGGGCGCCGCGCCGGTCGGCCGATCGGGTTGTCAATCGGAACACCTCGAAGCTCACCCGTGACCGGACCACGACTTCGTCGTTCACGCGGCATGAAAGGCTTCAAGGAATTCCTGCTGCGCGGAAATGTCGTCGAACTCGCCGTCGCCGTCGTCATCGGCGCGGCGTTCACCAACATCATCAACGCCTTCGTCAAGGGCGTGATCAACCCGATCGTCGGCGCCTTCGGAGCCAAGGACCTGGGCGCCTACAGCTCCTGCCTCAAGGGCCCCTGCGAGCTGAGCGCGACCGGCGAGGTCACGTCCGGGATCCTCATCCTGTGGGGCTCGGTGCTGAGCGCCCTCCTGCAGTTCGTCATCACCGCGGCCGTCGTCTACTTCTGCCTGATCCTGCCGATGACCAGGTTCGCCGCCCGGCGCAAGAGCCTCGCCGAGGTCCAGGCGGAGGCCGAGGCCAAGGAGGTCCTGCTGCTGACCGAGATCCGCGACGCGCTGGTCACGCAGCAGCGCTGAGCACGCCCCGTCAGTCCCCGTGGTGCGGCGGGCGCTGGCTCAGGTACCAGTCCAGTCCCCGTCCACCACTCTCCCCCGCTCCCGGGCGCCCGCCCCAGCCGGCGTCGGTGTCGTCACTGGACTGCTGGTCCAGCGGGTCCCGGAAGACCAGCCGGGCCTTCGTCGCGGCCTTGGGGTCGTCGGACGCCTTCACGGCCTCCGCGGCGTCCGTCCCGTCCCCGCCGTCCTGCCTGGGCTCCCGCTCGGTCACCGGCCCGCCTCCGTCTCGCACATCGTCCACTCCTCCAGCCTAGAAGCTCCCCGTGCCCGCGCCGACCGCCGCCGGGGACGCGTGAGGGCCCCGGTGCGGAGCGATTCCGCACCCGGGGCCCGGCACGACGGCGAGGTGGCGGCGGGGAGGCCGTCAGGCGGCTTCGAAGCCCGCGTGGTCGGCGATCCGCTTCAGCTCGGCCAGCGCGTGCTTCTCGATCTGGCGGATCCGCTCCCGCGTCAGCCCGTGCTGCTTGCCCACCTCGGTCAGCGTCCGCTCACGGCCGTCCTCCATCCCGTACCGCGACCGGATGATCGAGGCCGTCCGGTCGTCCAGGCGCCCGATCAGACCGTCCAGCTCCTCGCGGCGGAGCATGACCATCACGGCGTCCTCCGGGGACGTCGCCCCGGTGTCCTCGACCAGGTCGCCGAACTGGGTCTCGCCCTCGTCGTCGACGGACATGTTGAGGCTCACCGGGTCACGCGCCCAGTCCAGGACGTCCTTGATCCGCGCCTCGGTGGTGTCCAGCTCGGCCGCGATCTCGGCCGGCTCCGGCTCGCGGCCCAGCTCCTTGGACTTCTCCCGCTGGACACGCCGGATCCGGCCCAGCTCCTCGACCAGGTGGACGGGCAGCCGGATGGTGCGCGACTGGTCGGCGATGGACCGGGTGATCGCCTGCCGGATCCACCAGGTGGCATAGGTGGAGAACTTGAAACCCTTGGCGTAGTCGAACTTCTCCACCGCCCGCACCAGGCCGGCGTTGCCCTCCTGGATGAGGTCGAGCAACGGAAGGCCGCTGCGCGGGTAACGCCGCGCGACGGCGACGACCAGCCGGAGGTTGGAGCGGATGAAGACGTCCTTGGCGCGCTCGGCGTCCTCGGCTATCGCCTCCAGCTCCTCACGCTTCACACCCTTCGGGAGCTCCGCCTCCTCCAGCAGGTGCTGGGCGTACACACCGGCCTCGATCCGCAGCGAGAGCTCGACCTCCTCGGCGGCATCGAGCAGGGGCGTCCTGGCGATCTCGTCGAGATACATACCGACCAGGTCGCGGTCGGCCTCAAGGTTGGTCGGGCGGGCCGCGCGAGTCCGGTCGGCCCTGTCGCGAACGACGGCACGGGTGGCCATGCTTGCTCCCTTTGCTGGAATTGCCGAGGTCTGCCTGCCTGCCCCCAAGAGGGCAAGAATGCGGGCCCCGCGGGGCTCACACGTAACGATCCAACGAACAGATTCCGGACAACATTCCCAAGTCGCTCAGATTCTTCCGCCGATGCAGTATGCTGCCGGTTTTCACCACGCCCCTGGACGGAGCGTGACCGGACCGGCACCACAGGTGCCGGCCGGGCGGTCCACACGGCGCGGTCCGCCGAAAGCGGTCGGCGGGACCGCGGGTGCGGCCCCCCGGCGCCTTGCCGCTGCGCGGCCGCCCATGCCGGGGCCGTCGACGCACTCCTTTGCGGGCCCTTCACTCCGGAGAACCCGCGGGCAGCCGCGCGCGTTCCCGCCCGGCTCCGCCGGAGCCGCCGCTGCCACCGGTTCCGCACCCCGGAGCCGCCCCGCGCCCGCTCCCCGGCGCACGCAGATCCTCCGCACAAAAGATGCCAAATCGCTATCGCGCAGGCGTCCGATCAGCACAACGCACTGGGAAGGTGTCAGCCATGCACCTGACCAACAGCTCGCTTCTCCTCACCCCGCGTAATCGCCACCTGCTCCGGCACGTGGCGCTCGCGGCGGGCTGTACCGCGCTGTTCGCGGTCCTGGCCACCCTGGTGCAGACCGGCTGGTCCCCCCTCGCCCGCCTGGACCAGGGCTGGGTGGACGACATGCACCGCTACGCCCAGGGCCGAAGAGTCTGGGTCGCCTCGGTGCAGATGCTCACCGACATCGGCGGCACGATCACCATGCGCACGCTGCTCGGCGCCGCCACGCTCTGGCTCTGGCTGATCGGGGCCCGGGTGCTGGCCTGCTGGGCCGCGGCCCAGGCGCTGGTCGGCTGGGGCTTCCTGTGGGTCCTGAAGCTCTGCCTCGACCGCCTGCGGCCGCACTTCCCCGACCCGGTCGCCCACGCCGGCGGCCCGGCCCTCCCGTCCGGGCATGCGATGGCCTCCGTGATCACCTGCGCCGTCCTGGTCGGGCTGGTCTGGCACCGGTCCTCGCGCGGCGGGCGGATCACCGCCTGTTCGATCGCCGCGCTGACCGTGCTGACGATCGGCTGGACGAGGGTCGCCCTCGCCGTCCACTGGCCGAGCGACGTGCTGGGCGGCTGGCTGGCCGCCGGGATCGTCCTGGGCGCGGTCACCGTGGCCGTCGAGCTCTGCCGGCCCGGCGCGCTGGCCCGGGACGTCCGGCGGGTCAACTGGCGGACCAGGCCGAGGGTCCAGCGCGTCCTCGTTTCCCAGACCGCCCCCGCGCCCTACGACCCGGCCTTCGACCCGGCTTTTGATCCGGCCTTCGAGGAGGCCGCCGAGCGGGCCGGCGACCGACCGGACGGCGCGGTCAAGCCCTAGCGCGGGTCCCCGGCCTCGGGCCGGTCCGCCGGGCCCGCCTAGCCTGGCCTTCATGCCGCTTCCCTCGACGCCAGACCGGCCCGCTCCCGCCCCCGACTTCCCCGACCGGCCGCTACGGATCGCCGCCGCGCAGGCCCAGGCGGTGGCGGGCGACCTCCCCGCCAACGTCGCGACCGTCGCCGACCTGATCCGCGAGGCCGCCTCGGACGGCGTCCGCCTGGTGCTCTTCGCCGAGAAGTTCCTGTCCGGCTACGAGCCCGAGCTGATCCGGACCGACCCCCTCAAGTACAGCGTCCAGCCCGGCGATCCCCGGCTCGCACCGATCGCCGACGCCTGCCGGGAGACCGACACGGCCGCCGTGGTCGGCGCGGCCGTCCGGGACGCCGACGGCGAACTGCGCATCTCCGCCCTGGTCTTCGGCCCCGACGGTGCGCTCACCGCCCGGTACGACAAGCAGTACCTCTTCAAGACGGAACGGGACACCTACCGCCCCGGGACGACGGGCTGCACCCTCCAACTCGACGGGTGGCGGCTCGGCCTGGGCATCTGCTACGACTCCGGCTTCCCCGAACACGCCCGCGCCGCCGCCCTCGACGGCTGCCACGCCTACCTGGTCGGCGCGCTGTTCAGCGTGGGCCACGGCCACCACGAGTCCCGGACCTGGTTCCCGGCCCGCGCGCTCGACAACACCCTCTACACGGTGCTGGCCAACCACATCGGCACCACCGGCGGCTGGAACACCTGCGGCGCCAGCGCCGTCTGGTCCCCCGACGGCCGCCTCCTCGCCGAGGCCGGCCCGGACCGCCGCGAGCTGGTCGTCGCCGACCTCGACCCGGAGGTCCTGCGCACCACCCGGGAGGCCGAGAGCCTCCTCGCCGACCTCGCCTCCCAGCCCCGCACCACCCCGCGCGACCGGCACACCCTCGGCCTCGGCTGAACCCGCCCCCGACGGCCCGTCACACGCCGGCGGCCCCGAACGCGCCCGGCCGACTCCGCCACCCCGGGGCGCCGGTCCTCGCGCCCACCCCGGGCCCGCCGGGCACGCGGCCCCACGGCCTTGAACGCGGCACGGACGCGCGGCACGGACGCGCGGCACGGACGCGGCACAAGCGGGACACGGGCGGGACGGCGGTCGGGAACGACGAAGGCCCAGGTCCGGGGGAATCCCCGGACCTGGGCCTTCACTGCGTAGCGCGCTGTGCCCCAGGCAGGATTCGAACCTGCGACACCGGCTTTAGGAGCCCAGTTGTCAGTTAGGCGCCCTGACCTGCATCGAAGCGGCGCTGGGCCTCAACCCCGAGCCCTGACCGCCGTTGCCCGCGATTCCCCGTGGTTCCCCGCCCGTCCTGGCACGGCTGTGGCACGGGGGCGGCACTCATGCACCTGTATGCCCGCTATCCGCGCAGGCCTGTCGCTCTCATAGACATGAGCGCTGGCGCCGCGCGCTGCCCCAGCCACTTGCCGTACAGGCGCCGGCAACCGCCAGGACAGCCCGGTTGCCTCGGAAGTCCCACAGGGCGGCACTGCTCCGCCCAGCGCAGCAGTGCTGACGTACGCCCTGGGGTACGCCTTCACGGGGACTGACATGGCGTCCGTCCTCATTTGCCCAGATCAGCCAACACGACGTCAAAAGTTCCCAATAGATGGTCCGTGTTGGTATCTCACGTGCTCTCGGGTGCCCCACGAGGGCGCCCGGGACCGGGTACGCTGTTCGTGTCACACCCCCCTAGGGCGACCTAGGTCGGTTCCGCGCGGGTCTACCAGGCCCGAGGGGGGAGGTGATGTGGGATGAGCGACTCCCGACGGGAGGCCATCCGGAGGGCTGCATGGCGGACCGCCGACTGGTTGGCTCAACAGACCGTCCAGACTGCAATTCTGCAGATCGTGGCGATCTTGTTGAGTGACAGCGGCGGCGGTCCCACCTGTTGACGCAGGTAGGACTCGCCACCTTCGGAGCGCTAGCTCCTCGCAGGCCCTGTGCCCCGCCAAGGATTCGCGGTCCTGGGGTGCAGGGCCTCTTCGTGCTGCCTGTCAGTTCGTCAGGTCCAGAGTGCTCCCCGACGGACTCCAACGTCCCTCATTTCCCGGTTTCAGGGCCACCGAAAGTGCCCCTAAGCGGCGCACTGCCGCTGGTGATGACCCTGTTCATGCCTAGGACTAACCGATAGGACCAACGGTTCGCGACCCCTAAACGGTACCCTGTGAACTTGGTCAATGAAGCTGCTGAGGGAGGTCCGATGGCCAGGGGGATGGCGGATTTTGACGGCGAAGCGCTGCGGCTGGCTCGGACCAGCCCGGGGCCACCTAGCACTCGACGCAAGAGGCGGTCTCCGATGACGGCGGAGGAGCTGGCCTCCGCCGTGGGTGCGACGAAGGCTCAGATCCTGGCCTATGAGCTGGGACAGCGGGTTCCTGAGCCGCAGCGCGTGCGTGCCCTCGCCAGCGCTCTGGGTGTGCATCCGGTGACCCTAAGTCACAAGAAGGTTGACTTTGGCAGCCTTGCCGAGTTGAGACGGGCGTACGGGTACAGGAGCAGTGATATCTGTGCGGCGCTCAATATCTCTGCAAAGGCTTATCGGAGATTTGAGACCAGTGGGATACCCCCAGTCAGGCGGCCCGAGCTCCCCCATGAGATCGCGGCGTTTTTGCGGATCCCCGTCTCACACGTGCAGATAGTGGTTGCAAAAACGCCGGCTGCCCGCGATCAAATTGATGTGGTGACAACTGCGTTGGCGAGGCTGCGAGAAGAGTTCGTCCAGGCCGAGGGGTCATGGATTGGACCACCAGCCGGGCACCGCGACGTACTTTTGCTCGCCAATCTACTCAACAGGTCTGCAGGGAGCATCTCAAGGCTGGTGACCTGTGTGCTTGAGGAGGAGCGGACGCAGCTGCTTCGCATTGCGCGTTACGAGCTGAGTGCGAGATTCGAGACGGATGAGGGCGAGCGCTTGAGGGCAGAGAGCACTCTCGATTTTGCCCAGCGCAGGTATGGCCGAGCGATCAAGGTGCTTCCGGCCAAGGTCGTACGCTTCGTTCGAGAATGGCTCCACTCGGACGCATGGTCAGCACTGGCCCAGCTCGTGGACGCGGATGAACCTGTACCTATCAGCAAGCTCGGGATCATGAAAGAAAGCCTGGACAGAGTGCCTTGGCCCATGATTATCCGGTTTGGGAGATCGGACGGCGAGGAAGTAGTAGCAATTACCGGCGAGGGCGCTAACCACTGCATTCAGTTCATGTCCTGGTATCGGGCGCTCTATCCTAGCGTGCGGGTCTCCGAACGAGCAGTGATGGCGCGGGCGCGGAGGACGGCCTTTCGCCTCCCGCTGAATCAGTCTGAATCTCCTGGCCCCGCCCACTGAGAACGAAGACGAGAGTGAAGCCGTGGAAGTTGCGACCATCGCGGACTGGTCAAACCCCACAGTCGAGCCGTCCGGGAGAAGATCAAGTACTCGCGATGTCGTCCAGCAGATTCCCGGCTGTTGGAGCACAGTTGTCGATTGGAGGAGGGGTCGCCCGGGGTGCGTCTCCAAGACGCCCGCCACGTACCCGCCAGCCGTGCTCTGAGGGGAAAGCCAATTCTCCGCCGAGGGTTGGCCGGTCAACCTACACGGCTTTAATCTCTAGGGCGGCCAGCGCGGCGTCCATGCTCTCCCTGAGGTCGGGCCAAGCGTCCGAGACCAGCCGGATAATGGCAAGAGGACCGCTCTCATCCCGGACCCAGCCGGAGCCTGCTCAACAGAGGCGAGCAGGCCCTCACGAAGTTGCCGCGCGACCTCCGAGGCGGGAAATCTGCGAAGACCGAGCACATCGGGCCGTCGAAGTCGAGCAGGATATTGCATTACGGCGCCCTGACCGGCGCCGAACTTGGCGCGGAAGTGCGCTCCGCTGCCCTCGGCGCCGCCCCTATGATCTTCCCTGATCTGGCCGATCCGCCAGGTGGAAAGACAGGGGACGAGTGGACACCATCACTCAGTTGGTCACGATCGCCGCCGTGTTGCTGGGCTCGCTGACGACGTACGCTACGAATCAGCTCGTAGAACGGAGCAAGCGGCGAGAGACCCGGCGCGTCCGGTGGGATGAGAAGAAGCTCGACGCCTACGCCGAGTACATCGGCCAGGTTCGTGCTGTGATCCACGCCAACGTGCTGCTCTATGAGGTCCGCGCGAGCATTCGGACGATGCCACGCAGCGAGCATGACCTGTCCATGGACCTCACCGAGGCCAACGCCGCCCAGGCGATTGCTTTCGAGCGCGTGATGCTCCTAGCTGGGGACACCGTGGTCGACGCAGCCCACGCCGTGCAGGAGGCAACGGCCGCGATCGGCTGGCAGGCCCGGGGGGTCGTGGACGGCACGTTGGAGGACTGGCGGATGCTGAACAGTGCGGCCTTTGCCGCCATCAACCAGTTCCACCAGTACGCGCGGGCAGACCTCGGAGTGAGCGGAAGCTTCGAGGGCGAGCAGCACTCGGCCCGGGGCCTCCTGCTGCCTGGCAGCAGAGCAGGAGAGTAGGAAGAAACGGCCCGGGGGCGGCAGCGAGAGCTGCCCGCCTCGGGCCGTTTTGCGTTCCGCCTTAGGCTTCCACGCGCCACCCGCCAAGCGCGGCAAGCGCCCGTGCCCGTGCCTCGACCACGGCCATCCGCGCCGACCGCTCGCCTTCCTGGACATGCGCGGCCTGGCTGGTGCTCTGCCCAGGCCACTTGCGATAGAGGAGGCCAGTCTCCGCCGAGAACCAGCCGCGGCTTACCGCGTCGAGCGCCATCAACAGCCCGGTGTCCTCCGAGGCCGGCAGGGCCATCCAGCCGCCGAGGGCGAGCACGAGGTCACGGCGAGCACAGAGCGTCGCCGGATGAACCTGTGCCCGGAAGTCGTGAGCTGTCCAGTGCTCAAGGACCGCCCCGCGCTCAATGGGGCCCTCGGGCGGGTCCTGGTCGAAGCCAACCGTCGAACCATCTGGCAAGAGGTCCAGCACCCGCGAGGTCGCCCAGCAGATCCCCGGCCGCTGGAGGGCAGCCAGGTCACGAGCGAGCGTGCCCGGCGTCAGCATGTCGTCGGCGTCGAGCACCTTGATGAACTGGCCTCTCGCCCTGGACAGGGCGAGGGTGCGTGCGACGCCGGCGCGGCCGTGGCGCCCCTGACCGAAACTGATGCGCGGGTCATCGGGAACGTGCGGCGTGACGGTGTCCGTCTCGCCGTCCTCCTGAATGACCCACTGCCAGTCCCAGCCTTCCGGTAGGTCCTGGGCCAGCAACGACTTGTAGGCGTCCGGCAGGTAGGACGCGGACGGTCCGTGAACCGCCGTGATGACGGAGATGACGTGGGTCATGCTCACCACCTTGTCAGCTTGGTCGTAAAGGTCAGTTCTGTCCGGTCGCCTGGCAGCACGACATCGGCCACTTCCACTACCCGATCGGTCGTGTCGATGCCGACCTTGCGCAGGATGAGCACGGACACACCCGCCGGCAGACCCAGCTCCTCAGCCTCCTCCGGCGTGGGAGGCCGGGCCTGGAACGTCTCCACTACCCGATCCAGCTCGATCCCTACAGTCCAGAGCTGGTTCTGCGTCCCGCCGGGCCACGGCTCCTGATCGTCCCGCAGGAGATCGGGATTCCCGGAGATCATGTCCAGCACCAAGTACGACTGCGAGCGGTTGAGGGGCGTGCGCTCCTCCTGGTACCTGGTCCGGTACGTCCGTTCGAGCAGCATCGCGCCCTCGGCGATGCCGAACACCTCAGCAAGCTCCGCCGACGCGGGCACCTGCTTGTAGTTCGCTTCGAAGATCAGATCGTTGACCGTGAGGCCGGTATCGCGCTCGGTGGCGCCCGTCTTCAATCGCTCAACCTCGGGCTGGCGCGCCCGGTCCTTCTCCCACTGGTGGCGCGCGTTGTCCCGGACGACCCTGGTGGGCTGCTTTCGCACGAACGTGCCTCGACCGTGCTGCTTCTCGACCAGCCCCTCGGCCACCAAAACACCGGTGGCCTGCCTGATGGTCGGAACGCTGGTGTCGTACTCCCCCGCGAGAGCTGTCTCAGCCGGCAGCCTGTCCCCAGGCTTGAGCTGACCTGCGCGAATCTTCTCCCGCAGAGAGTCTGCGATCCGCTCGTACACCTTCGCCATGGTGGCTCCACCGTCCTTGGTTGCGAGACTCACCCAGCATAAGTCCTCAAGAGGAGTTGACGACTACCTGAGCATCCGTCATAGTCATCTCAGCTCCTCAAGAGGAGTTGAGGACAAGACCTCAACATAACCCCTGAGGCGTGCTTGACCTGCGCAAACGCGTACGAACGCGCCCATCAATGGACGGCTACCGCCGGTCCCAGGGCGAAGCGGCCTCACGGGGCCATGGTTCCCGGCGCCTTGTCAGTCCGGAGGGCAGTGATCGAAAGATCCGCGTCTGCCTAAAGCGGGAGCACGCTCCCGAAAGACGCAACAGATCAACAACGAGTGTCTTTGGTCCCCGATCCACCGCTCGCCGGGCGGATCGGGGGTCATGGCTGCTCGTGATGTGACGAGTGGCTGGACCCAGTGAACGGGCCGCCGCGCATTCCTTGGCCGGGCGCGCGGCGGCCCTCGGGTCCACACCCCATCTACCAAGAGGTGAACCCGTGAAGTCGATTGTTGCAGGTCAACGGGCCGCTTCGGCCCGTGAGTTCGCTGAGCTGGCGCTCGGCGTCGACAACGCGCCGTTCGACGCGCTGTTCGGCGGCGTGGCCGGTGAGAGCCCGTCCGAGCGCGAGGCCCGCACCGACGTCGCCCGTGAGGTGCTGGCGGAGTTGTGGGAGACGGACCCGGAGTCGGCCGAGGTCGCCGCCGCTCTGCTGCGGTCCGCCCCGGTCCCGCTGCACCGTCCCCGCTCTGCCGGCCGCCGGTCCCGCTCGGGAGTCGCGGCATGAGCGCCCAGGTCCGAGAGGACGCCGCCCGGGCGGCCGCCGCCGCCGAGGCGGCCAGGATCGCCGCCGCCGTCGCGGCCGAGGCGGCCCGCGTCACCCGGGAAGCGGCCCAGCTCGTGGTCTCCGCCGGCCTGCCCGGAGGTGCCCGATGAGCTACTGGGGGAAGTGGTGGCTTGTCACCGGCCTGCTGGCCGTGGCGACGATGGCGTTCCGCGTCTCGTGGAACGCCCTGAAGGACATCGCGACCGCGATCGGGGCCGACCCGACCGCCGCCCTGGTCTACCCGCTCGTGGTCGACGGACTGATGGCGCTGGCGCTGGTCGTCGCGCTGGCGCTGACCGGTCGCGACCGCGCGTTCGCGCTGCGGGTCCTGGCCGGGTACACCGCCGCCAGTCTGGTCCTGAACTACGTCCACGGACTGGCCCCCGGACTGCACTCCGGCGGTCGGGTCCGGCTGGCCGACTGGGCGCCCGCCCACTGGGCGCTGGTCCTGCTCGCGTCGTCGCTTCCGGTCGGCTCGATCTACTTCGGGTCAGACCTCGTGGCGAAGGTCCTGCACGCAAAGCCCAAAGCGGCAGAAACCGACCAGACCACCGCAAACCGGTCGGGGTCTGACCAGCCCGGATCCGGGACGGGCGACGCGGACTGGCCGCTCTACGAGTCGGCCGACCCCGAGCCCACCCCGGCACCGACCGAACCCGTGACCACCCCGGCCGAGAAGCCCGCCGAGGCGGCTGCTGCCCGGCCGGTCCGCAAGCCGACCGGGACACCGACGGCGCGTCCGCGTCGGGCGACCGGGAGCGTGCCGACGGCGGCCCGCACCACCCGACCCAAGCGCACGGCGGACGAACTGCTCACCGAGGCCCGGTCGGCCACCACCGACTGGCCGGACGCCGAACTGACCGCCGACCGGATCCGGGCCGCCGTCCATACCTCCGCCGCGAACGCCCGACTCCTGCGCGACTCGCTCGCCGCCGAACGCGCCGAGCAGGCCGACAAGGCGACGGCCGAGGCGGAGCGGCCCGCGCTGCACGCCGTCCCCGCCCCGGCCGCCGACGACCACCCCGGCGCCGAGGACGACACCACCATCGGTACCACCAACTCCCCTGAGGAGCAGGCATCGTGAGCACCACCACCGCCATCGCCGCCCCGCAGATCAACGCGGCCGGCGCCCTGCTGGCCCTCCTCGCCGCCCACCCCACCCTGCCCACGCCGGAGGTCGACCTGCGGGAGCTGCGCGCCCCCGGCACCGGTATCGCGTGGGGCCTGCGCATCGCACTGCACGACGGCCTCGACCACTTCGAGCAGTGGCGCGCCGCCCTGCTCCTGGACCCGGCCGCCGTCGACCACAAGCAGAGCCGGGACGGCGCCCTGGCCTGGCTCGTCGTCGTCGGCTCGGCCTACGGCGTCCCGATCGAGCTGGTCGGCTTCTACGACCTGCCCGACCCGGACGACGAGAACGAGTAGCGCCATGGGACGCCCGCGCTTCTGGGACCCCACCGGCGGCCGGCACGGCGGCACCCCCACCTACCCGTGGCGGATGGCCCCGGACGGCCTGCTCACCCGCCGACAGCTGCGCGCCCGGGGCCTGCGCCCCGGTGGACAGCCCGTCGCCGGTCAGGTTCTCTGACGCTCCCGCCGCACCACCGGCGTGCGGGCCGCGTTCCTGTACCGGCTGGCCCTGGCCAAGCCCGTCCGGCCGATGACCCCCGGCCGGGCCGCCGCCCTCGCCAAGGCCAACGCCGCCCGCCGGACCTGCCCCGGCTGCGGCCGCGACGCCGGCTACGTGCTCCCCGCGCACCTCGGCACCTGCCTGCCCTGCGCCGACACCACCGCGCTCGCCGCCTGACTCCTCCCCCTCAGCCTCTCTCGCTCCACCAGCGAAGGGACCACCCAGTCATGTCCGTGACCAGCATCAACGTCATCAGCTTCGGCTACCTGCACGGCGCCCCGCCCCCGGACGCCACCCTCGTGCTCGACCTGCGCCACCACTTCCGCGACCCGCACGTCGACCCCGCCCTGCGCCACCAGACCGCCCACGACCTGCCCGTGCGCCAGGCCGTCATGGGCACCGCCGGCATCCACGCCGCGATCGTGGGAGCCGCGCTGCTCGTCGACGCCCTCGACGCCGGACCGAGCACCGCCCCGGTGACCATCGCGGTCGGCTGCGCGGGCGGCCGCCACCGCGCCGCCACCGTCGCCATGACCCTCGCCGATCGGCTCCGCAAGGACGGCACCCGGGTCACGCTCACCCACCGCGACCTGGACAAGCCCGTGGTCGAGCGCACCACCGCCCGTGTCACCTCCGCCTGATCAGAGGAGCGAGTCATGACGTTCAACAGCGGCGACGAAGTGCTGATCGTGTCCTGCGAGGACGACCCCCGGGCCGCCGGGCGGACCGGCCGGATCGTGGACGAGGTGCCCCCGGGGCCGCTCACGAACGGCCGGTGGACCGTCAACCGGATCGGCTGGCTGATCGGCCCCGCCCTGTGCCACGCGCACGAGCTGCGGCCCACCGGTCGCTAGCAACCCGCTCCACCCCGGGACGGCCGACAGCTTGCCGGCCACGCGGCCGTCCCGGGGCTCTTCCCCGCACCACAAGCGCAGTGAGGAAGGAAGCCCTAGTGAACCACCACACCCCCGGTGACGGGTCCGAGGACGACCTGTTCGCCCGCTTCGAGGCCGAGCTGGCCGACAGCGCCGACATCGTCGACCTCGGCAAGGCCCGCGCCGAACGCCGCACCACCACCGCCGTCGACGACGACCACGTCGACAGGGACGACGAGCCGCCGGTCTACGTCGACCAGCTCGCCGCCGGGCCGTTGCCCGTCCCGCCGGTCGGCACCCGGCGCCCGATCCTCCCGGCCTGGCTGCTCTCCCGGGCCGAGCTGAAGACCCAACTCGCCTACACTGCCGGGCAGATCGGTCACACGGCCGCGTACCACGCGGTCCGGTCCCCGCTCTACGCCGCCCGCCTCGCCGGGCGGGCCCCGCGCGGCACCGCACGGGCCCTGACGTTCCTGGGCCGGTGGACCTCCGACGCGGAGGGTCAGCCGCTGCGGGCGGCGGCCGCCCGCCGGGAGGACGCCGAGCTGTACTTGAAGCTCACCCGCCAGCGTGACAACCGGGTGCGTCTGCGGTCCCTGATTGCCCTGCTTGGCTCGGTATTCGGCCTTACCGCGGTTGTGGTGGTGTGGGTGCTGACCAGCACCGTGACCCTGCTGGCGCTGGCTTCCGCCGTGGTCCTGGCGCTCGGTGTGGCCGGGGCGCCGGCGGACGAACCGCTGATCGGCCGGGCGGTCGTGAAGGCGAAGGCGCCCAAACTCACCTCGGACATGGTGGTGCGGGCCCTGGAGTCGCTGGGCATCGGCGGCATCACCTCCGCCAAGTCCAAGGGCTCCGGCATCACCTTCCCCGCGCCGATCATGCGCGACGGCCCCGGCTGGCGGGCCGACGTCGAACTCCCCCACGGCGTCGAAGTCGCCGACGTCATGGGCAAGCGCGGTCAGCTCGCCTCCGGCCTGCGCCGCCCACTCGGCACCGTATGGCCGGAGCAGGCACCGGGCGAACACCCCGGCCGCATGGTCCTGTGGGTCGGCGACCAGGACATGGCCACCGCCAAGCAGCCCGCATGGCCGCTCTCGAAGAAGGGCACGGTAGACCTGTTCGACCCGGTCGCGTTCGCCACCGACCAGCGCGGCGCCTGGGTGACCGTGACCCTGATGTTCGTCTCCGGCGTCATCGGTGCAGTCCCGCGCATGGGCAAGACCTTCCTGCTCCGCCTGCTCATGCTCATCGCCGCCCTCGACCCCCGCGCCGAACTCCACACCTACGACCTCAAGGGCACCGGCGACCTCGACCCCGTCGGCGAGAAGGTCTCCCACCGCCACCGGGCCGGCGACGACGACGAGGACATCGAATACGCGCTCGCCGACATGCGGGAACTGCGGGCCGAGCTGCGCCGCCGCGCCAAGGTGATCCGCTCCCTGCCCCGGGACATCTGCCCCGAGTCGAAAGTCACCAGCAAGCTCGCGGACAACAAGAGCTTGCGGCTGCACCCGGTCGTCATCGGCGTCGACGAGTGCCAGGTCTGGTTCGAGCACCCCAAGTACGGGGCGGAGTTCGAGGAGATCGGCACCGACCTGGTCAAGCGCGGTCCGGCGCTCGGCATGACGTTCCTCGCCGCCACCCAGCGCCCCGACGCCAAGTCCCTGCCCACCGGCATCTCCGCCAACGCGATCCTGCGGCTGTGCCTGAAGGTCATGGGCCAGACGGAGAACGACATGGTGCTCGGCACCAGCTCCTACAAGCACGGCGTGCGGGCCACCACCTTCACCCGCTCCGACCGGGGCATCGCCTACTACATCGGCGGCGAGGGCGCCGACGCGCAGATCATCCGGTCGGTGTTCGTCGACGCCCCCGCCGCCGAGACCATCGCCCAGCGCGGCCGGGAGGCACGCGAGCAGACGGGGATGCTGACCGGCCACGCCGCCGGGGGCACCGACACCGCCCCGGCGACGGCCCCGGCCTACGACCTGCTCGCCGACGTCCTCGCCGTCATCGGCCCGGACGAGCCGAAGCTGTGGTCGGAGACCGTCGTGGCGCGTCTGGCCGAACTGCGGCCCGACGCGTACGGGCCGTGGGGCGCGCTGGAGGGCCGCGCGAAGGCAGACCAGATCGCCACCGCGCTCAAGCCCTATGGCATCACCACCGGGCAGGTGTGGGGCAACACCGAGGGCGGCAAGGGCGCCAACCGACGCGGAGTGGAACGCGCCGACATCCTCAAGGCCGTCACCGAGCGCGACAAGAACCGCGACGCCGGATAGCCCCGGACAGCCCCGAAACGGTCGCTAGGCCTAGCAAGCACCCTCGCTAGACCTAGCGACCCCGCTAGCGAGCCAAACATCCCCTGAACAGGGGCCTAGCACCTAGCGAACGCCCTGCTAGAGCCCCGGAAACCGTCCCGGAGGCACCCATGACCCCCCTGATACTCGCCGCGCTCGCCGCCGCCACCCTCACCGCACTCTGCTACGCAGCGTTGTGCGCCGCGCAGCCGTTCGGCGACTGTCGGCGCTGCGACGGGCTCGGCTTCCAGCTCACCACTGACCGGCGCGGCAAGCCCAAGCGCGGCAAGCACTGTCGCCGCTGCAAGGGCGTCGGCAAGCGCATCCGTCTCGGCCGCCACCTCTACAACGTGGCCCACCGCACCTGGACCGCCGGCACCAACTAGCCCCCATGTCCCGCACCGCCCAGCTTCGGGAGAGCGCTCATGACCGTCACCCTGTCCATCGCCCTGATCGCCGGCGTCATCACCGGCGTGCTCGTGTGGACCAAGCGCGTCGGCACCGGCACCGCCCTCGTCATCTGGCTGTCCGGCCTCACCGCCGCCTCCACCGGCCTCGCCGGACCCGTCAACGGCTTCCTCGCCGCCGTCGTCACCGCCGTCAGCAACCACTGACCGGCCCCCGGATGACCACCCCCGCCGTGATCCGGCCGCTCGCCGCCGTCCACCTGCGCGAGGCCCTGACCGCCGCCGCCAACGGCCAGGGCCCCGCCGCGATCGCCGCCCTGCTCCACATCGACCACGACTCCTGGACCGCGATCGAGCAGCGCACCGCCCTGCTCGGCACGACCGTCCTGGACCTGCTCGCCACCGCCGCACGAACCGGAGGGACCCCGTGAGCACCACCACCGACGCCATCGCCGTGGCCCTGCTGATGACCCCCGGCGCCGTACTCGGCGCCGCCGCCCTCATCTCCCAGCGCGGCGCCCGCACCGACTCCGCCGCCGTCCAGCTCGTGTTGGCGGAGTCCGCCGCCGAACGCGCCGCACGGCAGGACATCGCCCCGCCCGACGGGGGCGAGGGCGCCCCCGCCCCGACCACCGAGCGGCCCGCTGGGCTGGCCACCGTCCTGGCTTTCCCCGAGGGGCGGGTGCGACGTGCGGCCTGACACCACCGGCACCCGGCCGTGGCGCGGGGTGGACCTGTTCGCCGGCGTCGGCGGACTCGACCTCCCCGCCGCCGCGCTCGGCGTCCACGTCACCGGGATCGAGAAGAACCCGGACGCGTGCGCCACCCGCCGCGCCGCCGGCCTGGCCACCATCGCGGCCGACGTGCGCGGGTACGGCCCCGCCGACTTCCCCGACGCGAACGTTCTGCTCGGCGGGCCGCCCTGCCAGCCGTTCAGCGCCGCCGGGAACGGCGCCGGACGCCGGGCCCTCGGCGACATCGTGACCCTCGCCCACCGGCTCGCCGCCCGCCACCACGTCGCCCGGTACGGCCACGGCCCGCAGGACGACCTGATCCGGTTGGTCCTGGAGCCCCTGCGGTGGGCGCTGGACGCCCTCGACCGGGGCCGGCCGTTCGATGCGATCGTGCTGGAGCAGGTCCCCGCCGTCCTGCCCGTCTGGATCACCTACGCCGAGATCCTGCGCACCGACGGCTACGACGTCGCCGTCGGGGTCCTGAAGGCCGAGGAGTACGGCGTCCCGCAGACCCGCCGCCGGGCCGTCCTCATCGCCCGCCGCACCGGCCCGGCCGCCCTCCCGGCGCCCACCCACCGGCCCTACGCCAAGGGCACCCCCCGCGCCGCCGGGGGCCCGGACCTGCTGCCGTGGATCGCGATGGCTGACGTCCTCCCGGGACGCGGCCCCTTCACCGTGGTGTCCAACTACGGTACCGGCGGTGACCCCAAGGCACGCGGCCGGCGAACCAGCGCCGAGCCGTCCGCCACCGTCACCGGCAAGGTCAGCCGCGTGCGGGTGATCGCCGACGACGGCACCGAGGACCGGTTCACCTGGGCCGAAGCGGGCGCCCTCCAGTCCTTCCCCACCGACCACCCGTGGACCGGCCGGGACATCGGTCAGCAGATCGGCAACGCCGTCCCGCCCCGCCTCGCCCACCACCTGCTCACCGCCGCCACCCGCCCCGCCGCCTGAACCGGGAGAACCCGCATGGCCAAGCGCACCTACCTCGACCCGCGCCAGATGGGCGCCGACAACCCCGGCGACGCCGCCCGCCTGTTCCTGCTCGGCGTCCGCGCCGAAAGCCGCGGGAAGTCCACCAAGCGGCCGGAGAACCGCGCCGACCGCATCCAGCAGGACGCGATCGAGCGGTGGGACGCCAAGTACGGCGCCCCCGAGCAGGACTGACCAGCAGCAGCCTCGGGGTGGCCGCCCTGGACTGGCGCGACGCACGCCACTACGACCGCACCGGCGACCGCCCGTGCCGCTGGTGCGGTCGCCCCACCCCGCTGCGCGACGACCAGCGCAGACCCGCGCACAAGGTCTGCGCCGAGGAGAACGCGGCGAACGACAACGGCGGCCCCCTCCCGCCAAGAAGCGGGGCCGCCGCGAATCCAGCCCCTCAACAGAACTGGAGGCACCCAGCATGACCCATCCGTCCCCCATCCGGGGAGAGCACCTGTCCACCGCCCTCGCCCTGGCCGCAGACGGCGTGCCCGCCCTGCCCCTGCGGGCCAAGAAGGCCACGTTCGGTAACTGCAAGGCCTGCGAGAAGAACGTGTGCGGCGGCCGGCCGAACATGAAGACCCCCGGCCCCTGCACCTGCCCGCTGCCGTGCCACGGCTGGGCCGCCGCCACCACCGACCCCGACGTCCTCACTTCCCGTGCCTGGGCGCGGGCGTGGCGCGAGGCGGCGGGGGTGGCCTACCACCCTGGCGGCGCCGGGTGGACCGCCGTCGACCTCGACAACGCGGCCGCCATCGCCTGGGCGCGCGAGGCCCTGCCCGTCACCCAGATCGTGCGCACCACCCGGGGTGAGCACTGGCTCTACCAGGGCGTCATGCCCTCCTCCAACGGCGTGCGGCCCGGCGTGGACATCAAGTCGGCCATGCAGTACGTGCGGTGGCTCGGCCCCGGCGCCGGCCCCCTTACCGCCCTGCCGGACGTCGTGCGCGACCTGATCGTGAGGCAGCCCGCCCCGGTCCGGCCCGTGGCCGTGCCCGCACCGACCGGGATCGGGGCGTGCCCGCACCGCACCCCCGCATACCTGGCCCGGGGCATCGCCATGGCCGAGCAGCGCATCACCGAGGCCGCCAGCGCGGTGCACGCCACCGTCTACGGGGCGTTCCTCGCCGTGCTCTCCACGCACGGTCGGTGCGGGTGCCTCACCCAGGCACACACAGAGCGGCTGTTCGCCGCCGCGCAGGCCAAGGGCGAATCGCCCCGGCACTGCGCCGACGCCTGGGCCAACGCCCTGACCCGGCTCGGGATGTAGCCGTGGCCGAGGACGAGAAGGACCCCGCCCGCGAAGTCATCGCCCAGTACGCCCTGGCGCACTTCCGGTACTTCCGCACCGCCGACGGCGCCGTGTACTCGCAGCGCACCGGCCACCCGGTCGCCCGGCCCATGCGCTCCCAGGGCACCACCGGCAGCCACCGGCAGGAACTCATCGTCGGCCTGTACCGGGACGGGGTCGGCGTCTTCAACGGAACCGCCATCAAGGAGGCGTTGGACTTGATCGAAGCGCTCGCCATGTCCGAGGACGTGCAGCCCGTCCACATCCGCGTCGCCCCCGGATTCGACGGCGCGACCTGGCTCGACCTCGGCCGCTCCGACGGGCAGTCCGTGCGCATCCACCCCACCGGCTGGGACATCACCGTCCCCGACCCGCGAGAGGTCTGCTGGAAGCGCACCCAGCTCACCGGCGAACTCCCGCTCCCGGTGAAGGACACCGACGGCAAGGGCATCGACCTGTTGCTGAGGCTGACGAACTTCGCGAACGCCCAGGCCGAATGCCTGGCCATCGCGTGGCTGATCGGCTGCCTCGCGCCCGGTGTGCCGGTGCCCGCCCCGTTCCTCACCGGCCCCCAGGGCTCCGGCAAGTCCACCGGCGGCCGGATGCTGACCAGGATTATCGAAGGGATGAGCGGTGATCTGCGCCGGGCCCCCAAGGGCGAGGAAGACCTGATCGCCGCCGTCGCGGCCGGATGGGTTACTGCCCTGGACAACCTCTCCCATCTGGGCCCGGACCTGTCCGACGCCATGTGCTGCATCGTCACCGGCGCCGAGTCGGTCAAGCGCGCCCTGTTCACCGACGGGGACGTCCACCGCTCCGCCTACCGCCGGCCGCTGCTGCTGACCGGCATCGACGTCGGCGTCATCCGCCCCGACCTCGCCGAACGCCTCCTGCCCCTGAGGCTGGAGCCGCCCCTTGTCCGGCGCACCGAGGCGGAGCTGTGGGCCGAGTACGCCGAGGTGCTGCCCATCGTCCTCGGGTCCCTGCTCGACCTCACGGTCAAGGTCCGCGCCGCCGAGGCCGAGACCCCCACCGACCTGCGCATGGCGGACTTCGCGCACCTGTGCGCGCAGGTCGACGCCGCGACCGGCTTCGGATCGCTGACGGCCTACCGGGCCAGCCTGGACGACCTCAACGACGACGTCATCGAGGGCGACCTGATGGCGCAGACCGTCCTGCAGCACGCCGAGACCATCGCCCCGGGCCAGGCCCAGCGCATGACCTCCACCGAGTGGCTGCACTGCCTCAGCCGCCTCTACAGCGGCGACGAACTGCGTCCCGTCCCCAAGGGCTGGCCGACCACCGGCAAGGTGCTGTCCGACCGCCTCAAGCGCTTGCAGCCCACCCTCGCGGCCCGGGGCGTGCTCATCGACTCCGGCCGCACGAAGGAGGGCCGCTACCTCGAAATGGCCCGCCCGGCCGCCGCCGTCGAGCCCGAGCAGACCCGGCTGCTCTGACCGCTCACAAGCAAGAAGAGCACCCGTTTTCGCAGCGCACCGGGTGCTCTTCTTGCTGTTCGGCGAAGCCGCCCAAAGGGCGTGCCGCTTGCGGCTCCTTCTTCACGCCCTGAGGCACGCCAACTACAAGAACAGCCCCTCAATTTTCCTAAGCAGGAAGACGCTGCGTCACCTGCGTCACCCGGCCCAGAAACCGGCCCCTGACCAGCGCCGAAAGCGATGACGCAGACGACGGCCTCTGCGTCATCCTGCGTCACCTGCGTCACCGCTGCGTCATCGGATGACGCACCCGATGACGCAGCGGTGACGCACACCCCGACCCCTGCGTCACGCAAAACCGCAGGTCAGAGGCGCGAATGACGCAGATGACGCAGTGACGCAGAAATCCCCACCTAGGACAAACACGCGGCCCCGAGAAGTCCCCGGTCCCTGACCCCGGGCCCGTTCGCCAACCCGCAAAGGAGCAGGCCTTGGCCAACCACCGCACACCGGCCGCCCCGGCTCTGCCGGAGCAACTGCTGAGCGTCCGCGAAGTGGCGGAGATTCTTGGCACCTGGAAGACCAGCGGCGAACGCTTCCCCCGCCGGCTGATCGAGGAGCGACGGATCACCTTCGTCAAGATCGGGCGCCACGTCCGCATCCCGGCCTCCGCCGTCGCCGAACTCATCGCCGCCAACACCGTGCAGCCCATCACCGCCCGCCGCATCGCCACGAACAGGAACGCTGCCTGATGGCCAACAAGAAGAACAGCCGGCGCCGCTTCGGCGCCGTCCGCCAGCTCCCCTCCGGCCGCTGGCAGGTCCGCTACCGCGACCCGCTCACGGGCGCGCTGCGGCCCGACGAGAAGACGTACGCCACCAAGACCGACGCCGAGGTCAGGCTGAGCCAGCTCGAAGCCGACATCACCCGTGAGAAGTGGGTCGACCCGGACGCCGGGAAGCTGAACTTCGGCGAGTACGCCACCCGGTGGCTCACGGAGCGCAAGTTGGAGGAGACCACCCGGGAGCGCTACGAGACGGCGCTCCGGCTGCACATCCTGCCCACCCTCGGCCCGAAGTTCATCGTGCAGATCACGCCGCAGCGGGTGCGGACCTGGCGGACCCATCTGCTGGAGTCCGGAGTCGGCGAGCCCACCGTGGTCAAGGCGTACCAGATGCTGCGGGCCATCATGAACACGGCCCTCGACGATGAACTGATCAAGCGCAACCCGTGCCGGATCAAGGGCGCCGACACCTACGACGTCCCCGAGCGGCCGGTCCTGTCCGTCGCCGAGGTCTTCGCCGCAGCCGATGCCATCGCGCCCCGATGGCGGGCCCTGGTCTTGGTGACCGCGTTCACCACCCTGCGGTTCGGTGAGCTGGCCGCGCTCCGCCGGCGGGATGTCGACCTGGACGCCCGGCTTCTGCGGGTCCGCCGGAACCAGGCCGAGCTGTACAGCGGGAAGCTCTACGACAAGGCTCCCAAGAGTCGGGCCGGGTTCCGCCCGGTGGCCTTCCCGGCCTCGATCGTGGACGACCTCCGGTCCCACCTTGAGCATTTCGCGGGGCAGGGCCCGAACGGCCACATGTTCATCGGGCCGCGTGGGGGCCGACTGCGGCGGAGCAACTTCCGGGACGACTGGAGCGCCGCGAAGGCGAAGGCGAAGATCTCGCCGGACGTGCACTTCCATGATCTGCGCCATACCGGGAACACCCTCGCCTCGCAGAGCGGCGCGAGCACGAGAGAGCTCATGACCCGCATGGGGCACAGCACGGCGCGGGCCGCGCTGATCTACCAGCACATGACCAGCGACCGCGACCGGGCCATCGCGGACAGGATGGGCGAGATGGTTCGGAAGGAGCTGGAGAAGCAGGCCTCGCCGGAGGAATCTGGCACGGATGTGGCACAGGACGACTGACACTCCTGGGACAGCTAAGGCCCAGACCGGAGGGTTCTCCCCCTCTGATCTGGGCCTTAGCGCGTCTGCACTGCTGTGCCCCAGGCAGGATTCGAACCTGCGACACCGGCTTTAGGAGAGCCGTGCTCTATCCCCTGAGCTACTGAGGCGGGGTCGTTCGCGGTCGGGCGCGCGTGTGGCGCGACGACCGCTGACAGCCTAGCGGATCGGGGGGCGGCCACGCCGGGTCGGGCCGTCGGCCGGGCGGAGGTGGCGGGGTGTGCGGTGAGGGGAGTCCGCGTGCGAATCGTGTGCGGGAGGATGGAATCATGGGGAGGGTGCCGATGGTGCCTGGCGACGGGGCGTCACATCCTGCTCCAGTAGCCTGGAGCGCACCGGTGTTCCGGTGCGGGGCGTCGGTGCCCCCGCCGGCCCTGGCACGCCTGCAGCAACGCATCACCGCAAGGACGAGGCGCTTCACCATGACATCAGCCGGCAGACGGCACCCGGCCCTCCGCGTACTGGGCCAGGTGTGGCTCTGGCCGGCACTGGCGATGCTCTGCGTCGGCGCCTACCGGCTCGGGACGCCCGAGCTGTGGCGGGACGAGGTGGCGACCTGGACGGTGGCGACCCGCTCGCTCGGTGATCTGCTCGGACTGCTCCAGCACATCGACGCCAGCAACGGCGCGTACTACCTGCTGATGCACGGCTGGACGTCGGTGTTCGGCGACTCCGCGATCGCGCTGCGGCTGCCCTCCGTGCTGGCGATGGCCGGCGCCGCCGCGTTCGTGGCGCTGACCGCCCAGCGGTTGTTCGGCGGCCGGGTGGCGGCGATCGGCGGCGGGCTGCTGTTCTCCGTGGTGCCGCTGATCTCGCGGTACGCGCAGGAGGCCCGCTCGTACGCCCTGGTGACCTGTGCGGTCGCCGCTGCCACCTGGTTCCTGCTGCGCGCGCTGGAGCGCCCGTCGCTGCGGCGGTGGGCGCCGTACTGCGCGGCGATGGCGGCGGCCGGCGCCGGGCACCTGATCTCCTTCGCGACGCTGGCCGGCCAGCTGGCCGTGGTGGCGCTGCACCTGTGGCGGACCCGCCCGGCCACCGAGCGGCGGGTGCTCTGGCAGTACCCACTCGCCGTGCTGGTCGCGGCCCTGCCGGTGCTGCCGGTGGTGCTGCTGGGCAGCCGGCAGTCCGGGCGCCAGCTGGGCTGGATCGGCAAGCCGACCTTCTACCAGCTGCGGCACTTCGGTGAGCCGCTGTTCGGCTCGCCCGGGGTGTTCCACGTCTTCGCCCTGCTGGCCCTGCTGGCCCTGGTCCTGCCCGGGCGCCGCCTGCCCGCGCTCCAGCTGCTGCTGCTCGCGGTGCTGCCGGTGCTCGGCGTCTGGCTGGTGTCGCGCGGCAGCACCTCGTACTTCGTCGACCGCTACCTGCTCTTCACGGTGCCGGCCTGGGCGGCGCTGGCCGGCGGCGGGGTGCAGGCGGTCTACACGACGGTGGCGGCGGCCGCGCGACGCAGCCGGACGCCGGAGCAGGTCCGGGCCGCGGGCGCGCTGCTGGCCGTCGGGCTGATCGCGGTCCCCGCCCTGGTGGCGCTGCCCAAGCAGTCCTCGGTGCGCTCCGCGGGCTCGCACTCCTTCTCCCGCGAGCCGTACCGGGCGGCCGCCGAGCTGATCGGGGCCGGGTACCGGCCCGGCGACGGGCTGGCGGCTCCGCTCGGCGACCAGGGCTGGGCGATGGTCGGGCCGGGTGTCTCCTACTACCTGCCGAGCGACGTCCGGCCGTTCCCGGTCTTCGTCGAACGCAGCGCCCTCCAGGCCGAGGACCTCTTCCCGACCACCTGCCCCCAGGTGGACGCGTGCCTGGGGCAGGGGCAGCGGACCTGGCTGCTCGTCCTCGGGGACACCGCCGAGCCGCTGACCGCGATGCCCGCGGAGCAGGCGCGGGCCCTCCGGGCCAGGTACGGCCCGCCCGACCGGGTGACGCCGCTCGGCGGGGTGACGCTCGCACTGCTGGACTCCACCACGGGCTGAGCCCGGCTGCCGGGTCCGCCCGGTCCGGCGCCCGCGTGACGGCGGTCCGCCCGGATGCGGCCGTCCGGCGACCGGGTGACCATGGAGCACGGTGACCGGGGCGCCTCCGGCCTCCGGCCGCCCGCCCCTCGACGGTCGGGACTGCCCGGGAGGACACCTGTGAGCGAGCACCCGGCCGGGCGGGTGACCCGGCTGAAGAAGCGGTCGGCGAAGCTGGCCCGGCGCGCTCGCGAGCTGCCCGAGCAGGTGCCGCTGGTGGGCCGGGCGCTCGGCCACCTGCTGCGGGTGAACCTCCTCGACTGCGCGACCCGGCTGGCCGCCCAGGCCTTCCTGAGCGCCCTGCCCGCGCTCTTCGTGGTGGCCGTGTTCACCCCGGCCGCGGTCCGCGAGAACGTGATGCGCTCGCTCCGCAAGGAGCTGGGCCTGGAGGGTGCGGCGCAGCAGTCGGTGCAGCAGATGCTGCAGAGCAGCCATGACCAGGAGACCACGATCGGCGTGTTCGGCGCCCTGGTGACCCTGGCGTCGGCGACGGCGCTGAGCCGGGCGATGCAACGCGTCTGCGAGCGCTGCTGGGAGCTGCCGAGGGCGGGGTCGCGGGTGGTGGCCTGGCGCTGGCTGGTCTGGCTGCTGGTGTGGCTGGTCTGCCTGATGTTCCAGACGCCGCTGCGGGACGGCTTCGGCCTGGGTGCCTGGCTGGGGATTCCGCTGACCTTCGTCGGCGGGACGGCGATCTGGTGGTGGACCCAGCACCTGCTGCTGGTCGGCCGGGTGCGCTGGCTGCCGCTGCTGCCGGGGGCGCTGTTCTGCGGGGCGGTGGTGGTGGCCCTGGGGATCGCCTCCCGGATCTACCTGCCGCGCGCGATGGCGCACAGCGTGACGCAGTTCGGGCCGTACGGGGTGGTCTTCACCGGCCTCTCCTGGCTGATCGTGATGTTCGCCGGACTGACGCTGGCGATCGCGCTGGGCCGGGTGGTGTCGGAGGAGGAGGCGGTCGCGCACTGGCTGGGCACCCGGACCGAGCCCGGCGTCTGGGGCGGCGCCCCGCTCACCGCGGAGGAGGCGGGCGAGGCGGCGGGGGACGCGGGCGGACCGGACCCCGACGGCGCGGACGGACCGCGGGGCGGCTGACGCGCCTCGGCGGGGGAACCGGTGGCCGGTTCTCCCGCCGAGGGGTGTGCGAGGCCGCGGGCGGGCCGGACGGCCGAGGTCAGAGCAGGCGGGTCAGCCGGGACAGGATGGACGGCGGGGCCAGGTCCGTCTGGAGCACGACCGGGACCTCCACCTTGCCGTCGCCCGCCCCCACGCTCAGCACGCCGACCTGGGCACCGGCCTTGGCCGTGTGGCCGAGCTTGGCCGGGTCCAGGGTGAGGGTGCCGCTGATGCCGGGGAAGCCGGCGGCGGTGAGGTCCTTGGCGGCGACGACCGGGACCGTGCCGCCGAGCCCGTCGTCGACCCGGCCGACGACGTCGCCCTGCTTGGCGAGGGTCTGGCCGGTCAGCCCGTTCTGGGCCGCCTGGATCTGCAGGGCGCTGACGTTCTGGACGATCTTGAGGATGCTCGGCTCGGCGGTGGTCGCCGGCTGGCCCAGGGTGACCCCGAGGATGAGCCGCTGGACCCCGCCGACCTCCTTGTAGGCGGCCCACATCAGGCAGCCGCCGGCCGGGGTGCTGGAGCCGGTCTTGACGCCGATGATGCCGTTCTTCGGGGAGATCAGGGTGTTGGTGTTGGAGATCTTCTGATTGTTGAAGTTGGTCTCCGGCGTCGAGACGATCTGCCGGAAGATCGCGTCCTGCATCACCTGCTCGGCCAGCTTCAGCTGGTCCTTGGCGGTGCTCTTGGTGTCCGGGCTGAAGCCCGCCGGGTCGGTGTAGGTGGTGGCGGCCATGCCGAACCTGGCGGCGGTGTCGTTCATCTTCTTGACGAACGCCTCCTCCGAGCCGGCGTCCCAGCGGGCCAGCAGCCGGGCCACGTTGTTGGCCGACGGTAGCATCAGCAGCTCCAGCGCCTGGTACTGGGTGAGCTGCTGGCCCTCGGTGAGGGTGACCCTGGACTCGTCGACATTGCCGGACTCCTGGGCGGCCTGCTTGTCGACGGTGATCTTCGGGCCGCTCTCCCCCTTCTTGAGCGGGTGCGACTGGAGGATCAGGTAGGCGTTCATGACCTTGGTGACACTGGCGATCGAGGCCGGCGTCTCCGGGCCGGAGCTGCCGAGACTGCCGACGCCGACGACCTGGGCGGCCGACTGGCCCTTGGCCGGCCAGGCCAGGTCGAGCGGGTCGCCGCCGAAGCTGTAGCTGCCCGCGGCGGTCTGCTTCACCTTGGCGTCCGGCAGCGGGCGGAGCAGCTGCGCGACCGCCACCGCGCCGAGCACGACGGCCAGGAAGACCGTCCAGATGGTGATCCGCTTGAGTGCGCGGCGAAACGGCGAGACGGGGCGCGCGTTCAGCGTCGCCAGCACCTGCATCGCCTCGGCCGTCGTCTCCGGGGCCGGCGCGGGCGCGGGCTCGGGGGCTGGCAGCGGCGCGGGCTTCGGCAGCGGCGGCGGGGGCGGCAGCGGCCGGGGGTCGGGGGTGGGGAGCGGCTCGGGGGCCGGGGTGGGCGCCGGCTTCGGGGCCGGAACGGGCTCCGGCTCGGGTGCCGGCTCCGGCTCCGGCTCGGGGACGGGCCTGGGGGCCGGGTGCGGCTCGGGGACCGGCTCGGGCACGGTGCCCGCACCGGGCGCCCGCGGGGCCCGGGGCTTCTCCAGCTTCTCGGCCTGCCCGGCTCGGTCGGCGGGCGGCGCGGGCCGCGCGGGCCGCGCGGGGGTCTCCGGCCCGGCGGCGCCCTTCGGCTCGTCGGCGCCCTTCGACTCGTCGGCACCCTTCGACTCGTCGGCGCCCTTCGGCTCGTCGCCGGGCTCGGCGGGCTCGGCGGGCTCGGCCGGGGGCTTCGCGGGCTCCGCCGGAGGCTTTCCGGGGGCCGCCGAGTCCGTCCGCATGGCGAGACGCGGGTCCGACCCGCTCGGGCGCCCCGGCTTCCCGGCGGGGGCGCCGGCCGGTGGCTCGACCGGCGGAGCGCCCCGGCCGGCACCGCCGTCGGCCGGGGAACGGAGCTCCTCGGGCAGCCGCAACGCGGTGGTCGCGTTGTCCGCGGGCAGTCGCAACGAGGTCGTCGCGCTGTCCGCGGGGAGGCGGAGCGCGGTGGTCGCGTTGTCCACGGGAAGGCGGAGCATGGTGGTCCTGGAGTCCGTATCCCGGACACGGAGCTGGACGGTCGACCCCGTCCTGGGCGCGCCCGCGCCATCGGCGGCGGGCTCCCCGGTGGCGGCGGAGGCGGCCTCCGACCCCGCGTCCGAGGCATCGTCGGCACCGGTCTCCGAAGCCGCCGCGGAGCTCCCGGGCTCGTCCGAAGCGGCCTCGGCACCGGCCCCGGCGTCCGCCCGCGCACCCGCCCCGGCGTCCGCCCCGGCAGCGTCGGCGTCCTCGCGCCCGGCCGGTTCCACGGCCGCCGCCGTCGCGTCGGCACCGGCGCCGGAACCGCTCCGCGCCTCGTCCCGCTCCCGCCTCCGCTCGCCGTCCCGCAGCACCCTGTCGGGGGACTCGCCCACGTAACCCAGCCTCCTCAACGCCCGGCGGGGCACCGGCAGACCCGATTTCGGGAAGCCGACGCCCCGCCCCGTGTACCTGTACAGTCTCCGCCACCGGCGACCGTTCCGGCCGCCCACACCCCGCCCGACCGGCGCGTATTGCCGCCGCACGGCCGCACCGCGGTCCCTCCACCGGTCAGACGCCGGGCCCGCCTCCGCCGGTTCCCCGCCGCGGCCGCAAGGTCACGATTCGGAGGCGTACTCGACAAGCCCGTGTGAGAGGCGTCACGCTGTCATTCATCCACGCGGGGAGGCTTGGATGGGCAAGAGCCGCAGAACTGTTCCCGAGGAACTCTTGCTGCTCGCTTTGGACCCGACCACGGGTACCACTGCGCAGCCGCAGACCCTCGACCTCGGACTCGCCGGGGCCCAGCTCGTCGAGCTGTCCCTGGCCGGACGGATCGTCCCGGAGGGCGATCGGATCGCCGTGGTCCTGCCACGGCCGACAGGCGACCCGACCCTGGACCACGCACTGGAACTGCTGCGCCGACGCGGCAGCCCGGTTCGCGCGGCCCACTGGATCGGTGGGCCCAGACTGGGGCTCAGGCAGACCTATCTGGCGCACCTGGAGCGGTGCGGCATGGTCACGGCCGTGCCGGGCCAGATGTGCGGCGTGCTGCCGACGACGCGCTACCAGGCGTCCGACGACTGCACCAACGCCGCGATCAAGCAGCGGCTGGACACCGCGATCCGCACCGGCGTGCCGCCGGACCCGCGGACGGCCGCGCTGGCCGCGCTGGCCCACTCGGTGGGCCTGGGCAAGCACCTGTACCCGGGCAACGAGGGCCGGTCCTCACGGTCCCGGCTGCGCGACCTGATCCGTTACGACCCACTGGGCGGGATGGTCGCGCACGCGGTGATGGACGTGCAGAACGGTCTGCCGTCGCAGCAGAACCGTTCATCCCAAGGTGGTGGCGGCGCTCCGGTCGGCGCGGACCGACCGGGACCGCGTGCGGCGGCGAGCCGCGGCGGGACCGGTGGCCGGGTCGCACCGCCCCGCGTCGGCGTCCGCTGACCCGGACCCACCACGCGCGGCGCACGCCGCACAGCTCACGCCGCCACCCGGCGGTGAACAGCCGGCAGGAAGCAGGGGCGGTCGCCCGCGACGGAAGTCGCCGGGCGGCCGCCCCTCCGCCGTACCCCGGGGGCGGGGCCGCGCACCCGTGCGGCGGCCCCGCCCCCGCCCGCCCGAGCACGTGCCACCGGCACGTGTACGGGCGCCTGCCGCGCCCGTACGACCCATCGCACCGCCACCGCAGCACTACCGGATCGAGCCGCACCGTCGCCTTACCACGCGGGGAGGCCCGCCGTCTCGCCAAAGCGCTTTTCCGATGATGTGTTCTACTGCGCTCCTGCGATTCCCCGGCGCCGACCTGATCCAAGGTGTCATGCTGCTCCAAGTCAGGGGGGTTGGTCCCAATTTCCACTGTGTTCCGAGGACTGCCGTTCCAACGATCACCAGAGGTCCGGCCGGAGGTCGACGTGTCCGCGAACATCAACCCCACCGTGCGCCGCAGGCGCCTGGGCTCCGAACTCCGCAAGCTGCGGGAGGGCCTGGCCATGACGGCGGAGGAGGTGGCCGGCCGGCTGATGGTCTCCCAGTCGAAGATCAGCCGACTGGAGAACGGGCGCCGCAGCATCAGCCAGCGCGACGTGCGCGACCTCTGCGACGTCTACAACGTGACCGACGAGGCCATGCGGGCCAGTCTGATGGAGATGGCGCGGGAGTCCCGCCAGCGCGGCTGGTGGCACGACTTCAACGACATGCCGACCCCGTACAGCGTGTACATCGGCCTGGAGGCCGAGGCCTCGTCGATCCGCGCCTACGAGTCCTCGTTCGTCCCGGGGCTGCTGCAGACCGAGCAGTACGCCCAGGCCGTCGTGGAGGGCACCCAGCCGGACACCGACGCGCTCTCCGTCCAGCGGCGGGTGCAGGTCCGGATGAAGCGCCAGGACCGCGTCCACGGCGAGAACCCGCTGGGCAGCCTCTGGACCGTCATAGACGAGGCGGTGCTGCGCCGCGAAGTGGGCAACCGGGCGGTGATGGCCGATCAGCTGAAGCACATGCTGGAGCTGAGCCAGCGCCCGAACATCACGATCCAGGTGATCCCGTTCTCGCACGGCGCCCACCCCGGCATGACCGGGACATTCTCCCTGCTGGAGTTCCCCGAGTCAGCCGATTCCACGGTTGTCTACTTCGAAGGGGTGACGAGCGATCTCTACCTGGAGAAGGAAGCCGACGTGCGCCGCTATACCAGTCTCTACGACCACCTGCGGGCAGCGGCGCTCGGAGTGGTCGAGAGCCGGTCACTGATAGCCACGATTGAAGAGGGATACCACGCATGAGCACCACCTTCGAGAACGGGACGACCTGGCGGAAGAGCACCCACAGCGGCGGCAACGGCGCCTGTGTGGAGATCGCCACGCCGGCTGCGGGCGCCGTCGCGGTGCGGGACTCCAAGGATCCCCAGGGTCCTCAGCTGAACTTCTCGGCCGAGGCCTGGAAGGCGTTCGCCGTGGATGCCGGAGCAGGGGTGTTCGGCGGCTTCTGAGCCACCGCGCCGTTCTCGGCGCAGTCGCCCGTAGCGGTGTCCGCCGCCCTCCCCCGGGGCCGCGGGCGCCGCTACCGGCACCTACGCGGCCGCGCGCCGGCGAACCGGGCCGATCGGGCCCACCGGGCCGGGTGGAACGTCAGCGCAGCACCGGGTAGCGGTCCGCCCAGGCGGCGCCCTCCGGGGTGTCCAGGCCGTGCAGCTCCGGCCCGTGCATCAGCTCCAGGACGAAGTCGTCGGCCAGTTCGAGCAGGGCGCCGCGCCCCTCCAGCGCGGCCACCAGGCCGGGCGGCAGGGCGCTGTCCCCGTGCAGCACCCCGAGCAGGTTGCCGCAGATGGCGCCGGTGGAGTCACTGTCCCCCGAGTGGTTCACCGCCAGCAGCAGGCCCGAGCGCACGTCGTGGGCGACCAGCGCGCAGTACACCCCGATCGCCAGCGCCTCCTCGGCGACCCAGCCCTCGCCCAGCGCCTCGACCCGTTCCGCCGACGGCTCGCCGGCCCGTACCGCGTCCAGCGCCGCCCGCAGGGCCGCCGTGGTCTCCTCGTGCGCCGGACGCTCGGAGAGCAGGGCGAGCGCCAGGTGGACGCCCTCCTCCAGGGTGCCGCCGCGGGCCACCGTCTGGACGATCACCGCCAGGGCGCCGGCCGAGAGGTAGCCGGTGGGGTGGCCGTGCGTCAGCACCGAGCACTCCACGGCCAGCTGGAACACCAGGCCCGGCTCCCAGGTGGTGAGCAGCCCGAACGGCGCCGCCCGCATCACCGTGCCGCAGCCCTTGGAGTGCGGGTTCTTGGGCACCTCCACGGTGCCGAGGCGGTCCGCGTCCGGGCCGGAGAGGCCGGACAGACAGGCCTGGCCGGGGGCGCGCTGGGCGTACAGCCACTCCTCGCGGCCGAGCCAGCCGAGGTCGGTGCGGCGCTCGTCCGGGCCCCAGTCCCGCTGGGTGGCGGCCCAGCGCAGATAGGCGAGGTGGAGGTCGGTGGGCGGGTGCCAGCTGCCGGTGTCCCGCCGGATGTGGGCGCGGATCAGCCCGTCCACGGTGAAGAGCACCATCTGGGTGTCGTCGGTGACCGCCCCGAGCCGCCCGTAGGCGGGTATGTAGCCGGTCACGCCGAGCGGGCCGTGCGCGGCCCGGATCTTCTCCAGCGACTCGAACTCGACGCCCGCGCCGAGCGCGTCACCGATCGCCCCGCCGAGCAGACAGCCCCGCACCCGGCTGCGGAAGTCCTGCTGCTGGGCTCGTGACCACAGTGGCATCACGACGGAGCGCCTTTCGTCCGGGAACCGGGGAGCGCGACGCTCGGCCGGCCGCGCGCCCTCGCACTGTATTCGAATGACCGAACAAGTCGAGCGATTCCCTCGAACACCACACGTCGACACGATGGTGCCGACCCGCCACGCGCAGGCCGCGGCCGGCCACCCCGGGCTCCCTGCCGTGCCGGGCCGTGCCCGTCTCCGGGCCGGCAGGCTGTGCCGCCGGCGGTCCGCCGGGCAGGGGAGCCCGGCGGGCCGTCACCGGTACCGGGTGGGGAGGTCAGTCCAGGACCGGCAGCAGCTCCGGCAGGTGGCCGTCCGAGGCCAGGGCCGCGGCCAGCCGCTCGGCGGGGACCTCGCCGTAGGTGGTGGTGCGCTGCCGGTGCGGGCGCCCCGCCGCCTCGGCGATCGCCCGCAGGTCCCGGACCGACTTGTAACTGCCGTACGCCGACCCGGCCATCCGCGAGATGGTCTCCTCCATCAGCGTGCCGCCCAGGTCGTTGGCGCCCGAGCGGAGCATCTCGGCCGCGCCCTCGGCCCCCAGCTTCACCCAGCTGGTCTGGATGTTGGGGATGTGCGGGTGCAGGAGCAGCCGCGCCATCGCGACCACCGCCCGGTTGTCCCGCGCGGTCGGCCCGGGCCGGGCGATGCCGGCCAGGTAGACCGGGGCGTTGGTGTGGATGAACGGCAGCGTCACGAACTCGGTGAACCCGCCGGTGCGCTGCTGGACCTCCGCCAGCAGCCGCAGGTGGCCCAGCCAGTGGCCCGGGTTGTCCACGTGGCCGTACATCATCGTGGAAGAGGAGCGGATGCCCAGCTCGTGCGCGGTGGTGACGACCTCCACCCAGGTCGCGGCGGGCAGCTTGCCCTTGGTCAGCACCCAGCGGACGTCGTCGTCCAGGATCTCGGCCGCCGTGCCCGGGATGCTGTCCAGCCCCGCCGCCTTCGCCTCCTGGAGCCAGTCGCGGATCGAGAGGCCGGTCCGGGTCGCGCCGTTGACCACCTCCATCGGCGAGAAGGCGTGCACGTGGATGCCGGGCACCCGCTCCTTCACCGCGCGCGCGATGTCGAAGTAGGCCGTCCCGGGCAGGTCGGGGTGGATGCCGCCCTGCATGCAGACCTCGGTGGCGCCGACCTCCCAGGCCTGCGCGGCCCGGTCGGCCACCTGCTCCAGGGAGAGGGTGTAGGCGTCCGCGTCGGTGCGGCGCTGGGCGAAGGCGCAGAACCGGCAGCCGGTGTAGCAGACGTTGGTGAAGTTGATGTTCCGGGTGACGCAGTAGGTGACGTCTTCGCCTACCGCGGCGCGGCGCACGTCGTCGGCGATCCGGCAGAGCGCGTCCAGGGCCGGGCCGTCCGCGTGGAACAGCGCCAGCGCCTGGTCGTCCGTCAGCCGGGCGGGGTCGTCGGCGGCCGTCGCCAGCGCACCGCGCAGATCGCCGGCGAGGCGCTCCGGGGCGCCCTTGGCGAGCACCTGCTCGCGCAGCACCTGCCAGTCCCCGTACACGTCCTCGAAGTCGGCCCGGCGGTCGCCGGTGCGGCCCTCGGTGTCGATGGTGGCGTGCAGGTCCGTCCGCCCGTACGAGGTGGGCAGGTCCTCCGGCTCCTGCCAGGGGAGGCCCTGGACCACGGCGTCCGGGCGGGCCAGCCCGGTCTCCGGGTCGGACAGCGCCCGGACGTGCGGCAGCACCCGCGGATCCAGCCACGGCTCGCCGTGCCGGACGTACTCGGGATAGACGGCGAGCCGCTCGCGCAGCTCGAAGCCGGCCGCCGCCGAACGCTCCGCCAGCCGGTCGATCTGCGGCCAGGGGCGCTCGGGGTTCACGTGGTCGGGCGTCAGCGGCGAGACGCCGCCCCAGTCGTCGATCCCCGCGCCGATGAGCCGCTCGTACTCGCCGTCCACCAGGTTCGGCGGCGCCTGGAGGCAGGCCGCCGGGCCCATGATGTGCCGGGCCACCGCGACGGTGGCGACCAGCTCGTCCAGCTCGGCGTCGGGCATGCCGCGCATCGCCGTGTCCGGCTTGGCGCGGAAGTTCTGCAGGATCAGCTCCTGGATGCCGTGATAGGCCCGGGAGACCCGGCGCAGCGCGAAGAGCGACTCCGCGCGCTCCTCGTACGTCTCGCCGATGCCGATCAGCAGCCCGCTGGTGAACGGCACCGAGCTGCGTCCGGCGTCCTCCAGGACCCGGAGCCGGACGGCCGGCTCCTTGTCCGGCGAGCCGTAGTGCGGGCCGCCGGGCTCGCTCCAGAGCCGGGTCGCGGTGGTCTCCAGCATCATGCCCATGGAGGCCGAGACCGGCTTGAGCCGCTGGAAGTCCGTCCAGCTCAGCACCCCGGGATTGAGGTGCGGCAGCAGGCCGGTCTCCTCCAGGATGCGGATGGACATCGCCCTGACGTAGGCGATGGTGTCGTCGTAGCCGTGCGCGTCCAGCCACTCGCGGGCCTCGGGCCAGCGGTCCTCGGGCTTGTCCCCAAGGGTGATCAGCGCTTCCTTGCACCCCAGTTCGGCCCCGCGCCGGGCCACCTCCAGCACCTCGTCGGGCGACATGAACATCCCGTGGCTGCGCCCGGGGAGCTCCCGCGCCGTGCCCTGCGCGGCCCGGCGCAGCTTGCCGGGGACGGTGGCGAAGGTGCAGTAGTGGCACTTGTCGCGGCAGAGCCGGGTGAGCGGGATGAACACGCTCTTGGAGTAGGTGATGACGCCGGGCCGGCCCGCCGTCGCGAGGCCCGCGTCGCGCACCCGGGCCGCACTCGCGCAGAGGTCCGTCAGGTCCGCGCCTCTGGCCCGGAGCAGCACCGCAGCCTCTGCCGCGTCCAGCGCGACACCGTCCCGGGCACGGCGCAGGGCGCGCCGCATCGCGTTCGCAGTCGGGGTGAAGGTTGCGTCCATGGCGCGACCCTACGCCAGTTCCGGTACCTCCGGAGGAGGTGACCCTGAGGGCCTGTCAGGGTCGTCTGCGCCGGGAGACCGACCCCGATCTGGCCCTGCAGAGCGATGACTCGGGCGCCCCGGGGCCGTGTAATGGAGCGGACAGGCAGTCGGTCACGGTTACGGAGGGGTTGGACGCTATGACGGACGACACGACGACTGAACGACACCCGGGCGGCGGCGCGCCCTACCGCTCGGGCCGGCGCACCGCGGTGCGGGTGGCGGTGCCGCTGGCGGTGGCGGGCACGATCGCCGCGGGCATCGGGCTGGTGCCCGCGCTGGCGGACGACGCCCCGCCGAACCTGCCCGCGTTGACGGCGGAGCAGGTGGTGGCGAAGGCGCTCGGCTCGCAGGCCCAGACGCTCTCGGGGACGGTCTCGGTCTCCGCGGACCTCGGGGTGCCCAGCCAGCTGTTCTCGGCCGCGGGCGGCGGACTCGGCTCCGGCGGCGCCGGCCAGGGCTCCTCGGCCGCGCCGGAGGCCAAGCTGACCGGCCTGCTCGGCGGGGACCACACCCTGCGGGTCGCGGTGGACGGTCCGGACCGCCAGCGCGTCGGCCTGATCGAGAACCTCTCCGAGTACGAGCTGGTGCACAACGGCGACCAGGTCTGGGCCTGGGACAGCTCCACCAACGAGGCCGTGCACCTGACGGCCCCGCAGGGTGGCCGGCCCGAGGGCCACCGGGGCGGGGCGCCGCTCACCGGGGTGCCGACCACGCCGGCCGAGGCGGCCAAGGAGTTCCTCGCGGCGGGCGCGGGCACCACCGCCGTCACCGTCGACGGCACGGCGAACGTCGCCGGGCAGAAGGCGTACCAGCTCAGCGTCAAGCCCACCCAGTCCGGCTCCACCATCGGCGAGGTGCGGATCGCGGTGGCCGCCGACAACGGCGTGCCGCTCGCGGTGGTGGTCAAGGGGACGGACGGCTCCGCCGTGCTGGACGTCCACTTCAAGGACGTCTCCTTCGCCAGGCCGGCCGCCAAGTCCTTCGAGTTCTCGGCCCCCAAGGGCGCCAAGGTGACGGAGCAGCGGGCGGAGGCCGGTGGCGAGGGCCGGCAGGCCCCCGGCGGCGCGCCGGAGCGGGCGGGCGCCGACGGCCTGAACGTCGTCGGCGAGGGCTGGACGGCGGTGCTGAGCACCCGGCTGCCCAGCGGCGACGCCGCCCCGGCACCGGCGGAGTCCGGCAAGCAGGGCCGGCACGGGGGCGAGGGCCGGGCGCCGGGCCAGAGCGTGCAGGGCCTGGTCAAGTCGCTCGGCAAGCCCGTCCAGGGCGGCAGCCTGATCAGCACCAAGGTGCTGAACGTGCTGGTCACGGATGACGGCCGGGTGTTCGCCGGTGCGGTGACGCTGCCGGTGCTGCAGAGTGCGGCCGGGGTGAAGTAATGACCCGGGCTCCTGTAACGGGGGACGTTACGGAGCCGGCCGGGGGCCGGGGCGCCGAGGTGCGCCCGGCCCCCGCGGCCGTACCCGCCGTCGCCCCGTCCACTGCTCCCGCCACCGGCGACGGCCGGTCCGGGTCCGCCGCTCCCTCCGGGTCCGTCGCTCCGTACGGGTCCGCCGCTCCGTCCTGGTCCCCGTCCGACGCCGTGATCAGCACCCGGGGGCTGACCAAGCGCTTCCGGGGCGGGCAGCTCGCCGTGGACGGGCTGGACCTGACCGTCCCCCGCGGTTCGGTCTTCGGCTTCCTCGGGCCCAACGGCTCCGGCAAGACCACCACCATCCGCATGCTGATGGGCCTGATCGCGCCCACCTCGGGGGTGGCCACCGTGCTCGGCGCGTCGATGCCGCAGTCCGTCACCGCGGTGCTGCCGCGGGTCGGCGCGCTGATCGAGGGCCCGGCGCTGTACGGCTTCCTCTCCGGCCGGGACAACCTGGCCCGGTTCGACGCGGCCGATCCGACCGCCGACCCGCGCACCCGCCGGCAGCGGGTCACCGAGGCGCTGGACCGGGTGGGGCTGACCGCCGCGGCCGGGAAGAAGGCGCGGGCGTACTCGCTCGGCATGAAGCAGCGGCTCGGCCTGGCCTCGGCCCTGCTCCAGCCGCGCGAGCTGCTGGTGCTGGACGAGCCGACCAACGGCCTCGACCCGCAGGGCATGCGGGAGATCCGGGCGCTGATCCGGGAGGTCGCGGCCGAGGGAACCACGGTCTTCCTCTCCTCCCACCTGCTGGACGAGATCGAGCAGGTCTGCACGCACGCCGCGGTGATGTCGCGCGGCCGGCTGCTGGTGCAGGGCACCGTGGCCGAGCTGGCCGCCCGGGCCCAGGGGCGGCTGGTGGTCCGCACCCCCGACGTGGCGCTGGCCGCCGGGGTGCTGGCGGCGCACCGGGTCCGCGACGTGCTGCCGGGCGAGGACCGGGTCGAGGGGGCGCCGGACGCGCTCGCCGAGGACGGCCTGCCGGAGCTCTGCGCGGCGCTGGTCGCGGCCGGGGTACGGGTGCGGGGCTTCGGAGTGGAGCGGGGCACGTTGGAGGACGCCTTCGTGGCGCTGACCGGGGAGGGCTTCGATGTCGCGGGCTGAGGCTCCGGCCGTACCGGAGACGGTGGGGACAGCGGGTGCGGCGGGTGCGCCGGGCGCGGTGGGTGCGCCGGGCCTGCCGGGCGTTCCCGGGGTGACCGGGCGCCGGGCGCAGACGACGGCCGGGTTCCTGGCGCTGTTCCGCAGCGAGTTGCTGCTGACCTTCCGCCGGATGCGGACGATCGTGCTGCTGGGGATCCTCGGGGTGCTGCCGGTCCTGATCGGTGTGGTGGTCAGGATCGAGACCGACGGGTCGCAGGGCGGCGGGGGCCCGGCCTTCATCGCGCAGGTGACGCAGAACGGCCTCTTCCTGGTCTTCACCTCGCTCGCGGTGGCCCTGCCGATCTTCCTGCCGATGACGGTCGGGGTGGTCGCCGGCGACTCGGTGGCCGGCGAGGCGGCCGGCGGCACCCTGCGCTACCTGCTGGTCGCGCCGGCCGGGCGGACCAGGCTGCTGGCCGCCAAGTTCACGGCCGGTCTGGCGTTCTGCCTGGCGGCGACGGCGACGGTCGCGCTGGCGGCGCTCGCCACCGGCGCCGCGCTGTTCCCGCTCGGGGAGGTCACGCTGATCTCCGGGGAGACCATCGGGCTCGGCCCGGCGCTGCTGCGGGCGGTGCTGGTGGCGCTGGTCGTGGCCGCCTCGCTGTCCGGACTGGTCGCGATCGGGCTCTTCATCTCGACGCTCACCGGCAGCGGCATCGCGGCGATGGCCGCCACCGTCAGCCTGGTGATCACCGTCCAGATCCTCGACAGCTTCCCCCAGCTGCACGCGATCCAGCCGTTCCTCTTCACCCACCACTGGCTGAGCTTCGGGGACCTGCTGCGCGAACCGATGTACTGGGACGGCGTGCTGGAGAACCTCGGGCTGCAGGCCGCGTACGTGGCCGTCTTCGGCTCGGCCGCGTGGTCGCGCTTCACCAGCCGGGACATCACCGCGTAGCGGGCCGGCGGGGGCCGGGGCCGCCCCGCCGGCCGGCCCTGCGCGCCCCCGTCAGCGGGTGGGCGCCGGGGCCGCGTCCAGGGGCGGGGTGGGTGCGGTGGCCGGGGCGGTCGGGGCGTCGGCCGGGCTGGCAGTCGGGGCGTCGGCCGGGCCCAGGGCGTCGGCCGGGACGGCGGCGGCCGACCGGGCCAGGACGGCGGCCCGCTCCGCCCGATCGCTCCGCACCCGGCGCAGCGCGTCCCAGGTCAGCAGCGCCAGCGCGGCCCAGACCAGCGAGAAGCCGGCCCAGCGGGCGGGCGGCATGGACTCGTGGAACACCGTGACACCGATCAGGAACTGGAACAACGGCGCCAGGTACTGCAGCAGCCCGAGCACGGTGAGCGGCACCCGGACCGCCGCCGCGCCGAAGCAGAGCAGCGGGATCGCGGTGATCACCCCGCTGAGCATCAGCAGCCCGGAGTGCCCCCAGCCGAACGACCCCGCCACGGTGTGCCCGAAGGTGCCGCGGCCGACGAGTGCCAGGTAGACCAGGTACCCGAGGGCGAACGGGAACATGAAGGCGCTCTCGGCGGCCAGGCTCTCCAGCCCGCTCAGCCCGACCGTCTTCTTGAGCAGCCCGTACGTCCCGAAGGAGAAGGCCAGGGTCAGCGCGATCCAGGGCAGCCGTCCGTAGCCGACGGTCAGCACCGCCACCGCGAGGGCGCCGATGCCGACGGCAGCCCACTGGGCGGGCCGCAGCCGCTCCTTGAGCACCACCACGCCGAAGGCGATGGTGACCAGCGGGTTGATGAAGTAGCCGAGGCTGGTCTCGACGACGTGACCGGCGTTGACCCCCCAGATGTAGACGCCCCAGTTGACCGAGATCACGGCGGCGGCCCCGCCCAGCATGGCGAGCCGGCGGGGCTGGCGCAGCAGCGGGCGTATCCAGCCCCAGTGCCGCTGGGCGAGCAGCAGTACGACGACGGCGACCAGTGACCAGACCATCCGGTTGGCGAGGATGTCGTCGGCGGCGGCCGGCTCCAGCAGCGGCCAGAACAACGGGAAGAGCCCCCACATCCCGTACGCCGCCAGGCCGTACCAAAGGCCCCGGCCGGCCTCCTGCTGGGTTGTCTCCGCCATCGACGGCCTGCCCTCCGCGCGCACCAATGTCGTGCCGACGGTAGCGGGCGCGGGGGCCGACTGTCATCTCCGTATTCGCATTTTGCTCATGACATGAGACGCCGCCCGACCGACCTGCGGTTTCGCGGTCGGCCCGGGCGGCGCTCCGGTGCGTCAGGCGCCCAGCGCCGTGCGCACGCTCTCCGCCAGCGGGACGGTCGGGCGGCCGATCAGCCGGGCCAGGTCACCCGGGGTGCCGGCCAGTTCGCCGCGTGCGATACCGGCGTCCACGTCCACCAGGACGTCGGCGAAACCCTCCGGCAGGCCCGCGCCGACCAGGACCGCGCGGTGCTCGGCCGGGGTCACCTCGCGGTGCTCGACGGGTCGGCCCGAGACCCGCGCCAGCTCGGCGGCCAGCTCCGGCAGGCTCCACGCGACGTCACCGCTGAGCTCGTACACGGTGTCCGCGTGACCACCCTCGTCCCCCTCGCCGAGCAGCACCGCGACCGCCGCGGCGGCGTAGTCCGCACGCGGGGCGGTGGCCACCCGGCCCTGCCCGGCGCTGCCGATCACCACGCCGCGCGCCACCGTGCCGGCGGCGTCGCCCAGGTAGTTCTCGGTGTACCAGCCGTTGCGGAGGAACGAGAAGGGCAGCCCGGACTCCCGGATCGCCGCCTCGGTGGCCTTGTGCTCGTCCGCCAGCCGGAAGGTGGCCACGCCGGGCGCGCTGGTGTACGCGAGCAGCGCGACGCCGGCGGCGCGCGCCGCCTCGATCACGGCGGTGTGCTGCGGGATGCGGCGGCCGACCTCGCTGCCCGAGATGAACAGCACCCGGTCGCCGGCCGCGAAGGAGCCCGCCAGGCTCTCCGGACGGTCGTAGTCGGCCACCCGGACGGTCACGCCGCGGGCGGCGAGGTCGGCGGCCTTCTCGGCGTCGCGGACGACCACCGCCACCTCGCCGGCGGGGACCTCGGCCAGCAGGCCCTCGACGACCAGCCGGCCGAGCTGTCCGGTGGCACCGGTGACGACGTACATGTTGCTGCTCCCTGGGTCGGGTCGGTTCGGGTCAGGTCGGTTCGGTTCGGGCCGTTGCCCGTTGAACTCCCGGTCGGACGGCCGATCCATCTCGGCCTCGACACTCACCCTAGGAGGGGCACTTACTTCTCGAAAGTACGCACTTCAAAGTAGGGTACTGACATGCAGGTAATGACATGCAGGTAATGACATGCAGGTAATGGCCCAGGGCGCCGCCCCTGCTGCCCCCGCCGCTTCCGACGCCGCCACCCCCTCCGCGGCCCGGCCGGCCGTGCCGCTCGGCGAGCTGCCGCCGCCGGACGTCTACGACCGCATGTGCCCCTCCCGCGGCGTACTGGAGCACGTCACCAGCCGGTGGGGCGTCCTGGTGCTGGCGGCGCTGGACGAACGCGGCTACCGGTTCAGCGAGCTGCGCCGACGGGTGTCCGGGGTGAGCGAGAAGATGCTCGCGCAGACCCTGCAGACCCTGGAGCGCGACGGCTTCGTCCTCCGCGAGGCCCATCCGGTGATCCCGCCACGGGTGGACTACAGCCTCACCCCGCTCGGCCGGGAGGCCGCCCACCTGGTGGCGGCCCTCGCCCGCTGGTCCGAGCAGCGCGTCCCCGTCGTCCAGGAGGCCCGCGCCGGGTACGACGCCCGCCCGCGCTGAGGCGGGGCGGGCTCGGGGGTGAGGCCGACGCGTTTTATGTCGGTCGGTCTACATATGTCGGTCGGTCTACAGAGACCGGCCTCAAGGGGGTATTTCTGTAGACCGGTCTAGCGATTCCGGCCCGGCGCAGCTGGTGAATATGCAGACCGGTCTACCTAAGGCGTCCAGAATCAACCGACCGGTCTACAGATTCGCGGCCCCGCCGGGTGGCTACCGCTCCGCGATCAGCGCCGCGAACCCGTCCAGCACTCGGGCCAGGCCGAAGGCGTACGCGTGGTCCGCGCTGTACGCGCCGCCGTGCACCTCGCCGGCGGCCGCACCGACACGGGCGGCGACCGGGTACCGCTCGGCGTCGAAGACCCGGGCCAGCAGGTCCGCGTTGGCCGCCCACCACTGCTCGTCGGTCATCGCACTGTCCTGCTGCGCGGCGCGGTCGTCGGCACCCATCCGGGCACAGGTCTGGACGAAACCCAGCAGGTGGGTGAGCGCGGCGTCCAGCTCCACGTCCGGCAGCCCGGTGCCCTCCAGGGCGCACAACTCGTACTCGTACTTGGCCATCAGCCCCGGCCCCAGCGGCGGACGGCTGGTCGAGATGCTCGCCACCCAGGGGTGGGCGCGGTAGAGCGCGCGGTTGTCGTCCGCGACCGCGGCGACCCTGGCCCGCCAGCCCTCGTCGGAGGGGGCGCTGCGCGGCATGGTCGCGTAGACGGTGTCCAGCATCAGGTCGAGCAGCTCGGCCTTGCCGGGGACGTACGTGTAGAGCGCCATCGGGGAGACGCCCAGTTCCTGCGCCACTCGCCGCATCGTCACCGCGTCCACGCCGTCGGCGTCGGCCAGCGCGATCGCCACGGCCGCGATCTCCGCGGGCGACTTCGCCTGCCGGGGACCACGACGGCCCGGCTTCTCCTCGGTCGACACGCCCCAGAGCAGTGCCAGCGTCCGCGCCGGATCCCCCGCACTGCTGCGTTCACTCGCCATGGGGGAATCCTTTCACGCGCCCGCCCGGACAGGGCCCGCCGGGCGCACCGCCGGAGCGCACCCGGAGGAGAACAGCGGCGCGTCCGGACTGCGGGGCCGGGCGGGCCCCCGGCGGGCACCGTCGGGCAAGCTCTAGGGTCGACCCATGACCGACCGCACCCCCGAGCCACTCCCCGGCACCGACTCGGCAGAGGTCGTCCGCTCCCGAGTCACCTGCCGCCGCTGCCACCGCCCGCTGCGCGACCCGGAATCCCGCATCCTGCGGCTGGGCCCGGAGTGCCGGGACCCGACCGAACGGGTCGCCCGCCACGAGGTCGACCAGGACCCGTTGCCCGGGTTCGGCCCGTCCCGGTGACCGGCCGCATCGGCCGGAACCGCAACACCCGGCTCCGCCTCCACCCCGCAGCGTTCCGACGCCGCCTCCTGAGGTGACGCAGGGGCGCTAACGCGCGGAGCGGGACGTCGAACCGGCCGACTTCCCACTCCGACCCGAGGCCGGCCGAGGGCGCCGGCCCCAGCCGGAACACACCACGAACGAGCCGCCCCAGTCACCACATCCCGAGGCGCCGCAGGGGCAATGAGTCGCGGAGCAGGGCGTCGGACCGGCCGACTTCCCACTCCGACCCGGGGCCTTCCGGGCCGGCCGTCACCAGCTCGGTGCGCTCCCGTTGCACGTGGCGCCCGGGCAGCCGGCGGCGTAGAGCTGAGTCACGCCGATCGCCAGCAGGTACCGGTGGTTCGCGTAGGCCTTCGCCTGAAGTGCCTCGGCGTCCACGCGCCGCCAGTCCTGGTACACGACCCGCTCGGACTCACCGTCCGCGTAGGGCTTCGCGTCCGGCCCGCGCAGGGTTGACGAGTCGTCCCAACTGCCCCTGATCCTGGGCAGACCCTTGCCGTCCGCGACCGCGACGGTCAGGGTGACGGAGTTCTGCCCGGCGCCGCGCGTGTGGTCGACGGCGACCGAGTTCGGCCGGGCCAGCGCCTCGGCCGTCTGCTCGGCCGAGGCGTCGCCACCCGGGCTGTGCTGGTAGTGCAGCTCCCGCACCAAGTCCCTGCCGCCGCTGCGCGGCTTCCAGCCGACGCCGGCCAGCGCCCGGTCCAGCTCGGCCAGCCGGGGCTCGATCTCACCGTCGAACGCGGCGTACAGCACCGTCGTCCGCCGGCACATCACCCCCGACCACACCGGCTTGCTGCCGAAGCTGCCGGAGGCGGCCCGGGCCTCGCACAGGTCGGCGACCGAGCTGTCCAGCGCCTCCGCCCAGGGCGCGGCCGCCCGGACCAGTCCGGTCTGCTCGTCGGCGAACGCCACCGCCCGGTCGCGGGCCGCACGCGTGTCGGCGGCCCGGGCGAGCGCGCTCGCGTCCGGTGCGGGGGGCACGGTGGTGAGGTCGTGCAGTTGCCACAGGACGGCCGCGACGAGGATCACCGCCCCGGCCACGACCACGCCCGACAACGTCAGCAAGACCCGCCGTACCCCGGCCCAGGCCGATCCGCCCCCCGTACTCATGGCCACCACCGTAGCCAGGCGCGCGGGCGGGGCGTCCGGTCGAGACGCCTCCGAGACGCCTCCGCAACGGGCCCGGTACCCGCCGCGTCCCTCCGTCAGGGCCGGTTCAGCGCCTTGCGGTTCGGCAGCCGGGCGGCCGGGCGCAAGGGGCGCTACTGTACCGGCTCGTCGACAACTCCGACGCGGTCACGTCACATTCGGGCCGAACCGCGCCGAAGCCATGGCCCCCGACCCCCCGACCCCGCTATCAAGATCTCAGCAGGGCCGCCGCCTGACGGCCCGGAACACGGGGGAACCTCCTATGAACGGCATCCACACCCGCAAGCGCATGTGGACGCTCGTCGGTCTCGCAGCGGTCGGCGCCCTGACCCTCACCGCCTGCAACGACGACCCGGCGGCCGACACGGCGAGCAGCACTCCGCCACCGGCCGCCGCGCCGACGACCCCGGCCGCCTCCGCGAGCACGCCGGCCGCGGCCAGCCCGTCGGGTGCCGCCACCGGCACTCCCACCACCGCGGCCACCAGCGCGCCCGCAGCCGCTCCCGCGGCCGGCGGCGGTACCGACGCCACCCCCGGGCAGACCTTCAAGATCGGCCAGCCCGCCCAGGTGCAGTTCAGCTCCGGCAGCACCAAGGGCGTCATCGCCCTGTCGGTCACCGCGATCGAGACCGGCGACCCGGCCGACCTGGCCGCACTCAAGCTCGGTGACAAGGCCAAGGGGCTCGTCCCGTACTACGTGCGGTACTCGATCACCAACACCGGCACCACCGACCTGGCCTACACCAGCGTGGACCACGTCAAGGGCCTCCTGCCGGACGGCAGCGAGGCCCAGGAACTGATGATCATCGGCGGCTTCGCCAAGTGCGCGAACCCCTCGCTGCCGAAGGGCTTCACCAACGGCCAGACCGCCCAGGGCTGCGCCGTCGCCCTCGCCCCGGCGGCCACCAAGGTCTCGGGCGCCGAATACTGGGGCGCGCCCTACAGCCTGGGCAAGGGCGCCATCTTCTGGAAGTAGTGGTGCGAGGTGCGGTCGCCGGGCCGGTCCCACCGGCCCGGCGACCGCACCTCGCGCTCCGACCCCACCGACTTCACCAACCCCGCCAGCCGCGGCCGCACGCCGACCCCCCGAGGTACCGTCCCCTCATGAACGAGCCCCACCGCCCGACGCTCCGCCAGGACCCCGCGGCCCCGCGTGCCGTCCGCTCCGTTCGGGCCCGGTACGCCCGGAACTACCCGCTGCGGGTCGCCGTACTGTTCGCGGGGGTCGCCCGTGACGGGCTCCTCGCCGCCTTCAAGGCCTTCGCCAAGTCGTCCCGCCGCTCCGACCCGGGCGCCTCCGACTCCTGAAGCCCCGCCGCACCCCCACCCCCCACCCCCCGGCCCCCGGCCCAACTCGGGGTCAGCCCTCGGCCGGCACTGCGACGGGCAGCAGGCCGCGCTCCCCGAAGACCTTCTTGGCGACGAACGTCGCGTTGAGGGCGCGGGGCATCCCGCAGTAGACGGCCGAGTGCAGCAGCGCCTCGACGATCTCCTCCCGACCGAGCCCGACGTTGAGGGCCGCGTTGATGTGCACCTCCAGCTGGGGCTCACAGCCGCCGAGCGCGGTGAGCATGCCGAGGGTCACCAGCTGCCGGTCGCGCGGCGCCAGGCCCGGGCGGTCGTAGATGTCGCCGAAGGCCCAGGCGACGACCTGGTGGCCGAGTTCCGGCGAGACGTCCGCCAGCGCCTCGATGACCTTCTGGCCGCTCTCGCCGTCGATCCGGGCCAGGACGCCCATGCCGTGGTCGAAGCGCTCCTGCCGGACAGCCGCGGTGGCGGCGGCGATGGTGGAGGCGGTGGCGAGGGCGTTCGTCATGGGTGATCCGTTTCTGCCGTCGGGACGGCCGCAATCAGGGACGGGCGATCGGGCTTCCGGCCCCGGGAGGAGTCCTCCCCGGCCGACATGACGACGGTATGAGTTGGAGTTCACTCCAACACAAGCCCCGATCCCGCGCGCTCCCCGCCCACTCCCCCTCGCAGACCTCTGGCGCAATTCTCCGTACTATGTATAGTGTACTGCTTACGGGATAATCGCCGACGAAAGGGCACTCCTCCATGCAGATCACCGGCGCCGCAGTCTCACTCACCGTCGAGGACGTCACCGCCTCCGCCGCCTTCCTCCAGCAGCACTTCGGGTTCGCCGAGCAGATGGCGGCCGACGGCTTCGCCTCGCTCGGGCGCCCGGACTCCGGGATGAACGTCGTCTACCTGCGCCGCGGCCTCGACGTGCTGCCCGAGGGCTTCCGGGACCAGCACGCCGCCGGGCTGATCCTGGCGTTCACCGTGGCGGACGTGGCAGCCGAGGAGGCCCGCCTGCGGGCCGCCGGCGTGGAGATCACCATGCCGCTGCGCGACGAGCCGTGGGGCGAGCGGCTGTTCCAGGTCACCGACCCGAACGGGGTGGTCATCCAGCTGGTCGAGTGGGTCCAGCAGTAGGAGTCCGGCGACAGGAACCGGACGTCCGCGACGACACCCCGGCCGACGACCGGGCGACGGGCGCCGGGTCATCCTGGAGCCCGATCCAGTAGCGGCGAACGGCACCGAACTTGGTGTCCTGGACGCTTTCGAGAACACCTCCCCGGCCCTCGATGGTCCGGACCGAGGCGATGTTGTCCACCGCGCAGGCGACCAGGACGCGGTCCAGGCCGACCGTGCGGGCTTCGTCGAGCATCCGGCCCAACGCCCACGCCGCCAGTCCGCGGCGGCGGGCGGAGGGCCGGATGCCGTAGCCGATGTGGCCGAAGTACGGGACGAAGCCGTGCACTCCGTACCGCAGGACGATGCCGCCCAGGACCCGGCCGTCCTCCACGATCCAGCGGTAGCGGAAGGCCAGTGCCCCGGCCTCGGCCGGGTGCGACGGCGCCTCCTCGGCGGCCAGCCGGGAGATCCAGGCGGCGAAGCCGGCCGGGGAGTCGACCTCGTCGCCCGGCGTGAGCCCGAAGCCGTCCTCGTGGCTCCCCGGGCCCCATTCCCTGTGCGCCTCAAGCCAGTTGGCGTGCAGGCGGGTGGTCGGTGCGATCAGTTCGGCCATACCCGGACGATACCCAGCCGCACCGGGCCACGGACCGGCCGACCTCCCCCCGACCGACCTCCCCCGACCGGCCGGACGCTCACGACCGGCCGGACGCTCACGACCCCGGGTGCTCACGGGCGGCGGACGCTCACACCGCCGAGCAGGCCCCAGGCCCTCACGTGCACGGTCGGACCGCCGAGTTCGGTACGGCCGTCGTCGCGGACGCCGCCGAGGCGCAGACCGCTGACCACGACGCGCACGTTCGGGCGGACCCTCAGCCTCACCCCGCCGATCAGGCTCAGCTTGGTGATCCGGAGCTCGGCGCCGTCGGGGATCTCCACATCCGTCAGGTCGATGTCCGCACCGCCGATCAGCGAGGCGGTCACGGTGCGGCGGTGGACCTCCCGGCCCGCCAGCCGGGTGCCACCGATGATGCTCACGTGGACGTCGGTCCTGGTGTCAACGAGCTTCGTGTTCGTCATGGCAAGAACGGTAGGCCCGGGCGGGCGTCGGCCCGTAGTGCCCGGGGGCAGCTCTTCGGGATGACACCTGTCATATCGACCCGGCGGTGGCCCCCGGCGGGGAGGGATCGCTCCCGCCGGGGCGCCGTCGTCCGCCCAGTGACGGTCAGTCGACCGTCCAGGTGTCGCTGCCGGCCAGCAGACCCGCCAGGTCGCCGGTGCCGCGCTGCGCCACGGCGGTGGTCAGCTGGGCGGCCATCAGCTCGTCGTAGACCGGCCGGCGGACGCTGCGCAGGACACCGATCGGGGTGTGGTGCAGGGTGTCGGCGTCGGCGATCCGGGAGAGCGCGAACGCCGCCGCGGAGCCTGCGGCGTGGGCGTCGTGGACCACCACCGAGGCCTCGTTGTCGGCCGTGACGGTGTCGACGTACAGCTCGCCGCCGGCGTCCCGGAAGACGCCCTGCGCCCCGTCGGCGCCGAAGCGGATCGGCTGGCCGTGCTCCAGGCGGATCAGGGCCTCGTCCCGGGTGCCGGACTCCTTCAGGATCTCGAAGGCGCCGTCGTTGAAGATGTTGCAGTTCTGGTAGATCTCCACCAGCGCGGTGCCCTCGTGCTCCGCCGCCGCCCGCAGCACGGACTGGAGGTGCTGGCGGTCGGAGTCGATGGTCCGGGCGACGAAGGTGGCCTCCGCGCCGATGGCCAGCGAGAGCGGGTTGAAGGGCGCGTCCAGTGAGCCCATCGGCGTGGACTTGGTGATCTTGCCGACCTCGCTGGTCGGCGAGTACTGGCCCTTGGTGAGGCCGTAGATCCGGTTGTTGAACAGCAGGATCTTCAGATTGACGTTCCGCCGTAGCGCGTGGATCAGATGGTTGCCGCCGATCGAGAGGGCGTCGCCGTCACCCGTCACCACCCAGACGCTCAGGTCCTGCCGGGAGGACGCCAGCCCGGTGGCGATGGCCGGTGCGCGCCCGTGGATCGAGTGCACCCCATAGGTATTCATGTAGTACGGGAAACGGGAGGAACACCCGATGCCGGAGACGAAGACGGTGTTCTCCCGCTTGATCCCCAGCTCCGGCATGAAGGCCTGCACCGCCGCCAGGATCGCGTAGTCCCCGCAGCCGGGACACCAGCGGACCTCCTGGTCGGTCTTGAACTCCTTCGCGGTCTGGGGCCCTTCGGCCTTCGGCACCAGCTTCAAGGAGGGAAACTTCTCGCTCATCGGTTGTCCTCCTCGTTCGCCGAAGCAGCCTCCGAGGCCGCCTCCGAAGCAGCACCCGAGGCAGCACCCGCCGCGTCCAGGCTGCCGATCGCCGCCCCCAGCACGTCCGCCAACTGGGCCGCCTTGAACGGCAGTCCACGCACCTGGTTGTAGGACTGCGCGTCCACCAGGTACTTGGCCCGCAGCAGCAGCGCCAGCTGCCCGAGGTTCATCTCGGGAACGATGACCTTGTCGTAACCCTTCAGCACCGCACCGAGATTGGCCGGAAACGGGTTGAGGTTGCGCAGGTGCGCCTGGGCGACCTGCCCGCCGTCGGCCCGGACCCGGCGGACGGCGGCGGTGATCGGCCCGTACGTCGACCCCCAGCCGAGGACCAGGACCCGTGCCTCGCCGCCGGGGTCGTCGACCTCCAGCGCCGGCACCGCGATGCCGTCCACCTTCGCCTGGCGGGTGCGGACCATGAAGTCGTGGTTGGCGGGGTCGTAGGAGATGTTCCCCGTGCCGTCCTGCTTCTCGATCCCGCCGATCCTGTGCTCCAGGCCCGGCGTGCCGGGCACCGCCCAGGGGCGGGCCAGCGTCTGCGGGTCGCGCTGGTAGGGCCAGAACGCGCCGTCCTCGCGGTTCGGGCCGGTCGCGAAGTCCGGGGTGATCTCGGGCAGTTCGCCGACCTCGGGGATCCGCCAGGGTTCGGACCCGTTGGCCAGGTAGCCGTCCGACAGCAGGAACACCGGGGTGCGGTAGGTGACGGCGATCCGGGCCGCCTCCAGGGCCGCGTCGAAGCACTCGGCCGGGGTCGCCGGGGCGACGATCGGCACCGGCGCCTCGCCGTTGCGGCCGAACATCGCCTGCAGCAGGTCCGCCTGCTCGGTCTTGGTCGGCAGGCCGGTGGACGGCCCGCCGCGCTGGATGTCGACCACCAGCAGGGGCAGTTCGAGCGAGACGGCCAGGCCGATGGTCTCGCTCTTCAGGGCGACGCCCGGGCCGGAGGTGGTGGTCACGCCCAGCGCGCCGCCGAACGAGGCACCGAGCGCCGCGCCGATGCCGGCGATCTCGTCCTCCGCCTGGAAGGTCCGCACGTCGAAGTTCTTGTGTCTGCTCAGCTCGTGCAGGATGTCCGAGGCCGGGGTGATCGGGTACGAGCCGAGGTAGAGCGGCAGCCCGGAGCGCTCGGAGGCGGCGATCAGTCCGTACGACAGGGCCAGGTTGCCGGAGATGTTGCGGTAGCGGCCCGGTGGCAGCTTGGCCGGCGGCACCTCGTACGAGACGGCGAAGGACTCCGTGGTCTCCCCGAAGTTCCAGCCCGCCCGGAAGGCGCTGATGTTGGCCTCGGCGATCAGCGGCTTCTTGGCGAACTTGGTACGCAGGAAGGACTCGGTGCCGTGGGTGGGCCGGTGGTACATCCAGGAGAGCAGGCCCAGCGCGAACATGTTCTTGGCGCGCTCGGCGTCCTTGCGGGTCAGCCCGCTGTCCTTGAGCGCCTCCAGGGTCAGCGTGGTCAGCGGCACCTTGTGCAGGTGGTAGGCCTCCAGCGAGCCGTCCCCCAGCGGGTCGGCCGGGTAGCCGACCTTGGCCAGGGCGCGCTTGGTGAACTCGTCGGTGTTGACGATGATCTCCGCGCCGCGCGGCAGGTCCGGCACGTTGGCCTTCAGGGCGGCCGGGTTCATCGCCACCAGGACGTTGGGCGCGTCCCCCGGGGTCAGGATGTCGTGGTCGGCGAAGTGGAGCTGGAAGGACGAGACCCCCGGGAGCGTGCCGGCGGGGGCCCGGATCTCGGCCGGGAAGTTGGGCAGGGTGGAGAGGTCGTTGCCGAAGGACGCCGTCTCCGAGGTGAAGCGGTCACCGGTGAGCTGCATGCCGTCGCCGGAGTCCCCGGCGAAGCGGATGATCACCCGGTCCAATCTGCGGATCGGCTTGGCTCGCCTGGGCTGCGGACCGGCCGGCACGGCGGGGCCGGAGCGGCCCTCACCGGGCCCGGAACGGCCCCCGTCGCCGTCCGGACCGTCCACCGCTTCCGACTGATCGACCTGACTGGTCACTGCCGCGGACCTCCTCGTGGGCACCAGCCGCGGGCGTGAGCCGTGTGCCCCGTCCGCCTGGTGCACCTCTCGCATCCTATGCGGGTAAGGATTGCCTTGGACGGAACTACCCGATGCGGCGGGAAATCACCGCCGGATGTCACGGAAGCACGGTAGGTGACCGGCCGGACACCGGCGGGAACGCCCCTGATCGGGCGCCCGGACGGGTTCCGCGCGCCCCGCCCCCGCGTGTCGCGGACAGGGACGCGAACGCGGGCCGGAGGCCGTCCGGCGGGCCGGAGACCGCCCGCGCCCCGCTGTCACCCCCGCCGTCGGCCCGCGGGCGGCCCCGCTACGAGTTCAGGTAGGTGAGCACCGCGAGCACCCGCCGGTGGTCCTCGGAGCTCTGGGCCAGGCCCAGCTTGAGGAAGATGTTGCTGACGTGCTTCTCCACCGCGCCGTCCGAGACCACCAGCTGCTTGGCCACCGCCGCGTTGGTCCGGCCCTCCGCCATCAGCCCGAGCACCTCGCGCTCGCGCGGGGTCAGCCCGGCCAGGACGTCGCCCTTGCGGCTGCGGCTGAGCAGCTGCTGGACGACCTCGGGGTCCAGCGCGGTGCCGCCCCCGGCCACCCGCACCACGGCGTCGACGAACTCGCGGACCTCGGCCACCCGGTCCTTCAGCAGGTACCCGACGCCCCGGGTGGAGCCGGCCAGCAGCTCGGAGGCGTAGCGCTCCTCGACGTACTGCGACAGCACCAGGACACCCACCTCGGGGTAGAGGCCGCGCAGCGTGACGCAGGCGCGCACCCCCTCGTCGGTGTGGGTCGGGGGCATCCGGACGTCGGCGACCACCACGTCGGGCAGGGCGCCGGCGCCGGCCAGGTCGTGGACGGCCTTCAGCAGCGCCTCGCCGTCGCCGACTCCCGCCACGACCTCCAGACCGCGGTCGGTCAGCAGCCTGGTCAGGCCCTCCCGAAGCAGGACGGAGTCCTCGGCGATGACGACGCGAAGCATGGTGGCCTTCCGGTTGGCGGCGCTGCGGACGGTGCTGACGAGGTCAGTCTTCCCTATCCGCGGACGCCCCGGTCCGCCGGGCGGAGAATCCCGCCGACCGCGGTCGCCGACCGCCGGGCGGGTGCGCCCGGCCGGTCGGAGCAGGGCCCGGACGGCCGGTCACAGGCGGCGGACGGCCGGTCACCTCCGGTGCACGGCCGGGCACATGCGGCGGGCCGCCGGTCACATGGTGCGGATGGCCACCGCGTCGCACAGGCCCTGGAGGGCCGCCTTGGCCGCGCTGTCGGGCAGCGGGTCGAGCAGCGCGCGGGCCTCCTCCGCGTGCCGCAGGGTCTCCCGGCGGGCGCGCTCCAGCGCCGGGTGGCGGCGCAGCAGGCGCAGCGCCTCGGCGTGCAGGTCGTCGTCGGCGAGGTCGCTCTCGACCAGCTCGCGCAGCCGCAGGTCGGCCGGGTCGGACTCGTCGACCGGCATCTGCCGGAGCAGCAGCGTGGGCAGCGTCGGCACGCCCTCGCGCAGGTCGGTGCCGGGGGTCTTGCCGGACTCGTGGCCGTCGCTGGCGATGTCGAGCACGTCGTCGGCCAGCTGGAAGGCGATGCCGATCCGCTCGCCGTACGCGCTGAGGATGTCGGTCACCCACGGCTCGGCGCCGGCCATCAGCGCGCCGATCCGGCAGGAGACGGCGATCAGCGAGCCGGTCTTGCCGGCCAGCACGGCGAGGTAGTGGTCGAGCGGGTCGTCCTCCGGGCGGGGGCCGGCGGTCTCCAGGATCTGGCCGGTGACCAGCCGTTCGAACGCGTCGGCCTGCAGCCGGACGGCCTCCGGGCCGAGGTCGGCGAGCACCTGGGAGGCGCGGGAGAACAGGAAGTCGCCGGTGAGGATGGCGACCGAGTTGTCCCAGCGCGAGTTGGCGCTGGGGGCGCCGCGGCGCACGGGGGCCTCGTCCATGACGTCGTCGTGGTAGAGCGTCGCGAGGTGGGTCAGCTCGACCACCACGGCGGCCGGGACCACGCCCGGGGCGTTGGCGTCGCCGAACTGCGCGGCGAGCATCACCAGCAGCGGGCGGAAGCGCTTGCCGCCGGCTTCCATCAGGTGGCTGGCGGTGACGGTGATGAACGGGACGTCACTCTTCACGGCCTCGGTGAGCGCGACCTCCACCGCGTCCATCCCGGACTGGACATCGCGGGTCAGATCGCGGTCCTGCACGTTGAGCCCAAAGGGTCCCACGACGGTCACGAAGACCACTCCTCTGTCCCTGGTCGATCTAGCGGCCTGGTCCCTGAGTGCCGCCGCTGGCCATACAGGCAGGGTATCCGGTCGCGAGTGGATCACTGCACGGGCGTGCGGATCCTGTCATGATCGGGCCGGACCCGCTGGTGGGAGCCGGTCCGGAGACGACACGTCCGGGCCGCGCGGACGTGGGCGCGGCCCGGACGGTGGGGCGCGGCCGGAGCGGTTCCGGCCGGTGGAGCGGGTCCGGGCGGCGCCCGGACGGCGGGCTCAGCGGACGAAGAGCGAGGCCTTCGACGCCAGGTCCAGGAAGTACTGCGGCAGCACCCCGAGGCCGATGGTGACCACCACGCCGATGCCGATCGCGGTCGCCGTGAAGGCGCTCGGGATGGCCACGGTGGGGCCGCCGGGCTGCGGGTCCGAGAAGAACATCAGCACGATGACCCGGATGTAGAAGAACGCGGCCACCGCCGAGCTGAGCACACCCACGATCACCAGCGGGGTCGCCCCGCCGGCCGCCGCGGCCTGGAAGACCGCGAACTTCCCGGTGAAGCCCGAGGTGAGCGGGATGCCCGCGAAGGCCAGCAGGAAGAGCGCGAAGACCGCCGCGACCAGCGGGGACCGCCGGCCGAGCCCCGCCCAGCTGGACAGGTGGGTGGCCTCGCCCTTGGAGTCGCGCACCAGGGTGACCACGGCGAAGGCGCCGAGGGTCACGAAGGAGTACGCCAGCAGGTAGAACAGCACCGAGCCGAGGCCCTGCTTGTTGGTGGCGATCACGCCGGTGAGGATGAACCCGGCGTGCGCGACGGAGGAGTAGGCGAGGAGCCGCTTCACGTCCTGCTGGGTGACGGCCAGGATCGCGCCGACCACCATGGTCAGGATGGCCACGCCCCACATCACCGGCCGCCAGTCCAGCCGCAGGCCGGGGAAGGCGACGTAGAAGAGCCGGAGCATGGCCCCGAAGGCGGCCACCTTGGTCGCCGCCGCCATGAACCCGGTGACCGGGGTCGGGGCGCCCTGGTAGACGTCCGGGGTCCAGGAGTGGAAGGGCACCGCGCCGACCTTGAAGAGCAGGCCGACCGCGAGCATCGCCAGGCCGATCAGGAGCAGGGCGTCGTTCTGCGTGGTGGAGAGCAGCGCCGGGGTGGCCAGGGCCTTGCCGGAGATGACGTCCGAGATCTCGCCGAGCCGGACGCTGCCCGCGTACCCGTACAGCAGGGCGGTGCCGAACAGGAAGAACGCCGAGGCGAAGGCGCCGAGCAGGAAGTACTTGACCGCCGCCTCCTGGGAGAGCAGCCGGCGGCGGCGGGCCAGCGCGCAGAGCAGGTAGAGCGGGAGGGAGAAGACCTCCAGCGCCACGAACATGGTCAGCAGGTCGTTGGCGGCGGGGAACAGCAGCATGCCGCCGACCGCGAACATGGTGAGCGGGAAGACCTCGCTGGTGGCGAAGCCGGCCCGGACGGCGGCGCGCTCCTGCTCGCCGCCGGGCGTGGCGGAGGCCTGCGCGGCGAACGCGTCGGCCGGCTCGCCGCCGGCCTTGGGCTCCAGCTTCCGCTCCGCGTAGGTGAGCACGGCGACCACGGAGGCCAGCAGGATCACGCCCTGCAGGAACAGCGCGGGGCCGTCCAGGGCGACCGAGCCCATGGCGAGCAGGTCGACCTTGGTGGAGCCGTAGCCCTGGGCGGCGAGCACCACCACGGCGGTGAACGCCCCGGCCAGGCCGAGCAGGGCCACCGAGACCTGGGCCCAGTGCCGGTACCGGCGGGGCAGGAAGGCCTCCAGCAGGATGCCGAGCACGGCGGCGCCGAACACCACCAGCATCGGGGAGAGCTGGCCGTACTCGACGTGCGGGGCCGGGATGCTCGACGTGTTGCCGCCCGCGGCGGCGAGCCAACCGGTGGTGCTCACTTGTGCTCACCTCCTGAGGTGGCGGCGACCGGGTGGGCCGGCGCCGGGTCGGTCTCGTGGACCTGCGAGAGCGTCGCGTCCACCGAAGGGTTGACGATGTCGGTGAGCGGCTTGGGGTAGACGCCGAGCAGGATGGTCAGGGCCACCAGCGGGGCGACGACCGCGAGTTCGCGCGCCTTGAGGTCGTGCATGCCGCGCACGCCCTCCTTGACCGGTCCGGTCATGGTGCGCTGGTAGAGCAGCAGCGCGTAGAGCGCGGCGAGCACGATGCCGAAGGTGGCGACGATGCCGATCGCCGGGTACCGGGTGAACGTGCCGACCAGGACCAGGAACTCGCTGACGAAGGGCGCCAGCCCGGGCAGCGACAGCGTGGCCAGGCCACCGATCAGGAACGTCCCGGCGAGCACCGGGGCGACCTTCTGCACGCCGCCGTAGTCGGCGATCAGGCGCGAGCCGCGGCGGGAGATCAGGAAGCCGGCCACCAGCATCCACGCGGCGGTGGAGATGCCGTGGTTGACCATGTAGAGGGTGGCGCCGCTCTGGCCCTGGCTGGTCAGCGCGAAGATGCCCATGATGATGAAGCCGAAGTGCGAGATCGAGGCGTACGCGACCAGCCGCTTGATGTCCTTCTGGCCGATGGCCAGCAGGGCGCCGTAGATGATCCCGATCACCGAGAGGACCAGGATCGCCGGGGCGAAGGTCTTCGAGGCGTCCGGGAAGAGCCCGAGGCAGAAGCGGAGCATCGCGAAGGTGCCGACCTTGTCGACCACCGCGGTGATCAGCACGGCCGTGCCGGCGGTGGACTCGCCCATCGCGTTGGGCAGCCAGGTGTGCAGCGGCCAGAGCGGGGCCTTCACGGCGAAGGCGAAGAAGAAGCCGAGGAACAGCGCCTTCTCGGCGGTGCCGCTGAGGACCAGCTTGCCGTCGGCGATCGCCGAGGTCAGCGTCCGGAGGTCGAAGGTGCCGAACCCCTGGTCCTGCGCGATCACGTACAGCCCGATCACGGCGGCCAGCATGACCAGGCCGCCGAGCAGGTTGTACAGCAGGAACTTCACCGCGGCGTAGGACCGTTGGCGGGCCGACTCGGGGCCGCCCGCCTTGTCGCCGAAGCCGCCGATGAGGAAGTACATCGGGATCAGCATGGCTTCGAAGAACACGTAGAAGAGGAAGACGTCGGTGGCGTAGAAGGAGACGATCACCATCGCCTCGACGGCCAGGATCAGGGCGAAGTAGCCCTGGGTGCGGCGCCGGTTCTCGAAGCTGCCGTCCGGCGCGGGGGCCGGTTCGGCGGGCGGGTCGGCGTCGTGCCAGGAGGCGAGCATCACGATCGGCACCAGGACGGCCGTGAGCAGGGCCAGCACGGCGCCGATGCCGTCCACGCCGAGCGAGAAGGTGATGCCGAAGGAGCGGATCCAGCTGTAGGACTCGGTCAGCTGGTAGCGGGCCCCGTCGGGGTCGAACCGGGCCGCCGCGGTGGCCGCCAGGGCCAGCGTGACGGCCGAGACGCCGAGGGCGACGAGCTTGGTGGTCCGCCGCCGGGTCCCGGTCGTCCCGGCGGGCAGCGCGGCGGTGAGCACCGCGCCGGCCGCCGGGACGGCGCAGGTGGCGGTCAGCAGGGCACTCATGCCGCGCCTCCCCGAAGGTCTGTGTAATCCCTGTCCATCAGACGGACCTCATCAGGAGAGTCGTGGCGACCAGCACCAGCGTGCCGCCGAACATGGAGAGTGCGTAGGTGCGGACGTAGCCGTTCTGGATCCGCCGCAGCCGGCCGGAGATCCCGCCGATGGTGGCGGCCAGGCCGTTGACGAAGCCGTCCAGACCGCGGCTGTCGAAGTAGACCAGCGCCGCGGCGAGCGCGGACCCGGGGCGCACCAGGACGGCGTGGTTGAAGTCGTCCTGGAGGAGGTCCCGGCGGGCCGCCCGGGTGAGCGGGGAGCCGACCGGCGGCACCACGGGGACGGTGGAGCGGCCGTACATCAGGTACGACAGCGCGACACCGGCCAGCATGCAGACCATGGTGAGCAGGGTGACCACCAGCGGGCTGAGCGGGGAGTCCCCCTCGGAGTGCCCGGTGACCGGCTCCAGCCAGGTGACGAAGGAGCTGTTCAGGGCGAACAGTCCGCCGGCGAAGACCGAGCCGAACGCGAGCACGATCATCGGGATGGTCATGGTCCTGGGCGACTCGTGCGGGTGCGGGTCGTTGCCGTCCGCGTCCGGCTGCCAGCGCTTCTCGCCGAAGAAGGTCAGGATCATCACCCGGGTCATGTAGAACGCGGTGATCGCGGCGCCGACCAGGGTGCAGAGGCCGAGGATCCAGCCCTCCGTGCCGCCCTTGGCGAAGGCCGCTTCGATGATCTTGTCCTTGGAGAAGAAGCCGGACAGGCCGGGGAACCCGATGATGGCCAGGTAGCCGAGGCCGAAGGTGACGAAGGTGATCGGCATGTACTTGCGCAGACCGCCGTAGTGCCGCATGTTCACCTCGTCGTTCATGCCGTGCATGACCGACCCGGCGCCGAGGAAGAGCCCGGCCTTGAAGAAGCCGTGGGTCACCAGGTGCATGATCGCGAAGGCGTAGCCGATCGGGCCGAGGCCCGCCGCCAGGATCATGTAGCCGATCTGCGACATCGTCGAGCCGGCCAGCGCCTTCTTGATGTCGTCCTTGGCACAACCGACGATCGCCCCGAACAGCAGGGTGACCGCGCCGACCACCACCACGGCGGTCTGGGCGTCCGGCGCCAGGTTGAAGATGGCACCGGAACGGGTGATCAGGTAGACGCCGGCGGTCACCATGGTGGCCGCGTGGATCAGGGCCGAGACCGGGGTCGGGCCCTCCATGGCGTCTCCGAGCCAGGACTGCAGCGGGACCTGGGCGGACTTGCCGCAGGCCGCCAGCAGCAGCATCAGCCCGATGGCGGTCAGCTTGCCCTCACTGGCCTGGCCGGCCGCACCGGCCGCGCCCTCGGTGCCGAGGATCGGGCCGAAGGCGAAGGAGCCGAACTCCACGAACATCAGCATGATCGCGATGGAGAGGCCCATGTCGCCGACCCGGTTGACGATGAACGCCTTCTTGGCGGCCGTCGCGGCGCTCGGCTTGTGCTGCCAGAAGCCGATCAGCAGGTACGAGGCGAGCCCGACGCCCTCCCAGCCGACGTACAGCAGCAGGTAGTTGTCGGCGAGCACCAGCAGCAGCATGGCCGCCAGGAAGAGGTTCAGGTACGCGAAGAAGCGGCGCCGGCGCTCGTCGTGCGCCATGTACCCCACCGAGTACAGGTGGATCAGCGTGCCCACACCGGTGATCAGCAGGACGAAGGTGATCGAGAGCTGGTCGAGTTGGAACGCGACGTCGGCCTGGAACCCGTTGACCGGGATCCAGCTGAACAGGTGCTCGGTGATCGAGCGGTCCTCGGCCTCGCGGCCCAGCAGCTCCGAGAACAGCGCGAGCCCGAAGCCGAACGAGAGCGCGGCCAGAGCGGTGGCCAGCCAGTGACCGAACCGGTCGAAGCGGCGGCCACCGAGGAGCAGCAGGGCGGCGCCGGCCAGCGGCGCTGCCACCAGCAGCGGAATGAGAGAGTTCACCGAAGGCCCTCCGCCTACAGCTTCATCAGGTTGCTGTCATCGACCGAAGCCGAGTGCCTGGTCCGGAAGATGGACACGATGATGGCGAGACCGACCACTACTTCGGCCGCCGCGACCACCATGGTGAAGAACGCGATGATCTGGCCGTCCAGGTTGCCGTGCAGCCGGGAGAACGTGACCAGGGCCAGGTTCGAGGCGTTGAGCATCAGCTCCACGCACATGAACAGCACGATCGCGTTCCGCCGGATCAGCACGCCGGAGGCGCCGATGGTGAACAACAGGGCGGAGAGATAGAGGTAGTTGACCGGATTCACTCCGCGCCCTCCTCGTCGTGGCCGGCCGACGCCGGCCGGTCGTGCGGGACCGGCTCCAGCTCCTTGCGCGGGCCGGCGACCGGCGGGCGCTCGGACGACGGGCGGCCCAGCCAGTCGGCGGTGGTGTTCTCCAGCTCGGCCATCCGCCGCAGCATCTCCTGGCTGACGTCGCGGATCTGGCCGCGGTCGCGCAGGGTCCCCATCACCGAGTCCTCGGCGACGGTGCCGTCCGGCAACAGGCCGGGGACGTCGACCGCGTTGTGCCGGGCGTAGACGCCCGGCGCGGGCAGCGGCGGCAGCTGGATGTTGTCCTTGACCCGCTGGGCGGCCAGCTCGCGCTGGGTCTTCGGGGCCGTCACGTGCTCGCGGTGGGTCAGCACCATGGCGCCGATCGCGGCGGTGATCAGCAGCGCGCCGGTGACCTCGAAGGCCCAGACGTACTTGGTGAAGATCAGCCGGGCCAGGCCCTGGACGTTGCCCTCGGCGTTGGCCTCGGCGAGGCCGGTGAAGGTGTCCAGCCTGGCGTTGGCGATGCCGGCCACCAGCAGCACGCCGAACCCGAGCCCGCACAGGACGGCGGCGAACCGCTGGCCCTTCAGCTGCTCCTTCAGCGAGTCCGCGCTGGTGACACCGACCAGCATCACCACGAACAGGAAGAGCATCATGATCGCGCCGGTGTAGACGACGATCTGCACCACGCCCAGGAAGACCGCGCCCTGGGCCATGTAACAGACCGCCAGGGCGAGCATGGTGGCGGCCAGGCAGAGCGCGCTGTGCACGGCCTTCTTCATCAGCAGCATGCCGAGCGCGCCGCCGACGGCGATCACCGCGAGCACCCAGAACTGGACGGCCTCGCCGGTGGAGGCCGTCCTGGTGGCGGCGAGGGCCGCGCCGTGTCCGGCGAGGTTCAGGGCGGTCACTGCTGGGCCTCCTTGTCCCGGTCGGTGCTCTCCTGCTGGACCGTCCCGGGCGCCGCCGCGGTGATCTCGCCCCGGTAGTAGGCGCCTTCGTCGGCGCCCGGGAAGATCGAGTGCGGGCTGTCGACCATGCCTTCGGAGAGGCCGACCAGCAGCTGGTCCTTGGTGAAGATGAGGTCCTGGCGCGAGGAGTCCGCGAGTTCGTACTCGTTGGTCATGGTGAGCGCGCGGGTCGGGCAGGCCTCGATGCAGAGGCCGCAGAGGATGCAGCGGGCGTAGTTGATCTGGTAGACCGCCCCGTACCGCTCACCCGGCGAGTAGCGCTCGTCCTCGCGGTTGTCGGCGCCCTCCACGTAGATCGCGTCGGCCGGGCAGGCCCAGGCGCAGAGCTCGCAGCCGACGCACTTCTCCAGGCCGTCCGGGTGCCGGTTCAGCTGGTGGCGGCCGTGGAAGCGCGGAGCGGTGGGCTTCTTCTGCTCCGGGTACTGCTCGGTGAGCCGCTTCTTGAACATGGCCTTGAAGGTCACGCCGAAGCCGGCGGCCGGCCCGAGGACGGACGGCTTGTCGGTCCTGTCGTTCTGGTCGGACGACATCGCGGTCAGCTCCCTTCGGAATGGTCGGACCCGTTGAGGGCGTCCTGGAGTTGCTTCGGGGCGCGGCTGGGCCGGCGCGGGACCGGCGGGAGCTGCTGGCCGGGCAGCGGGGGCACCGGGTAGCCGCCGGCCATCGGGTCGAACTCGCCGCCGGGCGGCGCGCCCTCGGCCTCCGGGCCGGCCGGTTCGGGCCCCTTCTTCAGGGTGTCCCGGAGCAGTGCCAGCAGCAGGACGGCGCCGGCCGGCGCACCCACGTACAGCACCACCTCGCCGAAGTCGTAGCCCTCGTTGCGCAGCGCCCGGACGCTGGCCACCATGACCAGCCAGACCAGCGAGACCGGGATCAGGACCTTCCAGCCGAGCTTCATGAACTGGTCGTAGCGAAGCCGGGGCAGCGTGCCGCGCAGCCAGATGAAGAAGAAGAGCAGCAGCTGGATCTTCAGCGTGATCCAGAGCATCGGCCACCAGCCGTGGTTGGCCCCCTCCCAGAAGGTGGAGACCGGCCAGGGCGCCCGCCAGCCGCCCAGGAAGAGCGTGGAGGCGACGGCCGAGACGGTGACCATGTTGACGTACTCGGCCAGCATGAACATCGCGAACTTCAGCGAGGAGTACTCGGTGTTGAAGCCGCCGACCAGCTCGCCCTCGGCCTCCGGGAGGTCGAACGGCGCCCGGTTGGTCTCGCCGACCATGGCGATGATGTAGACGATGAAGGAGACCGGCAGCAGCACCGCGAACCAGGTCGGCTGCTGCGAGGAGACGATCTCCGAGGTGGACATCGACCCCGAGTAGATGAACACCGCCGCGAAGGACAGGCCCATCGCGATCTCGTAGCTGATCATCTGGGCCGAGGAGCGCAGCCCGCCGAGCAGCGGGTAGGTCGAGCCGGAGGACCAGCCGGCCAGCACGATGCCGTAGATCCCCACCGACGCGGTGGCCAGGATGTACAGCAGCGCCACCGGGAAGTCCGTCAGCTGCAGCGGGGTGCGGGTGCCGAAGACCGACACCTCGTCACCGGCCGGGCCGAAGGGGATCACCGCGAAGGCCATGAACGCGGGGATGGCGCAGACGATCGGGGCCAGGATGTAGACCACCTTGTCGGCGCCCTTGACCACCAGGTCTTCCTTGAGCGCCAGCTTCACGCCGTCGGCGAGCGACTGCAGCATGCCCCAGGGGCCGTGCCGGTTGGGGCCGATGCGCAGCTGCATCCAGGCCACCACCTTGCGCTCCCAGACGATCGCGATCAGCACCGTGCCGACCAGGAACGCGAAGCAGAAGACGGCCTTGAGCAGGACCAGCCACCAGGGGTCGCGGCCGAAGAAACCCAGGGTCTCGTACGCGGCGAGGTTCATCGGTGCTCCCCCTCGGCGGTCGGGGCGGTCGGGGCGGTCGGGCCGTTGGTCGGGGTGCCGGCCGTCGCCGCGCCGGTGGTCGCCGGGGGCTCCGTACCGGTGTCGGCACCGGCGTCCGGGGTGGCGTCCGCGGTGGCGACGGCGATCGTGTCGGCCGCGATCGTGACCAGGTGGCCCACGGCGGTGCCCAGGGCGCGGTGGGCGCCGCCCGGGGTGGAGTTGAGCGGGATCCAGACCGTCCGGTCCGGGATGTCCTTGGTGATCTCCAGCGGCAGGGTGAGCGACCCGGCCGGGCCGGTCAGCCGCAGGGCCGGGCGCAGCGCCGCGGCGGTCACTCCGGTGGCGCCGACCTCCTCGGCGGTGGCCGGTGAGATCCGGGCGACCGCCGGGTGCCGGGTGCCGGCCAGGTGCGGGTCGCCCTGCTGGAGCGAGCCGTTGTCCAGCAGCTGGCGCCAGCCGGCGAGCACCGCCTGGCCGGTGGCCGGCCGGGGCAGCAGTCCGGGGTGCGCGGCGGGGGCGGCCGGGTGGTCCCCGGTCCACGGCTCGAAGCGGTCCAGCTCCAGCCGGGCGGCCCGGACGTCGGGCAGGCCCAGCCGGTGGCCCAGCGCGTCCGCCAGCATGTTCAGCACCCGCAGGTCCGGGTACAGGTGCCGGCCCATCTGCTGGTCGGGCTTGAGCGCGGCCTCGAACATCCGCACCCGGCCCTCCCAGTCCAGGAAGGTCCCGGCCTTCTCGGCCACCGCGGCGACCGGCAGGACGACGTCGGCCACGGCGGTGACGGCGGACGGGCGCAGCTCCAGCGAGACCACGAACCGCGCGGTGGCCAGCGCCTCCTCGGCGAGCACCGGGTCCGGCAGGTCGTCCGGGTCGACGCCGCCGACCAGCAGCGCGTCCAGGTCGCCGTGGGCGGCGGCCGCGAGGATCTGGTCGGTGTCCCGGCCGAGCCGGGCGGGGAGTTCGGCCACGCCCCAGGCGGCGGCGGCCTCGGCCCGGGCGGCCGGGGCGGCGACCGGGCGGCCGCCGGGCAGCAGCCCGGGCAGCGCGCCGGCCTCGACGGCGCCGCGTTCGCCGGCCCGGCGCGGGATCCAGGCGAGCCGGGCGCCGGTGGCGTGCGCGAGGCGCAGCGCGGCGGTCAGCGCGCCGGGGGCGGCGGCCAGCCGCTCGCCGGCCAGGATGACGGCGCCGGGGGTGCGGAGCAGTTCGGCGGCGCGGCCCGCGTCGTCGTTCAGCGGCTCGTCGGCGGCGAGGGCGCCGAGCCACTCGGCCTCGGTGCCGGGGGCGGCCGGCAGCAGGGCGCCGCGCAGCTTGCCCAGGCCCCGGGAGCCGTAGGCCGCGATCGAGAACACCTTGAGGCCGGTGGCCCGGGTGGCCTTGCGCAGCCGCAGGAAGACGATCGGCGACTCCTCCTCGGGCTCGAAGCCCGCGAGCAGCACCGCCGGGGCGGCCTCCAGTTGCTCGTAGTCGACGCCGCCCGGGCCGAGGTCGGTGCCCCGGCCGGCGACGGCGGCGGCCAGGAAGTCCGCCTCCTCGCCGCTGTGCGGGCGGGCCCGGAAGTCCACGTCGTTGGTGCCGAGCACCACCCGGGCGAACTTGGCGTAGGCGTAGGCGTCCTCGACGGTGACCCGGCCGCCGGTGAGCACTCCGGCGCGGGCGCCGCGCAGCCCCTCGGCGGCCCGGGCCAGCGCCTCCGGCCAGGAGGCGGCGACGAGTTCACCCGTCGCCGGGTCGCGGACCAGCGGGGTGGCGAGCCGGTCGCGCTGCTGCGCGTAGCGGAAGGCGAACCGGCCCTTGTCGCAGTTCCACTCCTCGTTGACCGCCGGGTCCTCGCCGGCGAGGCGCCGCAGCACCTTGCCGCGCCGGTGGTCGGTGCGCTGCGCGCAGCCGGAGGAGCAGTGCTCGCAGACGCTCGGCGAGGAGACCAGGTCGAACGGGCGCGAGCGGAAACGATAAGCCGCCGAGGTGAGCGCGCCGACCGGGCAGATCTGGATGGTGTTGCCGGAGAAGTACGACTCGAAGTCGTCCCCCGCGCCGGTGCCGACCTGCTGGAGGGCGCCGCGCTCGACCAGGTCGATGAACGGGTCCCCGGCGATCTGCTGCGAGAAGCGGGTGCAGCGGGCGCAGAGCACGCAGCGTTCGCGGTCCAGCAGCACCTGGGTGCTGATCGGCACCGGCTTCTGGTACGTCCGCTTCATCCCCTCGAAGCGGGAGTCGGTGTCCCCGGTGGACATCGCCTGGTTCTGCAGCGGGCACTCGCCGCCCTTGTCGCAGACCGGGCAGTCCAGCGGGTGGTTGATCAGCAGCAGTTCCATCACGCCGCGCTGGGCCTTCTCGGCGACCGGCGAGCTGACCTGCGTGCGGACCACCATGCCCTCGGCGACCGGGATGGTGCAGGAGGCGACGGGCTTGCGCTGGCCCTCGATCTCGACGATGCACTGCCGGCAGGCGCCGGCCGGGTCGAGCAGCGGGTGGTCGCAGAAGCGCGGGATCTGGGTGCCGATCTGCTCGGCCGCCCGGATCACCAACGTCCCCTTGGGGACCTGCACTTCGATGCCGTCGATGGTGAGCGTGACCAGGTCGACCGCGGCCTTGGAGGTGGCTGGTTCTGTGATCGTCACGCGTGCACCTCCCTTTCGGTGGCGGACTGGTGGCCGGGGCGGGGGCCGTCGGCCCAGACGGTGGAGGCGGCCGGGTCGAACGGGCAGCGGCGCTCGGCCAGGTGCTGCTCGTACTCGGCCCGGAAGTGCTGGAGCGAGGAGACGATCGGGCTGGCCGCACCGTCCCCCAGCGCGCAGAAGGACTTGCCGTTGATGTTGTCGGCGATGTCGAGCAGCTTCTCCAGGTCGCCGTCGACGCCCTCGCCGGCCTCGATCCGCTTGAGCAGCTGGACGAGCCAGTACGTCCCCTCGCGGCAGGGCGTGCACTTGCCGCAGGACTCGTGGGCGTAGAACTCCGTCCAGCGGGTGACGGCCCGGACCACGCAGGTGGTCTCGTCGAAGACCTGGAGGGCCTTGGTGCCGAGCATCGAGCCGGCCGCGCCGACGCCCTCGTAGTCGAGCGGGACGTCGAGGTGCTCGTCGGTGAACATCGGGGTGGAGGAGCCGCCCGGGGTCCAGAACTTCAGCCGGTGCCCGGTCCGGACGCCGCCGCTGATCTCCAGCAGCTGGCGCAGCGTGACGCCGAGCGGGGCCTCGTACTGGCCGGGGTTGGTGACGTGGCCGGAGAGCGAGTAGAGCGTGAAGCCGGGGGACTTCTCGGTGCCCAGGCTCTTGAACCACTCCTTGCCGCGGGCCAGGATCGGCGGCACCGAGGCGATCGACTCGACGTTGTTGACCACCGTCGGGCAGGCGTAGAGGCCGGCGATCGCCGGGAACGGCGGGCGCAGCCGGGGCTGGCCGCGGCGCCCCTCCAGCGAGTCCAGCAGGGCCGTCTCCTCGCCGCAGATGTAGGCGCCGGCGCCGGCGTGCACGGTGATGTCGAGGTCGGTGCCGGAGCCCAGGATGTTCTTGCCGAGCAACCCGGCCCCGTACGCCTCGGCGACCGCGGCCTGGAGCCGGCGCAGCACCGGGACGACCTCGCCGCGCAGGTAGATGAACGCGTGGTCGCAGCGGATCGCGTAGGAGGCGATGATCATGCCCTCGATCAGCGCGTGCGGGTTGGCGAACAGCAGCGGGATGTCCTTGCAGGTGCCCGGCTCGGACTCGTCCGCGTTGACCACCAGGTAGTGCGGCTTGCCGTCGTTCTGCGGGATGAACTGCCACTTCATGCCGGTGGGGAAGCCGGCGCCGCCGCGACCGCGCAGCCCGGAGTCCTTGACCAGCGCGATCACGTCGTCCGGGGGCATCGCGAGGGCGGCCTTCAGCCCCTCGTACCCCGCGTGGCGGCGGTAGGTGGCGAGCGTCCAGGGGCGGCTGTCGTCCCAGGACGCGGAGAGCACGGGGGTGAGCAACTTCTCGGCCGGCTCGGCGGAGGTCATCACGCTTCGGTCCCTTCGTGACGGGGCGAGACGACCCGGGTGCCACCGGTCCCGGGCAGGGCCTCGCCCTTGGCGAGGCGCAGGCCGGCCAGCGAGGGCGCGCCGCCGGCACCGGACTCGTCGACGGCGCCGGGGCGCTCGTCGGGGAAGCCGGCCAGGATGCGGGCGGACTCCTTGAAACTGCAGAGCCGGGCGCCGCGGGTGGGGTGGACCTCCCGGCCGGCCCGCAGGTCGTCGACCAGCCGCCGGGCGCTCTCCGGGGTCTGGTCGTCGAAGAACTCCCAGTTCACCATCACCACGGGGGCGTAGTCGCAGGCGGCGTTGCACTCGATGTGCTCGATCGAGATCTCACCGTCCTCGGTGGTCTCGTTGTTGCCGACCCCGAGGTGCTGCTGGAGCTCGTCGAAGATCTGGTCGCCGCCGAGCACCGCGCACAGGGTGTTGGTGCAGACCCCGACGTGGTACTTCCCGGCCGGCCGGCGCCGGTACATGGTGTAGAAGGTCGCGACAGCGGTGACCTCGGCGGTGGTGAGGTCCAACTGCTCGGCGCAGAACCGGATGCCGGTCGTGCTGACGAAGCCCTCCTCGGCCTGCACCAGGTGCAGCAGCGGCAGCAGTGCGGACCGGGCCACCGGGTAGCGGCCGATCAGCTCCTCCGCGTCGGCGGCGAGGCGGGCACGCACCTCCTCGGGGTACGGCCTGGCCGGCAGTGCCGGCATCCCCAACTGGACGTCTGTCACCGGTCCACGCCTCCCATCACCGGGTCGATCCCGGCCACCGCGACGATCACGTCGGCGACCTGGCCGCCCTCGCACATCGCCGCCATCGACTGCAGATTGGTGAACGACGGGTCCCGGAAGTGCACCCGGTACGGGCGCGTGCCGCCGTCGCTGACCACGTGCACGCCCAGCTCGCCCTTGGGCGACTCGACCGCCGTGTACGCCTGGCCGGCCGGGACCCGGAAGCCCTCGGTGACCAGCTTGAAGTGGTGGATCAGGGCTTCCATCGAGGTGCCCATGATCTTGCGGATGTGGTCGAGCGAGTTGCCCATGCCGTCCGGGCCGACGGCCAGCTGGGCCGGCCAGGCGATCTTCTTGTCGGCCACCATGACCGGGCCGGGGCGCAGCCGCTCCAGGCACTGCTCGACGATCCGCAGCGACTGGCGCATCTCCTCCAGCCGGATCAGGAACCGGCCGTAGGAGTCGGCGCTGTCGGCGGTCGCGACCTCGAAGTCGTAGTCCTCGTAGCCGCAGTACGGGTCGCTCTTGCGCAGGTCGTTCGGCAGGCCGGTGGCGCGCAGGATCGGGCCGGTGGCGCCGAGGGCCAGGCAGCCGGCCAGGTCGAGGAAGCCGACGTCGACCAGCCGGGCCTTGAACACCGGGTTGCCGGTGGCGAGCTTGTCGTACTCGTGCATCCGCGAGCGGAGGGTCTTCACCGCCTCGTGGATCTGGTCGACGGCGCCGGGCGGGAGGTCCTGGGCGAGGCCGCCGGGGCGGACGTACGCGTGGTTCATCCGCAGGCCGGTGACCAGCTCGAAGACGTCCAGGATGAGTTCGCGGTCCCGGAAGCCGTAGATCATCAGCGTGGTGGAGCCGATCTCCATGCCGCCGGTGGCCAGGCAGACCAGGTGCGAGGAGATCCGGTTGAGCTCCATCATCAGGACGCGGATGACGCTGGCCCGGTCCGGGACGTCGTCGGTGATGCCGAGCAGCTTCTCGACCGCGAGGCAGTACGCGGTCTCGTTGAACAGCGGCGTCAGGTAGTCCATCCGGGTCACGAAGGTGGTGCCCTGGACCCAGCTGCGGAACTCCATGTTCTTCTCGATGCCGGTGTGGAGGTAGCCGATGCCGCAGCGGGCCTCCTTCACCGTCTCGCCGTCGATCTCCAGGATCAGCCGCAGCACCCCGTGGGTGGAGGGGTGTTGGGGGCCCATGTTGACGATGATGCGCTCGTCGTCGGCCCGGCCGACGGCTTCGACCACCTCGCCCCAGTCGCCCCCGGTGACGGTGAAGACCCGGCCCTCGGTGGTCTCGCGGGCGCCGGCGTGGGCGGCCTCGCCGGCCGCCGCCTCTTCGTAGTGCCGAGTACTCATCAGCTGTACGACCTCCGCTGGTCGGGTGCCGGGATCTGGGCGCCCTTGTACTCGACGGGGATGCCGCCGAGCGGGTAGTCCTTGCGCTGCGGGTGGCCCAGCCAGTCGTCCGGCATCATGATCCGGGTGAGCGCGGGGTGGCCCTCGAAGACCAGGCCGAAGAAGTCGTAGGCCTCGCGCTCGTGCCAGTCGTTGGTCGGGTAGACGGTGACCACCGACGGGATCCGCGGATCGGCGTCCGGCGCGCTGACCTCCACCCTGATCAGCCGGCCGTGGGTGATCGACCGCAGGTGGTAGACCGCGTGCAGTTCCCGCCCCCGGTCGCCGGGGTGGTGCACGCCGCTCACGCCGAGGCAGAGCTCGAAGCGGAGCGCGGGGTCGTCGCGCAGGATGCGCACCGTCCGCAGCAGGTGTTCGCGGGCGACGTGGAAGGTGAGCTCGGCGCGGTCGACGACGGTCTTCTCGATCACGTCCGCCGGGTCGAGGCCCTGCTCCTCCAGCGCGCCCTCCAGTTCGTCCGCGACCTCGTCGAACCAGCCGCCGTAGGGGCGTTCGCTCGCGGACGGCAGGACGACCGTGGTGTTGAGCCCGCCGAAGCCGGAGGTGTCGCCGCTGCCCTGGGCGCCGAACATGCCCTGGCGCCGGCCGACCACCTCGACGGGGATCTCCCGGCGCGGCTGCTCCGGGTCGCTGCGGGTTCCGGGTACCTGGTCGCTCATCGCAGCTGCCCCCGCATCTCGCTCACCGGGGTGGCCGTGAGGGCCAGTGCCTCGCCCAGCTCCTCGGCCCGGCGCCGGTTCGCGCCCAGCGGCTCGTGCTGGATCTTGTCGTGGAGCTTCAGGATGGCGTCCAGCAGCATCTCCGGGCGGGGCGGACACCCGGGGAGGTAGATGTCCACCGGGACGATGTGGTCGACGCCCTGCACGATCGCGTAGTTGTTGAACATCCCGCCCGAGGAGGCGCAGACCCCCATCGAGATGACCCACTTCGGGTTGGGCATCTGGTCGTACACCTGGCGCAGCACCGGCGCCATCTTCTGGCTCACCCGGCCTGCCACGATCATCAGGTCGGCCTGCCGGGGGGAGCCCCGGAAGACCTCCATCCCGAACCGGGCCAGGTCGTAGCGGCCGGCCCCGGTGGTCATCATCTCGATCGCGCAGCAGGCGAGTCCGAAGGTGGCCGGGAAGAGCGACGCCTTGCGCACCCAGCCCGCGGCCGTCTCCACACTCGTGAGCAGAAAGCCGCTCGGCAGCTTCTCCTCGATTCCCATCAGATCCCTCTCAATGCCCTCAGTGCCCTCAAGTCCGGTGGTCCGTGCGCTGGTTCGGGCCTCTGCGCGCGACCGGGCTTGTCCGCCCGTTCACAAAGTCAGCGGCCGCCCCGCCCTCAGTCCCACTCCAGACCGCCGCGGCGCCAGACGTAGGCGTACGCGACGAAGACGGTGGCGATGAACAGGAGCATCTCGACCAGCCCGAAGATCCCCAGGGCGTCGAAGCTCACCGCCCACGGATAAAGGAAGACGATCTCGATGTCGAAGACGATGAAGAGCATCGCCGTCAGGTAGTACTTGATCGGGAACCGACCGCCGCCCACGGGCTGCGGGGTCGGCTCGATGCCGCACTCGTACGCCTCCAACTTGGCCCGGTTGTACCGCTTGGGCCCGGTCAGTGAGGCCATCACGACGGAGCCGACCGCGAACGCCGCCGCGATGGCACCGAGTACGAGGATCGGCGCGTAGGCATTCATAGCCCCCGCTCCCTCCGTCCAGTCGTCCTTGACTGCAGATCGGAACCGCCGGGTCACGCTGTGGTGGCCCGCGTTCCAGTTCCCGAGATCCACCCCATGTGAGGCAGTTCACAAAGCCTGGAACGAGCGCATCCTATGCCCGTCGGCTTGTGATCTGCGACACGCAGTTCAGGGCGATCTTTGTGATCTACGCCACCCCTGGAATGCTGTCGAAAGTGAACATGACCAGAGTTGTCGACGCAAAGCAGTCAAATGGTCACAACAAGTCGCATTCATCTGCGAACTGGCAGGTCAGAGCTTCGCTCCTATATCAACTACGCAGCGCCCAGAGCAAATTTCTGGGCGTCATGTTGACGTGTTATGGCGTCTCACCCGCAGGGGTGGCGGGGCTCCGAACGCCCGCTTGACCCTTCGTTCACAAGCGCGCGAGCGTCCGTTTCCACGACCCGGGACCAAGGCTCGACGAACTGCCGCCCAGGGTCGTCGCCCAGGGCTGTGACGCCGGGCGGTCGCGGGCGGTCGGTCAGACCGACGCCGGGGCCGGCTCCACCGGCCGGGGTTCGGGCCGCGCGGCGCCGGTGGCGGAGCGGCGCCCCCACTCGGTGGCGACCAGGACGAGCGCGCCCCCGGCCAGCGCCACCGGACCCAAGTGGTTGCCGGCCAGGGCGATCCCGAAGACGGCGGCCCAGAGCGGCTCGGTGCCGAGCAGCAGACTGACCCGGGACGGCGAGGTGGCCCGGACCGCCCACATCTGCACCAGGAAGGCGAACAGCGTGCAGAGCAGCGCCAGATGCAGCAGCCAGGCCCACTCGGTCGGCCCGTACGAGGCGGCGACGGTCCACGGCAGCGGCCCGGCGAACGGCGCGGCGAGGGCGAACACCGCTGTGGCGGTGGCGAGTTGGACCCAGGTGAGACCCAGGTTGTCGGTGTCCCGGATGGCCCGGACCCGGGACATCGCCAGCACGTGCGCCGTCCGCACCACGGCGGCGCCGAGCACCAGCAGGTCGCCGGAGGTGGGCGCCTTCAGCCCGCCGCCGCCGGTGAGCAGGGCGACGCCCAACACGGCCAGGCCGGCCGCCGCGAGGAAGGCCCGCGGCAGCGGTGTCCGGGTGAGCGCGCTCTCCGCGAGCGGGGTGAACACCATCGTGAGGCTGATGATCAGCCCGGAGTTGGTGGCGGAGGTGTGCACCGCGCCGTAGGTCTCCAGCAGGAAGACCCCGCCGAGCACCAGGCCCAGCACCGCCCCGCCCAGCCACTCGGCCCGGCCCATCCCCCGCAGCGCCCGCCGGGCGAGGACCCCCAGCAGCGGCAGCACCAGCCCGAAGCGCAGCACCAGCATCGCCACCACCGTCCCCGGCCCGGCCACCTGCTGCACCGCGAGGAAGCTCGACCCCCACACCACCGCCACCAGCAGCACGGGTACATCACGGAGCAGGGCGGGTGACGGGCGCATGGGCGGGACCTCTCCGAAGGCGAACGGGGCGGACGAGGAGACTCCCGTACGACGTCGGACGGATCTCGGAACACCGCGGGCCCGCTCGGACGGACCCGCGCCAAGGTCCGCCATCCTCGCGCACCGCCCCGCCCGCGATCAACGGCTTTCGGCGCACTCCTCCCATCCGGACGCCCACGGCAACGGGGCGCCACCCGCCCCTGCCACCCACCGCCCACCACCGGCCCCCGACGTCTACCGGATCCCTACCCGACCATGGATGATGTCGCCATGACAATCCAGCCGTCCACCACCCCCCGGAAGGCCCGTCACATGAGGCGCAAGCACTGGGCGCTGCCCGCCGCCGCCACCGTCCTCCTGCTGGCCGCGACCACCGGCACCGCCGCGGCGGACCCCGCGCCGGCCCCGCCCGCGGCCCCCGGCTGCGCGTACACCCCGGCCGTGCCCGCCGACAACTTCAAGGGCATCCCGGTCTTCGACGCCAAGAAGGCCGCCAAGCCCTACCAGGCGACCCTGAAGACCGGCCAGGGCGCGATCACCTTCCGGGCCCTGACCGCCGAGGCGCCCTGCACGACGTTCTCGTTCCGCTTCCTCGCCGAGCACGACTACTTCGACAAGAGCCACTGCCACCGGCTCACCACCCAGCGGATCTTCGTCCTGCAGTGCGGCGACCCGACCGGCACCGGCAGCGGCGGCCCGGGCTACTCGTTCCCCGACGAGAACCTCACCGGTGCCACCTACCCCGCCGGCACCGTGGCCATGGCCAACGCCGGGCCGAACACCAACGGCAGCCAGTTCTTCATCGTCTGGAAGGACACCAAGCTCTCCCCCGCCTACACCCCGTTCGGCCGGGTGACCGCCGGCCTGGACGTCCTGCAGAAGATCGCGGCCGGCGGCGAGGACGACCAGAACGGCCCCGGCGACGGCTTCCCGACCCTCCCGGTGAAGTTCCGGAACGTGCGGATCAGCGCCCGCTGAACCCCGCTCCCGTACGGCGGCCGGCGTCACCGGAACCGTACGGGAGCGCCCCCGCCGCCGCCCGGAGCTCCGGGCGGCGGCGGATCAGGCATTCGGGGCGACCCGGGCGAGGCCGTTGATGATGCGGTCCATGGCGTCGCCGCCCTGCGGGTCCGTCAGGTTGGCCAGCATCTTGAGCACGAACTTCATCAGCATCGGGTGGGTCAGGCCGCGCTGGGTGGCGAGCTGCATCACCTTGGGGTTGCCGATGAGCTTCACGAAGGCGCGGCCGAGGGTGTAGTAGCCGCCGTAGACGTCCTTGAGGATGCGCGGGTACGCCTGGAGGGCGCGCTCGCGGCCGCCCTCCGTCACCCGGGCGTTGGCCTGGACGATGACGCCGGCCGCGATCTGGCCGGATTCCATCGCATAGGCGATGCCCTCGCCGTTGAACGGGTTGACCATGCCGCCCGCGTCACCGACCAGCAGCAGGCCGCGGGTGTAGTGCGGCTGCCGGTTGAAGGCCATCGGCAGGGCGGCGCCGCGGATCGGGTCGGTCATGTTCTCGGGGGTGTAGCCCCACTCCGCCGGCATGCTCGCGCACCAGGCCTTGAGCACGTCGCGCCAGTCCAGCTCGCCGAAGGCGGGCGAGGAGTTGAGGATGCCGAGGCCGACGTTGGAGGTGCCGTCGCCCATGCCGAAGATCCAGCCGTAGCCGGGCAGCAGCTTGCGCTCCCCGGCGCGGGTGTCCCACAGCTCCAGCCAGGACTCCAGGTAGTCGTCGTCATGGCGCGGGGAGTTGAAGTACGTCCGGTAGGCGACGCCCATCGGACGGTCCTCCCGGCGGTGCAGGCCCATGGCCAGCGAGAGCCGGGTGGAGTTGCCGTCGGCCGCGACGACCAGCGGGGCGCGGAAGGTCACCGCACGCTTCTCGTCGCCGAGCCGGGCGGTGACGCCGACGATCCGGCCGGTCCGGTCGTCGAGCACCGGACCGCTGACGTTGCACCGCTCGTACAGCCGGGCGCCGGCCTTCTCCGCCTGACGGGCGAGCAGCTCGTCGAAGTCGGCGCGCTTGCGGACCAGCCCGTAGTCGGGGAACGCGGACAGCTCCGGCCAGTCCAGCTCCAGCCGGACCCCGCCGCCGATGATCCGCAGGCCCTTGTTGTGCAGCCAGCCATTCCCGGTCGACACGTCGATCCCCATGTCGACCAGCTGCTTGGTGGCACGGGGCGTCAGACCGTCGCCGCAGACCTTCTCGCGGGGGAACGACGTCTTCTCCAGCAGCAGCACGTCCAGCCCGGCCTGGGCGAGGTAGTACGCGGTGGTGGCGCCGGCCGGGCCCGCGCCGACCACGATGACGTCCGCGGTGCTCTCCACGGGGCTGTCCGGCTTCGTCAGGTCGGCTGCGGTCTCGGACACGGTGGGCACTCTCCTGGAGCTACGGCTGGGGACGGAGGCGTTGACCCCGGCAGTCTAGTTGCCGCCCCCGGGACGGGGTCCGAGGGCGGCGTCCGCGGCGTCCGCCGCGCGCGGCGGCGCCGTCCGGCACCGCCGCGATGACCGCACCCCGAGCGCCGCCGCCCCGGCACCGATCGCGAACGTCGCCCGGAAGCCGCCGGGCGAGGGCACCTGCGCCGGCCCGGAGGGGACCGCCGTGCGCGCGAGCACCGCACCGATGACGGCACTGGCGAAGGAGGTGCACCACCATCGAGCGGCCCAGGCCGTAGCCGGGCCGACCGTTCGCGCCGCACCAGTGCGCGGACCGTCGGACCGGGCCCTAGGAGACCTTGTACGCCCGGTGCAGGGCGACGATCCCGCCGGTCAGGTTGCGCCAGGCGACCTTGGACCAGCCGGCCTCCTGGAGCTTCGCGGCCAGCTCCGGCTGGTCCGGCCACTCCCGGATGGACTCGGCGAGGTAGACGTAGGCGTCCGGGTTGCTGCTGACCGCAGTGGCCACCGGCGGCAGCGCGCGCATCAGGTACTCGGTGTAGACCGTCCGCAGCGGCGTCCAGGTCGGCGTCGAGAACTCGCAGATCACCAGCTTGCCGCCGGGCTTGGTGACCCGGAACATCTCGCTCAGCGCCGCGTCGGTGTCCTGCACGTTGCGCAGCGCGAAGGAGATCGTCACCGAGTCGAAGGTGCCGTCGGCGAACGGCAGCCTGGTCGCGTCCCCCGCGGTGAGCGGCAGTTCGGGGTGGCGGCGCTTGCCCTCCGCGAGCATGCCGACCGAGAAGTCGCACGGGACGACCGTGGCGCCCGCCTCGGCGAAGGGCAGCGAGGAGGTGCCGGTACCGGCCCCGAGGTCGAGCACGACGTCGCCCGGACCGGCGGCCACCGCCTCGGCCACCGCCCGGCGCCAGGCACGGGCCTGGCCGAGGGAAAGCACGTCGTTGGTGCGGTCGTACTTGGCCGCGACGTCGTCGAACATGGCGGCGACTTCGTGCGGCTGCTTGTCCAGAGAGGCTCGGGTCACGTCCCCATTGTTCACCCTGCCACCGGCGGGTTCGGCAAGGGGGCACGCCGCCCGCCCGTCGCGGTCGCTCCGCGCGGCCCGTCACCGCCCCGGCCGGGGCGTGCCCCGGAGGGCGCGCGGCCTCAGTGCAGGCCGCGCCGCCCGCCCGAACGCCGCCTGCGGCGCGAGCGCTTGCCCTGCGTTATCGCGGGCATCCCCTCGGCCAGCGCGCCGGTCGCCAGCGCGACGGTGGTCGCGAACCGCCCGGTGCCGCTGCGGATGGCGACCGCCCGGCGGTGCCGGCGGATCCTCAGCACGCAGACCAGGAAGAGCACGACGGCCACCGGCACGCTGAACCGGGCCAGTCCGACGCCGACCGGCTGCGGGTAGGTGGCGCCGCAGATCCGGACCGCGCCCGGGTCGTCGGCGGCGTGCTCCAGGCAGACCGCGTCACCGACCTTGGCGCCGTCCGCCAGCGGCAGCGCGGCGGCGGTGTGCTGCTGGCCGGCGGCCCGGTAGCTGACGGTGCTGTAGGAGCCGCCGCCGGAGGGCATCTGGGTGACGACGCCGTCCACTCTCACCGGGTGCGCGCCGATCCGGTCGGCCTGCTCGGTCTGGCGCCAGCCGAGCAGGCACATGCCGACGGCCAGCACGGCACTGAGCACGGCGGTGAGGTACCAGCCACGGCCCAACCGCGGGAAGCGCGGCGGGGGGACGGTCGCGGATCGCATGGTTCCTGTCCTGGCTAGCCTTCGGGGCCTGGGACGGGGCCCCGCCACCCGTGGGGACGGGTGGTGCGTGGTGAGGGTACGGACTGAGCTGCCGGGATCGTATCCGCTGGCGGGCCCTCAGGTCACGGCGAAGGGTGAATCAGACAATATGGCCGACACCGCAGTTCGGCGGCACACGAAGGAACGACCGTACGTCGCACGGGAGTCCGGCTACCCGCGAGTAGCCGGGGCTCAGCGTCGGCGGTACACCAACCGCCCGGCCAGGACCGTCGCCAGGCAGCCGGCCGGCCGCGGGGCCGGCCCGCGAGCGCCGTCGGAGGCACCGGCACCGGACGCACCGGCACCGGCGGCGCCGGCCGTCGCGAACACCGCGAAGTCGGCCCGCCCGCCCACGGCCAGCCGCCCGTGCACCGCCGCCGCGAGCGGCAGCACGGCGAGCGGGTCCAGCGGCCCCTCCGCACCGGGGGGACCGGCCGGACCGGGCAGCGCGGCCAGCCCGGACCGGGCCACCGCCGTCCGCACCGAGGCCCGCTCGAACGGGCCGGCCACCGCCGTCACCCCGGAGCCGAGCATCCGCTGCAGCCCGCGCCGGGCGCTCGCGCCGCAGCGCGACTCGTCGGCCTCCCCCAGCAGTCCACCGGGCACCGGCGCGTCCCCGAGCTCCTCGCGCGGGTCCGGGTGGTACGCGCTCTCCAGCAGCCAGTGCCCGTACGGGTTGCGCAGCCCGGGGGTGAGCAGGGCGTCGCCCCAGTCGCGCAGCCGGGCCCGGGGGTGGGCGGCGGCCAGCTCGGCGTGGCGGCCCAGGGCGGCGATCAGTTCGCCGTGCACCAGCACCGCCCCGTCGGCGACGGACGGGGCGGTGGGGTCGGCGGGGTCGGGCAGCACGAGGGCGGCCCGGTGCAGCGTCAGCATGGCGAGTCACCGTTGCGGGGCCGGCGGGGGCGCCCCTGCGGCGGGCGCCCCGGACGCCGGCGTCAGCCGTTGTCGAGGATCTTCAGCTCGGGGTGCGCGGTGCCGCCCGCGATCGCCGTGGAGGCGATGTGCGAGGCGACCCGCGGGTCGACCGGGTCGTTGGCCGGGTCGTCCAGCACCCGCAGGTGCTCGTAGGTGGTCGAGCGCTGGGCCGGGACGCGGTCGGCGGCCCGGATCAGGTGGATCAGCTCGGTGAGGTTGGACCGGTGCTTGGCGCCGGCCGCCGAGACCACGTTCTCCTCCAGCATGACCGAGCCGAGGTCGTCCGCGCCGTAGTGCAGCGACAGCTGGCCGGCCTCCTTGCCGGTGGTCAGCCAGGAGCCCTGGATGTGCGCGACGTTGTCGAGGAACAGCCGGGCGATCGCGATCATCCGCAGGTACTCGAAGACGGTCGCCTGGGTGGAGCCCTTGAGGTGGTTGTTCTGCGGCTGGTAGGTGTACGGGATGAAGGCGCGGAACCCGCCGGTGCGGTCCTGCACGTCGCGGATCATCCGCAGGTGCTCGATCCGCTCGGCGTTGGTCTCGCCGGTGCCCATCAGCATGGTGGAGGTGGACTCCACGCCCAGGCCGTGCGCGGCCTCCATGATCTCCAGCCAGCGCTCGCCGGACTCCTTGAGCGGTGCGATCGCCTTGCGCGGCCGGGCCGGCAGCAGCTCGGCGCCGGCGCCCGCGAAGGAGTCCAGGCCCGCCTTGTGGATCCGGGTGATGGCCTCCTCGACCGACACCCCGGACAGCCGGGCCATGTGGTCGACCTCGGACGCGCCCAGCGAGTGGATCACCAGCTGCGGGAAGTCCGCCTTGATCGCCGCGAAGGCGCGCTCGTAGTACTCCACGCCGTAGTCCGGGTGGTGGCCGCCCTGGAACATGATCTGGGTGCCGCCCAGCTCGACCGTCTCCGCGCAGCGGCGCAGGATCTCGTCGAGGTCGCGGGACCAGCCCTTGTCGCTCTTCGGCGGCACGTAGAAGGCGCAGAACTTGCACGCCGTCACGCAGACGTTGGTGTAGTTGATGTTCCGCTCGATGATGTACGTCGCGATGTGCTCGGTACCGGCGTAGCGGCGTCGGCGCACCGCGTCGGCCGCCGAGCCGAGCGCGTGCAGGGGCGCCGAGCGGTACAGCTCCAGGGCCTCCTCCGGGCTGATCCGGCCACCGCCGGCCGCCCGGTCGAGCACGGCCTGCAGGTCGGTGCTGGGCGCATCGAGGGTGGTCGCTGCGAGCTCGGACACCTGGCGGCCTTCTCTCTCTCGGTACTGCTGTGCGTTTCAGTGCTTCCGGGTACGGCCGAACCAGCCTACGCCAGCGCTTTCGCGCGTCGGCGTCAGGCCGCTTTCCGCATCGTCCCGGTCGGGTTCCCGGCCGCCGGATCGGCGGAGGAGAACCGGATCGTGCCGTCCTTCTGCAGGGTGAGCGTCTCCGCGTTGGAGCCGCCGCTGCACGCCCCCGGCAGCGAGGAGCGGACCAGCCGGGAGGTGAACACCAGCTTCCCCTCGGACGCCGAGTCCAGCGTCCAGGCGCCCTCGCAGCTGACCGAGATCAGCCCGGTGACGGCGTTGCGGCTGGTGGTGTTCTCCTGCCCGACCGCGGCCGGGCCGATCACCAGCGTGGTGGTACCGGCGGGCAGCCCCTTGTCGGTGGTCATCTCCCCGCGCCAGGTACCGAGGAAGCCGGCCGGCACGACGCTCGGGCCGCCGGTGCCCGGCGGCACCGGGCCGGGCGGCAGCGTGGTGGAGGAGGAGGTCGTGGACGAGGAGGTGGTGGAGGTCGAACTGGCCGACCAGCTGAACGAGGACGTGACCGTCGGCCCGTCGGTGGGCGGGTGCTCCACCGCCGCCTCGCCCCGGAAGCCCCGGTAGGCGCCGTAGCCGCCGGCCGAGAGCACCAGGAGGACGGCCACCGCGACCAGCGCCGCGTTCCGCACCCGGTGCCCCGGCCGCTCCGGCCCGGTCGGCGCCCGGTCCTGCGGCACGGCGTCGCGGGGCGGATCGTCGTACGACCGGTGACCGGCCTGCGGGTGGCCGGCCTGCGGGTGACCGGCCTGCGGGTGACCGACCGGCCCGCCGCCGAGCGGGACCCGGTCGGTCGGGGTCCGGCCGCCCGGCAGGTCCGGCGCCGCGGCCGGGCGCCGCGGGGCGCCGGCTCCCCCGACCTCCACCTCCCCCTCCAGGTCGAGCAGTTCGACCGCGCTGCGGCCGACCCCCGCCGCCAGCGCGGGCGGCAGCCAGCCGCCCCGCCCGAGCCGTACGGTGGCCGCGCCGTCGGCGTCCAGCCGCTCCCGGAGCTGCCACGGGGCCGGGCGGGCGGCCGGGTCCTTGGCCAGGCAGTCCAGCACGATCGGGCGCAGCGGCCCGGCCAGCCCGGAGAGGTCCGGCTCCTCGTGCAGCACCCGGTAGAGCAGCACCGCCACGCTCACCCCCTCGCCGAAGGGCTGCACCCCGGTGGCCGCGAAGGCCAGCACCGCGCCCAGCGAGAAGACGTCGCTCGGCGGCCCGGCCGGCTGCCCGTTCGCCTGTTCGGGCGACATGAAGCCGGGCGAGCCGACCACGTAGCCGGACTGCGTGAAGCCGCTGGTCGCGTCCAGCGCGCGGGCGATGCCGAAGTCGATCAGACGCGGCCCGTCCAGCGTCAGCAGGACGTTGGAGGGCTTGACGTCCCGGTGCACCAGTCCGAGGCCGTGGACATGGCCCAGCGCCTCGGCGAGCCCGACGCCGAGGGTCCGTACGGCCTGTTCGGGCAGCGGGCCGAAGTCCCGGACGGCGGTGCCGAGCGCGGGACCGGCCACGTAGCCGGTGGCCACCCAGGGGTGCTCGCCCTCGGTGTCGGCGTCCAGCACGGGCGCCGTCCAGGCACCGCCGACCCGGCGGGCGGCGGCGACCTCCTGCCGGAACCGCGCCCGGAACTCGGCGTCCTCCGCGAGCTCGCCGCGGACCAGCTTGACGGCCACCGTGCGGCCGCCGGCCGTCCGGCCGAGGTAGACCCGGCCCATCCCGCCCGCGCCGAGGCGCCGCAGCAGCCGGTACCCGCCGACCTGTCGCGGGTCGTCCGCCCCCAGTGCCTGCATCCCGCACGCTCCCCTCGACCGCCCGGCGTCGCCGGCGCCCTCCAGGCACCGCCGACCGCACGGATCTCGCGTGCAGACGCTACCGGGCCGCGCGGGGCGGGAGGGGTGGCCCGGAAGGACCGGTGCACCCCTTCCCCCGCGGTCGGACCTCCCCGGCGGGGTCAGACCACCGCCGGTGCCGGCTCCAGCAGCCGGACCGTGACGTCCGGGGCGAAGCCGCTGTCCGCGGCGACCCGTCGGGCGAACTCGGCCATGCCGGCCAGCTGCCGCTCGCCGAGCGAGAAGTCCAGCGCCTCGCTGAAGTAGCGCTCCAGCACCCCGGCGTCGAACTCCTCCCAGCGGGCCGCGTGCTCGGCCACCGCGCCGGCCTCGACCAGCGAGAGGTCGCGGGACTCCAGGAAGGCCCGGTGCACGGCCGCCGTCAGCTCGGGGCTGCGGTCGGCGAAGTCGCGGCGGGCGGCCCAGACGGCGAAGACGAAGGGGAGACCGGTCCACTCCTTCCACATCGCGCCGAGGTCGTGCACGGTCAGGCCCTGGTCGGCCGCCTGTCCCAGGTAGGCCCGCAGCGCCGGGTCGCCGATCAGCACGGCGGCGTCGGCCTCGGCGAGCATCGCGTCCAGGTCGGGCGGGCAGCTGAAGTACTCCGGCCGCACCCCCTCGCGCTCCTCCAGCAGCAGCCGGGCCAGCCGCACCGACGTCCGGCTGGTGGAGCCGAGGGCGACCCGGCGGCCGTCCAGCTCGGCCAGCGGGACCTTGCTGACGATCACGCAGGACATCACCGGTCCGTCGCTGCCGACCGCGATGTCGGGCAGCACCAGCAGCTCGTCCGCGTGCCGCAGGTACTCGACGCAGGTGATCGGGCCGATGTCGAGGGAGCCGCCGACCAACTGGTCGCTGAGCTTCTCCGGAGTGTCCTTGGTGAGGTCGAGATCGAGCAGATTGCCCGTCCTGGCCAGCCCCCAGTAGAGGGGTACGCAGTTCAGGAACTGAATGTGTCCGACCCGCGGCCTGACCGGGGGGTTCTGCCGGGGCTCGTGCGTTTCCGCATCCGGTACCGCCACTGCGCCGCTCCCTTGCTGTTCGTGGGCCTCCAGGCAGGGTATGCCCGCCCTTCCGGAAGCCCCGCACCGGCCTTGCGACACGCCCTGTCCGGCCCGTAAGTCACCCCTGGTCGTCACCGCGACCGCATGCTAGCGTTGCCCTCAGTTGCAGTTTGATTCCCCTTGCAGTACTTGAAGCCTGCGGAGCATGTAACCGCAGGCTTTTTGTAGTTTTTCAGCAATATCGAAAAACTCCGGACCCGTCCGGAGGCAGGGCGATCAGCGCAGCGGACCGGGTGCCACACGGTGTGGCCCCCAATACGTCCCTCGCAAGGAGAACGGCATGGCTCAGGGAACCGTCAAGTGGTTCAACGCTGAGAAGGGCTTCGGCTTCATCGCCCAGGAGGGCGGCGGCCCCGACGTCTTCGTCCACTACTCCGCCATCAACGCGAACGGTTTCCGCTCGCTGGAGGAGAACCAGGCGGTCAGCTTCGACGTCACCCAGGGTCCGAAGGGCCCGCAGGCGGAGAACGTTACCGCTATCTGATCATCCTCTGATGACCTGATCGCTCGGGACCCCTCGGGTCCGCAGACGGCCCCCGCGGCCGTCATCATGAGCACAAGAGCAGTACCCAAGGGGGCCCGGCCAGCTGCCGGGCCCCCTGCCTTTCCCGGCCCGGCGCCGGTCTCGCGGAACCACGCACAGGTGCCCACTCCCGGCGGCCGCGGACCCCTCCGACCCTCTCCCGGCCCTGCCCGGCCCCGTTCCGCCGCCGGTCGACGGCGTGACCGACGGCCCGCCCCGGGACGGCGGGCTCCGGTGCCCGACCGGCACCGCTCGTGGCGACACCGCCTGGAACGTAAAGGTGTTGTCGGACTGTCAGACGTGATCCCTATGCTGTGCTGCCGCCTCCCGGCCCGGTCACCGGTGCCCGGGCGCGCGGCACAGCCGTGAGCCCCGGCACCGCCGGGGCCGTTTCCCCAGGGAGAACGTCATCACCACGCATTCCGGCGCCCGCCGCCGAATACTCACCGCCCTCGGCGCGACGGCGGTCCTGTCCGTCGCGGCTCTGGGACCGGCGCAGGCCGCGCCCGGCACCTCGCCGGCCCCCGGCAAGAACGTCTCCTACCTCGGACACACGTTCACGGTGCCGGCCGACTGGCCCGTGATCGACCTGACGGCCGATCCGACGGCCTGCGTGCGCTTCGACCAGCACGCCGTCTACCTCGGCACGCCGGGGGCCCGGCAGGACTGCCCCGCCCACCTGGTGGGCCGGACCGAGGCGCTGCTCCTGGAGCCCGGCGCCGAGGGCGCCCCGTCCGCCACGACCGTGTCGGAGATCGACCGCGAGGTCCGCGCCACCGCCCCGGGCGTCACGGCCACCGGCGTGTACGGCGACGACCAGGCGCTGGTCCGGACGATCCTCGCCTCGGCCGGGTTCCCGGCCGGCCCGGCGCGGAAGCCGGGTCCGGCCGCGGCGGCGCCGGCCGCGGGAGCGCCCGCCACCGGGTCCGCCGCCGCGACCACGGCCGCCGCGCCCGCGCTGCCGGCCGACGCGACCAGGTACACCGGCAAGGGCTTCGACGCCTGCACCGCACCCGACTCCGCCGCGATGAGCGCCTGGCGCGCCGACTCGCCCTACCAGGCCGTCGGCATCTACATCGGCGGAGCGGCCCGGGCCTGCGCCCAGCCCAACCTGACGGCCGCCTGGATGCAGCAGCAGTACACCGCCGGCTGGCGCTTCCTGCCGGTGTACGTCGGTGCCCAGGCATCGCGGATCACCTCGCCGGCCGCGCAGGGCACCGCCGCGGCCGACGACGCCGTGGCGCAGGCCGCCGCCCTCGGGCTCGGCCCCGGGAGCGTCCTGTACTACGACATGGAGTCCTACAACGTCGCGGCCTACTCCGGGGTGGTCCAGCCGTTCCTCTCCGCCTGGACGACCGAACTCCACGCGCTGGGCTACAACTCGGGCCTCTACAGCAGTGCCGCCACCGGCATGGCGGACCTGGTCGCCACGGCCGCGAGCGGCAAGGGCTACGCCATGCCCGACGCGCTGTTCACCGCGCGCTGGAACGGTGTCGCGGACACCGCCGACCCGGCGCTCCCGAGCACCGCCTGGGCCGGGCACCAGCGGGCCCACCAGTACGACGGCAACGCCACCGAGACCTGGGGCGGCGTCACGATCGGCATCGACCGGGACTACCTCGACGTCCAGGTCACCACCAGGCCGACCGGCAAGCCCACCCAGACCGGCATCTACCGCCCCGCGAGCCAGACCTTCGCGCTGGCCGACAGCGTCGGCAACCTCACCCACGCCGCGCCGTTCGGCTCGGCGAACGACATCCCGCTCACCGGGCACTGGAGCGGGCCGGGCCGGGACACCATCGGCATCTACCGGCCGGGCGACCGGGCGTTCTACCTGACCAACGACAACGCCAACGTCACCTTCTCGGTCCCGTTCGGCGACACCGGCGACATCCCGCTGGTCGGGGACTGGAACGGCGACGGCAAGGACACCATCGGCATCTACCGGCCGGGCGACCGGGCGTTCTACCTGACCAACGACAACGCCAACGTCACCTTCTCGGTCCCGTTCGGCGACACCGGCGACGTCCCGATGGTGGGCGACTGGAACGGCGACGGCAAGGACACCATCGGCATCTTCCGGCCGAGCACGCACGGGTTCTACCTGAGCGACTCCAACACGTCGATCGGCGTCGACCACACGGTCCTGTTCGGCGACACCGGCGACATCCCGGTCAAGGGCGACTGGAACGGCAGCGGGACGGACAAGGTCGGCATCTACCGGCCGGGCGCGGCGAGCTTCTACGGCGCGTTCCAGGACTCCGGCGCTCCGCTCTACAGCCTCCGCTTCGGCGAGGCCACCGACACCCCGCTCACCGGCCGCTGGTGAACCGGCGGCCGTCGCCCGGGCGGGCCGCCGGGCCGTCCGCCCGCTGAACCGACGGCAACGGGCCCTCTCCCCCGGCGTGGGGAGAGGGCCCGTGGTGCTGCGGGCGCGGCTGTCAGGCCGCGGCGGGGGCCTTCGCGGAGGCCTGCGCCGGGACGGCCGCCGCGGGGGCGTCGTCGTACAGGTCACCGTGCGGGTTGTTGTAGGCGACCAGGTCCAGCGTCTTCTCCCGGGCCGCCACCAGGACCGGCACGACCGCTTGACCGGCGACGTTCGTCGCCGTGCGGACCATGTCGAGGATCGGGTCGATGGCGAGGAGGAGGCCGACGCCCTCCAGGGGCAGGCCCAGGGTGGAGAGGGTCAGGGTCAGCATCACGATCGCGCCGGTGAGGCCCGCGGTGGCGGCCGAGCCGATGACCGAGACGAAGGCGATCAGCAGGTAGTCCTTGATGCCGAGGTCGATGCCGTAGACCTGGGCGACGAAGATCGCGGCCAGCGAGGGGTAGATCGCGGCGCAGCCGTCCATCTTGGTGGTCGCGCCGAACGGCACGGCGAACGAGGCGTACTCGCTCGGGACGCCGAGGCGCTCGGTGACGCGGCGGGTGACCGGCAGGGTGCCGACCGAGGAGCGGGAGACGAAGGCCAGCTGGATGGCCGGCCAGGCGCCCTTGAAGAAGTTCAGCGGGTTGAGGCCGCCGACGAACTTCAGCAGCAGGGAGTAGACCACGAACAGCACCAGGGCGCAGCCGACGTAGACGTCGATGGTCAGCGTGGCGAAGGGCTTCAGCAGGTCCCAGCCGTACTTGGCGACGGACTTGCCGATCAGGCCGAGGGTGCCGAGCGGCGAGAGCCGGATGACCCACCAGAGGGCGGTCTGCACGAGCTCCAGGACGGACTCGCTGAGCTTGAGGACGGGCTCGGCCTTCTTGCCCAGCTTGATGATCGCCGCGCCGGTCACGACCGCCAGGAAGACGATCTGCAGGACCTCGACCTCGGTGAAGGCGGTGACGATGTTGGTCGGGAAGATGCCGGTCAGGAAGTCGATCCAGCTACCGGTGGACTTCGGCGCCTTCAGGCCCTCGGTCTTCAGGTCGGTGCCGTGGCCCGGGTTGGTCAGCAGGCCCAGGCCGAGGCCGATCGCGACGGCGATCAGCGAGGTGATCAGGAACCAGAGCAGCGTCCGGGCGGCCAGCCGGGCCGCGTTGGTGACGTTGCGCAGGTTGGCGACCGACACCACGATCGCGGTGAAGACCAGCGGCGGGACGGCCAGCTTCAGCAGCTGGACGAAGATCTTGCCGATCGTCTCCAGGGTGGTGGCCAGCCAGGAGATGTCGGCCGCGCGGGCCAGGTAGCCGAGGCCGACGCCGAGCACGAGGCCGGCGACGATCTGGACCCAGAACGGGGTCTTGCGGATTCTGGCGAGCACGGACGGCGACGAGGTCGCCTCGGGCGCTGTGGACATGACGGTGCGGCTCCGGGGAGGGCGTTGCTGACGGTGGGGTGAGGCGGGGAAGGCGGCACGGCGGGTGGGCCGGACGGGAGGACGCGGCCCCGTCAGGGGCGTGCCGCCTGGATACAGCTCATGGCACGACAACGGCGCGCGCTGTCCACAGCACCCGTCAGGCAGCACGCGCGGGCGGCCGTGGGCGCCGGGCCCGAGCCGTACATCCGCGCTGCTCCTGAGGTGGTCATGGCCGATACGTTAGCAGTAAAGGTTTGAGATGTTCAAAGTACTTGTTTGAGATGTGACCCGCGCAAGGGTAAATCCGGACACGAACGAGGCTGACGCACCATCAGATCGCGCCACGGGTCCGATTGACCGCTCAGCAGTTATACGTATAACTTGGAGAGAGTCCCCGCCCTCCCCTGCCCCGACCCGGAGAACCGTCCATGGGCTATGCCGCCCTGCTCCGCGCCCCGCACGTCAGCCGTCTGCTCCTCGGCACCCTGCTCGGCCGCCTCCCCGCCGGTATGACCGCCCTGGTGATCGCGCTGGCCCTGCGCGAGGCCGGCACCCCCTACAGCCGGATCGGGCTGGCCACCGCCGCCTACGCGATCTCGGCCGCCGTGGGCGGGCCGGTCCTCGGCCGGATCGTGGACCGCACCGGCCAGCCGCGGGTGCTGCTCGCCTCCGCCGTGGTCGCGGGCGGCGGGTACGCGCTCCTGGCACTCGCGCCGGGCTCGGCGCTGGCCGCACCGGTCGGCGCCGCGATCGCCGGACTGGCCATGCCGCCGCTCGAACCCTGCCTGCGCTCGCTCTGGCCGGATGTCGTCGCCGAGGAGCAGCTGGACACCGCGTACGCCTTCGACTCCGCCTCGCAGCAGATCCTCTACGTGGCAGGCCCGCTCGCGGTGGCCGGGATCGCCGGGGTCTTCAGCCCGGTCGCGGCGCTCTGGGTGGCGGCCGGGCTGGGGCTGGCCGGGGCCCTGGTGGTGGCCACCGCCGGACCGGCCCGGGCGTGGCAGGCACCGCCGCGCGCGCACTCGGCCGGTCTGCTCGGGCCGCTCCGCTCGCCCGGCCTGGTACTGCTGCTGATCGGCCTGGCCGGCGCCGGCTGGGCGGTCGGTGCCCAGAACGTGCTGTTCATCGCCTACGCGGAGGCGCACGAGGGCGGTCTGCCGGGCGGCGCGGGGACGCTGCTGGCGCTGGCCGCGCTGGGCGGACTGCTCGGCGCGCTCGGGTACGGGGCGGTGCGCTGGCGCAGCGGAACGGCGACCCGCACCTGGGTGATGGCGCTCGGGATGGCCGTCTCCTACCTCCCGCTGGTGCTGCTGCCCGGGCCGTACGCGATGGCCGCGCTGGCCTTCCTGTCCGGGATCGGGCTGGCCCCGCTGCTGGCGGCCGCGTTCGTCCTGGTCGCCGAGCTGGCCCCGGTGGGCACGGTGACCGAGGCGTTCGCCTGGCTGGTGACGCTGTTCGCGACCGGCAACTCGCTCGGCTACGCCGTCTCCGGCAACCTCGCCGAGGACTCGCTGCGCCCGGTGGCGCTCTGCGCGGCCGGCGGGATCGGCCTGGGCGGGCTGCTGCTGTTCGGCGCCCGCCGCTGGTTCCGGCCGCTGCCGGCGGCCCCGGTGGCGCAGCCGGTACCGGTGGGCTGAACCCACCCCTCATACGTGACCGCGCCCGTCGGACCGGGTGGTCTGGCCGACGGGCGCGGTCACTGACCGTCGACGGGGTCCGGCCGACGGACTCCGTCCCGACCGGCAGGGGTGTCGGTGATCAGACCGTTGATCGGAGCGTCCGCACGCCGGAATCTCGTCGTCGGTTCATTCGCCCGCCGCTGCGGCGCCAGACGCCCTGACGGCATTTCACCTGTCCGAGCTAATCCGAACGGCCGGTCCCGGTGGGCGAGGCGCCGGAGGCGGGGCTCCCGGCCGCGGCGGTCCCGGCCGCGGTCGAGGAGCGCAGCACCAGCGAGGTCGCCAGCGGCGGCACCGGCGCGACCGGCTCGCCGCGGAGCAGGTCCGCGAGGGCCGCGACCCCGGCCCGGCCCAGCTCCTCGCCGGGCAGGTCCACGGTGGTGAGCGGCGGGGTGAGCAGCTCGGCCACGGGGATGTTGTCGATGCCGACCACCGAGAGGTCCGCGGGCACCCGCAGACCGAGTTCGGCGGCCGCCTGGTAGACCCCGGAGGCCACCACGTCGTCGTCGCAGATCACCGCGTGCGGGCGGTCGGGGCCCGCCAGCATCCGGCGGGCGGCGCCGCGGGCGGCGGGCTGGCCCTCGTTGAGGCTGACGCCCAGCTCGACCACGTCCAGGCCGAGTTCCGCGGCGGCCTGCTCGAAGGCGGCCTGGCGGACCCGGAAGGTGTACGCGGCGTGGGTGGAGCGCAGCCGGCCGATCCGCCGGTGCCCCAGCCCGGCCAGGTGTTCGACGGCGGCGCGCATGCCGCCGGCCACGTCCAGCTCGACGGTCGGCCGGGCCCGGTCGGTGCCGGGGTCGGCGTCCAGGAAGACCGCGGGGGTGTCGGCGGGCAGCGCACCGAGCTGGCTGTCGTCCGGGGAGCAGATCAGCAGGCCGTCGAACCGGCTGGTGGTGGCCGCGTCGGCGAGGGTGGCGCTCCCCCAGCCGGAGCTGACCACGACGGCCAGGCCGTGCCGGCCGGCCTCCTCGTGGACGCCCTCCAGCACCCGGCCGAAGAACGGGCCGAGGATGTTCGGCACGGCCAGCAGGATCATGCCGCTGCGGCCGAGCCGCAGTTGCCGGCCGGCCGCCTGCGGGCGGTAGCCGAGGCTGCGGGCCGCCTCCCGGACGCGTTCCCGGGTGGCGTCGGAGACCCGGCGGCCCGCCTCGGGGCCGGAGAACACCAGCGAGACGGTGGCCTGCGAGACCCCGGCGAGCCGTGCCACGTCCCGCCCGGTGGGCTTGCGGACCGGAGCCGGCCAGGTGCCGCTGACGCTCCCGCCCTGCGGCGCGGCGGGCCCGGGCAGCGGCTCGGAGAGCGGCCCGCTCAACGGCTCGGACACCGGTTCGGCCGGCGGCTCGCGGTCGGCCGGCGGCTCGGGGTCGGGGGCGGGCACGGCGGTGACGCGGATCAGCCCTGCAGGGCGGTCGCGCGCGCGGCGTCGTCGGCCGCGTCCTCCTCGGCGTTCTGGTCGGCGATCCGCGCGGCCGTCCGGCTGCGGAGGCCGTCGACCCTGCCGGAGATCTGGGCCGACATCGCGTCGCGCTGCCGGCTCAGCAGCACGTAGCTGAGCGGCGCCGAGACCACGGCGGCCACCAGGAACAGGAAGATCGCGCCGGTCTGCCCCTTGACCGGGATGACCTGGAAGTGGCCCAGCAGCAGGGCGACCAGCAGGCAGCCGAGGAAGATGCTGACCCGCATGGAGGTGTAACGGAGCGTGGCGTGGGACTTGTCGCTCACCTTGCTGCTCACGGGGGACACATCCTTCTCTGCGCGGGGACCGGACCGGTATCCCAGTGAAGCATGCCCGACGCGCCGCGCGGGGCACGGGTCACCCGGCCCCGCGCGGCCGTCCGTCAACGCAGGTCCAGCCACATCGTGACGTCGTCGCGGTCGTCCCCGGGGGCCACCCGGATCGCGGCGGGGACCCGGCCGACCTCGGTGTAGCCGCAGCGGGCGTAGAAGGCCTCCAGCCCGAGACCGCCGCGCAGGGTCAGCCGCAGTCCCTCCAGCCCCCAGGCCCGGGCCACCCGCTCGGCCTCGGCCATCAGCTCGGCGCCGTAGCCGCGGCCCTGGAAGTCGGGGTGCACCATGACACGCTTGAGCAGCCGCCAGTGGTCCATCAGGCCGAACCGCATGGAGTCGAGGAAGAGCAGGGCGGCCAGCCGGCCGCTCTCCCGCTCGTGGGCGATCAGCAGCCGGTCCGGCCCGGCGGGCGCGAGGCCGGCGAAGTGCGGGTCGGCGGTCTTCCAGACCTCGTCCTCCGTCACCGGCGCCACGAAGCCGACCGCGCCGCCGGCGTTGGTGACGTCGGTCCAGAGCCGGACGATGTCGGCGCGCAGGTCCGGACCGGGCTCGGGGTCGAGGGTGAAGGCGAGCGTCATGACGGTGAGCCTAGTGTCCGCTCACGACAGGCTCGGCGCGGGCGCCCCCGCCCCCGGCCGGTCCGCCCGCAGGGCCAGGCAGAGCAGCACGGCGACCGCGCAGAGCCCGCCGGCCGCGTACCAGGCGAGGTCGTAGGTGCCGAGCGCGTCCCGGGCGAGGCCGGCCAGCCCGGCCACCGCGGCCGCGCCGAGCTGGTGGCAGGCCAGCACCCAGCCGAAGACGATCGGCGCGTCGTCGCCGAAGTGCCGTCGGCAGAGCGCGACGGTCGGCGGGACGGTGGCCACCCAGTCCAGGCCGTAGAAGATCACGAAGGCCAGGATCGGCGGCTCCAGCGAACCCGCGAACAGCTGCGGCAGCAGGAACAGCGAGAACCCGCGCAGCGCGTAGTAGACGACCAGCAGCAGCCGGGAGTCGAAGCGGTCGGTGAACCAGCCGCTGGCGATGGTGCCGATCACGTCGAAGATCCCGATCAGGGCCAGCAGGCTCGCCGCCGTGGTGACCGGCAGGCCGTGGTCGTGCGCGGCGGGGATGAAGTGGGTGCCGACCAGCCCCGCCGTCGTCGCGCCGCAGATCGCGAAGGAGCCGGCCAGCAGCCAGAACGCCCGGCTGCGGGAGGCGTCCCGGAGCACCCGCAGCGAGCGGGCCAGCGCCCGGTTGTCCGCCACCGGCGGGGGCGGCTCCTCGGTCGCGCCGTACGGGAGCAGGCCGAGGTCGGCGGGCCGCTCGCGCATCAGCAGCAGCACCGGGACGGCGACCGCGCTGGCCGCCAGCGAGACGACGACGACCGCCGAACGCCAGCCGTGCTCTTCCACCAGCCAGGCGCCGACCGGCAGGAAGACCAGGTTGCCGGCCGCGCCGGCGGCCGTGAGCACACCGGTGACCAGGCCCTGGCGGGCCCGGAACCAGCGGCCGGTGACGGTGGTGGCGAACGCGCCGGCCATCGAGCCGCTGCCGAGGCCCACCAGCACGCCCCAGCAGAGGATCAGTTGCCAGGGCTCGCGCATCAGCATGGTGAGCCCGGCGCCGACCGAGATGGTCAGCAGCGCGCAGACCACCACCAGCCGGACGCCGAAGCGGTCCATCAGCGCGGCGGCGAAGGGGGCGGTGAGGCCGTAGAGCGCGAGGTTGACCGAGGTGGCGCTGGATATCGTCCCCATCGACCAGCCGAACTCGTTGTGCAGCGCGTCCATCATCAGGCTGGGCGTGGAGCGGAAGCCGGCCGATCCGAGCAGCACCAGCAGCGAGACCGCGGCGACCACCCAGGCGTAGTGCGGCCGGGGGCGGCCGGTGCGGCCCGGCCGCGGGGGCCCGGAGGGGGCGAGGTCCGGTGCGGGGGCCGGTGCCTCGGGGCGGGCCGGCGCGGCGGTCGGGCCCGGGGTGGGGGTGTGGCGTTCGTTCACCCGGCCGAGTCTCCCGAACGGCCCGAACGACCACGAGTGGCCTGACTGCCAGCTTTCGCAAAGATCGGGCCAGCGGTTCGGCGTACGCTGGTCGCCGGCCCGGGCGACGGGCGGCGCGGTGCCCGGCGGCAGGCGGCGGGCGCCGGCGGGGAACGGAAGGGCGGGCGCGATGGCGCACAGGATCGCGGTACTGGCACTCGACAGGGTGATCGCCTTCGAACTGGGCATCCCCGCAAGGATCTTCGAGTCGGCCAAGGACGCCGACGGCGTGCCGCACTACCAGGTGGCCACCTGCACCGTGGACGGCCGGCCGGTCCCCACCAGTACGGACTTCCGGATCGCCGTCGACCACGGGCCCGAACTCCTGGAGTGGGCGGACACCGTGGTGATCCCGGCCTCCGCGGACCAGGGGCCCCGGGAGGTCGACGCCCGGCTCGATCCCGCCCTGGTCGCCGCGCTGGCCGGGATCCGGCCCGGCACCCGGCTGGTGTCGATCTGCACCGGCTCCTTCGTCCTGGCGGCCGCCGGACTGCTGGACGGCCGCCCGGCCACCACCCACTGGCGCTACACCGAGCTCTTCGCCGCCCTGTACCCGAAGGTCCGGCTCGATCCGGACGTCCTGTTCACCGACGACGGGGACGTCCTCACCTCGGGCGGGGTGGCGGCCGGCATCGACCTCTGCCTGCACATCGTGCGCCGCGACCACGGCAGCGCGGTGGCCAACGCGGTGGCCCGCACCTGCCTGGTGCCGCCCTGGCGCGAGGGCGGCCAGAAGCAGTACGTCGAACTCCCCCGCCCGGCCGTCGACGCCGGCCCCGGCGCCGCGGCGGTCCGCGCCTGGGCGCTGGAGCACCTGGACCAGCCGCTCCCGCTGCGCCTGCTCGCCGACCGGGCGGGCATGAGCGTGCGGAGCTTCACGCGGCGGTTCCGCGAGGAGACGGGCAGCAGCCCGGGCCAGTGGCTGACGGTCCAGCGCGCCGAGCGCGCCCGCCAGTTGCTGGAGAGCACCGACATGACGATCGACCAGGTGGCCCGGGAGTCCGGCTTCGGGACGGCGGCCTCGCTGCGGCTGCGGCTGCGCGGGCGGCTGGACGTCGCGCCGAGCGCCTACCGGCGCACCTTCCGGTCGGTGGAGCGGTCGCACTGACGGTGCGCCACCCCCGCGGGCCGCTCAGCGGCGGCAAGTCGGCGGCGAATGACCGGAACCGGCCCTGCGGAACGCACGGATCGGACGGCGGCGGGCCGCACGCACCCCGAGCACGGCACGGCCCGCCGCCATCCGATCGTGAAGCACGGGCCCTGAACCCGCGCAAAGCCCACCGCACTCGCCAAGGAGCCACCGCGCGATCGGCGTACCACGGCCCCCCTGCTGACATGATCCCCCTGGACAGCAGCACCGCAGCGGCGTTCGGGTGTTCCCTCGGCGTCCCCTCGCAACGGAGAGCTGCTCCCAGAGTGATCAGTCGGATACGTCACGTCAATGGGTTGTCCGAAATTCGGAATGGTTGCGTCAGGTTTCGGCCCGTTGATCGTCGGGCCTCACTGGGCCAGTGCGGCCCAGTCCACGGCGGTCAGCGGGTCCACCGGCGGCGCGCCGGCGCCGATCTCGCACCAGACGCGCTTGCCCGAACCGTCCGGATACCAGCCCCAGCGGTCGCAGAGCAGTTCGACCAGCTCCAGGCCCCGCCCGTTGGTGGCGTCGGCGTCCGGCCCCGCGTGCCGGGGAGCCGGCGCGGCCTGGCTGGCGTCGGCGACCTCGACCCGGAGCGGGCCGATCGCGGCCGTCTCGCGCGCCGCGCCGCCGCAGCCCGTCCCGTCCACCGGCCCGCCGGCCGGCGGGCAGCCGCCGGCCGCCGAAGTACCGCTCCCGGCCGGGGAGTCGTCGACGGGGAAGCAGAGCCGAAGGACGGCCGGACAGCCGGTGTGCACCACGGCGTTGGTCACCAGTTCGGAGACCACCAGGACGACCGTCTCGGCGATCTGAGCGTCCGGGTCCACCCCGTGGTTGAGCAGCCGCGAGCGCACCCAGCGGCGGGCCCGGCCGACCTCCGCGGGGTCCGCCCGCACCGCAAGCTGTACCTGAAGAACCTGCACCGCTCCACCACCCGCACTCGCAGTTCGGCCATCGTCTCGATCGGGCCGGATCGTCCAGCCGGCTGGTCCCGGCTCCCGCCGGGCCGCCGCAGGCCGGGCCGCCGTACGTTCACATCCGGTACGTCGCGCCCGCGCCATCTCGTCCGTCGCGCTCCGGCTGCGACACGAATACGCCTCAGGATGGTTCGACGGGCGGACCGCAGCAAGCGCTTCGGGCATATTCCAACGATCGGGGGACAGGGCAGTGCATACTGTCCCGTTCACTCTGGCGAGCCTCGTACCGGCGATCGTCCGGCCCGGGCCGACCGGCCGGACATGCAGTGGCGAACCTACCGCCGGACACCCCGGGCGCGCCGCCCGCCACTCGCGAACCACCCGTGCGACATATGTCCAACGGCCTTCGAACAGCGGGAGCCGCGGCAGATCCCACGATGTGACGATCCGAAACCGGGCGGCCCCTCCGGTACCGAATCCGCCCGCTCCCGGAAGGCCGCAGGATACCGTTGGGCACGGCAGCGAACCCCACGGTAGGAGGGTGGTTACCGATGGCCACCCCCGGCAGCGCCCCGCGCTGGGACGAACAGCTCCAACGGCGCCTCGCCCGCGGCGAGGAGACGGCGCTGGGCGAACTGTACGACCAGCTCGCGCCGATGGTGCACGGACTGGCCGGGCGGATACTGGCCGACCAGGCCGCCGCCACCCAGCTGACCCGCGAGATATTCGCCCACGTCTGGGAGCACCCCGAGGCCTTCGACCCCGCCCAGGGCTCGCTCCGTTCCTGGCTCGGCGCCCTGACGCACAGCCGCGCCGTCGACCGCCTGCGGGTCCGGCGGGCCGCCGAGGCCCCGCTGGGCGTCGAGGGCGCGGACGGCACCGGCGCGCCGGGCGGGCCCGTCGAGGAGGAGATCCGGGCCGTGGCCACCGCCGCCCGCGTCCAGTACGTGGTCGACTCCCTCCCGCAGAGCCTGCGTGAGACCATCGAGGTGTCGTACTACGACGGCCGCACCTACCAGGAGACGGCCCGCCGGCTCGGCATCACCGAGCAGACCGCCAAGCAGCGGATGCGGCTCGGCCTGGAGCTGCTGGCCACCGAACTCGCCGAGGAGCGCGCCCATCAGCGGCAGCCGGGCCCGCCCGACTGCCGGCGGCACGACGGGTGCGACGGCGGGCCGCGGCAGGGCACCGCGCCGCACGAGGGACCGGGTCACCCGGCGCAGCGGCACGGCGATCGGCACCACGAAGGACAGCCCCACGAAGGCCGGCACGACGAAGGCCGGCACGACGACGGGCAGCGGCACGACGGGCGCCGGCACGACGGACCGCGCCACGGGAACGAGAGCGGGGGCACGTGACCATCACCGAGGAGCAGCACGAGGCCCTGCGCTCGCTGCTCGGCGCCTGGGCCCTGGGTGCCTGCCCGCGGCGCGAGGCCGCCGAGTTGGAGCAGCACCTGCGCGGCTGCCCGGGCTGCGCCGAGGAGGCCGCCCGGCTCCGGGACGCGGCCGGCTGGCTCTCCGCCGACGAGCCGCTCGACCAGCCCGCCTCGCTGCGCCAGCAGGTCCTCGACTGGTGCCTGACCCGGCGGCCGGCCGAACTGCCCGTCCCCGCCTGGGGCGTTCCCTACACCGCGGAGACCGCCAAGCTCGACGCACTGCTGCGCGACCTCGGCCCGGAGGAGTGGCAGGAGGTCGCCGAACTCCCCTGGCACGGCGGTACCGAGTACCTGCGCCCGGCCGAGGTGCTCTGCCATCTCGCCGCGGTGGACGGCTACGTGGCACTCGCCCTCGGGCTGCCCGACCCCGTCCCGGGCGGCGGGGCGACGGCCGACCGCCGGGTGCCGCCGCAGGACGCGGCTCCCCCGCTCCCCCGGGTGCCCCGGCAGAGCGGCCCGCCGTGGGCCGGGATCACCGGGCGCACCGCCCGGCTGACCGCCGAGCAGGCCGGGCAGCCCCCGCAGCGGGTCCGGGCCCGGTGGCGCCGGCACTGCCACGAGCTGGTCCGCACCGCTGCCCTGGCCCCGCAGGGCAACACCCCGGTGGACTTCGGCTTCGTGACCGTCCCGCTGCGCGACGCCTTCGTCGACCGGGCCTTCGAGTGCTACGTGCACGGCGAGGACGTGGCCCGCGCGGTCGCCTACCCGTACGCCCCACCGGCGCCGCAGCACCTGCGGCAGATGGTCGACCTGGCCGTACGGATGCTCCCGGCCGCGCTGGCGGGCCTGCGGGCCTCCCGGCCCGAGCACGCCGGGACCCCCGCGGGCGGACCGCCCGACGGCACCGCCCGGACCGGCCGGCAGATCCGGCTGGTCATCGACGGACCGGCCGCCGGCGAGTGGCTGATACCGCTGGACGGCCCGGAGTGCGGACCGCCCGGCGGTGAGCCGGTGGCCGCGATGGTCCTGGACGGGCTGGAGTTCTGCCAGCTGGCCGCCGCGCACCGCGACCCGGACCGGGTGCCGGTCGGCGAGCACGGCGACCGGGCGGCGATCCGCGAGGTGCTCCGGGCGGCGCCGCTGCTGTCCCGCCCATAGCCGGGCGGGACGCGGGCGGACGGGACGCGCGCGGGCGGGACGCGCGCGGGCGGCGCGGGCAGACCCGGGCGGACTCTAGGTGAAGACCACCGTGCGGGTGCCGTTGAGCAGCACCCGGTGCTCGCTGTGCCACTTCACCGCGCGCGCCAGCGCCTGGCACTCGACGTCCCGGCCGAGCGCGACCAGCTGGTCCGGGGTGATGTCGTGGGTCACCCGGGCCACCTCCTGCTCGATGATCGGGCCCTCGTCGAGGTCGGCGGTGACGTAGTGCGCGGTGGCGCCGATCAGCTTCACACCCCGGGTGTGGGCCTGGTGGTAGGGCTTGGCGCCCTTGAAGCTCGGCAGGAAGGAGTGGTGGATGTTGATCACCTTGCCGGACAGCGCGGTGCAGAGCTCGTCCGAGAGCACCTGCATGTAGCGGGCCAGCACGACCAGCTCGACGTTCTCCTTGGCCACCAGGTCCAGCAGTTCCTGCTCGGCCGCGGCCTTGTTGTCCCGGGTGACCGGGATGTGGTGGAACGGGATCCCGTAGCCCTCGGTGAGGTCGCGGAAGTCGGTGTGGTTGGAGACCACCGCGGCGATCTCCACCGGCAGCGCGCCGATCCGGGTGCGGAACAGCAGGTCGTTCAGGCAGTGCCCGAACTTGCTGACCATCAGGACGATCCGCATCCGCTCCTCGGTCGGGTGGATCTGCCACTCCATCCCGAACGACGCGCCGATCGCGGCGAAGCTGGCCCGCAGCTTGTCCACGCTCACCGGCTCGGCCGCGGTGAAGTGCACCCGCATGAAGAACAGTCCGCTGTCCCCGTCCCCGAACTGCTGGCTGTCGATGATGTTGCAGCCGGTCATGAAGAGGTAGCTGGAGACCGCGTGAACGATGCCCTGCTTGTCGGGGCAGGACAGCGTGAGGACGTACTGGGCGCTGGCCGTCTGCTGTTCCACGGTGGGGATATCCCGTCCTGAGGTCGTGCCGGTGGTGAATGGTCCAGCGTGTCACATCCTGGACAGCGACCGTTCCGCTGCCCGCACTGCGGGACGCTCCGGCCCACCGGCGGGCAGGCCGGGACCCGGGCCGCCGGCGCGGGTCCGCGCCGAAGCGCCCGGAACGGGCTCAGGACGGGCTCAGGACGAGGTCAGGATGCGCAGCACGTCCAACGAGCGCGGCGGGACGTCCGGGTCCTCGCCGTCGTTGACCGCCAGCTTGACGTGGGCCTCCCGGGCCGCCCGGACCGCCTCCGGCCAGCCGTGGTGCCCCAGGTAGGCGGAGGCCGGGGCGTCCGCGCCGACCTGGTGCAGGATCCGGACCACCCGCAGCACCGCGACGTCCACCACCGCCGCCTCGGCCGAATCCCGGAAGATCGTGCCGACGTACTTCTCGGCGGACCAGCGGTCCAGCCAGGTGTCCTCGACCAGCCGGTAGACGGCGTCGGTCACGTCCCCGAAGCCCTCCCGGCCGGAGAGCCAGGTCTCCTGCTGGAACCCGGGGTCGGACAGCATGTGCAGCGCCGAGCGCAGTCGGGCTCGCCAGCGCCACCAGGGCAGGTCGTTGAGCGGCATGCCGCCCATCGTGCTGGAGCGGTGGCCCGGACGAGAAGGGTTTCGGGAAGACCGATACGAAGAATCTGAGCTGGCGGACATGGACAGCGATCGTACGTTCCCCGACGGTTCGTGCTCCACTCCCCATCTACACGCGTCCCCACCCGGAGTTCCGTCGGCGTTTGCCGTTCATTCGCTTTTCGGCCCTCTCTGCTTGCGACGCCCGGGCTTGGCTGGGCCGGTACGCAGCAGAAGCGCCCCGGGAGGGAAGACCGATGACCGGCCTCAAGGGCTCGTCCCAGGCTCAGAACCCGATCGTGGCACGGCGCAACCGCCGCCCGATCGCCGCAGCCGCCATCACCGTGGCGCTGCTCCCCACCCTCTTCTCGGCCTCCGCGTGCGGCGGACCGGCCGACGCCGCCACCGGCAAGGGCGAACTGACCGTGATGACCTGGGCCCCGTCCGGCACCGGCACCGCGGACCGGCCCGGCATGACGGCCCTCGCCGAGGCCATCGGCCGCGACCTCAACGCCAAGGGCGGTCTGAACGGCCGCCCGCTGCGGGTCCTGACCTGCAACGAGCACAACACCGCCGACGGGGCCGCGGCCTGCGCGCAGCAGGCCGTGGACGCCAAGGCGGTCGCCGTGCTCGGCTCCTACAGCCAGTACGGGGACAGCTTCATGCCCGTCCTGGAGCGCGCCGGCATCCCGCTGATCGGCGGGTACGGGCTCTCCCAGCCCGAGTTCAGCAGCCCGCTCTCCTACCCGGTGGGCGGCGGTCTGCCGGCGCTGATCGGCGGCAGCGGCCGGCAGCTGGTGGAGGCCGGCTGCAAGGCCGTCGCGCTGGTCCGGCCGGACACCCCGGCCGGCGACAACCTGCTCGGCTACCTGGCCAACGCGCTGAAGCCGGCCGGGATCAAGCTGCTGGACGTCAAGGCGCCCGAGCAGTCCAGCGACTACGCGCCGGTCGTCCGCAAGGCGATCGGCAAGGACGAGCCGGGGAACTGCATCACCTCCGCGCTCGCCGCCGAGCCGACCGGCAACCTGCTGGACTCCTACCGTCGGCTGGGCCCCAGGAACACCCGGGTCGCCTCGGTGATCGGCAGCGTCCAGCAGTCGGTGGTCGACTCCACCGGCGGCGACAGCGGCCCGCTGGCCGGCGCGTTCGTCACCAGCTGGTACCCGCCGGAGTCGGCCAAGGTCTGGGACGCGCTGCGCTCGGTGGTGTCCGGCGACTCCGCCGGCGGCCGCAGCGTGGACGTCTCCGACCCCGGGGTGCAGACCACCTGGGTCGCCTACGAGGTCTTCCGGCAGGTCGCCGACCGGCTCTCCGCCGCCGGCCGCCCGCTCACCGCCAAGACCGTGACCGCCCTGCTGGACGGCGGCGAGCAGATCGACGTCGGGCTCACCCCGCCGCTGAACTGGGGCACCACCAACATGCTGGCCAGCACCGAGTCGCCCCGGCTGGTCAACACCTGGGTGACGTACCAGGTGGTCAAGGGCGGCCGGCTGGCCCTGCAGCAGCCGGGTTTCGTGGACGTCCGCTGGGTGCTCACCGGGAGCCGGCCGCCGGCCTGACCGGCCTCGACGGGGCCCGCGGCGGGGCCGGACCGGTCACCCGGTCCGGCCCGCCGCATGTCCGGGCGGGCCCCGCCGACGCGGGCCCCGTCGCCGTCAGAGGCCGCCGCCGTCAGAGGTCGCCGTCGCCGCGGGTCGGCAGGCCGGTCTGGCCGGCGATGGTGTTCCACAGGCCGGAGGCCTGCTTCTTCGCGAGGGTGGCGGTCCCGCTGGCCTGGACCGCGTTCTTGTAGTGCTGGTTGTCGATCTTCTTGGGGTCGCAGGCGCTCTGCGCGTCGGCGGCCCAGGCCGCGTACTCGTCGTCCGCGGTCGCCGAGGCCTGCCAGGCCGCGTTGAGCTGCTCGACCAGCTGCGGGCCGCCGGGCAGCTTGTCCGTCTTGAGCGCGGCGAGCTTGGTCTGCAGCTCCCGGCGCTTGCCCGCGGCCTCGGTCAGGGCCTGCTGGGACTCGGGGAGCTTGTCGCACTTCTGCACCGCGGCGACCGCGCCGATCACCGCCTGGCGGCTGTCGTTGGCGGTGCCCAGCAGGTCGGAGAGGGGCTGGGCCTGGGCCTTGACCTCGGGGCTGACGGCAGCCCCCGAACCGCTCGCGGGCGGCGGGCTGCCGGCCGTGCTGCTGCCGGTGGCCGCCGGGGCGGCCTTCTTCCCCGGGTCCGCCGTGTCGTCGTCCCCGTTCATCAGCACGACGACCAGGAGGCCGGCGGCCACGCAGCCGGCCACCACCCCGCCGATGATCAGCTTGCCGGACGACCGCCCGCCGCCGCGGTTGCCGGCCTGGGTCGGGAAGTCCTGCCCGGGGTACCCCTGCTGCGGGGCCGGGTACTCCGGCGGGGTCTGCTGGTAGGCCGGGTAGCCGTGGTCCGGCTGCTGCGGATAGCCCGGGGCGGGCTGCTGGTGCCCGGGCCGCGCCGGGTAGCCGACCGCCTGCGGGTCCCCCGAGGGGTAGGGCGGCAGGTACTGCGTCTCCGGCGCCTGGGCGGCCTGCGGAGCGCCGTTCCACGGGGCGCCCTGGGCGGGCAACGGCTGGCCGCCCCACGAGGCGCCCTGGGCCGGCAGCCCGTGCCCACCGCCGCCGAGGTACTCCGGCTGCCCGGAGGGCTGTCCGGGCGGCTGCTGCTGCCCCTGGAGCCCGGCCGGCGGCTGCTGGCCGGGCATCGGGGGCGGCAGCTGGCCCTGGGCGTCCGGCCCCGGGGGCTGACTCGGCTCGGGACGGAAGAGATCGTCCAGGTTGAAGTCACCCGAGTTGGGGTACGAGCGGCGCTGGCTCAACGCGATTCCTCACCTGTGCACGACCGCGCGCTGACGGCGGACCACATCTCGTCGGTTCTTGGGGGCATCACAGTTCCTTGGACGTCGCGCCCACGCTACCGGTTCACCGAACCGGGTGACCACGTGGGCGGTCCATCCCTCACCGGCCCCTCACGCGCCGCTCCCCACCCCGGTCAGGCGGCCTCCGCCTCGGCCCGCGCCTGGAACTCGCGGACCACCCGCTGCTCCCGGTACGGCTCCAGCCGCCGCCGGAACTCGTCCAGGTACTCGACGCCCCGGTTGGACCGCAGCCCGCTCAGCAGCCGGACCGCCTGCGCGCCCGTCTCGCAGGCGCGCTCCAGGTCCCGCTGCTGCAACTGGGCCGTGGCCAGCAGCACCAGGTCCACCGCGCGGCGCCGCACCCTGGTCGGCGGGTGCAGGTCGAGCGCCCGGCGGGCGTAGTGCTCGGCCTGGCCGGCCTGCTCCAAGTCCCGGTGGCAGTGGGCCAGCTCGTCCGCCAGGTAGGCGTCGTCGAAGTGGACGATCCAGTCCGGGTCGTCCTCCGGACGGCGCCGCTCCATCGCCTCCAGCGCCTTGGCGGCCACCGCCTCGCAGGAGCGGGCGTCGCCGAGCAGGGCGTGGCCGCGGGCCTCGGCCGCGTAGAACATCGCCATCGCCGTCGGAGTGGCCACCGAACGGGCGCCCTCCTGTGCGGCGCGGGCGAGTTGGGCGATCTCCCGCGGGTTGCCGAGCGTCGCCGCCAGGTGGCTCATCGAGGCAGCCAGCACGTACCCGCCGTAGCCGCGGTCGTCGGCCGCCTGGGCGAGGCGCAGGGCCTGGATGTAGTAGCGCTGGGCCAGCCCCGGCTGCCCGGTGTCCACCGCCATGTAGCCGGCCAGCTCCGTCAACCGGGCGACCGCCGCGAAGAGTTGCCGCCCGGTCTCCTCCCGGTAGGCGCCGCCGAGCAGGCCGGAGACCACGCTGTTGAGGTAGTGGACGACCACCGGGCGGACGTGCCCGCTGCCGAACCGGTGGTCCAGGTCGACCAGCATCGCCGTGGTCGCCTTGATGGCGGCGACGTCCGTCGGACCGACTCGCGGGCCGCCGGTACGCGCCACCACCGGGTCGGGCGGGGTGATCAGCCAGTCCCGGCTGGGTTCGACCAGGGCGGAGGCCGCCACCGTCGCCCCGGTCAGGAAGTCCCGCCGGCCGACGTCGCTGCGCCAGAGCTCGCAGACCTGCTCCAGCGCGGCGTTGAGCGTCGGCGCGAACTGCAGTCCGATCCCGGAGCTGAGGTTCTTGCCGTCGGCCATGCCGATCTCCTCGACCGACACGCCCCGGCCGAGCTTGCGCCCGAGCGCTTCGGCGATCACCGCCGGCGCCTGCCCGCGCGGCTGCTGGCCACGGAGCCAGCGCGCGACGGAGGTCTTGTCGTACCGCAGGTCCAGGCCGTGTTCGGCCCCGCAGAGGTTGACCCTCCGCGCCAGGCCGGCGTTCGAGCAGCTGGCCTCCTGGATCAGCTGCTGCAGACGCTCGTTGGGCTGTCGTGCGACAAGTGGTCTCGCGGCCATTGGCTTCGCCTCCCCACACCCTCCGGTCCCGGCCGGCGGGCGACGATTCTGCTGATCTGTTGCCGACTGTCCGACCGTCCAAGGAATCTGACACCAGGTTAGCGATCAGCAACGCCACCGGGATACCCACGGTGACGATCCCCACCCCCCACGCGCCCTGGTAAATGCTCCCGTGCGCCCCCACTGCGCCCACCGTCGCCCGCCCCAACTCGGTTGCCTCACCGGTTCGGGTGACAATCGGTGCCGCCGGGCAGACCCGCTCGCGCCGGGCCGTAACCAGCCTCACGCACGGTAGTTGAGCAGCGCGTGGAAGACATCCCAGACTCCCCCGACCAGGGCGGCAACGCCGGCCTCCCTCCGCTGCTCATCGAAGCCGTCAGCTATGCCGAGAACCGCCACTGGGAGGTCGCCCCGGGAGCCTGGCTGATCGACGGCGACGGGCCGGCCCGCTGCTCCTGCGGCGACGGCCGCTGCCCGCTGCCCGGTGCGCACCCGATCGACGCGGACTGGGCCCGCAAGGCGAGCGCCGGTCCGGGTGCGGTGCGGCGCTGGTGGACCGAGCGCCCCGACGCCTCGATCCTGCTGCCCACCGGCCGGTCGTTCGACGTCCTGGACGTGCCGGAGGTGGCCGGCTGTCTCGCGCTGGCCCGGATGGAGCGGATGGACCTCCAGCTCGGCCCGGTGGTGGCCGTCCCGGCCGCGCCCGGCCGGGACGGGCGGCGGCTGCACTTCCTGGTACTGCCCGGGGTGGCGGCCAAGCTGCCGGAGATGCTGCGCCGGCTCGGCTGGCCGCCGGGCCGGCTGGACCTGGTGGCCCGCGGCGAGGGCGACTGGACGGTGGCCCCGCCGTCCCGGGTCGGTCCGAGCGGCTTCGCGCAGTGGGCCCGCTCGCCGTCCGCGCTGAACCGCTGGCTGCCCGACGCCGCGGAGCTGATCAGCCCGCTGGCGTACGCGTGCGGCCGCGAGGCGCCCTCGGTCCGCCGCCGGCCGGCCCAGCCGGCGGCGGTGCGCTGAGGCCCGCCGACCGCCCGGACCCGCGCCCGGGCCGGGACGGGCCGGTGATCGGGCCGGTGATCGGCCGAATGATTCACCCCCCGTGGACAGCCGCCCTACGCCTATCGGGTGAGGGCGTGCGATGCGCGACACCCCGCGCCCGACTGACGGGCCTTGCCCCCCACCGGAGGCGGGGCCCGTCAGACGCATGTGCGGATAAGGCTTCGATGTACCCGCTGGTCAACGGCGAAAGCCCCTCGTACGAGTGACAACGCTCAAGGATTGCCATGATCTGCCGAGGGGAGGAATTCCACCGTGAGGGGACGCCGGAAGGGTCGCTCGGACGGGGAAGCCGGGTGAGGCGGTCGGGAGGGAGCGGAGGGGAGCGGGAGGGAACAGGAGGGGAGCGGGAGGGGCCGTGGCACCGGCCGGGTTCGGGGAGGCCGGTGCCGCGGGAGCGGGAGGGACGGGGAGGGCGAGCAGGGCCCGGTGCTTCGGGAGCACCGGGCCCTGCTCATCGCTTCGCGTCGCACGGCCGGCGAGGCCGTCACGGCCGCGCACCGCGCCGTGGTCAGGGCTGCGCGACGAAGACGTGCGCCGCGATCTCCTTGCCCAGCTCGGCCGCGTTGTCGCCGGTGCCCACCAGCACCCCGCCGACCCCGGCGGAGACCCGCACCGTGGAGCCCGGCCGGATCCCGGCCCGGCGCAGCGTGCGCATCAGCTCGCCGTCGGTCTGGATCGGCTCGCCGATCCGGCGGACCACCACGTCGGCGCCGCCGTCACCCGGCCGCACCGAGTCCAGCGGCACGAGCGCGGCGTCGAAGCCCTCGCCCTCGGCCTTGGCGTCCCCCAGCTCGTCCAGCCCGGGGATCGGGTTCCCGTACGGGGACTGGGTGGGGTGGCCGAGCATGGCGAGCACCTTGCGCTCGACCGTCTCGCTCATCACGTGCTCCCAGCGACAGGCCTCCTCGTGCACCTGTTCCCACTCCAGCCCGATCACGTCGACCAGCAGGCACTCGGCGATGCGGTGCTTGCGCATCACCCGCACCGCGAGCCGGCGCCCCTCCTCGGTGAGTTCGAGGTGGCGGTCGCCCGCGACCTGCAGCAGCCCGTCCCGCTCCATTCGCCCGACCGTCTGGCTGACCGTGGGGCCGCTCTGCTCCAGGCGCTCGGCGATCCGGGCGCGCATCGGGGTGATGCCCTCCTCCTCCAGTTCCAGGATGGTGCGAAGGTACATCTCAGTGGTGTCGATCAGCCCAGACATCGCCGCTGGCTCCGTTCCTCGGTGTCCTCATCGCCAATTCTGACGTACCGGGCAGGCAACCGGGCCCGCGCAGGGGCTCCGGGGGCGGGTTTTCGTTCCTGTTGACAGCGGCACCGGTGAGGCAGCACCGTGCTCGCCGTAGCTTTCTCCATCGGCGGCCCGGTCGGCGGGCCGTCCCACCCGGCCGGCGGCCCCCACCGGCAGAGAGCGAAGGCAACAGATGAGCGACCTGGTCGGCCGGTACTTCGACGCCGCGATCGAGCACCTGCGGCGGGTCCGCGCCGAGGAGGCCGGGACCATCGAGGCGGCCGCCGAGCTGCTCGCCGGGGCGGTCCGCGAGGGGCGCCGGATCTTCACCTTCGGCTCCGGCCACTCCTCGCTGGCCGCCCAGGACGTGGTCTACCGGGCCGGCGGACTCGTCCCGGTCAACCTGCTGGACGTCCCCGGGATGGCCGGGGTGACGGTGATGCCGGCCCCGCTGGCCAGCGCGCTGGAGCGGGTCTCCGGGCTGGCCACCACCACCCTGGACCTCACCCCCGCCACCGCCGGGGACCTGCTGTTCGTCATCTCGCTCTCCGGCCGCCAGGTGATGCCGGTCGAGCTGGCCCAGTACGCCCGGTCCCGCGGCCTGAAGGTGGTGGGGGTGACCTCGCTGGCGTACCCGGCCGAGGTCCCGTCGGCGCACCCGTCGGGCACCTATCTGAAGGACCACTGCGACGTCGTGCTGGACAACAAGATCGCGGTCGGGGACGGCGAGCTGACCCACCCGGCGGCCGAGACCACCTTCGGCCCGGTCTCCACCATCGTCACCAGCGCGCTGATGCAGGCCGTGGTCGCCTCGGCGGTCGGCCGGCTGGCCGACGCGGCGGCCGCCGGCGACGGCGCCGCCCCGCCGCTGTTCCGCTCCGGCAACGTGCCCGGCGGCACCGAGTGGAACGCCAAGCAGATGGCCGACAACGCGGAGCGGATCTTCTACACCTACTGAGCCGCCCGGCCCGGCCGCCCCGGACCCTCACGATATGGGACAACCTCCGGCGGCATCCCGGCCAATGCGGCCGGGCCCGGCCCCGGCCGGGCGTGCCGGGCGGGCGGGCTGGGCAGGAGGACGGTGCGACCGGAGCGACGGGTGGGGGCCGAGGATGGCGTCGGGTGCGGATCCGATGGGGTGGGCGCGCGAGGAGGACCTGCTGCCCGAGCTGTTCCGGGTCGCCGACACCGCCTCGCTGCGGGGCCAGCGGCGGTCGGTCCTGCTCTCCGCCTGGGAGCTGGCGCTGCTGGTGGCCGCCGCCGCGGCGGGCTCGGCCGACGGCGAGCCCTGGGCCTGGCCGGCCGCCGTCGCCTACCTCGGCGCGATCGTCCTCGCCCTGGTGATCAGCCGGCAGAACCCGCAGGGCCTCTGGTACGAGGGCCGGGCCGCCGCCGAGTCGGTGAAGACGCTCGCCTGGAAGTTCGCCGTCCGGGCCGACGCGTACCAGCCGCCGCCGCGCAGCCTGCCGGACGCCGAGGGCCTGTACCGGTTCCAGCTCGGCCGGGTGCTGAACGCCTTCCGGGGCAGCGGCGCTCTCGGCCCGGCCACCGGGGGCGCCGGCCCGGACGGCGGCGACGGCACCGGGGTCACCGAGGCGATGCGCGGCCTGCGCGGCCAGCCGCTGGCGGTGCGCCGCGAGGTGTACCTGCGGCAGCGGATCCAGGTGCAGCACGGCTGGTACCGCGCCAAGGCCCGCTACTGCGCCCGGGCCGGCTTCTGGACCGGCGTGCTGGGCGTGGTGCTGCCGCTGCTCGGCCTGGTGCTGGCCGTCCTGCGGGCGATGGGCTGGTTCCGCTACGACGCGCTCGGCACGGTCTCCGCGGTGGCCGCCTCGGTCACCGCCTGGGCCCAGCTGCGCCAGTACCGGCCGCTGGCCGCCGCCTACCGCCTGGCCGCCGACGAACTGGAGCTGATCCGCCGCCAGCTGGCCGGGCTGGACGTCGCCTCGGCCGACGCGGAGGAGATCTGGGCCCGGCTGGCCCGCGACGCCGAGGACGCGGTGTCCCGGGAGCACACCACCTGGCAGGCCCGCCGCGAGGTGCGCGGGACGACCGACCGGGACCACTGACAGGGGCCCCGAGCGGAGCCCGGACCGGAGCCTGAGGAGGCCGCGCGTGTCATTACGGATGGTCAAGGCGGCCGACGGCCGTGCCCTCGCCGTCGAGACCGTGGGCGACCCGCGCGGCCGGCCGGTGTTCCTGATGCACGGCATGCCGGGCAGCCGGGTCGGCCCGCACCCCCGCAGCACCGTGCTCTACCGGCTGGGGGTCCGGCTGATCTCCTACGACCGGCCCGGGTACGGGGACTCCACCCGGCTGCGCGGCCGCCGGGTGAGCGCGGCCGCCGCCGACGTGCGGACCATCGCGGACTCCCTCGGGCTCAGCCGGTTCGCGGTGCTCGGCCGCTCCGGCGGCGGACCGCACGCGCTGGCCTGCGCGGCGCTGCTGGCCGAGCGGGTCAGCCGGGTGGCCGTCCTGGTCGGCCTCGCCCCCAGGAACGCGACCGGCCTGGACTGGTACGGCGGGATGACCCCCTCCAACGTGCGGGCGTACCGGGAGGCCGAGCGCGGGCACAACCGGATGGCCGACACCATGCGGTTCCGCTCCGAGCAGATCCGGGCCGACCCGGGCCGGCTGCTGCGGGGTCTGCGGCCGGAACTGCCGCCCACCGACCGCGAGGTGGTCGCCGACACCGGGCTGCGCCGGATGCTGCAGAGCAACTACCGCGAGGCCTTCCGGCACGGCGCGGACGGCTGGATCGACGACGTGCTGGCGTTCACCGCCGACTGGGGCTTCAAGGTGGAGGACATCACCGTGCCCACCTGGCTCTGGCACGGCGCCGACGACCAGTTCTCGCCGGTCGACCACTCGCGCTGGCTGGGCGACCACATCCCCGGCGCCTCGCTCTTCCTGGAGCCCGGCGCCGCGCACTTCGGCGCCTTCCGGGTGATGACCGCCGCGCTGGCCTGGGCGGCGGGCCAGACCTCCACCGGGCTGCCCTCCACCGGGCTGCCCTCGGCCGGCCTGCCGCCGGGCGGCCCGCTCAGGCCCTGACGCGGCCGCCCGGCGCCCCGGGAGCCTGCGGGAGACCGGAGCCGTTCAGACCCCGACCGGGGTGACCGGTTCGCCGCCCGCCAGCACCGCCAGCACGTTCTCCACCGCCAGGCCGCCCATCGCCTGCCTGGTCCGCACGGTCGCGCTGCCCAGGTGCGGGGCCAGCACCGCCCGCTCCTGGGCGAGCAGCGCGGCGGGCACCGCCGGCTCGCGCTCGAAGTTGTCCACCGCCGCGGCGAACAGCGCGCCCGACTCCAGCGCGGCGGCCAGCGCCTCCTCGTCCACCACCCCGGCGGTCATCGAGACCACCACCGCGCCGGGCGGCAGCAGCGCCAGCCGCCGGGCGTCCAGCAGGTGCCGGGTGGCGGGGCCGAGCGGGCAGGTGACCACCAGCACGGTGGACCGCGCCAGCAGCTCCTCCAGCGGCAGCCACTCGGCGCCCTCGGCCTGCTCCGGGGGCAGTTCGCGGCGGTTGTGGTAGCCGACCGGCATGTCGAACGCGCGGGCCCGGCGGGCCACCGCCTGCCCGATCCGGCCCATGCCGAGGACGCCCAGCGGGGTACCGGCCAGCTCCAGGCCGAGCAGGAAGTTCGGCGCCCAGGCCCACGGCCGGCCGGACCGCAGCAGCCGCTCGCCCTCGCCGAGCCGGCGGGTGGCGGCCAGCAGCAGCGCCCAGGCCATGTCGGCGGTGGCGGCGGTGAGCACCCCGGGGGTGTTGCTGACCGCGACGCCCCGCTCGGCGCAGGCGGCGAGGTCGACGTTGTGGTGGCCGACCGCGTGGTTGGCGACGATCCGCAGGCCCGGGCCGGCCGCGTCCAGGAAGGCGCCGTCCACCACGTCGTCCAGCGTGGTGATCACCGCCGACCGGCCGCGGACGGCGGCCAGCAGCTCTTCGCGGGCCATCGGCAGGTCCGAGTCGTGCCACGTCACGGTGTGCCGTGCGGTGAGCCGCTCGATCACCCCGGGAGCGAGGCGTCGGGTGACCAGGACCGGGGGCGGGGGCTGCTCGCTCATAGGGCCCGAAGCATACGCTCCGGGCCCTATGAGCGAGCAGCGCTCTGGTCACACCGGCTGCGGTTCCAGGTCCCGGTTGATCCGCTTCCAGCCGCGGGCCGCGACGGTGTTGGGGTGTTCCTCGCCGAACTGGCGGATCAGCTCGGCGATCGCCCGGGCGCGCAGGTCGGCGGCCTGGCCGTGCCGGCCGGCGGCCCGCAGGGTGACGGCCAGGTTGGCCTCGCAGGCCACCGCGTCCGGGTGGCGGGGCGTGTAGCGCTCGCACAGTCCGGCGTAGGCGCGGCGGCCCAGCTCCTCGGCGAGTCCGACCTGGCCGGCGTCCCCGTGGGCGTTGGCCAGGTTGATCATCGCGTTGAGGGTGTACGGGTGCTCCGGGCCGACCGAGCGGGTGAGCCCGTCCACGGTGTCCCGGCCGCGCTCGATGGCCCCCGGGACGTCGCCGCTGCCCCGCAGGTAGATGCCGAGGTTGTTGGCGCAGGCCAGGGTGAACGGGTGCTCCTCGCCGAACAGCCGGCGGTGGCCCTCGTACACGGTGGTGCAGAGGTCGCGGGCGGCCTCCTTGTCGCCGGAGGCGCTGTGGTCGGCGGCCAGGTTGAGCGCGCAGGCCAGCGCGTCGGGCGCGTCGGCGCCGTACCGCTCCAGGTAGCGCTCGTAGGTCTCCTTGGTGATCCGCCGGGCCTCGGCCAGCTGACCGGTCCGGCGCAGCGAGACGGCCAGCGACTTGGCGTTGCGCAGGTTCTCCGGGAGGTCCGGGTCCAGCACGTCGCCGAGGTCGTTGGTGACCTCCTGGAGCAGCTCCACCGAGCCCCGGTAGTCGCCGAGTTCGCGCAGGTCCCGGGCGAGGTTGGACTTGGTGGAGAGGGTGTAGGGGTGGCGCGGGCCGAGCACCGCGGTGCGCCGGTCCAGGGTCTCCTGGTCGAGTTCGCGGGCGGCCTCGCTGTCGCCGACCAGCCGGTAGTCGATGGCCAGGTTGTTCGCCATCGAGAGGGTGCGCGGGTTGTCGTCGCCGAACAGCTCCCGAAACTGGTCCAGGATCTCGCGGTCCAGGTCGAGCGCCTCCTGGAACCGGCCGAGGGCCCGGCGGTCGGCGCCGAGCGAGCCCGCGGTCATCAGGGTGTAGGGGTGGTGCTCGCCGAGCAGGGCCCGCTGGCGCTCCAGGGTGGACTCGTCCAGCGCCAGCGCGTCGGCGTAGTTGCCCTGCGAGCGGAGCACGTTGGCGAGCTGGAAGCGCAGCAGCAGGGTCTGCCGGTCGTCCTCGCCGAGCTTGCCGGTCCACTCCGCGTCCAGCGCGTGGCCGAGGTCCCGGGCGCGGTCCAGCTCGCCGCGCTTCCAGAGGTAGCGGACGCGGTCGATGAGCAGCTGCCGGGTGTCCGCCTCGTCGCAGTTGTGCGCCCTGGAGGGCGACAGGTGCGGCCAGATCTCGTCGAAGGCCGGCCAGTTCGCCGGGTCGTCGGTGTCCCCGAGGACGGGCCGGGCGCCGGTGAGGATGCGGTGCACCTCGTGGACGGCGACCTCCTGCTCGTCCTCGGTCATCTCGGCCCGGATCACCGCCTGGACCAGCCGGTGCACCTGGAAGCTGTTGGTGCCGGCGTCGACCTTGGCGAGCGCGTACCGGCCGATCGCCTGGATCACCTTGCCCAGCATGAACTTGTCGCTGAGGTCGGCGTCGTACTGCACCAGCGCGCGGATCATCTGGTCGCTGTAGAACAGGTTCATCGAGATCGGCTCCGGCGCGAAGAACGCGCAGAGCTGGAGCAGCCGGACCGCCGCCGGGGACTGCGTGCGCAGCCGGCCGATCGAGACGTTCCAGGTCGCGCCGACCGGCGTCGGGTAGTCGGCCGGACGGGCACCCGCCAGCGCGCGGGCCGCCTCGGCCTGCAGCTGGGTGACGTAGGTGTCCACCGGCGTGCCGGTGGTGTCCAGCCAGGCGGCGGCGACCTCGACGGCCAGCGGCAGGTCTCCGACCGCCTCGGCCACCCGGTCGGCGTCCGAACGGGAGAGCCCGCGGGCGCGGCGGCAGAGGTGCTCGACGCTCTCGCCGCGGGTGAAGACGTCGACCTCCAGCGCCTCCGCGTGCCCGGACCAGGCCTGGTTGCGGGAGGTGACCAGGATGTGGCCGGAGCCGCCGGGGAAGAACCGGCGGATCTCGGCGGGTTCGTCGGCGTTGTCGAAGATCAGCAGCCAGCGCGAGGTGGGCACCCCGCGGCGCAGCGCCTCCCGGGCCGCCTCGGCGGCCTCGGTCACCGAGTCGCCGACCCGCAGACCCAGCCGGCGGGCCAGGTCGGCCAGCGCCGGGGCGACCAGCTCGGTCTGTTCCGCGTCGATCCACCAGACCAGGTCGTAGTCGGACATGAAGCGGTGCGCGTACTCCAGCGCCACCTGGGTCTTGCCGACGCCGCCGAGCCCGTACAGCGTCTGCGGGGTGGGCAGCACGGCGGCCATCCCGCCGCGCAGCTGGTTGCGCAGCTGCTCCAGGACGGCGGCCCGCCCGGTGAAGGAGGGGTTGCGCGGCGGCACGTCCCAGACCTGCGGCTTGCTGCCGGGGAAGCGCGGGCCCGTCCCGGTGGTCTCGGCGAGCGGCACGTCGGCCCGGCCGAGGGCGCGCAGCAGCGTCTGCACGGACTGCGTCTCGTCCCGTCCGACCAGGTCGACCGGGTTGCGGTTGCTGAACGGCGCGGTGAGCCGGACGTCGCCGACCCGGACCGGGACGAGCTGGCGCCGGGTACCGGACGGATCGGAGCTGACCACCGACTCCCAGAGCGCGCGGGCCTGCGGCGAGCGCTGGTAGGCGGGCGAGAGCACGGCCACCGTGCGGTAGGCGGCGTCGATGCCGCGCTCGGTCTCCTGGCGCGGGTCGGAGCCGGCGCTCAGGTCCCGGGGCAGCACCCGGAAGCCGGCCCGGGTCAGCACCGACTCGATCCAGTCCGCCCACATCCGGTCCTCGGGGACGTAGGAGAGGTAGAGGTCGGCCGGGACGGACGGGCGGCGCCGGGTGAAGGCGTCGACGTAGCGCAGTCGGACCTCCTCGTCGACCGTCGGCAGCGAGGTGACCCGGCCGTTGGTGATCTCGCCGGTCAGCCGTTCGCAGGCGGCCAGCATCGAGGTCTGGGTACCGCCCTGGTCACCGAAGGTCGCCAGGATCTCCTCGTAGGCGTAGAACGGCCGGTACGGGATCTCCACCGAGCCCCAGTAGTGGGCCAGTTCCTCGCCGGACAGACCGGCCGGCAGGCCGTCGAAGCGGATCCGGGCCAGCGCCCGGCCGGCGTCCGCCTTCTCCTTCTCGCCCTCGTCGATGCGCATCGGCACCGGCAGGATCCGGATGCCGCGCTCGCGGTAGCGGTCGTGGATGTGCTGGGCGATCCGGGAGGCGCCGTCGATGGACTGGTCGCTCAGGGTGAAGCAGACCACCAGGTCGTCGGGCATCTGGACGGTGCAGATCTCGGCTATGTCGGACAGGCCGGTACGGGAGTCGATCAGTACGTAGTCGTAGCGCTTGCTCATGTCGGCCTTGAGCGCGTCGAAGAACTGCCCGCCGTCGAAGCGGTCGTAGAAGATGTCCCAGTCCAGGTGGGTGACGGCCTCGGAGTAGTCCCGGTTGAACTGGCCGGCGGAGAGGAAGTCCAGGCTCCCGCCGCCGGGGAAAAGCGGCCAGGAGAGCGAGAGCGCGTGCGGGTGCACCCGGGCGAAGTCGAGGTGCCAGCCCTCCTCGTGCTCGACCGGCCGCAGCGCCTCCTCCCGGTACTCGGCGATCAGGTCCATCATCCCGGTGGTGCCGGCCAGCACCGCCGGGTCGAGGAACGGGTGGAAGAACTTGGCCAGGCCCGGCGCCTCCAGGTCCCAGTCCACGGTGAGCACCCGAAAGCCGTTGGCCGCCAGGATCCAGGCGGTGTTGGCGAGCGCCATGGTGCGTCCGGTGCCGCCCTTGTAGGAGTAGAAGGTGATGACCCGGCCCTGCCGGTCCTGCTCCGCCTCGCGCTGGGCGGCGAGTTCGGCCGCGGTCAGGCCGCCGATGCGGAGGTTCCTGGTGCGGTTCTCGCTCATGCGCCCACCCCGCCGCACTCGACAGCCGCCTCACGAGACGCGCCGCCCCCGATGATTCGCTCGCTGCGCTCGCTCATGTGATTCCTCCCCCGGGCGGCGTCCCGTGGTCCGGGCGGTCGCCTAAGTCGCTGGCTGAGTGGTCGTCGTCGCCGAAGGGAGCGGGGCCCGGCCCGTCCCGGCCGCGTCCCTGGCGGAAGGCGTCGCGCAGATTGGGCCGCGGTGGTGCCGGTTCGTCGGGCTCGGTCCTGGTCCGGCCCTCGAACGCGTACTTGGCCTTCATCGCGGCCCGCGGCAGCGCGTCGTCGAACTCCTCCAGACTGCCCAGCCCGGGGGTCCCGCCGACGGCGCCGAGGAAGCTCGGCCGGGCCGACCGGTGGGTGATCCGCAGTATCTGGTCGCTGAGTTCGCCCATCTCCCGGTGCCGCTCCACGCAGTCCGGGTCGTCCTGGTTCCACGGCTCCAGGACGCTCACCCAGGTGGAGTCGGAGCGGTCGAAGCGGCGGACCAGCTCGCGCCGCCGCTCGTCCTGGAGCGCCCAGCGGTCCAGCAGCAGCAGGCCGGGGGCGCTGGGTTCACTGCCCGCGATGATCGCCTCGGCCTCGTCGTCGAACTCGTGCACGGTGGCCTGGAACCCCAGCTGCCGGGCGAGGCGGACGGCGTGCTCGGCGAGCGGGCGGGTGGCGGCGGGCCGGTAGGGGTGCCAGTCGGTCCGCTTGGCACCGTAGTAGTCGGGGTTGCGGTCGCCCGGCAGCTCGCCCCGGTGGTAGGAGAGCACGGAGATCCGCAGCTGCTTGGTGGGCGCGGTGACGTCGAACGCGCTGGGCAGGGAGTTGAAGTCCAGTCGGCGCCCGACCGGGATCACCGTCTCCTCCGCCACCTCCACGATCCGCCGGGCCAGCCGGTGCACGGCGAGCTCGTAGGCGGAGCGGAAGTAGGTGAGCTTCATCAGCGCGTAGAGGCCCTCGGTGGCGTAGTCCGGCCCGAAACTGGTGTGGTTGAACTGGAGTTCGCTCGCCACCCGGGGCAGCCGGTAGCGGCTCATCGGCGCCCAGAGCACCGGGACGATCCCGCTGGTCCGCTCCGAGTCGAGGTTCGCCGGGTACACGGGGCGGCGGGTGAAGGAGTGCCACTCCTGGCCGCACGGAACGCTGTTGAAGTAGCGCGGCGAGTACAGCGGCACGAAGACCCGGCAGGTGGCCAGCTCCTCGGAGAGCCGCTCGGCCCACAACTCCCCCTGGTGCATGGACTCGTCCATGAAACCGACCGGGACTCCCGCCGGCACCGTGGTGAGCTGGAGCACCGCCTCGCAGAGGTCCCGGTACAGCTGCCGCACCCAGTGGTTGGGATCCCCCGCACCGCGTGCCCCCGATCTCGGGGTGTGGGCGTAACTGAGGAAGAAGTACGGCCGGGCGGCGTCCTCGTCCCAGCCATGGTCGTTCACACGCGCCTCCCCCTGGCCCGCCGGCAACCTCTTTACCGCGAGTCCCCGTACGCGGGGCTTCAGTGTAGGAACGACTGCGGGACTAATGGAATAGCACCTCGCCCCGCACGAATTGACATGACCGAAACGAACCAGGTGCGACGGGGGCCCGGCCCGGGGGCGGCGCCGCGGCGCGCCCGCCGCTCAGGGCCGCCGCTCAGGGCCGCCGCTCAGGCGCGGGAGCGGCGGAGGATCCGCTCGGCGAGGTCGACGGCCTCGCGAACCGGGACGAGCCGGCACGGCGCGCCGCCGATCTCGCCCGCGGTCACGCCCTCGGCCTCGCGGAGGACCTGTGCGCCCAGCGCGCCGAAGTGGAGGTCGTCGAGCTGGGGGGCCTTGAAGGAGATCCAGCCCTCCGCGCCGCGGCAGCGGTACTCGCGCAGCGGGACGTCGGGCATCCGCAGGTCCGCCAGGTGGAAGGCGGTGAAGTTGGCCATCGGGACGCCCAGCATCAGCACCCGGGCGTCGAGGTCGTAGAGCCGGCCGAGGGGGGAGTCCGGGCCCAGGTGGCAGTCGTACGGGTGCCGTTCGGTGATCCGCCGGGCGTGCCGGCCGATGGCGGCCCAGGAGGTCTGGGGGTGGCGGCTGCGGTGGGCGTCCCGGTGGGTGCGGATCGCCTCCGAGAGGGCTCCCATGGTCGGGGAGCAGGGGGTGGTGGCCGGGTCGAAGGGCGGCATCAGGGCGCGGTAGGCGGCGACCTCGGCGGGCGAGAGGCCGGCGGTGGCGGTGGCGTGGATGCGGGAGGTGGCCGAGTTCTCGGGGGTGGCCGTGTACCCGACCAGGGTGCCGCGGTCGCCGACCGCCGCCAGCAGCGCCGCCACCACCGCCGCGGCCCCGCCCGCCACCGGGCCGAGCGACCGCAGCGACGCCTGGACGTGCACGACCGCGCCGGGGCGGACCCCGAGGGCCGTGACGTGCTCGGTCAGCCGGGCCTCGGTGAGGGCACGGAGTTCGGTGAGGATGACGGCTCCCCGGGGGTGAGGGCGGCGGACGGTGGACGCGGGCGGGGGGAGGCTCAGCCGCCGGCCATCGCGCGCTCCTCCCGGGCCAGCCTGGCCGCCCGCTCGGCGGCGTCGGGCAGCGCCACCGCGAGCCAGGGGGCGACCGCCGCCCGCATGCCGTCCGCGAAGCGCAGGCCGAGCGCGGTCAGCGAGCCGGACCCGGCCAGCCGTTCGACCGCCTCCGCGGTGTACTGCCGCCAGAGCGCGAACTGCAGCCGCGCCCGGTCGGCGGCCTCACCCGGCAGGCCGTCGTACGCGAGCGTGCGGGTGCCCCAGTACTCGGTGACGGCCAGATGGGCGTAGGTGCCCTGGAAGAGGCCTTCGAGCGGCCTCGGGTCGGGCCGCCAGGGGGCGAGGTACAGCGTGTCGTCGTTCCGGTCGTACAGGTCCAGCAGGTCCAGCACCGCGCCGAGCTTCACGTGCTGGAACTCGTGCGCGAGCAGCAGGGCGAGGGTCGGCGCGGTGGCGGGCCGGGCGATGGCGACCACCCCGAACGCCTGCCGGGCGGCCGAACTGACGTCCCGCCCGGCCGGGCCCGGGCGCAGCGGGGTGATCGCCGTCAGCCCCACCCGGATGCCGTCCGCGTACCCCGGCAGGTCGTGCCCGAGCAGCTCCCAGGCCTCGCGCAGCGCACCGGTCCAGTGGAGCAGTTCGCCGTCCGGCAGCCGCTCCGCCACGGCGTGGTCGTGGCTGTCGCGCAGCGGGTCGACGTCCTCCAGCGCGACGGTCCACCCCCCGGCCAGCCGGATCCGCCGCAGCGGCTCGTCCAGGGCCGTGCGCACCGACCCGTCGGCCGCCCGGACGGTGAACCCGTCGGCCCGGCCGGTGACGACCGCCTCCCCGTCGGGGAGGGCGATCCGCCCGAGCGTCGGCAGGTGCAGCCACCCGCCGCGCACCGGTACGGCGACGGCGTCGCCCCGCCCGGCCCGCACCGCCGCGGCGGCGGCCAGGCCCGCCAGCGGGCCCAGCCCGGTCCCCAGGTCGCCGGCCAGCTGCCGGGCGGCCCAGGCGCGGGCGTACGGGTGGGCGAGCACGGTGTCGACGGCGGCCGGAGCGGCGGCGTCCAGCTCGGAGAGCAGCGCCCACGCCTCCGGACGCCCCTGGCCCGAGGCGTCCCAGGCGGCGGCCAGCATCGCCCGGGTGAGGGCGAGCTGGGAGCGGCCCAGCGCGCGCACGGTGTCCGCGCCGCCGTATCCGCGGGCGAGTTCGTCGAGCTGCGCCGGGGCGAGCGCCGCCGGCACGACCGGTGCGGCGACCTGGGCCGGCAGGGCGACCGGCCCGCTCCGCGCCGTGATGCCGTTGATGAGCGTCATGAGGTCCCCGCAGTAGACGGAGGGGTTGTCGAAGCCGCCGCCACCATCGTGGCCCCGATAGCGGTGGGCGTACAGGCCGCCTCCGCAGGTGCGCACGACGGGACAGCCGCGGCAGGTGGCGGCGAGCCCGGCCAGGCCGGACTGGCGGGCGACGATGCCGGGGTGCCGGGCGACGTCGTCGAGGCTGTGCGCGAACACGTCGAAGCCGGTCGCGGGGGCGCCGTCGAACGCGGTCTTGAGGCTGTCGACCTGCTCGAAGGTGCCGTCGGTCTCCAGCACGACCAGGTCGGACGGCTCCAGGCCGAGCGACTCGGTGAGGCTGGTGAACCCGCGCAGCGTCCGGTGCACCGACTCGAAGGTACGGACGGCGAAGCGCCGCCCGTCGGCCTCCCAGTGGTCGTGCACGGCGAGCAGCCAGTCGGCGTACGGGTGCTCGCCCCGGCCGGCGGGGCGTTTCGGCGGATCGTCCCAGGTGGCGTGCGGCAGCAGGAAGTCGACCGCGGGGGGCTGGAGTTCGGCCAGCGCGCGGTAGACGGCCACCGGGTCGTTCTCGACATCGATGGTGCAGAGCAGTCCGGCGTAGAGGTGCTGGAACTCCGGTTCGCGCAGCAGTGCCACGGCCCGCAGCACCTGGGGGTGGCTGCTGCGCCCGTCGGCGAACCGGCGGTGCCGGTCGTTGGCGGCCCGGTCGCCGTCCAGCGAGATGCCCACCCCGACGCCCAGCTCGGCGAACAGGGAGCAGAATTCACGGTTCAGCAGGACGCCGTTGGTGTGGATGCGCAGGTCGAGGGCGCACCCGGGCGGGAGCGCCGCCCGGAGCGCCTCGGCCACCCCGCGCAGCCGGTCCGGGCCGGCGAGCAGGGGTTCTCCCCCGTGCAGGACGACCCGGACGCCGGGCAGCCGGTGCGCGGCCGCGTGCGCGCCGATCCGTTCGGCGGCCTTGGCCAGGACCTCGTCGCCGATGACCTTCGGCCGGGTGCGCCAACTGGTGTCCGCGTGCTCGTAGACATAGCAGTGGTCGCAGGCGAGGTCGCAGCGACTGTGCACCTTGACCACGAATTGCGAGAAAGGCAGCGGAATTCGCTTCATCGTAGATCTGGTGAATTCGGGCCCGGTCGGACGGAAATCCGGTCCGGCATTCCCGGACCGGTCAGATCGAGGAATTGAAGGCGGCGACCGCGACGCGACCGGCTTCCGCGCCGGGCAGGGCGCGCTGCAGTCGGGCGGCGAGCTCCTCCGCGCCGAGGGCGGCGAGTGCGGCGAGCGAGGGGCCTCGGTCCAGGTCCTGGGGGTCCGTCAGCTCGGTGCCTGGCCTGGTGCTGATTACCGGTGTCATATTCGTTCCTTAGGCGCGGTTAGGACCTGCCGGGGGTGGGTAAGCCACCCGATTGCGACCAATGTAGTGCCAGCGCGACGTCCGCGCGGCACCTTGCGGTCTCAAGTTGGTCTCCACGCCCAGTCGACGCCCTGTGGCGGCGCCCGGAGCCTCAAGAATTCACCCGTCCGGCGGTCGCGCACTTCGCCGTGGCGCGCGCCGAAGCGTTCCCTCGGCCCTTGCGGCGACTCGGCGGCCCCGGTTCCTCGCCGCCGCCGCCCACCGGGGCGCCCGGCGGGTCGCCCGCGGCCCGGACGCCGGTAAGCCCCGGCGCGGCCCACGCGGGGCACGGCTCCCGGGGGCCCCGCGACGGGCCGGCCGAACGCCTGAGCGTTCGTCAATAACATTTCTCTTGTTCATTCTTACGGCAATCATCACTACCGCGCGACAGACCGGTGCCCCGCCGTAACGCGGGGCGACCCGCACGCTATCGAGGACCGTCCAATTCGCGTACGGTGCGCACGAGTTCCTCGGTGAACTCGCGGCCGTGCCCGGTGAGCTCCGCGCTGTCCAGCAGGGTGGCGCCCGCGGTCAGGGCGTGGCCGCGCCACCGGGTGAACTCCCCGGCGGCGCGGCCCGTGTCCCCCGCGCCGGCGGCCAGCTCGGCGCACCAGAAGTCCACCACCCCGAGGTGCGCGTAGGTGCCCTGCAGCAGGGCACCGACCGGGCGCGGGTCGGGGCGCCAGGGAGCGTGGTGGACGGCGGCGCCGTTGGGGTGGTGCAGCGGCACGAGGTCGAGCAGCGCGCCGAGTTGGAGGTGCAGGAACTCGTGTGCCAGGGCGAGCGCGAGCAGCACCGGATCCCCCGGTCGCGAGGCCGCCACCGCGCCGAACGCCCGGCGGGCGGCGGCGCTGACCGCCTCGCCGCCCGGGGCCGGGCGCAGCGGGACGATCGTGGTGACGCAGGCCGCGACGGCCTCCGCGTACGGCCGGTGGCGGCGCACCAGGACCTGCCAGGCGAGGGCCAGTTCGGTGCGCCAGTGGGCGAGTTCCCGCTCGTCGAGGGGCCCGGCCGGCGGCCGGCCGTAGTCCACCCGGCGCGGCCCGGCGTGGTCGATCGCCGGCGTCCACCGCAGCCCGTCGCACTCCAGCCGGAGCGGCTCGCCCGGCGCGGCCCGGAGAAACTCCGCCAGCCCGTCCAGCCGGACGGTCTCACCCGCCGCGCGGGCGCGCAGCCGGTCGGCCGCCCAGGCGTCCAGCTCCGGCCGCAACAGCACCTCCTCCCACCGTGCCCGGTCGGCCCGTTGCGACGCCCGGAGCTCGGCGTAGGCCGCCTGGTAGGCGGTGTCCTCGGGCGCCGCCCGCCGCAGGGCCAGGAGCAGCAGCGCGCGTTTGCTCAGCTGTCCGGCGCGCAGCAGCCGGACAGCCTCCGGCCCGCCGCGCGCGGCCGCGATCGCCCGGAAGGTCGCCCGGTCCACCCCGTGCCGGGGCAGTCCGTCCGTCGTCCGCCCACCCGTACCCGCCACCGGTCATCCTCCTCGCGTCGCAGCGGCCGTGTCCGCCCGCAGCCTCCCCGCGATGTGGCGGATCAGCCGGTCCAGGTCCGCGCAGTACACGGACGGGTGAGCGAAGCCGCCCCCGGCGTCCGGCCCGGGGTAGCGGTGCGCGTACAGGCCGCCTCCGCACACGCGGACCAGCGGGCAGGCCGCGCAGACCGGCCCGAGCCCGTCGAGGCCGCGCTGGCGGCCCCGGAACGCCGGGTGGGCGGCGGCCTCGCCGAAGCCGTGCCGGAACACGTCCAGCCCCGTCCCGGCGGCGCCGTCGGCCACCACCTTGAGGCTGTCGGCCTGTTCGATCGTGCCGTCCGTCTCGACCACCACGAGGTCCACGGGGGCCAGCCCGACCGCCTCGCTGGCCGCGCGGCCGCCGAGCAGCAGCACCGCCAGCTCCTCGAAGAGCCGCACCCCGGTCTCCCGCCGCGAGGCGCCGTACCAGCGGTCGAAGGCGGCGATCAGCCACTCCCCGTACGGCGCCGCGTCCTCGCCCGAGGGCGGGCGGGTCGGCAGCGACCGCCGCACCCCGGCCGGCTGGGCCGCCCAGGTCCCGTGCGGCAGCAGCAGATCGACGCGCGGCGGCGCGAACTCCAGCAGCGCCTCGTAGGTGGCGACCGGATCGGCGGCGAGGTCCACCACGCAGAGCAGCCCGGCGAACAGCTCCCGGTGCCGGTCCGAACCCAGCAGCCGCAGCGCCCGGGCCGTCCGCTCCCAGCTGCCGCCGCCGGACGGCAGCCGCCGGTGCCGGTCGTGGTCGGGGGCGGCGCCGTCCAGCGACACCCCGACGGCGACCCGGTGCCGGTGCAGCACCTCCAGCAGCGCCGGCTCGTCCAGCAGCCGAAGTCCGTTGGTCTGCAGGCTGAACCGCACCCTCGGCGCGACACCGGCCAACTCCGCCAGCAGCGCGTCCAGATGGCCGGCCCCGACGAGCAGCGGCTCACCGCCGTGCAGGATCACCGCGACCTCGTCGAGCCCGCACCCGGCCGCGTGCTCGGCGATCCGCCGGGCCACCCGGCGGACCGTCGCCAGCTCCATCCGGCGTGGCCGCCGGCGCCAACTCTGGTCCGCCGCCTCGTACATGTAGCAGTAGTCGCAGGCCAGGTTGCACCGGCTGTGGACCTTGAGCAGGAACTGGCGGAACGGCACCATGCCCGCGAGCCTAGCCCGCCGCGGACCGGCCGCCGCGGTGGAGTTCACACCGACGGCGGCTCGATGTCGGAGTCCAGCCGCAGCCCCGCCTTGACCGCCACCGTGGTCGGATGCTCCTCGCCGAGCGTCTGCCGGGCCCGGCGGATGCAGTCGCCGCGCAGCTGGGCCGCGCGCTCGCCCTCCCCCGCCGCGGCCAGCGACAGCGCCAGGTTGGAGTTGACCCCGATCGAGTCGTAGTGGTCCGGCCCGAGGGTCTCGGCCATCAGCGGCGCCGCCTGCTCCTCGAAGGCCAGCGCGGCCGCCGGCTCCCCGGACAGGACGAGGTCGTTGGCGTGGTTCATCATCGCGATCGGTATGTACAGGTGCTGGTCGCCGAGGACGGCCCGGAACTGCGCCAGGGTGCGCCCGGACAGCTCCCGCGCCTGCGCCGTCCGGCCGGCCAGCCGCAGGTAGACGGAGAGGTTGTTGGCACCGGCCAGCGTGACCGGGTGGTCCTCGCCCAGGTAGTCCCGGTAGCGGGCGAGGGCGCGCTCGGCGAGCTGGATGGCCCGGTCGGTGTCGCCGAGCGCGCTGAGGTCGCTGGCCAGGTTGGTGGCGGCCGCCAGGGTGTCGGGGTGCTCGGCGCCGTTGATGTCCAGGTAGCGCTGGTAGATGTCCTCGTCGATCTCCAGCGCCTCGTTGTACCGGCCGGCCCGGCGCAGCGCCACGGCGAGGTTCTTGCGGGCGCGCAGGGTGTCGGTGTGGCCGTCGCCGATGGTCTGCTGGTAGATCCGGACGGTCTCCTCCAGCAGGTCCAGGGCCTCCCGCAGCCGCCCGGTCTCGCGCAGGTCGCGGGCGTAGTTGGAGGCGGAGGACAGCGCGTAGAGGCTGTGCGCCCCGAGGGCGTCGCGCTGCTGGAGGTAGTTGCTGCGGTGGCGCTCCAGGGCGGCCCGGCGGTCGCCGGCGAGGTAGTCGGAGACCGCCAGGTTGTTGGTGATCATGAGGGTGCGCGGGTGGTCCGGGCCGAGGGTTCGGCGGGCCGCGTCCAGGGTCCTGCGGTCGCGCGCCCTGGCCTCCTCGTACCGGCCGAGGAACCGCAGGTCGGCGCCGAGGCTGTTGGCGACGGCGAGGGTGTGCGAGTGCTCGGGGCCGAGGGTGGCGGTGAAGCGGTCCAGGATGTCCTGGTCCATCGCGTACGCCTCGTGCAGGGCGCCCTGGGAGCGGCGGATGTTGCTGAGCTGGGTGCGCAGCATCAGGGTCTGGGCGTCGTTCTCGGCGTCGAAGCCGGCGCCGCCGTAGTCCTCCTGGCGCCAGATCTCCAGGGTGCGCTCGGCGAGGTCGCGGCCGGACTCGTGCAGGCTGCGCTTCCACTGGTAGCGGACCGAGTCGATGATCCACTGCCGGACGTCCTCGTCACCGCTGCCGGCCGCGCCGGAGGGCCACAGGTGCGGCAGGAGTTCGGCGTACTGCGGCCAGTTCGCGGGGATGTCCGGGTCACCGGGGTTCGCGGTGGCGAGGGCGGCGTGCACCACCGCCCGCAGCCCGGTCCGCTGATCCTCGTCGACCTGGTCCCGCAGGACGGCCTGGACCAGCCGGTGCACGGTGATGGTCTCGCTGCCCTGGTCGGTGCGGGCCAGGCCGAACCGGTTGATGGCGCGCAGGAACTCGCCGATCGCCAGCTTGTCGCGGGGCGCGCGCGGCGGCAGCCGCAGCGCGTGGGTGACGGCCCGGCTGTAGAGCAGCCGCATCGGGATGGCGTCGGGCCCGAAGAACGCGCAGATCTCCAGGATCTGGGCGGCGGGGCCGTTCATCCGGCGCAGCTCCTCGACCGAGATCCGCCAGGTGGCGGCGGCCGAGTGCGGGTACTCGGCGGTGCGCAGCCGGGTGCGCTCCAGCATCTCGGTGAGCTCTTCGTCGAGCAGTTCCAGGTAGGTGGCGATCGGCATCGAGGTCTCCTGCAGCCAGACCGCGGCCTGGCCGACGGCGAGCGGCAGGTCGCCGAGCCGGTGCGCGACCTGGTCGGCGTCGTCCGGGGCGAGGCCGCCGTTGAAGCGGCGCAGCAGCCGGACGCTCTCCTCCCGGGTGAAGACGTCGACCTCGACCAGGCCGGCGTGCTTGGACCAGCCCTGGTTGCGCGAGGTGATCAGCACGTGCCCGCCGGAGGAGCCGGCCGGCAGCCAGGGCGCCAGCTCCTCGGGGGTGCCGGCGTTGTCGTAGACCAGCAGCCAGCGGCGGTACGGCTCGCCGCGGCGCAGCGCGTCCAGCACCGCGACGGCGGTGTGGGCGACGTCGTCGCTGCTCTGCACGCCGATCCGGGGGGCGAGTTCGGCGAGCTTCTGCGGGATGTTCGCGGGCTCCTCGGCGGGCACCCACCAGATCACGTCGTAGGCGGCCTTGAAGCGGTGCGCGTACTCGGCGGCGATCTGCGACTTGCCGGCGCCGCCGAAGCCGTAGAGCACCTGGCTGAGCACCGCACCGGGGCCGCCGGTGAAGCGGTTGCGGAGCAGCTCCAGCAGCCGGCCGCGCCCGGTGAAGGAGGCGTTGCGCGAGGGCGCCTCCTGGATCTTGGGCGCGGTGCCGGGGAAGCGCGAGGGGGCGGCGTGCTCCCCGCTGTCCCCGTCCGGCCGGCTGCTGCTGCCCGGCGGCGGCCCGAGCTCGCTGTACAGCTGGGACTCGGCGAGCACGGCCGAGGAGCGGACCAGGTCGGGGACGGCCGGGCCGACGAACGGGCGGGGCACCGGCTCGTCCGAGTCCTGCAGCCGCAGCGCCACCAGGGCCGGCGAGCCGGAGCTCAGTTCGCGCCCGCTGAGGAGCTGCCAGGCCTCGGCCGCGCGGGGCAGCGCGGTGTACTCGGGCGAGAGCAGCGCGAGCAGCCGGCCCTGGCCGTCCAGCGGCCCGGCGGCCTCCGGCGGACGGCCGCCGGGGTAGGGCTCGGCGGCGTTGTGCAGGGAGGTCTGGTAGCCGAAGCCGGTGAGGGTGGCGGCGGCCCACTCGGCCCACATCCGGTCCTCGGGGGCGTAGCTGACGAAGACCTGGCGGGGCATGGTGCGGGTGGAGCGCAGGTAGGCGCCGTACAGCCGGCGGCGGGCGTCCCCGGTGAGCGGGCGCAGCGTGCGGACCCGGCCGTCGGTGATCCACCCGGCCAGCCGTTCGAAGGCGTTGAGCAGGCTGCGCGCCTCCTGCGGCCGGTCGGCGACGGTGGCGGGCACCTCCTCGTAGGCGTAGAAGGGCTTGTACGGGACTTCGACATCGCTCCAGTAGGCGGCCCGCCGCTCGGCCCCCAGCCAGCGGCCGAGGTAGGGCGCGAACGCCTCGCGGGCGTAGTCCCGGCCCGCTTCGAGCCGCTCCTGCTCGGCGTCCTCGACCCGCATCGGCACCGGCAGGACGCGGATGGCCCGCTCCTCGGCCTCGGCGATCGTGCGGGCCGCGTCCACGCCGCCGCGGATGTTCTGCGCGCTGAAGGTGAAGCAGTCGACGACGGAGTCGGGCATCAGGACGGTGCAGATGCCCGAGGTGTCGCTGACCCCGGTGCGGCTGTCGATCAGCACGTAGTCGTAGGCCCGGGCCCAGCGGTCGCGCAGTTCGCGCAGGAACTCGCCGCCCCGGATGTCCCGGCCGTGGTAGAAACTGCGCCAGTTGAAGCTGGTGACGGCGGCGGGGTAGGCGGCGTTCTGCCGCCCGGCCGGCAGGAAGTCGAGGCGGCCGCCGGGCGGCAGGTCGAGCGCCAGGCCGCAGATGTAGCCGCCCAGCCGGCCCGGTTCGTCCAGCCAGTCGGCGGGGGCGAGCCCGCCCGGACCGGCGGCGGTGGGCAGCGCCTGCTTGACGTACGCCCGCAGCAGGTCGATCAGGCCGTCGGTGGCGTGCAGTTCGGGGTCGACCAGCAGCGGGTGGTAGTAGCGGTGCAGGCCGGGCGCCTCCAGGTCCCAGTCGACCACCAGGACGCGCAGGCCGCGGCTGGCCAGGATCCAGCCGACGTTGGCCAGGGCCATGGTCCGGCCGGTGCCGCCCTTGAACGAGTAGAAGGTGACGACCGACCCCGGTCCGGTCCGCTCCGGGTCAGTTCCGGGCTCAGTGAACATCGTCCTGTTCCCTCCTCGACGGCACCGCCGCGCCGTCCGGGCTGCGGCGCGGTCCTGGCGGCCCGGCCGGAATGGCCAGCCCGGGCATCGCCGGGGCGGCGTCCTCGCCGTCGGGGCCGAAGCCGAAGGCGGCGCCGTCGACATCGTCCCCCCAATCGAAGTTGTCGTCCATGAGCTTGTTCTGAGCAACCGTCACCATGATGGTGAGGTCCGTGTCAAAGCTCTCCCGGCCCACCGCGACGCGGAACAAGTGCTCCAGGTCGCTCCGGCGCAACCAGTTGCGCCGGAACACGCTGCGCACGCCGGTCCACAGCGCGTCGCGCTCCGGCCCGGCCGGCGGGTCGTCCGTACCGGCCGGCACCATCACGCCGGTGACCGGGTGGTTCTGGTCGTCGTACTCGCGCAGCGCCGGCCGGTAGACCTCGCCGCCGGCCATCCACGGGTCCACCAGCAGCACGCTGACCTGGTTGTCCTCCCGGGCCCGGTCGAGCTTCTCGCCGAGGCCGGGCCCGACCTCCTCCAGGGTGGTGGTGTGCCCGGCGGAGGTGATCACCTGCTGGGCGCGGACCGCCAGCGACGGCTGCGTCGGCGGGTGGTAGGGCGCCCACTGCCACGGCTTGGCCCCGTACCAGCCACCGCGGGACGAGCCGCCCGCCTCGGCGGCGGCGGCGTCGGAGGAGCGGCCGGCGGCGATGAACAGCCGGACCATCCCGGCGGTGGGCGCGGGCCGCATCGACGGCACCACCGGGAAGTAGCCGCGGACGGCGCCGAGGTCGAACTCGGGCAGCTCGCCCAGCCGCCGGGCGGCCGCGTCCCGGATCCGCTCGGCGACCACCCGGACCACCCGCCGGTAGTCCGGGCCGAGCGGGTCGGTGCGCAGCAGGTCGCGCAGGCCCGAACGGGCGTAGGCGTCACCCATGCCCTGCTGGACGAACTGGATCTTCCGCACCTCGTCCGGCAGCTCCCCCGGCAGGGTCTCCCAGAGCACCGGGATCAGGGCCGGGACGACCTCGCCGGCCAGCTCCTCGTGCCGGCGGACCCGCCCGCGGAACGCCGTCCACTCCTTGCCGCAGTAGAGGCTGGCGAAGTAGGCCGGGGAGTAGAGCGCGACCATGGCCCGGCAGCGGGCCAGCATCTGGGCGAGCTGCTGCTCCCAGTTGTCGCCCAGGCGCAGCCGCTCGGTGTCGCGGTAGGCGAGCTCCTCGGCGCCGGCGGCGGGCTCGATCCGGCCGAGCTCGTCCCGCAGGTCGTTGAAGAACTGGTCGACGAAGGCGTCCCCGGCCTCGTAGTCCCGCCGGGCGTAACTGAAGAAGAAGTACGGCCGCACTGATCCCCCCGGGCCCGACGGTGCCGCGACTGCGCTGCTGTCCTCCCCAGCATGTCGCGAACTCCGCGGCCGCGCCCGGGAGTCGGCGAAGCTCGTGGCTCCGGGACTACAGGGACGACTGGAAGGCCGCGACCGGCTCCGCGCCGGGGGCCAGGACGTCCGCGACCACCCGGCGCAGCAGGTCGCCGAGGACGGTGTCGGGCAGGGCGTCGATCTCGTCCAGCGGCAGGGCGGTGACGTCGACCAGGTCAGAGCCGAGTCCAACGGCGGTTCCCGCACCGGTGACGCCCATCAGTCCCTCACTCGATCTGCTCGGCCCAGCGGGCTGGTGGCCCCGGGGAGTCGACCCGGTCCGCGACGCGCATACTACACCCGTGCATGACGGGCCATCAGCTGTGCTGCGCCGCCGCGCCAGGCCCTTTCCCGGCCGGGGCGGGGTCGACGACACCCGGCGCGGCGGCCACGACGGCGGCGTCGGGCCGCCCCCGGCGGTCAGGGGCAGAGCCGCTCGACCCGCCAGCCGGTCGGCGCCGACGGGTCGGCGAGGAAGCGGAGCCGGTCGTGCAGCCGGTTCTCCCGGCCCTGCCAGAACTCCACGCTCTCCGGGACCACCCGGTACCCGCCCCAGAACGGCGGGACCGGCACCCCCTCTCCCTCCGGGTAGCGGCGCTCCAGCTCCGCGTACCGCTGCTCCAGCACCTCGCGGCTGCCGACCGGGCTGGACTGCTCGCTGGCCCAGGCGCCGAGCTGGGAGCCGTGCGGTCGGGTGCGGAAGTAGGCGGCGGTCTCGTCCCGGCCGACCTTCTCCACCCGGCCCTGCACGATCACCTGGCGGGCCAGCGCCACCCAGGGGAAGAGCAGGGCCGCCTGCGGGTTGACGGCCAGCTCGGTGCCCTTGCGGGAGCCGTAGTTGGTGAAGAACACGAAGCCGCGCCGGTCGAAGCCCTTCAGCAGCACCGTGCGCGAGCTCGGCCGCCCCCCGGCGTCGGCGGTGGAGAGCACCATCGCGTTGGGTTCCACCACGCCGGCGTCGTCCGCCTCGTGGAACCAGCGGGTGAACTGGGTGACCGGGTCGGCCGCGAGCTGCCCCTCGACCAGGCCCTCGTGGGTGTAGTGCTTGCGCATCACGGTGAGGTCCGGCCCGGGCCGGGCCTCCTCGGCCAGGATCCGGGAGGCGGGGCTCGGGGGCGTCGACTGGGCGCGTTCCGGGGTCTGCACGTCAACATCATCCCGTACGACAAGCAACCGGCACCGCTACCTCCGGACAAACCCCCGTGGGAGATAAGGTGTCTCGCCACCGCTCGGCCGTCCGAGCTACAGGCAATTGTCCGGAAACCGATGATTGATTCCGGAGAATCGCCGGGCGCGACCGGCCCTCAGGTGAAGGTCGAGCGGTCCTGCGGGAAACATCACCACCGTGGTGTATGGCGCAATGCACCCCGTGCCTGTCAGGCTGGCACCGAGTGCCAAACACCATTCGGTCACTGGCGTACCGCCCCACCACGGCGGCCCGCCGATCACAGAGCTGAAGGAGCCGTCGCATGTCCGACTTCGTACCCGGGCTTGAGGGAGTCGTCGCTTTCGAGAGCGAGATCGCCGAACCCGACCGTGAAGGCGGCGCCCTGCGGTACCGCGGAGTCGACATCGACGACCTGGTCGGCCACGTCTCCTTCGGCCACGTCTGGGGCCTGCTGGTGGACGGCAAGTTCAACCCCGGCCTGCCGGCCGCCGAGCCCTTCCCGATCCCGGTCCACTCCGGCGACATCCGGGTGGACGTGCAGTCCGCCCTCGCCATGCTCGCCCCGGTCTGGGGCCTCAAGCCGCTGCTCGACATCTCCGCCGAGCAGGCCCGTGACGACCTCGCCCGGGCGGCCGTGATGGCCCTCTCGTACGTGGCGCAGTCCGCCCGCGGCCAGGGCCTGCCGATGGTCCCGCAGAGCGAGATCGACAAGGCCGAGACGGTCGTCGAGCGCTTCATGATCCGCTGGCGCGGCGAGCCGGACCCGAAGCACGTCAAGGCCATCGACGCCTACTGGACGTCCGCCGCCGAGCACGGGATGAACGCCTCCACCTTCACCGCCCGCGTCATCGCCTCCACCGGTGCCGACGTCGCGGCCGCGCTCTCCGGCGCCGTCGGCGCGATGTCCGGCCCGCTGCACGGCGGCGCGCCGTCCCGGGTGCTCGGCATGATCGAGGAGATCGAGCGCACCGGCGACGCCAAGGCCTGGGTGAAGAACGCGCTGGACAAGGGCGAGCGCCTGATGGGCTTCGGCCACCGCGTCTACCGCGCCGAGGACCCGCGCGCCCGCGTGCTGCGCCGCACCGCCAAGGAGCTCGGCGCGCCGCGCTTCGAGGTCGCCGAGGCGCTGGAGAAGGCCGCGCTGGAGGAGCTGCACAACCGCCGCCCCGACCGCGTGCTGGCCACCAACGTCGAGTTCTGGGCCGCCATCATGCTGGACTTCGCCGAGGTCCCGGCGCACATGTTCACCTCGATGTTCACCTGTGCGCGCACCGCCGGCTGGTCGGCGCACATCCTGGAGCAGAAGCGCACGGGCCGGCTCGTCCGCCCCGCCGCGCGCTACATCGGCCCCGCCCCGCGCAGCCCGCGCGACATCGAGGGCTTCGAGGCCATCGCGCACTGAGAAACCGCTGGTGAGCAGCGGGTCCGACGCTCCGTCGGACCCGCTGTTTCCGCAGCTCGCAGCCGTGAAGATCGCATCTCAGCGGGCGGACTGCCGTAACACTTCCGCAATCGCGGCCGGTAGGCTGCCGCCCGTGGCTCAGATCCAGATCCCCGCTGACATCAAGCCCGCAGACGGCCGTTTCGGCTGCGGCCCGTCCAAGGTGCGCCCCGAGGCCCTGAGTGCCCTCGCCGCCACCGAGACCTCCCTGCTCGGCACCTCGCACCGCCAGGCCCCGGTGAAGAACCTGGTCAAGCGCGTGCGCGAGGGCGTGAGCAGCCTCTTCTCCCTCCCCGAGGGGTACGAGGTGGTTCTCGGCAACGGTGGCTCCACCGCCTTCTGGGACATCGCGGCCTTCGGCCTGGTGCGGGAGAGGTCCCAGCACCTCGACTTCGGCGAGTTCTCCTCCAAGTTCGCCTCCTCGGTCAAGGCGGCGCCCTGGCTGGGCGAGCCGACCGTGATCAAGACCGCCCCGGGCACCCACCCGCTGCCGGTCGCCGAGGCGGGCGTGGACGTCTACGCGCTCACCCACAACGAGACCTCCACCGGTGTCGCGATGCCGATCGGGCGCCCGGCCGGGGCGGACGAGGGCTCGCTGGTCCTGGTGGACGCCACCTCGGGCGCCGGCGGCCTGCCGGTCGACATCACCGAGACCGATGTCTACTACTTCGCGCCGCAGAAGTCCTTCGCCGCCGAGGGCGGCCTCTGGCTGGCGACGTTCTCCCCGGCCGCCCTGGAGCGCGCCGCCGAGATCGCCGGCTCCGGCCGCTACATCCCGCCGTTCTTCGATCTGCCGACGGCCATCGACAACTCGTCGAAGGACCAGACGTACAACACCCCGGCGATCTCCACCCTGTTCCTGCTGGCCGACCAGCTGGACTGGCTGAACGGCAACGGCGGCCTGGACTGGGCAGTCGCCCGGACGGCCGACTCCTCCTCCCGGCTGTACGGCTGGGCCGAGAAGTCGTCGTTCGCCACCCCGTTCGTGGCGAACCCGGCGGAGCGCTCCCAGGTGGTCGGCACGATCGACTTCGACGACGCGGTGGACGCCTCCGCCGTCGCCAAGGCACTGCGTGCCAACGGCATCGTCGACACCGAGCCGTACCGCAAGCTCGGCCGCAACCAGCTGCGCGTCGCGATGTTCCCGGCCATCGAGCCGGCGGACGTCGAGGCGCTCACCGCCTGCATCGACTACGTGGTCGAGCAGCTCTGAGCACCGGCACGGTCGCACGGCCCTGAGCGGGCCGGCACACGCGTGAGGGCCACCGCCTGCGGGCGGTGGCCCTTCCGTTTGTTCGCGCTACCTGTTGACGAGCGAGCTGATCAGGACGACCACCAGCAGCAGCACCAGGGCGCCGGTCACGATACGCATGCGAGTCTTGGGATCCACGGTCATCGAGCGTACCCGCGACCCGTCGGCGGTCAGACCCCGAGGTTGGATCCGCCGGTGGCGTCCAGGTTCTGCCCGGTGATCCAGCGGGCGTCGTCGGAGGCCAGGAAGGCCACGATGTCCGCCACGTCGGCCGCCTCACCGACCCGGTCGAAGGCCGAGTGGCCGGCCGCCCCGGCCCGGGCCGCCGGGTCGGCCAGCCAGGGGTTGATGTCGGTGTCGACGATGCCCGGCAGCACCGCGTTGACGGTGATCCCGCGCGGCCCGAGCTCCTCGGCGAGCGTCAGTGTGAGGGTGTTCAGCGCCCCCTTGGTCATCGCGTAGGAGACGGCCGACGGGAACGCGACCCGGGTGACCCCGGACGAGACGTTGACGATCCGGCCGCCGTCCCGCAGCCGGCCCAGGCCGTGCTGGACGATGAAGAACGGCGCCTTGGCGTTCACCGCGAACACCCGGTCGAAGTCCGCTTCGGCGACCTCGTGGATCCGCCCGTTCTGACCGATCCCGGCGTTGTTCACCAGGATGTCCAGGCCCTCGCCGCCGCCGTGCGCGGCGAGCCCCGCGTCGAAGGCCGCCCAGAGCGCCCGCGCGTCACCGGGCACCCCCAGTTCGGTGCCGATCGCGAAGGCCCGGCCGCCGGCCCGCTCGATCACCCCGACGACCCGCGCCGCCGCCTCGGCGTCACGGCCGTAGTGGACGGCGACCAGCGCCCCGTCGCGTCCCAACCGCTCGGCTATGCCTCGCCCGATCCCCCGGCTGCCGCCCGTCACCAGAGCCGTCCTGCCCGCAAGCGTGCCCATGGCCACGCCCCCTATTTCTGTAGCGGTCGCTAATGAAATGAACCGTACCAGAGCTTCTGTAGTGCTCGATATAGAATGACGGGCATGGCCCCCGACCCAGCCACCCCAGCCGCCGCAGCCGCCGTCCCGCCCTCCGACGCGGGCACCGGCACAGCGCGGCGCGGACGCCCCCGCTCCTTCGACCGCGAGGCCGCCCTGGAGCAGGCCCTTCGGCTGTTCTGGGAGCGCGGCTGGGAGGCGACCTCGGTCGCCGACCTCACCTCCGCCATGGGCATCCGCCCGCCGAGCCTGTACGCGGCCTTCGGCGACAAGCGCGCGCTCTTCGCGGAGGTCGTCGCCCGCTACCGGGAGAGCCACGGCGCCTACTCGACCCGCGCGCTCGCCGAGGAGCCCACCGCCCGGGCCGGCATCGCCCGGATGCTCCATGAGGCCGCCGCCGAGGCCACCGACCCGGAGCACCCCTGGGGCTGCCTGCTGATCAGCTCGGCCGTGAACTGCACGTCCCCCGAGGTCGAACAGGCGCTCCGGGAGATCCGCAACGCCAACGTCCGCGCGCTGGAGTCACTGATCCGGGCGGACATCGCGGCCGGCCGCGAACCCGCCGGGGCTGACGCGGCGGCGCTGGCGCAGTTCACCGCCACCGTGCTCCAGGGGATGTCCCAGCGGGCCCGCGACGGCGCCGACCGGGCCGAGCTGGAGCGGGTCGCCGCCGACGCGATGCGGGTCTGGCCCTGAACGGGCCACCACGCACGCGCCGGCGGCCCGGCCCCCAGCGGGCCGCCACCCCCGGGCCCGCCTCAGCCCCAGCGGGCCAGCGGCCAGGAGGCGACCGTCTCGTAGTGCGCGAAGCCGCCGTCGAGCTCGCTCTTCATCAGGTGCAGCTCCGCGGCCTCCCACTCCGGCCCGCGGTACCCGCCGAGCGCCGACTCCAGCGCCTCCAGCTCGGCCACCGCCCCCCGCTGCGCCGCCCGCCGGTGCCCCCGGGAGGAGCCTGCCCGGGCGAGGGTGAGATGCGGGTGGAAGGTGAACGCGTCGACCTCACCGGCCACCCCCGCGGTGGCCTCGTGCACGGCCTCGGCGAGCCGCCGCAGCGCCCACGCCTGGCCCTCCACCCCGGCCCAGAGCACCCGGTCGCCGAACCGCCCGGCGCCCGCGAGCCGCAGCCGGTGCACCCCGTGCACCCCGGCCACCGCCGCCAGCCCGGCCTCCAGCTCCGGCAACCGCTCCACCGGCACCTCGCCGAGGAAGGCCAGGGTCAGGTGCCAGCCCTCGACGGCCGTCCAGCGCAGCCGGTCCGCCCCCGGCAGGGTCCGCACCGGGGCGACCGCGTCGGCGAGCCCCTGCACCGCCTCGACCGGCGGCAGCACCGCCACGAAGAGCCTCATGGGCTCATCTTCCCCCGCCGCCCGGTTTGGGCTAGAACCTTTTTCATGAAGATCCGTACCGGCGGCCGCGCCGACACCGCCGACATCCTCGCCCTGCTCGACGGCGCGGTGGCCTGGCTCGCCGCGCGGGGCCGCGCCGACCAGTGGGGCGACCGGCCCTGGAGCAGCGTCCCGGCCCTGATCGACCGCATCGACGGGTACACCGCCGAGCCGTTCCTGATCCGGCTCGCGACGGACGACGAGGGCCGCACCATCGGCTGCTGCGTGCTGTCCGAGCAGGCCAGCGCCTACGCCACCGCCGTGGACGAGCGCGAGCTGTACGTCCGCAACCTGGTCACCGACCGCTCGCTGAAGGGCTCCGGCATCGGCGCCGCGCTGATCGCCGACGCCCTCGACGAGGCCCGCCGGCGCGGTATCGGCCTGGTCCGGGTGGACTGCTTCGCGAGCGAGGACCGCCGTCTGGTCGAGCAGTACCGGGCGCTCGGCTTCACCGAGACCGAGGCCTTCGAGTCCGAGTACAAGGGCAGGCCCTGGCGGGGCCAGATCCTGGAGATCCGGCTCTGACCCCGCGCCCGGGGCGCACCACGCGGTGCACTCAAGGGTGACGAACCGTCAGCAGGCCGGTGCCAGCTCGGACTTCGCCGGGGCGACGGTGCGCGGGACGAAGGCCACCACCCGCCCGCCGCGACCCGGATGCAGATCGACGCGGACCTTCAGGTCCGCACTGCGGGCCAGCACCAGACCGACCGTGCCGGCCGCCAGCGCCGAGACCACCCCACAGGCCAGCAGCCCGAGCCGGGGCCCGTACGAGGCCGTCACCCAGCCGACGACCGGCGCGCCGATCGGCGTGCCGCCGGTGAACACCAGGACCAGCAGGCCCATCACCCGGCCCCGCATCGCCGGGTCGGTGCCCAGCTGGAGCATCGAGTTGACCGAGGTGTTGAAGCTCAGCCCGAAGACCCCGATCAGGGTCAGCAGCAGCGCGAACGACCAGTAGTCGGGCGCGAAGGCGGCCAGCACCTCCAGCGCGCCGAAGGCCAGCGCGGCGGCGACCAGCCGGCGCAGCCGGGGCGCGCCACGCCGGGCCGCGAGCAGCGCGCCCGCCAGCGAACCGACCGCCATCGCGGTGTTCAGCAGGCCGTACTGCCCGGCGCCGACCTTGAAGGTGTCGTGGGCGAAACCGGAGAGCAGCGTCGGGAAGTTGAACCCGAAGGTGCCGATGAAGCCGGCCAGCACCATCGGCCAGAGCAGCTCGGGCCGCTCCTTGACGTACCGCAGCCCCTCCCTCAACTGCCCCTTCTCGCGGGCGATCGGCGCGGTGGGGCGCAGTTCGGACGACCGCATGGCGAGCAGCCCGCCGATCACGGCGGCGAAGGAGAGCGCGTTCACCGCGAAAGCCCAGCCACTGCCGACCGCGGCGATCAGCAGGCCCGCGACGGCGGGGCCGACCAGCCGGGCGGTCTGGAAGTTGGCGGCGTTCAGGCTGACCGCGTTGGCGAGGTCCTTGGGACCGACCATCTCGGAGACGAAGGCCTGCCGGGTCGGGTTGTCGACCACCGTGACGAGGCCGAGCAGCAGCGCGAACGCGTACACGTAGTAGGGCGTCACCACGCCGCCGACGGTCAGCACGGCCAGGCCCGCGGCGAGCAGGCCCATCGCGCCCTGGGTGTAGATCAGCAGCCGGCGCTTGGGCATCCGGTCGGCGAGCACGCCGCCGAAGAGGCCGAGCAGCAGCATCGGCAGGAACTGCATGGCGGTGGTGATGCCGACCGCGAGCGGGCTGCCGGTGAGGCTGAGGACCAGCCAGTCCTGGGCGATCCGCTGCATCCAGGTACCGGTGTTGGAGACCACCTGGCCGGCGAAGTAGTAACGGTAGTTGCGGACGCGCAGTGAGGAGAACATCCCTCCGGGCCGGGTGAAGCGGGCTCCGGTCGGGGATTCCTGAGCGGCGGGGGTGACCGCCGCGGTGCGTTCGTCGGGGTCGTCGTCGCCGTTGCCGGCCGGCCCCGTCGGGGCGGGTGCCTGGGCGTCGGCGGCCGCGGCGGTGGCCGCGGCGGGTTCGGTGGTCGGTTCGTCGGTGCGGATGGCGGCGCTGGCTGCGGCCGGCGGTGTCACGGTGCTCTCCCCTCGCGGCGCGACGACCCGGCAGGGGGTCGTCGCGCTCCTGGTTTCGGTGGTCGGTGCTGCGGTGATGCGGTTCTCCTTCGTCCTCCGGCGGCTGACCGGAACGGCTGGGCCCCGAGCGTGTCTTACAGGTGTGCGAGCTTGTAGAGCACCGGCGCGGCCGCCCGCAGGGCGGCCCACTCCTCCTCGTCGAGACCCTCGGCGAGTTCGGCGAGCCAGGCGTTGCGCCGGCGGCGGCTCTCCGCGAGGATCACCTCCGCCTGTTCGGTACTGCTGACGACCACCTGACGGCGGTCCTCCGGGTGCGGCTCCCGCCGCACCAGGCCCTTCTCCTCCAGCATCGCGACGATCCTGGTCATCGAGGGCGGCTGCACGTGCTCCTTCCGGGCGAGCTCACCCGGCGTGGCCTTCCCGCAGCGTGCGAGGGTGCCCAGCACCCCCATCTCGGTAGGGCTGAGCGACTCCTCGACCCGCTGGTGACGCAGGCGGCGGGAGAGGCGCATGGTGGACGACCGCAGCTGACTGACGGCTGCGAGGTCCTGCTCGGACATCTCGGGCATGTCCTTAGTCTATGTCATTACTCTCGCTAATGAAAATTGCTTCAGGCGCCGGCCCGCAGCCCGACGGCGGGGGCCGCGGCCCCGTGCGGCCGGGGCCGGGTGTCCACCGCGGCGAGGCCGTCCGGCATGCCCAGCACCAGCAGCGTTCCGGCCAGCGCCAGCGACCAGACCTCGGAGCCCGTCCGCAGGTCCAGCACCCCGCCGGTGCCGAGGTCGCGCACCCGGACCAGCCCGTCGGACCAGGCCGCGGCCACCACCGGGCCGGCCGCGGTCGCCCCGGCGGCCACCGCCGTCACCGGGCAGCCGCGCCGGTCGGACGGCTCGGGCATCGGCGCCGAGCGCGGGCCCCAGAGCCGCACGGCGCCGTCGAAACCGCCGCTGACCAGCAGCGGGATCTCCGGATCGGACAGCGGTCCGCCCCCGAGCGCGGCGCCGGCCAGCGCGGTGACCGGCCCCTGGTGCAGCCGCTCGCTCACCACCGCGCCGTCCTGGTACCAGTGCACGGCGCCGGCCGCGTCGCCGAAGGCGGGCGCGGAGTCGGCCAGCCCGCCGATCGCGGCCACCGCGCTCAGCCCGCCGCCCGGACCGCCGGCCACCGCGCGGACCGCGTCCAGCGCCGCCATCAGCCCGTATCCGTCCAGCCCCGGCCGCGGTTCGGCCGGCACCACCAGCTCCGCCCGGCCCCAGGCGTCGAGCAGCACCACGGAACCGCCGGCCGTCACGGCCAGCCCCCGCAGCGGGCGCGGGGCCGGCACCACCACGGCACCGACCCGGCGGCCGGTGGCGACGTCGAAGGTCCGCACCGCGCCGGTCGGATCGGCCACCAGCACCTGCGACAGGTACGGCCCGACCCCGGCGGTGACCGCGACGGCCGGGCCCGGCCAGTCCCGGTCGGTGCCCTCCCAGCGCGCCCAGCGCCCGGACCACGGCGCGGGCAACTGCGCGAGGACGGCCGCGGCGGCCGCGGCGGCGGTGTCCGCGCCCAGCAGCCTGGTCCGCAGCACGGCGGCGCGGACGGCCGGGTCGGGCTCCTCGATCACGGCCGGACCGGCGGCGCGCCAGGCCCGGCCGAGCGCGTCGTCCCGCCGCTCGACGGCCGCCGTCACCGGGACGGGGCGGGCCAGCGCGTAGAGCAGCGGATCGGCGGTCAGCGGGCCGGGGTCGCCACCGGCCGCGGCCGCCGTCCAGAGCGCGGACAGCGCCTCCTCGCCGGCGGACCGCAGATCGGCACCGGCCGGCACCACCGGCGGAGCGGCCGGCGTCCCGAGGACCGGGCCGGGCAGCGGGTAAGCGCCCGCGTCGCCGCCCCGGGCCGCCGCCCACTGCGCGAACCGCTCCCGGTCCGTCCACTGCGGATCGCCGAGCTCCAGCACCGCCGGCGCGGGCACCGCGGTGAACGCCGCGGCCGCCGCGCCCCCGGTCGTCGCCTCGACCACCAGGCGCACCCCGGGCAGCCGGAGCAGCGGGTCGAGCAGCCCGGTCACCAGGCCGGCCGGGTCGTCGGCCCTGTCCAGCTCGGGGACGCAGATCAGGGTCGGGCGGTTGTCCGCCGCGATCGCCTCGATCAGCGGGCCCGGGGCGTGCGCCACCAGGTCGAGCTGGTGGCCCAGCGACCAGACGGCCGTCCGGAGGGTGGCGCCGGCGGCGGGCAGCACGGCGTGGATCCGCCGCTCGCCCGGCGCCTCGTCCGTCGTGCAGCCGCGGACCAGCCAGGCCAGCAGGTGCGACTTGCCGGCCCCGGGCGGCCCCGCCACCCGGCAGAGCCGCGGTGCCCGCATGTCGTCCAGCCAGCCGAGCAGTGCCAGTCCGGCCGCCCTGCGCCCCGCCCCCAGCGGCGGCATCCGTCGCCCGTCCCGCACCATTCCCGCTTCCCTCTCCTGGTTCCACCGCGGCCCGACCGCTCGGGCCTCCCCGCGCGGCCCGACCGCTCAGCCCTGCCGCTCGGCCAGGCTGATCATCAGTGCCTTGATCCCGCTCTCGCGCGACTCGGCCGTCTCCCCGTAGTCGAAGCCGTGGGTGAACTCCGCCTGCGGGAACTCCGCCGCCATCCAGCGCGCGCAGTAGTGCCCGGGCATCATGCACGGCTCCAGCTCGCAGTAGACCCGCACCACCTGCTCGGGCTCCACGCCCTCCGCCCGCAGGCGGTGCCAGAGCACCTCCTCGGGGTGCAGCAGGCCCGGGCCGCCGATGGCCGTCTCGATCCGCGTCCCGCCCTGCTCGTCGACCACCTCGAAGGCCGCCGAGGAGTCGACGTTCAGCGGGCGCCGCAGGTCGTCCAGCACCCGCGGCCACCAGCCCTCGCGGTCCTCGAAGGCGGCCGGGTCGGCCGCCAGCAGCCCCTGGCGCAGCTCCCGGTAGGCGGCGAAGGCCGCCTCCGGCCGGTCGGACGCGGCGACCGCCGGCAGGTACCGGTCCAGCAGCAGCAGCCCGGCCGCGAACGCCTCCACCGTCGAGGCGACCGGCAGCTCCGCCGGCTCGGACCCCAGCAGCAGCGCGCGGACGGACCGGTCCGGGGCGAAGAACAGCTCGGCCCCGCCGTCGGTGCCGATCCGCAGTTGGGCGGCCGACGCTCCGGCCGCCAGCCCGGCCCCGGCCGCGTACTCACCCAGCGACAGCGGGTCGGACTCCTCGGCGGCCCGGAAGTACGGCCCCACCTGGAGCGGCAGTCCGGGGTCGCGCAGCGGCCCGGCGGGCGCGACCGACAGGCTGCGCAGCCCCCGCGGCCCGAAGTGCGCCGTAAGCGCCGCCGTCAGCTCGTCGTCCATGTCCGCACCGGCCCTCTCACGTCGTCTGGTAGAAGTCGAGGAAGGAGTTCCAGAACTCCGCCTCGCTGCCGAACGGCAGATCGTCCCAGCGGCCCATGCCCTCCCGGATGTACTCCTCGGCATCGGCCCAGTCGTACGGCGTCGGCCGTTCCTCGGGCCGCGGCCGCTCGATGGCGATCTTGTACACCAGGTACGCCAGCGAGGAGATGTCACGGTGGATCAGCTGGTACTCCTCGTCGGCGTCCGGGTCGCAGACCCAGATCGTCCCGTCGTCGAGGTTGACGAACACGAACGCGCTGGACAACTCGCCCAACTGGCGCAGCGTGCCGTGCTCGGTCTCCACCAGCGAATCGGTCAGCGGCCGGGCGAACGCCCAGTCCGGGTTCTCGGGCCGCCGGTCCGCGAGCTCCTCCAGCAACCGGAACAGCCCGTTGGAGAACGGCACCCCGATCTCCGTCACGAAGCGGGCGCCGTCCCCGTCCGGCCAGATCCGGGCCGCCTCGTCGGGCTTGAACCTCAACAGGTCGCCGGGCGCGGCCTCGGCGACGACCCGGGGCCAGTCGATCCCTACCAGCACCGGTCATCCGTCCTCTCGGTCCGCCCGCCAACTGCCCTACTGTCCATGCTTCGCCTTCTTCGCCACGTGCTTCGTCTCGTGGGCCGCCTTGTCCTGCTGCCCCTGCGCGTCGAAGTCCTTCGTGCCCATCGTGCCACCATGCTGGCCCGCGGTGTGATCCTGGTGGAGCTGGTCCAGGTACGCCCGGTGGCCCCAGTCCCGGTTCTTCGTGGGGACCTTGCTGTCGTACTCCACGCCGTAGTTCACGTCGAGGTCGGGGTTCTTGGGCTGGAAGTGCCGGCCGAGCCAGCGCTCGCAGTTCTCGTTGGCCTGACAGGGGGCCCGCTCGGTGTACAACTCGGAGACGTGGTCCTCCCGGCCGCCGAGCAGCGGTTTGCCGATGGACCGTTCGGAGTGGCTCCGGTCACCGCTGCGGCCGACCAGGATGATCTCGTCGCCGTCCGGGTGCTTGTACCGCAGCGCCGCGTAGTTCTTGCCGCCGTAGTCGCCCTGGGCCCGGCGGGCCTCCTCGACGGCCCGGGAGAGCGGGGTCGGAGCGTCGATCCGGCTGCTCGGGACCTTCTCGTCCTTCTTGGGGTTCCCGTCGTCGTCCTTGTCGGACTTCTTGTACTTCTTCGCGTGGTACTTGTCCTTGAGGTCGTCCGGGGAGGGGTCCTTGACCTTCTCCGAAGCCCCGTCCAGCAGGGTCTTCAGGGACTTGTCGCTCCCGTCGACGTCGACGAACTTGCCGTCCTTGATCTCCTGGACCCGGCCGTCGTCGTGGACGTAGTACTTCCGGGGCGGCGTCTTCGGCCCGTCGCCGCCGCTGCTGCCCGCCTTCGGCGGCGGCGCGGCCTTGTCCTTGTTCTTCTCGTCGAAGGTGTGGGCGTTGCCGGAGTCGTTGTCCTTGTGGTGCTTGGCGGCCTTCGACAGGTTGTCGCCGGCCTGCTTGTACATCTTCTTGGCGGCCTTGCCCATGTCGTCGGCGAGTGCCTTGCCGAGCTTCTGGGCGCCCTTCTCCAGGGCCTTGACGATCGGGTCCGTCACGCGAAACTCACCCCCGCGACCCGGCTGCTGAAGACCTGCGCGTGCTGGGCCACCTTCTCGGCCTGTTCGTGCAGGGCCTTGGCGTGCGCCTCCACCGCGTCAGGGTTGATCTTGAACTGGGTTCCCCCCGACCCGCCACCGCCGCTCAGCGCGGCCTCGGCGGCCTCGAACACCAACCCGGCCACCGCCCCGGAGACGATCTCCACCAGCGGGGTGATCGCCGCCTCGATCACCTCGGAGACGATGTGGTCCTCCAACTGGTGCGCCAGGTAGGACATCAGCTTGCGCCCGGCCTGCTGGATCGCGATCACCCCGGCCTCCGCCAGGCCGAAGGTCGCCACCGCGGCGGCCTGGGCGGCGACGAAGGAGGCGGCCAGCACGATGAGCTCGCCGAGCGCCTCCAGCTTCATCGCCACGATCACGTCGGCGGCGGTGTCCAGCGCCTTCGCCACCACGTGGGCCGCCTGGACGACCTCGTTGAAGTGCTTGTCGGACATCAGCGCCCACTTGGCGATGAGCGCCTCGTAGGACGCCCCCTCGTACGCCCCGCCGAGCTGATGGACCGTCGCCGTCGAGTCCGCGTGCAGGTCTTCGAGGCCCTTCGCGAACTCCTTGACGTGCTCCCCGAATTCACGGACCTTGTCCTCGTTGACCGAGGGCCAGTGGATGCCGATGAAGTCCAGGAGCGTCGCTACCTCGCTCGGCAGCTCGATCGCCATTGGAGAACCCCCCGGTTAACAACAATCCTTCGATATCGTCGAAAGTTTATACATCCCGCATCCCACCGACAGTGGCGGAAACGTCCTGATTCTGTAGCGATCCACCCGGCTCCACGGCGCACGGCGCCGGACACGAGCCCCCCGCACCACCGGCCGCGCCCTCCGTGACTCCCGGTGCGATGCTGGTTCTGGGGCCCGATCCACGCGGGCCCCGGCACCACCCCTCAGTAGAAGGGCCGACCAGAAATGACCGACGTCGCCGCTGAGCAGGCCGAGCAGAACGACACCGGCTTCGCCCGCCTCGCCATGGTCACCATCGACTGCGCCGACCCGGTCGCGCTGGCCGCCTTCTACGGTGAGCTGCTCGGGTGGGAGACCAGGCACGTGGACGAGCGCTTCGCCATCCTGGACAACCCCGAGGGCGGCAGCCCGCTCGGGTTCGGACGGGTCGCCGGGTACCGCCAGGAGCCGTGGACCGAACCCGACGGAAGCAAGCACTTCCACCTGGACTTCTACGTCGACGACCTGGAGGAGGCCACCGCCCGGGCACTCGCGCTCGGGGCCACCGAGCCGCAGTTCCAGCACGGCCGCACGCTCAGGGTGCTGATCGACCCGGCCGGCCACCCGTTCGGCCTAGCACCCCTGGAGTGACCGCGCCCCGGCGGCCGGACGCCGGCGCCGCGGCGGGCCCGGACGGCACATGCGCAGGGCCCGGGCGGCACATGCGCAGGGCCCGTGTGCGTGCGCAGGCGGCGTCAGGGCTTGGTGGCGAGATCTTGCCGATCACGTGAAGGACGGCTCTGACCTGCGATTTCACCAAATGATCGAACATTGTGCGACTCACCGGTAGTGGTTACTGTCCCCCGTTGTCAGGGGCACCACACGCCAGGCTTCCCCCGGGCAGGACCACGACGCCGCGCGTGCCGCGTCCCGGCACTGCCGCCATCCATGACCGGCCGTTCCCGGCCGACGAGTCCGCCCGATCCTGGCGTCCGTCCTCCCCCAATCCGTCCAGGAGTTCCTCGTGGGTGAGATCCACCATGCCGACCTCGGCTGGGTGACGCCGGCGGTTTCGTACTTCGTCGCCTGTCTGGGCGCCTTCGTCGCCCTGCGCAGCGCCCGATGGGCCCTGGTCTCGTCGGGCCGCACCCGGACGTACTGGCTGCTGTTCGCGTCGACGTCGCTCGGCGCGGGCATCTGGTCGATGCACTTCATCGCGATGCTCGGCTTCTCCGTCACCGGGGCCGAGATCACCTACCGCCCGGGCCTGACCGTGCTCAGCCTGCTCGTCGCGATCGCGGTGGTCGGGCTCGGCATCTTCACCGTCGGCTACAGCCGCCACCCCCGCACCGCGCTGCTCGCGGGCGGTCTCACCACCGGCCTCGGGGTGGCCGCGATGCACTACCTCGGCATGGCCGCGATGGTCCTGCCCGGCCACCTCGGCTACGACCACACCACGGTGGGGCTCTCGGTCGCCATCGCGATCTTCGCGGCGACGGCAGCGCTCTGGGCCGCGCTGAACATCAAGGGCACCGTCGCCGTCCTGGCCGCCGCCCCGGTGATGGGCGTCGCGGTGTGCGCCATGCACTACACCGGGATGGCGGCGGTCTCCGTCCGGCTCGACGCCGAACAGGGCACCCAGGGCGGTGTGATGGCGCTCCAGTTCATCTTCCCGCTGGTGGTCGGGCTGGGCTGCTACATCTTCTTCGGCTCGCTGGCCTTCGCGGTCTCGCCGAGCCGGGGCACCCTCAACGCGCAGCCGGTGCTGATCGGCCGGGCCGCCCCGCTGGCCGGCCGCGGGCGCTGAGCGCCCGGTCCGGTGGGGGCGCCGGCCCCGGCGCGACGCCCCCACCGGACCGTCCTCGTTCCGGACCGTCCTCGTTCCGGACCGTCCTCGTTCCGGCCGGTCCCACTCCGGCCGGTCGCACTGCGGCCGCCCGCTACTCCGGTCGGCCGAGCAGTCCCGTCAGGTGCTCCGGCGTCGCCACCGGGCAGACCTTGTGCACGAAGTCGCGCCGCAGCCGGTGGTAGGGCTCGCCCTCCCGGTAGAAGTTGCGGTGCATCCGCCGCAGCTCCTCCGTCCGGTGGTCGGCCAGCGGCCGCGCCTCCTCGTCCTCGGCCCGGCGGCGCTTCTTCTCCACCAGCCGGCCAGTCAGCTCCGGCGAGCCGGCCAGCGCGGCCGCCTCCCGCTCGACCCAGCCCCGGAACTCGGCCGCGTCGCCGCCCGCCGTCCGGTCCACCAGGCCGAGCCGCTCGGCCCGGGCCGCGCCCACCGGCAGCGTCTGCGTGGTCAGCTGCTCCGCCTGCTCGGCGCCGACCCGCCGGGGCAGCGTGTACGTCCAGTACTCGGACCCGTAGAGGCCCATCAGCCGGTAGTGCGGGTTGAGCACGGCCGACTCGCGGCACCAGACCTCGTCGGCGGCGATCGCCAGCATCAGGCCGCCGGCGGCCGCGTTCCCGGCCAGCGCCGCGACGGTGAGCTTGTCGGTGGTGGTCAGCACGGCCTCGACCAGGTCGTCCATCGCGTTGATGTTCTCCCAGGACTCCAGCGCCGGGAACGACGCCCCCTCGATCACGTTGAGGTGGATGCCGTTGGAGAAGAAGTCCCGGGCCGCGCCGAGCACCAGCACCGAGGTCGGCCGGTCAGCCGCCTCCCGGTAGGCGGCCAGCAGCCGGCGGCACTGCTCGGTGCTCATCGCCCCGCCGGCGAAGGAGAATTCGAGGAAGCCGACGTCCTCCCGCTCGTGGTAGCGGATCTCCGCCCAGGTGTCCCGGCCGGCCGCCGAGGCCGGGGTGACCGGCACCTCGCGGACCCGGTGGAGGTGGTCGGCGAGCACCGTCGCGGCCGGCAGCTTGAAGGTGGCCGGCCCGCCGGGCGTCCGCCGCGGGCGCAGCTGCGGGATCCAGACCGCGCCGTCCGTGGTGGCCCGGCAGATCGCGCCGTCCCGCTGGGCGATCACCGCCCCGGGCCGGGCACCGCGCAGCTCGTCCTCGGGGTGGCCACCGTGCAGGAAGTACTCGCGCCCGTACAGCTCGTCGAGCACGCCCGGCTGGGAGTCGCCCGCGCGCAGCTTGCGCAGCACGGTGGCGGTGTCGTCGGCCTCCCAGTCGATCCGGCGGGCCTCCTGCTTGAGGAAGGGCCGCAGTCGGCCGCCCACGTCCGGCCGGTCGTAGTCGAGCGGTTCGGGCGTGAACAGCCCGCCCTCGAAGCGGCTCACCGCGAGCAGCACCGCCTCCACGGCGGCGTCCGCGACCTCGCCCCGGTACAGCTCGCTCTTGCCGCAGGCCCGCACCGGGAAGTCCACGGACGCCCAGATGTCCCCGGCGTCCATCTCCTCCACCGCCTGGAGGACGGTCACCCCCCAGCGTTCGGCGCCTTCGGTGATCGCCCAGTCGAGCGAGGAAGGGCCCCGGTCGCCCTTCGGGCCGGGGTGCACGATCAGGACGGTCCGGGTCGACCAGACGTCCTCCGGGATCGCCTTGGTGAGCATCGGGCAGATGATCAGTTCGGGGTCGGTCCGGGCCACGGCGGCCCGGACCGGCTCGTCGCCGAGCGCGAGCTGTACGGCCACCTCGTGACCGCGCTCGCGGAGTTCGGTGTGGACGCGCTGGGTCAGGCTGTTGAACGCGGTGGCGATCAGAAGAACGCGCAAAGGGGGCCTCCGGGCAGTGACTGACGTCGTGCGCGGAGGCGATGAAACCAGGGCATGGACACGTAACGATTACGGACGGCGCTTCTCCGGCCGACCCTCACCCACCTCGCACACCTGTGCCGACAGCACCCCGTACATTTCGCCCGATCTCCTCACGACCTCCCGATTCCACACCGGGTCGGCCGCTCACCGGGGGAAGGCGCGCCGGGCCCGCCAGGTGGTGTGCTCGCGCGAGACTGCGTCCTCCGCCTCGGCGGCCAGCCGGGCCCAGCGGGCCTCGGCGTCCGGGGCCTTCAGATCGAGGTCGGAGAGCTGGTTCCCGACGTTCTCCAGCTCGCGCGCGGCCAGCTGGTACGCGGCGGCCAGCGGGCGCAGCTGCTTCAGCTGGGTCCAGGCGATCACCGCGGCGGCCGCCGCCGAGCTGGCCCCGAACACGTGCACCGGCAGCGCGCCGACCGCCTGCGCGATCGCCGCCGCCGCCCCGATGATGATGAGGACGGCGATCCCCAGCCCCCAGGAGACCGCCTGCGTCTCGCACGCCTCGGCCCGCGAGCGGTACCAGGTGCGCTGCCCCTCGACCCGGGTGCGCAGGTAGAACGTCCGCCGCGCGACCAGGCTCTCGGCGCGCACCCGGCGCATCTCCGGGGTGATCTCCACGGTGGTGTCCGGCGGCACGATCTCCGGGTCCTCGAAGGCGTGCAGCACGTCCTCCATCTGGAGCAGGTAGCCGCGGTCCACCTCCGCCGACTCCGCCTCGCCGTCGAACGGCCGGGCCCGCATCGAGTACTTCCAGGCGAGCGTCTTGACCGACTCGGCCGCCGCCCGGGCCTCGTACCACCGCCCCTGCGGGTTGCTGCGGCGCAGCCGTGACCAGAAGTAGCCGGCCACCAGGAACGCCACCACCGAGAAGAGCGGCGTGATGTCGCTGTCCCCCCGGTGCTCGGGCCCCGGCAGCGAGCCGACCACCGCGGCGATCACGAGCATCCCGATCAGCCCCCGGTACCAGCGCAGTGTCTCGCGCTGACCGTCCAGCGAGGCCTGGTCCGCCGTCCGGAACAGCTCCGGCAGCAGCCTCGCCTCGTCTCCCCCGGGCGGATCCTGTTGCACCATCGGTAGAGCCCCCTCCCCGTCTCCCGTCCAGGCAGTATGCCCAACGCCAACTGCCCTACACAGTGCCATTTTTGGCAGGCCCGTCAGGTCGGTCATTGATCGCGCGTCAGGTAACCTATATAACGGGTTACATGCCTCTGCACTGGAAGCTCGTCATCGACTGCGCCGACCCCCACCGCCAGGCCGCCTTCTGGGCCGCCGCCCTCGACTACACCGTCGAGGACCACAGCGCCCTGATCGCCCGCCTGCTCGCGGCCGGCGCCGTGACCCCCGACCTCGTCACGGAGACCGACGGCCGCGCCGCCTGGCGCACCCTGGCCGGCGTCCGCCACCCCGACGAGCCCTTCGACCCGGTCAGCGGCACCGGCCTCGGCCGCCGCCTGCTCTTCCAGCAGGTCCCCGAGGCGAAGACCGCCAAGAACCGCCTCCACCTCGACCTCCACCCCGGCCCCGACGCCCGCGACGCCACCGTGGAACGGCTGGAGGCCCTCGGCGCCACCGTCCTGCGCGCGGTCGACGAGCCCGGCGGCTCCTGGACGGTCATGCAGGACCCGGAGGGCAACGAGTTCTGCGTCCACTAGGGAGTGCACCGGCCCCCGCGAACGCACCGGGCCCCTCCCCGCACGAGGCGGGGAGGAGCCCGGCGGGCACTACGGCTCAGAGCAGGCCGAGGGCCGGCATCAGGTAGTAGAAGGCGAAGACGGCCGAGACCGCGTACATCGCGATCGGCACCTCGCGGCCGCGCCCGGCGGCGAGCCGCAGGACGCAGAAGGCGATGAAGCCGAAGCCGATGCCGTTGGTGATGCTGTACGTGAACGGCATCATCACGATGGTCAGGAAGGCCGGGATCGCGATCGTGTAGTCGGCCCAGTCGATCTCCTTGATCGAGTTGGCCAGGATCAGGAAGCCGACGGTGACCAGGGCCGGGGTGGCGGCCTGGGCGGGGACCATGGTGGCGAGCGGGGTGAGGAAGAGCGCGACCATGAAGAAGGCGCCGGTCACGATCGAGGCGAAGCCGGTACGGGCGCCCTCGCCGACGCCGGCCGTGGACTCCACGAAGCAGGTGTTGGCGGAGGAGGAGGTCGCGCCGCCGGCGGCGGTGGCGATGCCGTCCACCATCAGGATCCGGTTGATGCCGGGCAGGTCGCCCTTGGCGTCCAGCAGGTGGGCCTCGTCGGCGACGCCGAGGATGGTGCCCATCGCGTCGAAGAAGCAGGACATCAGGACGGTGAAGACGAAGAGGACGCCGGTGAGGACGCCGACCTTCTCGAAGCCGCCGAACAGGCTGACCTTGCCGACCAGGCCGAAGTCGGGCGCCGCCACCGGATTTCCGGGCCAGCTGGGGACGGTGAGGCCCCAGCTCGTGGCCGGGATGTCGGCGACCTTGTCGATCACCACGGCGAGGCCGGTCATCACGACGATGGAGACCAGGATCGCGCCGGGCACCTTGCGGACCACCAGCACCAGGGTGAGCAGCAGGCCGAGCACGAAGACCAGCACCGGCCAGCCGAGCAGGTGGCCGTTGCCGCCGAGCTGGAGCGGGACGGTGGTGTGGGCGGCGTCCGGGATGCGGCTGACGAAGCCGGAGTCGACCAGGCCGACCAGGCTGATGAAGAGGCCGATGCCGATCGCGATCGCCTTGCGCAGGCCGAGCGGGACGGCGTTCATGACGCGCTCGCGCAGACCGGTGGCGACCAGGATCATGATCGCGAAACCGGCCAGCACCACCATGCCCATGGCGTCCGGCCAGGTCATCTTGGGCGCGAGCTGCAGCGCGACGATGGTGTTGACGCCCAGGCCGGCGGCGAGGCCGATCGGGACGTTGCCGATCACGCCCATCAGCAGGGTGGTGAGACCCGCGGTGAGCGCGGTCGCGGTGACCAGCTGGGCGCTGTCCAGGTGGGCACCGGTCATGTCCGTGGCACTGGCCAGGATGATCGGGTTGAGCACCAGGATGTACGCCATGGTGAAGAAGGTGGCGATGCCACCGCGGATCTCGCGCGGCAGGGTGGAGCCGCGCTCGGAGATCCGGAAGTAGCGGTCCAGCGCGCCGGCGGGGGGCTTCGGCGCGTTGGAGGCGGGCTCGGGCGACTCGGTGGTCGGCTGGGCCACAGGCATGCGTGCGTCCTCTGGTGGGGGCTGAGGAGGGGACACCCGGAGCGACGGTGGTGGCCGGGCGGGCCCGGTGGGACGGGCACGAACACAGGCGTCCTGGGCATGGCGCGGCCAACCGGAGTCACAAGTATGAGTTCCCCAATCGCACACGCGCTATCTTCGCGCGTAGAACGATCACACTCCAGGAACGGCGGGGTGGCCGCCGGCCCGGGCGCGCCCCGACCGCCGCGGCGAGCCGGGGCCACCCGCCGAAGGTGTCCGGGACCGGCCCGCGTGATGGCGGACAACCGCACCCCGCCCCGTACGCTAGGCCTCATGCCGAAGAGCCCGCTGCACCCCTCGCCCCCGCCGCTGGAGGCCAACGACGTCGCCATCGTCGGCGGTGGCACGGTGCTGTGGTTCGTCGCCTTCCTGGTCCTGCTCCCCTTCCAGGGCACCCTCTCCGACCACGGCCACGGCAGCTGGCCGTGGATCTGCCTGTCCGGCGCCGGCCTCGGCCTGATCGGCCTCTGGTACTGCCGCGCCCGCCGGGACGCCATCGCCCGCGACCGGGCCGCCGCGGCCGCGTCGCAGGCCGCCGCCGGTGACGGCGGCGACCCGGCCACCCAGTCGGACTGAATAGTCCTTTAGTAGCACGCATCGGACATAAGGCGCCCGTAGAGTCGGTGCCATGACGCACCCTGCGCAGCCTGCCGAAGAGACGCCCGGGGACCGGCACGACGGCGCCCACCCGCTCGGCCTGCTGCCCGGCCGGCGCGGCGGACTGAGCACCGCGGAAGTCGCCGAACGGGTCGCCCGCGGCGACGTCAACGACGTGCCGGTGCGGTCCAGCCGCTCCACCCGGGAGATCGTCCGGGCCAATGTCTTCACCCGGTTCAACGCAATCATCGGCGTGATGTTCGGCATCATCCTGGTCGTCGGACCGATCCAGGACGGACTGTTCGGCCTGGTCATCGTGGCCAACACGGCGATCGGCATCATCCAGGAGATGCGCGCCAAGAAGACCCTGGACAGCCTCGCGCTGATCGGCGAGGCCAGACCGCAGGTCCGCCGGGACGGCGCCGTCCAGCAGATCGCCACCGGCGAGATCGTGCTGGACGACACGGTGCTGCTCGGCATCGGCGACAAAGTGATCGTCGACGGCGAGGTCACCGAGGCGGACGGTCTGGAGATCGACGAATCGCTGCTCACCGGCGAGCCGGACTCGGTCCTGAAGCAGCCGGGCGACCAGGTGATGTCCGGCAGCTTCGTGGTGGCCGGCGCGGGCGCGTTCACCGCCACCAAGGTCGGCCGGGAGGCCTACGCGGCGCAGCTGGCCGAGGAGGCCAGCCGGTTCTCCCTGGTCAAGTCGGAGCTGCGCAGCGGCATCGACAGCATCCTGCGGTTCATCACCTGGCTGCTGATCCCCACCGCGATCGGTCTGATCATCAGCCAGCTCGCGGTGGAGGGAAGGGACTGGAGGGAGGCCGTCCGGCGGATGATCGCCGGCATCGTGCCGATGGTCCCCGAGGGTCTGGTGCTGCTGACCTCGGTCGCCTTCGCCATCGGGGTGGTCCGGCTGGGCCGCAAGCAGTGCCTGGTGCAGGAACTGCCCGCGATCGAGGGCCTGGCCCGGGTGGACACCGTCTGCCTGGACAAGACCGGCACCCTCACCGAGGGCGGCATGGACGTCGTCGAGCTGCGCACCCTGCCGCCGGGGCCGGGGGCCGACGGCCGGCCGAGGGCGGACGCGCCGCCGGGCCGGCCGGTCCTCTCCGACCCGGAGGTCGTCAAGCAGGCGCTCGGGGTGATGGCCGGCGCCGACACCCGCCCCAATCCCTCCATGCAGGCCGTCATCGACGCGTACGGCAGGGGCGACACGGAGCACGGCAACGGCGGCGGCTGGCGGGTGATCGAGGCGATGCCCTTCTCCTCCGCCCGCAAGTGGAGCGGTGTGCAGCTGCTGGAACCGCAGGGCGGCGAGGCCAGCTGGCTGCTGGGCGCCCCGGACGTGCTGCTGCCCACCGGCCACCCGGCCCTCACCGAGGTGGACGAACTGGGCACCAAGGGGCTGCGGGTGCTGCTGCTCGGCCGCACGCCCGTCCCGCTGGACTCCCCGGACCCGGCCGCCGACCTCCAGCCGCTCGCCCTGGTGGTGCTCCAGCAGCGGCTGCGCGAGGACGCCGCCGACACCCTGCGCTACTTCGAGGGGCAGCGCGTCCGGGCCAAGGTGATCTCCGGCGACGCCGCCGTCTCGGTCGGCGCGGTCGCCTCGCACCTGGGCCTGCCCGGCGCCGACCACCCGCTGGACGCCCGCACCCTGCCGACCGATCCGCAGGAGCTCGCCGACACCGCCGACCGGACCAGCGTCTTCGGCCGGGTGACCCCGCAGCAGAAGCGCGACCTGGTCGGCGCGCTGCAGTCGCGCGGGCACACCGTGGCGATGACCGGCGACGGCGTCAACGACGTGCTGGCGCTCAAGGACGCCGACATCGGCGTGGCGATGGGCACCGGCAGCGACGCCACCCGGGCGGTCGCGCAGATCGTGCTGCTGAACGACTCCTTCGCCACCCTGCCGTCGGTGGTCGCCGAGGGCCGCCGGGTGATCGGCAACATCGAGCGGGTGGCCGGGCTCTTCCTGGTGAAGACGGTCTACTCGGTCCTGCTCGCCCTCCTGGTGATCTTCACCCACTCGCCGTACCCGTTCCTGCCCCGGCACTCGACGGTGCTCTCCACCCTCACCATCGGGATCCCGGCCTTCTTCCTGGCGCTGGCGCCCAACAACGAACGGGCCAGGACCGGCTTCGTCCGCCGGGTGCTGCGGATGGCCGTGCCGGGCGGGATCATCGCCGGCACGGCCACCTTCACCGCGTACGCGCTGGCCCGGGCCGACCACGCCACGGACCTGAAGTCCGACACCAGCGTGGCGACGCTGACGCTGTTCCTGGTGGCGTTGTGGGTGCTGGCGATCGTGGCCCGGCCGTACAACTGGTGGCGGCTGCTGCTGATCGCGACGATGGGCGGGGCGTTCACGCTGGTGCTGACGGTGCCGTGGCTGTCCGACTTCTTCCAGCTCTCGCTCTCCGGCACCCGGGACCCCTGGATCGGTGTCGGCATCGCCCTGGTGGCCGGACTCCTGCTGGAGGTCTCCTGGCGGATCATGCGGCGGAAGGCGGATGATTGACCCCGAAGGGGGTCCTGAATGGCGCGCAGGGGTGGGGACTTGGAGGCGTTCACCGCCTTCCTGGGGGGAATGCTGGCGGCCGGGGCGGCCGGGCTCGCCCTGGTCGGCGCCGATGCGCTGATCGAACCGGGGCCGTGGCTGCGCAAGGCCGCGCCGGTGGTGGTCGCGGTGCTCTGGCTGACCGTCACGGTCGGCCTCTACCGGTGGCTGGGCGCGGCCGCCCGGACCGGCTGGACCGGGGCGCGGGCGCCCGGGCCCGGCTCCCGCCCCGCCGGCCGGGACGGGCACCGGGCGGGCCACCCGCGCCCGGCCGGAGCCGACCGGGCGCCGGCCCGCCGCCCCGGCCGCGGGCCCGCCAGCCCGGTCAGCCCTCGAAGTCCCGGGCGGCCGAGAGCTCGTAGGCGCGGTCCGGCTCGGTGAGCGCGGCCAGCACCTCGAACCGGCGGTGCCACTGCCCGACCGACCAGGCGAGACCGGCCGCCAGACCCTCCGGGGTCGCGGCGTGCAGCAGCCCCGGCACCGGCGGCAGCTCGAACTCGTCGTCCTCGTCCGCGGCTTCGGCGGCGTCCGGGTCGTAGGGCGCCTCCGGGGCATCCGCCGCGGTGTCCCACCGCCAGTCCACGGCGGCCTCCTCGCCGTCCGGGCCGACCACCAGCAGCTCCTCGTGCTCCTCGTAGGCTATCGGGCAGCCGGGCAGCAGCTCGCGGACCACGGCGGGCACCCGGTGCAGCTGCCCCTCGGAGAGCACCCGGCCGCCGGCCACCTCGCTGGCCAGCGAGACGTGCAGGCGCTCGGCGAGGTCGGCGGCCAGCGCCGGGGCGACCGGCAGCAGCGGGTACGGGTGGAGCAGCTGGACGAGGTCCGGGGCGTCGGCGACGACCGCCTCGGTGGCGTCCACCAGCACCGTGTGCGCGGGCCGGCGGCCGGTCTCCCGGTCCAGCGGCGGCAGCGCCCGGACGACGTCCAGCGGCTCGATCCGGTCCGCCGCCACTCGGGCCAACGCGCTGTGGATGCCGTGCAGTTGACGGTGCCCGACGACGGAGGCCGGGTCGGTGAGCCGGTCCAGCAGCTCGTCCGGCCCGTGCGGTTCGGCCAGCAGCGCGGTCAGCGTGGTGCGCACCCCGAGCGCGTGCAGGAACTGCTCGTCCAGCGTCGTCCGGGCCTCCTCGAAGAGGCCGCGCAGCAGCGGGTCGGCACCTGCCGCCCGCAGCCCGGCCGGCTCGCGGCCGTCCAGCACCGGGTGGTCGCGCAGCCACCACGCGGTGTACGGCGGCAGGTCCGCGTACGAGCCGTCGGGCAGCAGGGTGCGGACGGGGTTGACCACGGCCTCCCGGTACGGCGGGCGGGCGAGGGCGGCGAGCGCCTGCGGCCACGCGTCGTCGTCCACCAGGTCGAGGTCGCGGACGACCAGCAGTTCGGCCGCGACCGGCGGGACACCGACCGGGTCGGCGTCGTCGGCGTGCAGTGCCTCCAGGGCGTCCTCGGCCCACTCGGCGAGGCCGTCGGGCGCCTCGTCCAGCAGCCCGGTGGGGTGGCCGCCGGCCGCGCGGTCGGCGGGGGCGGTCGGGTCGAGCCGCTCCAGGTCGTCCGGGTCGAGCACCACGTCCTCGGCGCGGACCAACACGAAGTCGGCCAACACCCCGACGGCGGTCAGGACTTCGGGGCCCCAGCGGTCCAGCAGTTCGTCGTCGATCCAGCCGGCGTCCTCCTCCCGGGCCAGTGCGGCGAACGGGCTGTCCGGCAGGATCAGCTCACCCGCGCGGGCCGGCTCGCCCTCGTCGTCCAGCAGCGCCAGCCGGGCCAGCCACGGGTGCTCGCCGACCGCCGGAGCGGCCGCCTTGACCAGGGCGAGCACGGACTCGGCGACATCGGTGGCGGCGTCCAGGTCGTCCTCGGCCAGCTCGTAGGAGCGGGCCACGGCGGCCCGCACCTCGGGAGTGTCCAGCACCCCGGCCGGGGTTGCGGTGCCGGCGCCGAGCTTGGCCAGCAGCGGGTGCGCCGCCTCCGGGTGGGCCAGCCGCAGGTCGAGCAGGGCCAGCGCGCCGGCCAGCGCCTCGGGGTAGCCGGGGAAGGCCGCCCAGTCGGCGTCCTCCGAGGGCAGCAGGACCCGGCGCGGACCGGTGACCGTCCGGCCGTCGGCGAGCGGCACGGGCAGCGCGCCGAGCGCCTCCGGGTCGGCCGCGCCGAGCGCCGCGTAGAGGTTGCGCCACCAGGCGGGCTCGCGGTCCAGGCCACCGAGCTGGTCGACCACGTCGGCCAGCGGCACCCGGCGCACGTTCAGCACCCGCAGCTCGGTGCGGCGCTCCAGGCCGGCCGGCAGCAGGCCGGGGAAGATCGGGGCCAGCGCCTCGACGACCGAGTGGTCCGCGCCCTCCAGCACCGTGGCGTCCCGGGGCCGCAGCGCGGGCGTGCCCTCCTCGACCGGTGCGGTGTGCGGCAGGAACGGCGTGCCGGGCAGCCGGGCGAGGATGCCGGCCCGCAGCGCGTTGTCCAGCGCGCCCTGGCCGAGCGGGCCGGGGACGAGCCCGAGCGAGCCGAGGTCGCCGCCGCGGGCGCGCAGCAGGTCGGCGTAGCTGTCGGCGGCGCGCTCGGTGACGAAGTCGGCGAGCGGGCCGGGGGCGACGTGCCGGCGGGTGGAGTCCAGCGGGTAGGAGGCGATCAGCAGCGCGGGCAGGCCGAGCGGTTCGTCGCTGGGGGTGGGCGCGTGCAGCACCGGGGCGATCCCGGTCGGCTGCGGGCTGCCGTCGGCGGCGACCGGGACGGCCCAGGTCACCGTCCAGTACGGACGGGCGCGCTCCTCGGTGGGGCGGTCGGCGAGCAGCGCGGCGTCCAGGGTGCCGGAGGCGCCGGCGGTCTGCCAGACGGTCTGCCGCAGCCGGCCGCCGGCGTCGTCGGTGACGGTCACCTCGGCGACGCCGTCGGGGCGCGCCTCGGCGGCGCCGCGGGTGAGGGTGCGGGTGCCCTCCTCGGTCTCCACCACGATCTCGGCGAGCCCGGGCAGGGTGAGCAGCAGGGCGTCGTCGATCCCGGCCAGCAGCCGGCGGGTGAGGTCCTCGGCGGCGGCGTCGCGCAGCGGCAGCACGACCACCGTGTCGTACCCGGCCGGGGCCGGGCCCTCGGCCGAGAACGGCAGCCGCAGCAGCGGCACGTGGCCGTCGCGGCGGCGCAGCTCCTCGCCGAGCGCCGGCTGCGCCTCGGCCAGCGCGCGGGCCTCGCCGAGCGACCAGCGCACGCCGCCGACGGCGCCCAGCACGGCGGGCTCGTCGGTGACGGCGAGGACGGCGGCGAAGCCGACGCCGAACCGGCCGACGGTGGGCTGCTCGTCGGCGCGCTTGGAGGAGGCGCGCAGAGTGGACAGCGACTCGACGGCGGCCGCGTCCAGTGGCGCACCGGTGTTGGCGGCGGCCAGCACACCGTCCGCCAGGGTCAGCCGCAGCCGGCCCGGGGCACCGCCCGCGCGGGCCGCCGCGTCGGCCGCGTTCTGCGCCAACTCGACGACCAGCCGGTCACGGTAGCCGCCGAGGGCGAGCTCCTCCTCGGCGTTGGCGTCCTCCCGGAACCGGGCCGGGGAGGCGGCCCAGGCGTCCAGCACCCGGCGGCGCAGGACGGCGCTGCCGAAGGGGTCCGCGTGGTGCTCGTCCGTGCCGCTGCCGATGATCCGAGGTTCCACTGGAACTGCCACCCTCCGCCGCCCTGTACTTCGTACGGGGGGCATTCTCCCCCGCCCGGGCACCCCCTGCGGACCGGGCCCGGGCCGCGGCGCCGTTCCGCCCGGTGGGGGCGGTTCCGGGCCGTTCCCGGGCCCGGCCCGGGAACGGCCGGACTCGGGAGCGCGGCCCGGCTCAGGAGTGGCCGGACTCAAGAGCGGCCGGGCTCAGGAGCCACCGGACTCAGGAGTGGCCGAGCTCCTCGGCCGGGGCGTCGGGCTCCACCGAACCGGAGGTGCGGTCGGGGTGCAGCTGGAGCGGCTCGATCACCAGCTCGTCCAGGATCAGCTCGGACGGCGCCGGCGGGGCCGGGATGACGGCCGCCTCGGAGTGCCCGCCGCAGCCGTACGCGAAGGAGACGATCTGACCGTCGGCCGGGCCGAACTCGTTGCCGCAGACGCCGAAGGCCTGACCGAGCGAGCCGCCGATCGGGACGAGGAAGCCGCAGCTCGCGCAGGAGGCCGGCGCGGCCTGTGCCATCGGGGTCTGCGGGCCGTGCGCCTTCTCCCAGCGGTCGGCGGCCAGGTGCAGCCCGAGCCGGGAGAGCACCCGGCTGCGGCCCAGGCCGAGCTCCTCGGCGAGGGCCCCGATCTGGGCGCGGGCCGGGGCCGGCTGGACCGACGGGTCGGAGACGACCACGTCCTCCTCGGCCAGCGCCACCACGGAGTTCGGGGCCGGCTCGTCCTCGCCGGTCCAGCCCGGCTCCAGGCGCAGGTCGTCGGCGTCGGTGGGCAGCAGGTCCCCGGGGCCCATGTCGCCGGGGCGCAGCCGCTCGCTCCACGGCACCCACTGCGGGGCCAGCACGGCGTCGTCGCCCGGCAGCAGCACGACCTCGTCCAGGGTCACGTTCTTGGCGCGGGGGGCGCGGGCCACGGTGACCGCCCAGTGCCAGCCCCGGTATGCCGCGTCCAGGCACTCGAAGGTGTGGGTGACGACGCGGTCGGCATCCGCCTGGACGCCGAGGTGCGCCCCTACGGTCTCTGCTCCGACGGCCTCGTCCGCTGCCTGCCGGGCGAGTTCGACGGCCTCGGCACAGAGCCGATCGGGGGTACGGCTTCGCATCGCAGCACTCACGGCGTCGATTCTCTCCCAGTTCTTCTGTTGCCCACGGCGTGTTGCCTGTTCCGTCGCGGCTCGGTTTCCCTCGACCATTCTGCGCGACCACGGGCCGCCACGGATACCGGCCGCGCCGCCCGTCCGGTCCTCCGGAGTCCGGCGCGCGTTCGGGCGGACCCTGGGCAGGCTACCCGCCGGTCGGCCACCCGGCACAGTCCGGGGCGCCCGCCGGCTCCGGAAGGGCCGCGCCGAGCGGAGCGGAATCCCGCGTCGCAGTACCGATTCTGGGGCAGGATGGGCTTGTGGCGGACGAAAAACCGTCGCAGCACGCACTGCGCGCCTCGCAGGCCGGCAGCCCCGACGAGGCGAACGCCGTGCCGCGACAGCAGGCTCCGGCCCCCGGTGCGGGCGAACCGCACCAGGTGGGCGCCTCGACGGTGCCCGGACGTGACGGCGACGGGCCGCCGGTGGATCTCGTGAAGCGCCCGGACCGGCCGGCCGACGAAGCGTCCGACGCCGCCGGAGAACTCGACGGCGCGCCCGAGGCCCGCCGACACTTCCTGGTCCGCACCGCCTCCGCCGCCGGCGCCCGAACCGGAAAGGTCGTACACGGCACCGGCCGGCGGATCCGCCGGGCGACCTCCGCCGAGGGCGCCGGGGAGTCCGGCCTGGCCAAGCTGATCGAGCTGCACGCGCTGAACTCCTTCGGCGACATGCTGATCACCGTGGCGCTGGCCTCGACCATCTTCTTCTCCGTCCCCACCGGCGAGGCGCGCGGCCGGGTCGCCCTCTACCTGCTGATCACCATGGCGCCGTTCGCGCTGCTGGCGCCGGTGATCGGCCCGCTGCTGGACCGCCTGCCGCACGGCCGGCGGGCCGCGATGGCGATGTCGATGCTGGCCCGCGCGGTGCTGGCGTGGACGATGGCCGGCACGGTGTCCGGCGGCGGGCTGGCGCTCTACCCGGAGGCGCTGGGCGTCCTGGTGGCGTCCAAGGCGTACGGGGTGGTGCGCAGCGTGGTCGTGCCACGACTGCTGCCGAGCCGGCTGTCACTCGTGAAGGCGAACTCCCGGGTCACCCTGGCCGGGCTGCTGGCCACCATGGTGGCGGCCGGGGTCGGCGGGGTGCTGCACCTGATCGGGCCGGGCTGGCCGCTGCGCGGCGCCTTCCTGGTCTTCGTGGTCGGCACCCTGATGGCCTTCCACCTGCCGCACGAGGTGGACTCCGCCAAGGGCGAGCAGCGGGCCGTCCTGCACGCCGAGGCGCACGGCGAGCCCGCCGCCGTGCCGGGCGCCGAGGAGGCCAGGAGCGCCGACGCCCCGAAGGCGTCCCTGCGCACCGTCGGCCCGTCGGTGATCCTGGCCCTGCGGGCGATGTCGGCCCTGCGCTGGCTGGTCGGCTTCCTGGTGATGTTCCTGGCGTTCCTGCTGCGCGAGGATCCGGTCGGCGGGCTGCAGCCGACCCTGGCGCTCGGCCTGGTGGCGCTGGCCGCCGGCACCGGCAACGCGCTCGGCTCGGTGCTCGGCTCCTGGCTGCGGACCCGCGGCTCGGAGGCGACGGTCACCGCGATGCTGCTGCTGGCCACCTGCGCGACGGCCGCCGCCGCGCTCTGGTACGGCGTGGTGACGGTGGTGGTGGTCGCCGCCGCGTCCGGGGTGGCGGCCTCGCTGGGCAAGCTGGCGCTGGACGCGCTGATCCAGCGGGACGTCCCGGAGTCGGTGCGGACGTCGGCCTTCGCCCGCTCGGAGACGCTGCTGCAGCTGTCCTGGGTGGCCGGTGGCGCGGTCGGCATCCTGCTGCCGCTGGACGGCGCGCTGGGGCTCTCGGTGGCGGCCGGCGTGGTCGGCGTGGTGCTGCTCTGGACCGTTCGCGCGCTGTTCAAGGTGGGCACCCGGCGCCGCGCGACCGCCCCGCGGGTGGCCTAGCCCCGCGCCGCCCCCCGCACCGCCCCCGGGCCGCAACACGCGGTTGCCGACCCCCGCGTAGCGTGATCGGCAAAGCCCGGTAGCCTCTGACGCATGAGCCTCAGCACCCGTGTCATCGCCGCCGTCGGCGCCGTCGTCGTGATCGGCGCCGGCACGGTCGGCGGGTCCATCGCCTACGCGACGGGCCAGGAAGAACCCTCCAGCCACCGTGTCACCCTCACGGTCGGCCGGTCCTCCATGGAGGTCGGGCCGTTCTGCTTCAACGACGGCAAGCCGCTGACCGACGAGCAGCAGGAGGAGTGCCAGAACCGGGCGAGCAAGGCGCTGGACGAGGGCAAGCTGCCCTCCTCCGACGTGGTCGCCAGCGACCAGCTCGGCCTCGGCGTGACCCCGGACGTGGCCGACCGCGGCTGGTGGGCCAACACCAACGGCGGCCAGCAGGCCCAGGGCGGCCGCTTCATCCTCGCCTCGGCCGCCAAGGGCTCGACCTACTCCGGCTCGGTGTCGGCCTCCAAGGCCCTCAACGCCTCCGGCAAGACCCTGGTCACCGTGGTCGAGTCGGACCCGAAGCAGCCGGACGCGATCTACGGCGTCTGGTACTTCCAGCTGAACACCCAGGACGCCTGACCGGCCGTCCGATGACCGCGCGACTCCACGACGACGAGCAGTCGGCCCCCCGGCGGGGCCGACTGCTCGTCGTCGTCGCGGTGCCGGCCGAGGCCGCCGCCGTGCTGCGGGGCCTGGGCCGCCGCGAGGACGGCGCGGAGGCCGCCCCGGTGCCGGTGCCCGGCGGCGGGCTGCACCGCGCCGAGCACCCCTCGGGGGTCACGGTGGACGTGCTGGCGGGCGGGGTCGGCCCGGCCGCCGCCGCCTCGGCCGCGTCCGCCGCGCTCGCCGTCGGCCAGTACGACCTGGTGCTCTCGGCCGGGATCGGCGGCGGGTTCGCCCCGGCCGCGCCGGTCGGCGCGACCGTGCTCGCCGAGGCGATCGTCGCCGCCGACCTGGGCGCGGAGACCCCGGAGGGCTTCGCCGACGTCACCGAACTGGGCTTCGGGACGGTCCGGCACACCCCCGCCCGGGCCGCCGTGGCCCGCGCCGCCGAGGCGCTGGGCGCCGCGGCCGGCGACTCCCCGGTGGTCACCGGCACCGTGCTCACCGTCTCGACGGTGACCGGCAGCGCCGCCCGCGCCGCCGCCCTGACCGCCCGCCACCCCGACGCGGTGGCCGAGGCGATGGAGGGCTTCGGGGTGGCCGAGGCCGCCGCCCGGCACGGGGTGCCGGTCTTCGAGCTGCGCACCGTCTCCAACCCGGTGGGCCCCCGCGACCGGGCCGCCTGGCGGATCGGCGAGGCCCTCGCCGCGCTGGAGCGGGCCTTCACCGCGCTCCCCTACCCGGAGCTCCTGACCACGTCCGAGGAGGCCCGCCGTGGCTGAACGGCTGACCATCGCCCACTCGCCCTGCCCGAACGACACCTTCGTGTTCCACGCCTGGACGCACGGCCTGGTGCCCGGCGCGGACGCCCCCGAGGTCACCTTCGCGGACATCGACGTCACCAACGGCCTGGCCGAGCGCGGCGAACTGGACCTCCTGAAGGTCAGCTACGCCGCGCTGCCCTGGGTGCTGGACGAGTACGCGCTGCTGCCCTGCGGCGGCGCGCTCGGCCGCGGCTGCGGCCCGCTGGTGCTCACCCGCCCGGAGACCGGCGACGACCTGAGCGGCCGGACGGTCGCCGTCCCCTCCGAGCGGTCCACCGCCTACCTGCTGTTCCGGCTCTGGGCGGCCAAGGCGGTGCCCGGCGGCCTGGGGAAGATCGTCGTCCTGCCGTTCCACGAGATCATGCCCGCTGTCCGGGACGGCCGGGTGGACGCCGGCCTGGTGATCCACGAGGCCCGCTTCACCTACCGGCAGTACGGCCTGCGCAGCCTGGCCGACATGGGCGAGGCCTGGGAGCGCGAGACCGGCCTGCCGATCCCGCTCGGCGCGATCATCGCCAGGCGCTCGCTCGGCGCCGAACGGCTGCGCGCGGTCACCGAGGCGATCCGCGCCTCCGTCCGCCAGGCCTGGGCCGACCCGTCGGCCAGCCGGGAGTACGTGCTCGCGCACGCCCAGGAGATGGACCCGGCCGTCGCCGACCAGCACATCGGCCTGTACGTCAACGAGTTCACCGCCGACCTCGGCGAGGACGGCTACGCCGCGGTGCGGGCGCTGCTCACCCGGGCCGCCGCCGAGGGGCTGGTACCCCCGCTCGACCCGGGTGCGCTGGACGCCTGAGGACGGCCGGACCGGCCTACACGTCGAACTGGTCGGCCACCGCGCGCAGCACCCCGGCCAGCTTCTGGCCGGTCGGCTTGGCCGGGTAGCGGCCGTGCTGGAGCCCGGGCAGCACCGCGTCCATCATGGTGATCAGGTCCTGCACCAGCGCCGCCATGTCGTCCGCGCTCTTGCGCGTGGCGGCGGCGACCGACGGCAGCGCGTCCAGCAGCTGCACGGCCATCGCCTGGTCGCCGCGATGGCCCGCGACCACGCCGAACTCCACCCGCTGGCCGGGCTTCAGCACGGTGACACCGGCGGGCAGCGCCTTGGTGTGGACGAAGACGTCGCCGCCGTCGTCGCGCGAAAGGAAGCCGAAGCCCTTCGTCTCGTTGAACCACTTCACCTGGCCGGTGGGCATCTCGAACAGTCCTCGATGTGGGTGTGAGGGATCCCGGCCCTGGCCGGGGATCACTGGGTGGTGGAGGGCGGGCCGACCTCGGCTCCGCGCCCGTGGGGCGCTCATGGTCAGCACGCTGTGGAGAGCAGACTAACGGTCAGTCACTGCCTCATCCGCGATCCGCGGAGGATCCGTACCGGGCTCTGGTGGCCACCGGCGACCAGGTACCGGCACGGCCGGGACGCGGCTTCGCGCTTTCCACTGGCTCACACCCCCGGTCTGAGGAGACGGGGCGCACCTGTCGCACCCCTCGGCACAGCGTGCATACCCCTGCCCAGCAGGGATCAAAACTCCCAGCTTCCGGGAAACTGCGCAACGTGACCGGACGGGCCGCCCCCGAAACGGTCCGCCGCCGGCGCGGGCGGCGTCCTCTGCCAGACTGGGACGGCCGACCGACCGCAGAGGAGCACCCAGTGAGCAGCCAGAGCGCCGACCGCGGCGACGCCTACGTCAAGGCCGGAGCGATCGTCTTCGGGTTCGGCGCGCTCGCCACCCTGGTCACCTTCGTCCCGCTGTTCCTGCACCTGACGCCGCTGCCGACGGCCGCGTACTGGCTGAGCATGCTGATGCCGCTGGGCTTCCTGCTCGCCCTGACCGGCCTGCTGCTCTCCGCCCGCGCCCAGCGCCGCCGGGTGCACGCCGGGGCCTGACCGGCCCGCGCCCTAGCCGACCGGCCGCGCGGCCAGGTGGCCGGCCAGCCACTCGGGGAAGCCGGTGAGGTCGGCCAGCACCACGTCCGCGCCCGCCGCCAGCAGGTCCTCGGCGCCGTACGGCCCGGTCGCCACGCCGACCGCCACGGCGTCCGCGTGCCTGGCCCCCCGGATGTCGCCGAGGTGGTCGCCGACGTACACCGAGGCGCCGTGCTCGCGCAGCGCGACGCCCTTGGTCTCCGCCCAGAGGTCCCCCACCAGCGCGTCCGCGTGCAGCCCGGCGTGCTCCAGGTGCAGCCGGGCGTTCGGCTCGTACTTGCCGGTGATCACCACGACCCGGCCGTCGTGGGCGCGCACCGCGTCGATCGCGGCGTGCGCGCCGGGCAGGGCGACGGTCGGGGCGAAGGCGAGGTCCCGGTACAGCACGCGGTAGCGGTCGGCGACCGCCTGCACCCGCTCGGCCGGGAACCAGTTGCGCAGTTCGTCCAGCAGCGGCGGGCCGAGCCGGGTGACCACGAGGTCGGCGTCGATGTGCGCGCCGGTCTCCGCCGCGAGCGCCAGATAGGTGGCCCGGATACCGGGCCGGGTGTCCAGCAGGGTCATGTCGAGGTCGAAGCCGACGGTGAGCGGGACGTCCGGGGTCGCAGGCATGCCGCCAGGCTATCCAACCCCGCCGCCGGAACGGCCGGCTCCGTCCCGGTCCGGCTCCCGGCCGGGGGCCGGAGCGATTTGCCCCGGCTTCTCCGTGGAACTTAGGTTTGCCTGAGCTATCTGCGAGAGAGAGCCATGACCGACACCACCGCGCCGACGGCCGCACCCCGGTCCGCACCCGCGCCCGGCACGCGCCCGCTGCCGCGCCGCCGAATACTGTGGCTCGCCGCCGCACTGGCCCTGCTGGCCGCCGCCGTCCTGCTCAGCCTGGCCGTCGGCAGCCGCACCATCCCGCTCGGGGAGACCCTCGACGCCCTGTGGCACGGCGGGGACACCACCAACGCCGTGGTGGTCCGCGAGCTGCGGGTGCCGCGCACGGTGGTCGGTCTCGCGGTGGGCGCGGCGCTCGGCCTCGCCGGCGCCGTCATGCAGGGCATCACCCGCAACCCGATCGCCGACCCGGGCATCCTCGGCGTCAGCCAGGGCGCGGCGGCCGGCGTGGTGCTGGCGATCTCCGCGTTCGGCGTCTCCACCCTCACCGGGTACGTCTGGTTCGGCTTCGCCGGGGCGGTGATCGCCACCGTGCTGGTGTACGGCCTGGCCGGCCGGGGCCGGGGCGGGGCGACCCCGATCAAGCTGGCGCTGGCCGGCTCGGCGATGTCGGCGTTCATCGCCTCGCTCAACACCATGGTGCTCACCACCGACGCCGCCGCGATGGACCAGTTCCGGTTCTGGCACGTCGGGTCGCTCTCCGGACGCACCGCCGACGTGGCCTGGCAGCTGCTGCCCTTCCTGCTCGTCGGCACCGTCCTGGTGTTCGCGGTGGCGCGGGGGCTGGACGCGCTGGCGCTCGGCGACGACACCGCCAAGGGGCTCGGTGCCAGGACCGGCCTGGTGCGGGCGGTCGGCGCGCTCGGGGCGACCGTGCTGACCGGCTCGGCGGTCGCCGCCGCCGGTCCGATCGCCTTCGTCGGACTCGCCGTGCCGCACGCCGCCCGGGCGGTGGCCGGGGCGGACCACCGCTGGGTGCTCGCCTTCTCCGCCGTGCTCGGCCCGGCGCTGCTGCTGCTCGCCGACGCCTTCGGCCGGGTGCTCTTCCCGCCGTCCGAGGTGCCCGCCGGGGTGATGACCGCCCTGGTCGGGGTGCCGGTGCTGGTCGCGCTGGTCCGGCGCCGCAAGGTGGTGGCCTCGTGAGCGCCTCCGTCGTCCCGCTGCGGGGCTACACCGTGCTGCGCGCCGGGCGCGCCTCCTTCCTGCTGCACCGCCGCTCCGCCGTCGCGGTGCTCGGCCTGCTGCTGGCGCTGGCCGCCACCGTCGTCGCCTCGCTCTGCCTGGGGGAGTCCACCGTCTCCCCGGCCGAGGTGGTGAAGGTGGTGCTGGGGCGGCCCAGCCCGCACGAGCTGGTGGTCGGCGAGTTCCGGCTGCCCCGGGTGGTGGTCGGGCTCCTGGTCGGCACCGCGCTCGGCCTGGCCGGCGCGCTGGTGCAGACCGTCGCCCGCAACCCGCTGGCCAGCCCCGACGTGGTCGGCGTCTCCTGGGGCGCCACCGCCACCGTGGTCGGGCTGATGGCGTACGGCGTGGTCGGCTCCGCCGGCCAGGTGCCGTGGGCGGCGGTCGCCGGCGGCCTGGTGGCCGGGGTGCTGGTGTACGCGCTGGCCTGGCGGCGCGGTCTGCACGCCCAGCGGTTCGTGCTGATCGGCATCGGCATCAGCGTCGCGCTCTCCTCGCTCACCTCGGTCTTCCTGACCAAGGGCGACGGCTTCCAGGCGCAGGCCGCGAAGGTCTGGATGACCGGCAGCCTGAACGGCTCCGGGTACGACCAGGCCGGCTGGCTCGCCTGGCTGCTGCTGGCCGCCGTACCGGTGGCGCTCTGGGCGGCGCGGGCGCAGCGTTCGATCTCCTTCGACGACGCCACCGCCGTCGGGCTCGGCCTGCGGCTGGACCGGATCCGGCTCGGCATGGGGCTGCTCGGCGTCGTGCTGGCCTCCTGTGCGGCGGGCGCGGCCGGGCCGGTGGACTTCGTCGCGCTGATGGCCCCGCAGATCGCGCTGCGGCTGGCCCGCTCGGCGCAGATCCCGCTGTTCTGCTCGGCCCTGACCGGTGCGCTGGTGGTCGTCCTGGCCGACCTGCTGGCCCGGCGGCTGCTCTCGCCCACCGAGCTGCCGGTCGGCGTGGTGACCGGCCTGGTCGGCGCGCCGTACCTGATGTGGCTGCTCGTCCGATCCCGCCGTGGAGGTTCCTGATGTCCGCCCGTCCGACGCCGGCCCACCGTCTCGAAGCCCGGGGCCTGACCCTCGCCTACGAGGCGCGCACGGTCGTGGAGGGGCTGGACCTGACCGTCCCGGACGGCCGGGTGACGGTGATCGTCGGCCCGAACGCCTGCGGCAAGTCGACGCTGCTGCGCGCGCTCGGCCGGCTGCTGAAGCCGGTGCGGGGCGCGGTGCTGCTGGACGGCGCCGAGCTGGCGCGCGTCCCGACCAAGCGGATCGCCCAGCGGATCGGGCTGCTCCCGCAGTCCCCGACCGCGCCCGAGGGCATCTCGGTGGCCGACCTGGTCTCCCGCGGCCGCCAGCCGCACCAGAGCTGGTGGCAGCAGTGGTCGGCCGAGGACGAGCGGGCGGTCGCCGAGGCGCTGGAGCGCACCTCCACCGCCGAACTGGCCGAGCGCAGCGTGGACGAGCTGTCCGGCGGCCAGCGCCAGCGGGCCTGGATCGCGATGGCGCTCGCCCAGGGCACCGACATCCTGCTGCTGGACGAGCCGACGACGTTCCTGGACATCGCGCACCAGGTCGAGGTGCTGGACCTGGTCCGGCGGCTCAACGTCGAGCGCGGGCGGACGGTGGTGGCCGTGCTGCACGACCTCAACCAGGCCGCCCGCTACGCCGACCACCTGGTGGCGATGCGCGCCGGCCGGATCGTCGCACAGGGTCCGCCGGCCGAGGTGGTGACAGCGGAGCTGGTGCGCGAGGTGTTCGGCCTGGACTCGGTGGTCGTGCCGGACCCGGTGACCGGTACCCCGCTGGTCGTGCCGGGCGCGCCGTGGGCGGTGAAGGCGGACGCCTAGCGGGCATTTCGGACATAATCGACGCGCTCGCGGCCACCGCGGGCGCGCCCGTTCCCCGTCCGCCCGCCCGAGGACCGCCGATGCCCCCGCTCACCCGCCGCACCCTGCTCGCGGGGCTCGGCGCCGCCGCCCTCGCCGGGTGCAGCACCCGGCACACCGCCCCGCCCGCCGACGGCGCCGCCGCCGCCGCGAGCGTCACCCCCACCCCGGCCCCGGTGCCCGACGCCACCGTCGGCGCCGCGACGGGCCCGGTCGCGGTGCCGGGCGCGCCGATGCGCGTGGTCACCCTGGACACCGCCGAGCTGGACTCCGCGCTGACACTGGGCATCACCCCCGTCGGCGCGGCCCTGGCGCCGCTGGACACCGGCTTCCCCGACTACTGGCCCGCCTCCCGGGTCGCCGGGATCACCCGGGTCGGCGACATCGGCGCCCCGGACCTCGCGGCGGTCCGCGCCCTGCGGCCCGATCTGATCCTCTCCAACCAGACCCGCGACGGCGGCCGCTACGACCAGCTGCGCGAGATCGCCCCGACCGTGCTGACCCAGACCACCGGCTACCCGTGGAAGGCGAACGTCCAGCTGCACGCGCAGGCGCTGGGCCGCCAGGACGCCGCCGAGGCCTTCGTCGGCTCCTACCAGCGGCATGTCTCCCAGGTCGGCCAGGCGCTGTCGAACGCCAGGGCCGCCGGGCGCCGGGTCGGCCTGGTGCGGTTCGTCGAGGGCGCGGGCATCAGACTGTACGGTCGGCAGAACTTCCCCGGCACGGTGCTGGCGGACGTCCAGCTCGGCCGGCCGGACGCGCAGAACGTCGACCAGTTCGACGTCGAGATCCCGGCGGACCAGATCGCCCGGGCCGACGGCGACCTGCTGCTGTACGCCACCTACGGCGACCCGGAACGGGCCGGCACCAGGGCCGTACTGGCCTCCCCGGCCTGGCAGGGCCTCGGCGCCGTACGCGCCCACCGGGCCTTCGAGGTGGACGACCGGCTCTGGTTCCAGGGCATCGGGTACACCGGGGCGAACTACGTGCTCGCCCAGCTCCAGCGCTTCCTGGGGGCCTGAGCCGGGACCGGTCCGGGGCCTGGACCGCGCCCCGCGCCGGGGCCTGACGGCGCGTGACCGGTGCGACCGCGGCCCCGACCGGTCACCGCGCCGCACCGGAACCGGACCGCACGGCCCCGCGTCACTGTTCCCGGGCGCCCGCAGGACGCCTGCTCGGCACAGACGGGAGGGCTCATGGCAGACGGATTCAAGGTCGATCTGGGTGCCTTGGACGACGCGGCTTCGGGGATCACCAACACCCTGGCGAAGATGCAGTTCAAGAAGGTCAGCGACCTCGACCCGAAGAAGGAGGACTTCGGGCACGGCCACCTGGCCGACGTCGTCGAGAAGTTCTGCACCCGCTGGCAGCTGGGCGTGGAGAACCTGGCCAAGGACGCGCAGGCCGTCACGGCCCGGCTGAACGCGAGCGTGAAGGCCTACCGCGAGGTCGACGGACACGTCGTCGGCCATCTGAACGGCACCCTGAGCCGCGACAGCGGCGAGGACCCGGGAGCGAAGTGATGGCGAAGGAACTGGGCGGCACGTCCGACCCGAAGGAGCTCGTCCCGGGCGACCCGGAGGCGATCGCCTCCACCTGTGCCTGGCTCAAGAGCTACGGGGACACCCTGCACTCGACCGGCGAGGGCCTCAAGCGGATCGACACCGTCGAAGGGTGGTCGGGCAAGGCCGGCGACGCCTTCCGGAAGGCCTTCGAGGGCGAGCCGGGCAAGTGGCTGGAGGCCGGCGACTGCTTCCACAACGCCGCCACCGCGCTCACCGCCTACCAGTCGACCCTGACCTGGGCGCAGGGGCAGGCGGCCGAGGCGATCCGGCAGTGGGACGCGGGCCAGAGCGCCAGCAGCCGGGCGAAGGGCGACCACCAGGAGGCGGAGCGCAACGCCGGCCACGAACTGCCCTTCACCGACCCCGGCGAGAGCACCCGGGACGGCGCGCGGCAGACCCTGGCCAACGCCCGCGGCCAGCTCAAGTCGGCCGGCGACACCGCGGCGAAGACCGTCGCCACCGCGCGCGACAAGGCCCCCGAGGAGCCCGGCTTCTGGGACGACGTGGGTGACTTCTTCTCCGACGCGGGGGACTTCCTGGGGGACGTCGGCCAGGTCGTCGTGGAGGACCTCGCCTCGGTCGGCAACGCCATGCTGCAGAACCCGGGCGCCGCGCTGGAGGTCGCGGGCGGGCTCGCCCTCGCCACGGTCGGCGCGGGCGGCGAGGTCCTCGGCGTCGGCCTGGACCTCACCGGCGTCGGCGCGGTGGTGGGCGTACCGGTCAACGTGCTCTCGGCCGGCGTCATCGCCACCGGTCTCGGGATGGCCGGCATCGGCGCGGGCGAGATCGCCCAGGACGCCATGGGCTCCAGCCGGGTCCACATGGAGGGCGAGGGCGGTGGCGGCGGCGGGTCCGGCGAGCTGCACACCCAGCCGTCGAAGGGGGCCGACCCGGCCGCCACCCCGGAGGGGCACACCACCAACATCCCGAGGAACGCCGACGCGACGACCCGCCGGGCGTTCGAGCGGGAGAACGAGTCCGCCGAGATCATGGCGCGCAACGGCTACAAGGTCGAGCAGAACCCGAACGTCACCGGGACGACCAAGAACCCCGACTACCGCATCGAGGGCGAGGTGTTCGACTGCTACGCGCCGACCGCCTCGAACCCGCGCTCCATCTCCACCGGCATCCAGAAGAAGGTGGACTCGGGCCAGGCCGACCGCATCGTGCTGAACCTCTCCGACAGCGGTGTCGACGCGGCCGCCATGCGCAAGCAGCTCCAGGACTGGCCGATCGAGGGTCTCAAGGAGATCAAGGTCATCGACTCGTCCGGCAACGTGGTCCACTTCTACCCCTAGACGAACCGAGAGAGACGCCCAGCATGGCTATTGCCTACAGCCTCGACCTGGTGACCCCGCTCACCGCGGCCGAGGTCGCAGAGAAGCTCGACGAGATCGCCCGTCCGCAGGCGCTGTTCGGTGCCGGGGAGGACGCCGGCACCCTGGTCGCCGACGGCGCCGTCACCGCCCGCGGCACCTGGATCCGGGTGGTGGCGACCAAGGCGATCCCGTGGGGGGACCCGCTGATCGGCGGCCGCCCCTTCGGCGCGACCGTCTCGGTGGCCTTCCGCCTCGACAAGGCGGCCGACGTCTCCGACCAGCAGGACGACACCGTCCGGCTGACGCTCGGCCTGCTCGGCCGGGTCCCCGGCGACGCCGCGCTGCACCTCGACTACGAGGACGTCTGGCTGGTCCGCCAGGGCGGCGAACTGACCCTGAGCGAGCGCTCCGACCTCTGGCCGGCGCACCGCCTGGCCGCCGTGCCGGCGCCCTACCGGCGGCAGACCCAGGACTTCTTCTTCCCCGAGGACGACTGACCTCCGGATCAACGCCGGGAGCGGGACGTCGGACCCGCCGACTCCCCGCTCCCGCACCGGCGGCGAATCCGCGCTGCCGGCCGGCACCGCGGCGCCTCAGTGGTCGACGAAGACCACGATCTTGCCGAGCTGGTTGCCGGCCTCCAGGTAGCGGTGGGCCTCGGCGACCTCGTCCAGGCCGAAGACCCGGTCCACCACCGGGGCGAGGGAGCCGGTGCGCAGGCCGGAGGTGACGAAGGCCTCCGCGCGGCGCAGCCGCTCCGGGTCGCGGGTCGTCTCGTGGATCACGTAGCTGCGGATGCTCACCGCGGGCATGCCGAGGTCGAGGTTCGGGTAGGGCGTCGGCTCGCCGCTCAGCCAGCCGTAGAGCAGCACGGTGCCGCCGGCGGCGGTCGCCCGGACGAGGTCCGTCACACCGGGGCCGGCGACGGCGTCGAAGACGAGTTCGGCGCCCCGGCCCGAGGTCAGGGCCAGCACCCGCGCGCTGATCTCCTCCTCCTCGGTGACGATCACCTCGGCCGCCCCGGCCTTGAGCAGGGCCTCCCGCTTGGCCCCGGTCCGGGTGGTGGCGATCGGGACCGCCCCCGCCCGGCGGGCGATCTGGATCGCAGCCAGGCCCACACTGCTGGAGGCGGCGGTCAGCACGACGGTGTCCCCCGCCCGCAGGCCGCCGACCTCCACCAGCGCGCCGTAGGCGGTCACATAGGGCATCCAGACCGCCGCGCCCTCGACGGCGCCGAGCCCGGCGGGCCGGTGCAGCACGGCCGCCGCGGGGACGATCGCGCGCTCGGCGTAGACGGGGTAGTCGTTCATCGAGAACGCGGGCACCACGCTGACCGGCTGCCCCGGCTCGAACCCGGCTACCCCGGCCCCGACGGTCTCGACCACGCCCGCCGCCTCGGCGCCGAGCCCGGCGGGGAAGCTCCGGGGCGCCTCCAGGTAGGTGCCGCGGCGGAACAGCGCCTCGGCCCGGTTGATCCCGATCGCGTCCACCCGGATCAGCAGCTCGCCGGGGCCCGGCGAGCCGACCTCGACGTCCTCCAGCCGCAGTACCTCCGGCCCGCCGTGCTCGTGGAACCGCACTGTCCTGGCCATCGCGCATCGCCCCCATCCGGTCGGTGACGGCGGTGCGGACCACGCGCCGCCGCGTCCCACTAGATCCGAAAGGGCGTCAGCTGTCAAACTTCGACCGTCGTCGTACTTTGACGACTGCCGTACCATGTGCGCCGGAGGTGGCCGAACCATGGCAGCAGCACAGCGCGGCGGGCAGCAGCACCGCATCCCGCCGCACCCGGACGTCCGGGAGATCGGTCTTCAGCAGGTCCTGGAGGCGCTGGTCGACCCGGTCCGGCGCCGGATCGTCGCCGAGCTGGACACCGCCGTCGAGGACCTCGCCTGCGGGACGATCGACCTGCCGGTCAGCAAGTCCACCGCCACCCACCACTTCCACGTGCTGCGCGAGGCCGGGCTGATCCGCCAGTACTACGTCGGCACCTCGCGGCTGAACGCGCTGCGCCGCGAGGAGTTCGAGGAGGCCTTCCCGGGGCTGCTCGGCGCCCTGCGGGTGGAGCGCGAGCGCGGCTGAGCGCACCGGGACGGCCAGGAGCGGACCGGGCCGGGCCGGCGCGCGCCCCGGCCGGGGGCGGCTCAACCCTCCGGCTGGGCCCGCTTCTTCAGCGCCATGCCGAGCAGGAACAGCGCCGACAGCACGGCCGCGAGGCGGAGCACGCCCGGGGCCGCCGACCAGGCGATCTCGCCGGCCGGCTGCCCGGGCTGGAGCCCCCCGCCCCAGCGCCCCTGGGCCCGGCCCCAGTACCAGAGACTGGTCCCGCTGATCGTCGCCAGCGGGATCCCGAGGATGGCGAACTTCCTGGTGAGATCGCTCAGTTGACGGGACATGTAGCCGAGCGCCCAGCCCACCAGCATCACCACGATCTGGCCGCTGACGGCTCCGCCGACCAGCGTCACCGAGGCGAGCAGCAGGAGCGGCGACGGGCGGCGGCCGGCCATCGCCGACGGCTTCGGGGGCGCGGCGGCGGGCTCGGGCGGCGGCGTCTTCCCCCGGCTCCGCGCCCGGCCCCCGGCTCCCGCCCTGCTCGCGCCCTTGTCCTTGTCCTTGTTCTTGCCCTTGCCGTTGTCCTTGCCCTCGGCCGGGTCGGGCTCGGCGGGCGGCCCGGCCGCCGCGGCCGCCTCCCCGTCCTCCGCCCGCTGCTCCGGGATCGGCGTGATCGCCGCCCCCGGACCGTCCGAGAAGTTGAGCATCACCAGATCCCAGCCCCCGGCGTCGGAGGACGCGTACAGCTGCGGGGACGGCAGGGCGTCCGGGTCGGCCGGGGCGTCCCGGAACGACTCCGCCACCCACGGCGAGCCCTGGTCCTCCGGACCGGCCGGCCGCCCCGACCGCGGGGGCGCGGGCGGGGCGGAGGGGCGCGGGGGCACCACCGGCGCGCCCGTGGCGTACACGCTGTCCTCGTTCGCCGGGCCGCCGGAACCACCGGCCGCACCGGCACCGCCCGCGCCGTCACCCGTCCCACCGCGCGCGCCGTCACCGCCGCCGGACGGCTCGCTCCACGGCCCGCGCCTGCGCCACCACTCGCCGTCCGCCATCACCCAGCACCCCGCCTCGCCCGAGCCCGTCCCCGAAGACCTCGCGGGACCGCGCGGGACCGCGCCGGGCCCCGCGGATCCCCGCTGCTCGTGACGCTACCCACCCGGCCCCCGCCCACGCGAGCCCGGTCCGCCCACCGGCCGGTCCACCGCCTCGCGCTCCCGGGCGACCACGGCCGGATCACCCTCCGACGACGGATCCCCACCACCACCCGACCCGACTAACCTAGGTCGAATGACCACACAGCAGGGCCCCCAACGCACCGGCAAAGCGCCCGCCGGCCCCCGCACCCTCGCCGAGGAGCTCCGCAGCCGCGCGGACGACGACCTCGCCGCCCTGCTCCGGTCCCGCCCCGACCTGCTCAACCCCGTCCCCGGCGACCTCACCCAGCTCGCCGCCCGGCTCTCCTCCCGGGCCTCCGCACTGCGCGCCCTGGAACGGCTGGACCGCTTCACCCTCCAGGTCGCCGAGGCCCTGGCCGCCGCCCCCGACGGCGCGCCCCCGGCGACCGTCCGGACCCTGCTGACCGGCCCCGCCAAGGTCAAGCCGCACCCGGGCGCCACCCCGCTGAGCACCGCCGACCGGGCCGCCGTCACCGCCGCGCTCCCCCGCGCCCTCGCCACCCTGCGCGACCGGGCGCTGCTCTGGGGCCCCGACAACGGGCTGCGACTGGTCATCGCCGCCCGCGAGGCACTCGCGCCGACCGCCGCGAACCCCGGCCGCACCGGCCTCGGCCCGACGCTCGCCGACGCGACCGCCGGGATGTCCCCGGCCCGGATCCAGCAGTTGCTGGTCTCCGCCGGGCAGCCGCCGACGCCCGACCCGGTGACCGCCGTCGCCGCGCTCACCGCCCTGCTGACCGACCGCGCCCGGTGCGACGCGCTGCTCGCCACCGCCCCCGAGCCGGCCCTGCGCCTGCTGGACCGCCTGGTCTGGGGCCCGCCCACCGGCACCGTCCCGGACGCCACCCGCCCGGTCACCGCCGAGGACGCGCAGAGCCCGGTCGAGTGGCTGCTGGCCCGCGGCCTGCTGCTGCCGAGCAGCCCCGGCAGCGTGGTGCTGCCCCGTGAGCTCGCCCTGCACCTGCGCGGCGGCCGCACCCACCGCCTGGTCGAGCCGGTCCAGCCCGAACCGGCCCCGGCCGCCGCCGCGCGCGATCCCCAGGCTGTGGACGGCGCCGCCGCCGGGCAGGCGTACACCGCCGTCCGGACCGTCGAGGAGCTGCTCGACCTCTGGGGCCTCAACCCGCCGCCGACCCTGCGCGCCGGCGGCCTCGGCGTCCGCGACCTCAAACGCACCGCCCAGACCCTGGAGAGCACCGAGCAGCAGACCGCGTTCTGGCTCGAACTCGCCTACACGGCGGGCCTGCTGGCCCCGGACGGCGAGGCCGACGAGCGCTGGTCCCCCACCCCGGCGTACGACGGCTGGCTCCAGCAGGACACCGCCGACCGCTGGGCCGTCCTGGCCGCCGGCTGGCTCACCGCCACCCGCGTCCCGGCCCTCACCGGCACCCCGGACGGCAAGGGCAAGCCGCGCGCCGCCCTCGGCCCCGAACTCGACCGCACCCTGGCCCCGTCGGTGCGCCGGGCCGCCCTCGCCCTGCTCGCCGAGCTGCCGCCCGGCACCCCCGCCACCGCCGACGAACTGCTGCCCACCCTGCGGTGGCAGCGCCCGCTGCGCGGCGGACCGGTCACCGCCCGGCCCGCCGCCGACGGGCCGCACGGCGGCGCCGGGGCGCACCCGGCCGCCGGTCCGGGGCGCGACCTCCGGGACGACCTCGTCGGCTGGACCCTCGCCGAGGCCGAACTGCTCGGCATCACCGGCCGCGGCGCACTGGCCTCCCCCGGCCGCGCGCTGCTCACCGCCGAGGCCGACCCGGCCGAGGTGCTCGCCCCGTTGCTGCCGCGCCCGCTGGACCACGTGATCCTCCAGCCGGACCTCACCGCGATCGCGCCCGGCCCGCTGCTCACCCCGCTCGCCCAGGCGCTCGCGCTCTGCGCCGACATCGAGTCCAAGGGCGGCGCGACCGTCTACCGGTTCACCCCCGAGTCGGTCCGCCGCGCCCTCGACGCCGGCCGCAGCGCCGCCGACCTCCAGGCCTTCCTGGAGCAGCACTCCCGCACGCCCGTCCCGCAGCCGCTCAGCTACCTGATCGACGACGTGGCCCGGCGGCACGGCATCCTGCGGGTCGGCGCCGCCTCCTCGTACCTGCGCTGCGACGACCCGGCGCTGCTGGGCGAGGTGCTGGCCGACCGGCGCTCCGTCGACCTGCGGCTGCGCCTGCTCGCCCCGACGGTCCTGGCCTCCCAGGCCGCGCCGGACGTCCTGCTCGCCACCCTGCGCACCATGGGCTACGCGCCCGCGGCCGAGTCCGCCGAGGGCGACGTCCTGATCACCCGCCCGGACAGCCACCGCACCCCGCCGCGCGCGGCGCCCGTACCGGTACCGGACGGTCCCCCGACGCCCGACGACGTCCTGCTCGCCGCCGCCATCAAGGCGATCCGGGCCGGTGACCGCGCCGCCACCGCCGTCCGCCGGGAGCCGGCCCCCGACCCGCGCCGGCTCCCCCGCACGGCGGCGGCCGAGACCCTCGCCTCGCTCCAGACCGCCGTCCTGCTCGGCGAGCGGATGTGGATCGGCTACCTGAACGCCGAGGGGATCGCCAGCCAGCGCATCATCGACCCGGTCAAGGTCGAAGGCGGCTTCGTCACCGCCTTCGACCACCACGCGGACGAACTCCGCACGTTCGCCCTGCACCGGATCACCGGCGTGGCCGAGCTGGAGGAGTAGCGCCCTCCGGGGCAACCGCCCGGCGACCGGCGGTCAGTGCCCCTGCTTGGCGGCCTGCTCCTTCGCCTTCTCCTGCATCGCCTTGTCGGCCATGGCCGCGATGTCCCCCTGGCCGACCGGCAGGCTGCCGCCGCCGACGGTGTCCGCGAGCAGGAAGGCGGGGGCGGCCATCAGCCCGCCCGGGCCCTCGCCGATGCCCGCGAGGGCGTGCGCCGAGCCGGCGGAGGAGGCGGTCGCGGCGAAGGCCGAACCGAGGAGGGCGAGGGCGGTGAGGGCGCGCTTCGACTTGTTCATGCCCCGCACAACGACCGACCGGTCCACCGGTCACTGCCCGCGGTTGACGAGCCGGTCGCACCCGGCGTACTCCGGAAGGTGGGGGTTCGCGAAGGGAGTCATCGTGCTCGGCAACCGGATAGTCACGCAGACCACCAGGGACACCGGCCGGCGGGTGCTGGCCACCACGGACGGCATCCATCCCGTGGTCGAGGTCTCGTTCGAGGCGACCGGCGACGTCCTCGGCGTCGGGGTCAGGGAGTTCGCCACCTACGAGTCGCAGCTTCGCTCGGACGGCACGCTGTTCGGCGAGGGCCAGGGCGTGGGCATGAGCGAGCGCGGCGAGGGCTACAGCTGGCACGGCAGCGGCATCGGCCGCTTCACCGGCCCCGGCGGCGCCATGGCGTGGCGCGGCGCGATCTTCTTCGAGAGCCAGTCCGAGTCCTTCGCCCAGCTCAACGACACCGTCGGACTCTTCGAGTACGACACCGACGGCAGCGGCACCGGCAAGGTCACCGTGCACGAGTGGAAGTAGCCCTCCCGGGTTCGCGGCGGAATGCGCGACACTGGAGGGTCTGCGTCCCTGCAGACCTGTCAGCCAGTGGAGGGCTTCCCCGCGTGAACGACGGACCGCTCATCGTCCAGAGCGACAAAACTCTTCTTCTGGAGATCGACCACCCCAGGGCCTCCGACTGCCGTCGCGCCATCGCGCCGTTCGCCGAGCTGGAGCGCGCGCCCGAGCACGTGCACACCTACCGGGTGACCCCGCTCGGGCTGTGGAACGCCCGTGCCGCCGGGCACGACGCCGAGCAGGTGGTCGACGCCCTGGTCAACTTCTCCCGCTACCCGGTGCCGCACGCGCTGCTGGTGGACGTGGCCGACACGATGGCCCGCTACGGCCGGCTCAAGCTCACCAAGCACCCCGTCCACGGGCTGGTGCTCTCCACCACCGACCGGCCGGTGCTGGAGGAGGTGCTGCGCTCCAAGAAGATCGCCCCGCTGGTCGGCGCCCGGATCGATCCGGACACCGTCATCGTGCACCCCTCCGAGCGCGGCCAGATCAAGCAGGTCCTGCTCAAACTCGGCTGGCCCGCCGAGGACTTCGCCGGGTACGTGGACGGCGAGGCGCACCCGATCGAGCTGGACCAGAACGGCTGGCAGCTGCGCCCCTACCAGGCCCAGGCCGTCGAGGGGTTCTGGCACGGCGGCTCGGGCGTGGTCGTGCTGCCCTGCGGCGCCGGCAAGACGCTGGTCGGCGCGGCGGCGATGGCCGAGGCCAAGTCGACCACCCTGATCCTGGTCACCAACACCGTCTCGGCGCGGCAGTGGAAGCACGAGCTGGTCAAGCGCACCTCGCTCACCGAGGACGAGATCGGCGAGTACAGCGGGACGCGCAAGGAGATCCGCCCGGTCACCATCGCCACCTACCAGGTGATGACCACCAAGCGGAAGGGCGTCTACGCCCACCTCGAACTCTTCGACGCCCGCAACTGGGGCCTGGTCGTCTACGACGAGGTCCACCTGCTGCCCGCGCCGGTCTTCAAGTTCACCGCCGACCTCCAGGCCCGCCGCCGGCTCGGCCTGACCGCCACCCTGGTCCGCGAGGACGGGCGCGAGGGCGACGTCTTCTCGCTCATCGGCCCCAAGCGCTTCGACGCGCCCTGGAAGGAGATCGAGGCGCAGGGCTACATCGCGCCCGCCGACTGCTGCGAGGTCCGGGTCACCCTCACCGACTCCGAGCGGCTCTCCTACGCGACCGCCGAGCCCGAGGAGCGCTACCGGTTCTGCGCCACCACGGCGACCAAGCGCCGGGTGGTGGAGGCGCTGGTGAAGAAGCACGAGAAGGACCAGACCCTGATCATCGGCCAGTACATCGACCAGCTCGACGAGCTCGGCGAGGTGCTGGACGCCCCGGTGATCAAGGGCGAGACCAGCAACGCCCAGCGGGAGAAGCTCTTCGAGGCCTTCCGCACCAAGGAGATCAGCGTCCTGGTCGTCTCCAAGGTCGCCAACTTCTCCATCGACCTGCCCGAGGCGACCGTCGCCATCCAGGTCTCCGGGACCTTCGGCTCCCGCCAGGAGGAGGCCCAGCGGCTCGGCCGCGTCCTGCGCCCCAAGGCGGACGGGCACTCGGCGCACTTCTACTCGGTGGTGGCCCGCGACACCGTCGACCAGGACTTCGCCGCCCACCGCCAGCGCTTCCTGGCGGAGCAGGGCTACGCCTACCGCATCATCGACGCGGACGACGTGCTGTAACTCCCGGCGGCGCTCAGTACTTGACGCCGTCGCGCCCGAGGAAGACCACGCGCGCGGCGGTGTCGAGCGCGATGCCGACGTTGCGGACGGCCGTGGTCAGCGGGGAGCGGCGGTGTCCGGGGCCGACCGCGGCGGTGGCCCCGGCCGGGCGGGCGGGGGCGGACTTCTGGGACGGCACTCGCGGCGCCGTGATGTGTACGGTGCTCATGTGTTCCACGGTAGTTTCCGCCCGCCCGAAGCACATCACCCCAAAGGCCGTACCGGGCAGGACGTAGGTCGTCCTCCAGGTGTACGCAGGCCCTGAGGGCCCCGGAGGGGGAACGGGGTGGAACCCCGAGGCCGCCGGGTCTAGGATCACTCGTCTGCCCCCTCCCGAACCGTGGTACCTGCTGAGTCGCGCAGGCAGCCGGGGGAGGCGCCGACCGCACGGATGGGCCCCTCCTGCCCGTCGCCGGGCAAGGAGGGACGGTCGGCTGTATCCACCGTGAGCTCCAACGATCCGCTGCGCCCGTCTCCGGGGCAGCCGGGAAGGTTCGCTGTGCCCGCCACCCCCACCACCGACCCCCTCCAGCGCGAACGCGACCACCTGGCCGCCTCCCGGGCCGCGCTGCGCGCGATGCGCGAGGACGTCGAGTCCCTGGACATCAGCGACGTGACCGGCACCTGGGTCACCGCCGTCGTGCTCCAGAACCAGATCGAGGCCCGGATCGCCGCCCTGGCCGACCTCTCGCACACCCCGCTGTTCTTCGGCCGCCTCGACTACCTGCACGCGATCAGCGAGGACCTCTCCGAGGGCTCCGGCGGCGAGAGCTTCTACATCGGCCGCCGCCACGTCCACGACCACGACGGCGACCCGATGGTGATCGACTGGCGCGCGCCGGTCTCCCAGCCGTTCTACCGGGCCAGCCGCACCGCGCCGATGGACGTCGAGCGCCGTCGCCGCTTCGGCTACACCGGCGGCGAGCTGACCGCCTACGAGGACGAGCACCTCACCGACCCGGCCGAGACGGACACCTCCTCCGCGCTGCTCGCCGCCGAGATCGAGAAGCCCCGCGTCGGCCCGATGCGCGACATCGTCGCCACCATCCAGCCCGAGCAGGACGAGATCGTCCGCGCCGACATCACCGGCACGGTCTGCGTCCAGGGCGCCCCCGGCACCGGGAAGACCGCCGTCGGCCTGCACCGCGTGGCGTACCTGCTGTACGCGCACCGCGAGCGGCTCGCCCGCACGGGCACCCTGGTGATCGGCCCCAACAACGCCTTCCTCTCCTACATCGAGCAGGTGCTGCCCGCCCTCGGCGAGCTGGAGGTGGCCCAGGCCACCGTGCAGCAGCTGGTGGCGCACGTGGAGGTGCGCGGCGAGGACACCGCCGAGGCGGCCCGGCTGAAGGGCGACGCCCGGATGGCCGAGGTGCTGCGCCGGGCCGTGCGTTCGGGCATCACCGCGCCCACCGAGCCCTGCGTGGTGGTCCGCGGCTCCCGCCGCTGGCGCGTGCCGGTGTACGAGCTCACCGAGATCGTCGAGGAGCTGACCGCCCGCGACATCCGCTACGGCGCGGCCCGGGAGGCCCTGCCCCAGCGGATCGCGCACGCCGTGCTGCTGAAGATGGAGCAGGGCGGCGAGGCGCCGGACGACCGGGTGCAGGACGCGGTGGCCCGCAACGCGGCGGTGAAGGCGACGGTCAAGGAGTGCTGGCCGCCGGTCGATCCGGCCAGGCTGGTGCACCGGCTGCTCTCCGACCCGGAGTTCCTGGCGCGGTGCGCGGAGGGCGTCCTCACCCCCGAGGAGCAGCGCACGGTGCTCTGGTCCAAGCCCGGCCGCTCGGTGCGGACCGCCCGCTGGACGCCGGCCGACGCCGTCCTGGTGGACGAGGCCACCGACCTGGTCCAGCGCACGCCCTCGCTCGGCCACGTGGTGCTGGACGAGGCCCAGGACCTCTCCCCGATGCAGTACCGCGCCGTCGGCCGCCGCTGCACCACGGGCTCGGCGACCGTCCTCGGCGATCTCGCCCAGGGCACCACCCCCTGGGCGACGGCGAGCTGGCCGGACGCGCTGCACCACCTGGGCAAGCCGGCCGCCCACATCGAGGAGCTGACCAAGGGCTTCCGCGTCCCCGAGGAGGTCATCGCCTACGCCTCCCGGCTGCTGCCCGCGATCGCCCCCGGTCTCGCCCCCGCGACGTCCGTGCGTGCGGCGCCCGGCTCGCTGACGATCACCCGCGTCCCGGACGACGGGCTGGAGAAGGCGGTCGTCGAGGCCTGCCACCGGGCCCTGGAGCACGAGGGCTCGACCGGTCTGATCGCCGCCGACGCGCGCGTCCCGCTGCTCGCCGCGGCACTGACGGCGGCCGGCCTGCCGTTCCTCTCCCCCGGCGCCGAGACCAGCGCCGAGGCCCGGCTGACCCTCGTCCCGGCCTCGCTGGCCAAGGGTCTGGAGTACGACTACGTGGTGCTGGACGAGCCGGCCGCGGTGGTCGCCGGCGAGCCGGACGAGCGGACCGGCCTGCGCCGCCTGTACGTGGCGCTGACCCGTGCCGTCTCCGGGCTGACGGTGCTGCACGCCGAGCCGCTGCCCGACCGGCTGGGCTGACCGCGCCGGGCCCGGGACGCGCGAAGGGGACCGGCGGTATCCGCCGGTCCCCTTCGCGCGTCGAGTCGCGGACCGCCGATCGCTCAGCTGTCGGCGCTCTCACGCTCAGCCATCGATCAGGGACCGCCACTCGGCGACCTTGGAGGCGTCCACGGGGGACTGCCATCCGGCGACCCGCACCGCTCCGCCGACGTGGAAGCCGTCGAAGCCCGCCGCCCGCAAACCGGGCAGGTGTTCGGCCCGCAGGCCGCCGCCGATCAGGATCCGCTGCCCGTACCCCGGCTCGCCGGCCCTGGCCAGCTCGGCCAGCAGCACCTCCCGGCCCGCGTCCACCCCGGCCACCGCGCCCGAGGTGAGGTAGGTGTCCAGCCCGGGCAGCGCGCCGAGGGCCGCCCGGAGGGCGGTCCGGTCGGCGCTGTGGTCGATCGCCCGGTGGAACGTCCAGCGGCAGCCCGCCACCGCGTCGGCGACGGCCTCGGTGGCGGCGAGGTCGACGGCGCCGTCGGCCGTCAGGAAGCCGAAGACGAACTCGTCGGCGCCCTCGGCCCGCAGCGCGGCGGCCCGGGCCACCAGCTCGTCCAGGTCGCCCGGCGCGAAGCCGTCCCGGACGCGCAGCATGACGCGCAGCGGCAGCTCCACGGCGGCCCGGATCTTGGCGAAGTCCTCGACCGACGGGGTGAGGCCGTCGGCGGCCATGTCCGTGACCAGTTCGAGCCGGTCGGCGCCGCCCGACTCGGCGGCCTGGGCGTCCTGGGGCGTCAGCGCGATGACTTCGAAAATTGGTCTAGACATATCAGACAGCCTGCCACATCGCGAGGCGCCCGGCGAGGCCCGTACGGCCGATCGGTCACAGAGCCGAGCGGCGCAGACCCTCGATGCCCCGCCAGCCGATCCCGGCCACCGCCACGAACGCCGCGCCGACCGCGCCGACCCCCAACAGGTTCCAGATCCCACCGGCCGACTCCCAGAGGCTGAACAGGCTGAACGAGAGGGTCAGCGGCAGCACCGCCAGCCCGATCGCCGCCGGCACCAGCCAACCGCGCGCCGCGGCGCACACCAGCAGCAGCGGAACCGCCAGCAGCAGGGCGGCCCACGGGTCGTTCATCAGGTACCGGGTGTCCCAGCCGCCCTGGGCGCTGACCACCAGCAGACCCCCGACCGCGCCCAGCGGCACCAGGGCCGCGGTCCGCCAGGTCGGCCGGCCCAGCAGGTCCCCCGGTGCGGCGAGCACCAGCAGACCGGACAGCACGAACGGCAGCGCGGAGGTGGAGCTGTAGGAGAACCACCACCAGTCGACGAACTCCACGCTCAGGACGGAGTCGGCCAGGTTCAGCAGACCGGCGCCGATCACCGCGACCGACAGGACCCGGGCCGCCGTCCAGTGCCCCAGCACCGCGGCCACCGCCAGCAGCAGCGAGGCCACCGGCAGCGCGAACACGGTCAGCGCCAGCAGGACCGAGGAGTGCGCCCCCTGGATCCGCCAGGCGATCAGGTCGGGGTCGCTGACCCACGGGTAGAGGGCGGCCCCCGCGGCGGTGCCGGCCACCAGCGGAACCGCCAGCGCCAGCAGCCGCCCGGCCGCCGACGCCGAGGTCAGCCGGGCGCGCATCCGCAGGCCGTAGGCGGCGAGGTCCAGCGCCTCCCGCAGCAGGGTGGGCCGGTCCGCCTCCGCCGTGGTGTCGGCGAAGACCGCGGCCAGCTCCTCGCCGCGCTCGCGGCGGTAGCGGGCCGGGTAGAGCTGGAGCGCCGCCCGCAGGGCGACCGGCCGGTCGATGGTCTGCATGCTCACGCGAAGACCCCCCTGACCATCGAGAGCACGGCGGAGAGCCGGCGCTCGGCCTCGGAGGCGACGGCCCGCAGCCGCCCCGCCTCGGCCGCCAGCGCGCCGCGGCCGGCCGGCGTCAGCGCGTAGCTGCGCCGGGCCCGGCCGTCCACGACCTCCTCGGCGGCGACCTCGATCAGGCCCTGCTGGAGCAGCCGGTCGAGCGCGCCGTAGAGGGTGCCGGTGCGCATCTTCACCCGGCCGTCGGAGATCGCGGCGACCTCCTGGATGAGCGCGTAGCCGTGTCTGGGCGCGTCGGCCAGCGCGGTGAGCAGAAGCAGCGTCGGCTCCTGCATGGCTCGTTCTGTCATAGGACTACATATATCGTCAAACTACATATGCGTCCAGTGGACCCGCCGGACTCCGCCCGTGCCGCGACCGGCACCCGCCAGAATGAGCCCATGCCGAACCAGCCCGCCGCCCCCGTCCCGGCCGACCTGCTCGCCGACTGGACCGCCCTGCTGCGCCGCTGCGGCGCCGGCGCCGACCCCGCGCCGTACGGCCGCGACCTGCTGGGCCGCTGGACCGAACCGCAGCGCCGCTACCACACCACCGCCCACCTGCGGGCGGTGCTCGGCCACGTGGACGTGCTCGCCGCGCACGCCGAGGACCCGGACACCGTCCGGCTGGCCGCCTGGTTCCACGACGCCGTCTACCGCCCGGACCGCTCCGAGAACGAGGAGCGCAGCGCCGCCCTCGCCGTCCGGGCGCTCACCGAGGCGGGCCTGTCCGAGCCGCGGACCGCCGAGGTGGCCCGTCTGGTCCGGCTCACCGTCTCGCACCGCCCCGAACCCGGCGACCGGGACGGCGAGGTGCTCTGCGACGCGGACCTCGCCGTCCTCGGCGGCGACCCGCGGGCGTACGCCGCCTACGCGGCCGCGGTGCGCGAGGAGTACGCCTTCGTCCCGGAGCCGGACTTCCGCGCCGGGCGGGCCGACATCCTGCGCCGGCTCCTGGCCCTGCCCGCGCTCTACCGCACACCCCTCGCCCGCGAGCGCTTCGACGCCGCCGCCCGGGCCAACCTGGCGGCCGAACTCGACCGGCTCGAAGGCTGACGCGCCGACTCGATGACTCACTGAGCGGCCGACCCGCCCGGGACGCGCGAAGGCCCGGCCCGGCGCACGGAGCGCCGGAGCCGGGCCGGGGCGGGATCAGCCGTCGAGCCGGCCGACGGGCGCCACCACCGCCCCCGCCTTGCCGCAGACCCAGTGCGGCTCCGGCCCCAGCTCGGGCTCGACGCCCAACGCGTGCGGGTCCCCGTCGGCCGCGCAGGAGGTGCAGAGCGGCCAGCGGCCGTAGGCCTCCAGCAGCGCGTCCTGGACGTCCTGGGCGACCAGCCCGAGCACGTACTCGGCGCCGTCCGGCCACTGCTCAAGCCACCACCGGCGGTGCGTCACGGCGTCCTCGACCAGCGACACCACGGCGGCGTCCGCCACGTCCCGCGCGGTCAGGTCGGCCAGGATCAGCGCCCGCGCGTTGTGCAGGGCGGTCTCGATGTCATCAGCGGTGGCAGCCATCCGTCCATTGTCCCAAAACGGCGCCGGACACAACGCCGCACGGGCGGCTCCCCGAGGGGAACCGCCCGTGCGATCGGGAAACGACCGATCCCGGAGGGGATCAGAAGTCCATGTCACCGCCCGGCATGCCGCCGCCGGCGGCCGCGGCGGCCTTCTCCGGCTTGTCGGCGATGACGGCCTCGGTGGTGAGGAAGAGCGCCGCGATGGAGGCGGCGTTCTGCAGCGCGGAACGGGTGACCTTCGCCGGGTCGATGATGCCCTCGGCGATGAGGTCGACGTAGGTGTTGGTGGCGGCGTTCAGGCCGTGGCCGGCGGGGAGGTTGCGCACCTTCTCCACCACGACACCGCCCTCGAGGCCGGCGTTGGTCGCGATCTGCTTGATCGGGGCCTCCAGCGCCACGCGGACGATGTTGGCACCGGTGGCCTCGTCGCCCTCCAGCTCCAGCTTGTCGAACGCGACACCGGCCTGCAGCAGCGCGACGCCACCACCGGCGACGATGCCCTCCTCGACGGCGGCCTTCGCGTTGCGGACGGCGTCCTCGATGCGGTGCTTGCGCTCCTTGAGCTCCACCTCGGTGGCCGCGCCGGCCTTGATGACGGCCACGCCGCCGGCCAGCTTGGCGAGGCGCTCCTGGAGCTTCTCGCGGTCGTAGTCCGAGTCGCTGTTCTCGATCTCGGCACGGATCTGGTTCACGCGGCCGGCGACCTGGTCGCTGTCGCCGCCACCGTCGACGATGGTGGTCTCGTCCTTGGTGATGACCACCTTGCGGGCGGTGCCCAGCAGGTCGATGCCGGCGTTCTCCAGCTTGAGGCCGACCTCCTCGGAGATCACGGTGCCACCGGTGAGGATGGCGATGTCGCCGAGCATGGCCTTGCGGCGGTCGCCGAAGCCCGGGGCCTTGACGGCGACGGACTTGAAGGTGCCGCGGATCTTGTTCACGACCAGGGTCGACAGGGCCTCGCCCTCGACGTCCTCGGCGATGATGACGAGCGGCTTGCCGCTCTGCATGACCTTCTCCAGCAGCGGGAGCAGGTCCTTGACCGAGCCGATCTTGGAGTTGGCGATGAGGATGTACGGGTCCTCGAACGTCGCCTCCATCCGCTCCAGGTCAGTGGCGAAGTAGGCGGAGATGTAGCCCTTGTCGAAGCGCATGCCCTCGGTGAGCTCGAGCTCCAGACCGAAGGTGTTGCTCTCCTCGACGGTGATGACGCCTTCCTTGCCGACCTTGTCCATGGCCTCGGCGATGAGCTCGCCGATCTGGGTGTCGGCGGCCGAGATGGAGGCGGTGGAGGCGATCTGCTCCTTGGTCTCCACGTCCTTGGCCTGGGCCAGCAGCTGGTCCGAGACGGCCTGGACGGCCTTCTCGATACCGCGCTTCAGGGCCATCGGGTTGGCGCCGGCGGCGACGTTGCGCAGACCCTCGCGAACGAGCGCCTGGGCCAGCACGGTGGCGGTGGTGGTGCCGTCACCCGCGACGTCGTCGGTCTTCTTGGCGACCTCCTTGACGAGCTCCGCGCCGATCTTCTCGTAGGGGTCCTCGAGCTCGATCTCCTTGGCGATGGAGACACCGTCGTTGGTGATCGTGGGGGCGCCCCACTTCTTCTCCAGCACGACGTTGCGGCCCTTGGGGCCGAGCGTGACCTTCACCGCGTCGGCGAGCTGGTTCATGCCACGCTCAAGGCCGCGGCGAGCTTCCTCATCAAAGGCGATGATCTTGGCCATCAGAAGTGGTCCTCCGGGACACGGTCGACTGCTCGGACCAAGGGGTGCCCGCGACGGACGGCCCTGGTGTGCGGGGGTCCTTTCCCCTACCGCTCCCGGGGGCCTCACCGACCCAGTCCGCTGTCACTCTCACACTGTGAGTGCTAACGCCAATGATTAGCACTCCGGGTAGGCGAGTGCAAGCCCAATCGCCCAACCCGCGAGCCGCGTCCGCCCCCTGCGGCCGCCGTCGGCGAGCCCCCGGCGAGCCCCCGCTGGGCCGCCGCCGGGTGTTCGGCACCCCCGCGCCGGACGCCGCGCGGGCCCCCGCCGGACATGCCGACGGGCCCGTACGACATGTGTCGTACGGGCCCGTCGTGAAGCAAGAGGTGCACCAGCCGAATGGGCCGAGCCGAACTCCTGGGGTCGGAAAGGTCAGACCGCGGCGCGGACCATGTCCGCCTGCGGGCCCTTCTGCCCCTGAGAGATCTCGAACTCGACCCGCTGGCCCTCCTCAAGGGTGCGGTAGCCGTCCATCTGGATCGCGCTGTAGTGGACGAAGACGTCCGCACCACCGTCGACCGCGATGAAGCCGTAGCCCTTCTCCGCGTTGAACCACTTGACGGTGCCCTGAGCCATTCCGAACTCCCCTAGTGCTGTGCTGGCCCTTCACGCGCCCGCAGGTCGCGGGCCCGGGTCTGGTTTGAGGCCGGCCCGGGGAACCCCCCCTGGGCGCAGCCGTGCACGCCACAATCGTCCGCGGAGACCACCGGAAGGCCTCCGGTGAGCGGGTGATTGCGTCGACCGCGGCTGAATGTATCCGGATCGACGCCCTCTGCAACAGGGTCAACCGCTGGGAATTCCCTAGGTCCGCCAGGGGACAGGCCAGACCAAAGCGGGAGGAAATCGGCATTTCACGCCGGACATAGCGGACGAATTACTCAAATGCCTTCGAGAATTCTGACATCGGCCTGACATGTTTCACGGCCACGGCCCCGGCGCCGGTCTCAGCGGCCGGACAGACACCGGCGGTACGGGCGCGGACGGAGTTCGAGTACCGGCGCGAGGGGGATGGGGCGGCCCTCTTCCCGGACGAGCCACACTCTACTCCCCCGGACTGCGAAATATTCCCGCCGGAATGCGGCGGGCCGCCCGCGCGTACGGAGATCGGAATTCCGTACGCACGGACGGCCCGGTCGAAAACGGGTCGGCCGATGAAAGGCCTGGTCGGAAAGGGGCGGATCAGCAGCCGCCGGCCACCGCCGGAATGATCGAAACGCTCGCGCCGTCCTTGATCTCGGTGGCCAGGCCCTCGGCGAACCGGACGTCGTCGTCGTTGACGTAGACGTTGACGAACCGGCGCAGCTTGCCGGCGTCGTCCAGGATCCGGGCGGCGATCCCGGCGTGGTTCCGCTCCAGGTCGGCGATGACGTCGCCCAGGGTGGCGCCCTCGGCGGCCACCTCGGCGGCGCCGCCGGTGTAGGTGCGCAGGATGGTCGGGATGCGGACGGTGGCGCTCATGGGGGATCTCCTCGGGCGGTGCGGCCGGGCGGCCGGTACGGGCTGCGGGGGCTGCGGGCGGGTCAGGCGGACGCGAGGCCGGCGTCGCGGAACGAGGCCAGCGTCGGGCGGATGACGGTGGTCATCCCGGAGTCGGAGACGGCGTCCAGCGTCTTCAGGCCGTCACCGGTGTTGATCGCGACGGTCTCCTTGGCCGGATCCAGCTGTCCGGTCTCGACCAGCTTCTTCAGCACGCCGACGGTCACCCCGCCCGCGGTCTCGGCGAAGATGCCCTCGGTCCGGGCCAGCAGCTTGATCGCGGCGACCACCTCGGCGTCGGTGACGTCCTCGACCGCCCCGCCGGTGCGCCGGGCGATGTCCAGCACGTAGGGGCCGTCGGCCGGGTTGCCGATCGCCAGCGACTTGGCGATGGTGTCCGGCTTGACCGGCCGGATCACGTCCTGGCCGGCCTTGAAGGCCGCCGACACCGGTGAGCAGCCCGCCGCCTGGGCGCCGAAGATCCGGTACGGCCGGTCCTCGACCAGGCCCAGCTTGATCAGCTCCTGCAGGCCCTTGTCGATCTTCGTCAGCTGCGAGCCCGAGGCGATCGGAATGACGATCTGCTCCGGCAGCCGCCAGCCGAGCTGCTCGCAGATCTCGTACGCCAGCGTCTTGGAACCCTCGCCGTAGTACGGGCGCAGGTTGACGTTGACGAAGCCCCAGCCCTCACCGGCCGGGTCGCCGATCAGCTCCGAGCAGAAGCGGTTCACGTCGTCGTAGTTGCCCTCGATGCCGACCAGCTCGCCACCGTAGACACCGGCCATGACGACCTTGCCCTGCTCCAGGTCGTGCGGGATGAACACGCAGGACTTGAACCCGGCCCGGGCCGCCGCCGCGCCCACCGCGCCGGCCAGGTTGCCGGTCGAGGAGCAGGAGAGGGTCGTGAAGTGGAACGCCCGGGCCGCCTCGATCGCGCAGGCGACCACCCGGTCCTTGAAGGAGTGCGTCGGGTTGCCGGAGTCGTCCTTGACGTGCAGCTGGGCGGTGAACCCGAGCTCGCGGCCCAGGTTGTCCGCCTTCACCAGCGGGGTCCACCCCGGGTTGAGGTTCGGCTTGTCGGCCACGTCGGCCGGGACGGGCAGCAGCGGGGCGTAGCGCCAGATCGACGCCGGACCGGCCTCGATCCGCTTGCGGAGCTCCTCCGCGCCCTCGCTCCCGAAGTCGTAGGCGATCTCCAGCGGCCCGAAGCACTCCAGGCAGGCGAAGCTGGGACCGAGCGGGAACCGGGTACCGCACTCCCGACAGGACAGTGCGACGGCGGGACCGAGATCAACGGTCGCGGGGGCGGCTGCGGCGGTGTCGATAGCCATGATGGCGGAGGCCTCTCTCCTCATCTTCCCCGTGACGCGGGCGCGCCACAGGCCGGAATTGGCACCTGTCCCGCCGGGGCCGGAGGCCTGCCGTGCGAGAAGGTTGCCGGGACGTCAACGGGCCGTTCCCTCAGTCCCTCTGGATGAGCTCTGTGAAGTTGTGGTCCTGCTCAGCGACGACCCCGGCGTGCGAAGGTCCGATCGCTGTACGAAGACTGTATCCGAAGGCGTCAACCCTGAACGGGACCGTCCGCCACGCGAGATGCCCCGTCCCACCCCGATCCGTCGAGGAGAGTTCCGTGCCCGCCGAACCGACACCCGCGCTCCTCCCGAAGGCGGCGTCCTGGCTGCGCCGCCGCTCCTGGAGCGCGGCCGACCGCCCGGTGGGCGCCCTGCTGGCGGCCAAGCAGGCGGCGGGTCGGGCCGGCACCGTCAGCGTGGTGCTGCCCGCCCTGGACGAGGAGGCCACCGTCGGCGACATCGTCCGCACCGTGCGCCGCGAGCTGATGGAACGCCTGCCCCTCGTCGACGAACTCGTCGTCGTCGACTCCGGCTCCGTCGACGGCACCGCCGCCGCGGCCGCCGAGGCCGGCGCCCGGGTCGTCCACCGCGACGACATCCTGCCCCGGCTGCCCGCCTCCCCCGGCAAGGGCGAGGTGCTCTGGCGCTCGCTGCTGGTCACCAGCGGCGAGATCGTCTGCTTCGTCGACGCCGACCTGCGCTCCTTCGACCCCGCCTTCGTCTCCGGCATCATCGGCCCGCTGCTCACCGAGCCGGACATCCAGCTGGTCAAGGCCATGTACGACCGGCCGCTCGAAGTGACGAACGGCTCCGGCTCCGGCGACGCCGCCGTGGTCCCCTCCGGCGGCGGACGGGTCACCGAGCTGGTCGCCCGCCCCCTGCTCAACCTGCACTGGCCGGAACTCGCCGGTTTCGTCCAGCCGCTCGGCGGCGAGTACGCGGCCCGCCGCTCGCTGCTCGAACGGCTGCCGTTCCCCACCGGCTACGGCGTCGAGCTCGGCCTCCTGGTGGACGCCCTGGAGCTCGCCGGCCTGGACGCCCTCGCCCAGGTGGACGTCGGCGTACGCCACCACCGCCACCAGGACAGCCAGGCACTCGGCCGGATGGCCGCCACCATCTACCGCACCGCCCTGGAACGCCTGGACCGGACCCACCGGTTGAAGGCCTCCGCCGACCTGGTCCACCCGCTGCTCACCCAGTTCACCCGGGACCCGCGCACCGCGGCCGGGCCCCCGGCCGGCGGCGCCGCCATCTTCACCCCGCACACCCATGCGATCACGGCGGAGGAACGGCCCCCGATGCACACCGTCCCGGAGTACGCCGCCCACCACGGCCACCAGGCCTGACGCCGGACGGGGGTTTGCCGACCCGGGCCCACGGCAACGTACCAACCATGGGCGATCTCACGACCGAACGTTCGAGTGCGACCGGTTCCGCCACCGTACTGGTGGCCTCCAACCGGGGACCGGTGTCATTCAGTACCGCGGCCGACGGCACCCTGACCCTGCGCCGGGGCGGCGGCGGGCTGGTGTCCGGACTCTCCGCGATCGACGACCCGCATGCCGTCTGGGTCTGCGCGGCGCTCGGCGACGCCGACCGCCGGGCCGCCCGGGAGGCCCCCGACGGCCGCCTCGACCGGGCCGGCCACGACGTCGGCGGACAGGCCGTCCGGATGCTGGACATAGACCCGGAGACCTTCGCGGCCGCCTACAACGGCGTCGCCAACTCCACCCTCTGGTTCGTCCACCACCTGCTCTACGCCACCCCGACGGCCCCCTCCTTCGGCGCGGAGTTCCGCTCCGAATGGCAGTCCTACCGCGCCTACAACGCCGCCTTCGCCGAGGCCCTCGCCGCCGAGGCCGCGCCCGGGGCCGCGGTACTGATCCAGGACTACCACCTCTCGCTGGCCCCGGCCCTGCTCCGGACCGCCCGCCCCGACCTGCGCATCGGCCACTTCTCGCACACCCCGTGGGCCCCGCCCGAGTACTTCCGGCTGCTGCCGGACGACGTCGCCGAGAGCGTCCTCACCGGCATCCTCGGCGCCGACCGGGCCGCCTTCCTCACCCGCCGCTGGGCCCTCGCCTTCGCCGACTGCTGCGCGGACGTCCTCGGCGCGGACATCGACCGCGAGGCCCTCACCGTGACGCACGCGGGCCGCACCACCCGGCTCGGCGTGCACGCCCTCGGGGCCGACGCCGACTTCCTGCGCGAGCGGTCCCACCGCCCGGACGTCGACGAGCGGCTCGCCACCCTGCGCGAGGCGGTCGGCGGGCGGCGCACCGTCGTCCGGGTCGACCGCACCGAGCTGAGCAAGAACATCGTCCGCGGCTTCCAGGCCTACCGGCACCTGCTCCGCACCCGCCCCGAGTGGCTGGACAGCGTGGTGCACATCGCCTTCGCCTACCCCTCGCGCACCGACCTCGCCGAGTACCGCGCCTACACCGCCGAGGTCGAGCGGATCGCCGCCGAGATCAACGCGGAGTTCGGCACCGCCGACTGGCAGCCGCTGATCCTGCATGTCAACGACGACTTCCCGCGCTCCCTCGCGGCCTACCGGCTGGCCGACGTCGCCCTGGTGAACCCGATCCGCGACGGCATGAACCTGGTCGCCAAGGAGGTCCCGGTGGTCTCCGACCGCGGCTGCGCCCTGGTGCTCTCCCGCGAGGCCGGCGCCCACGCGGAGCTGGCCGACGACGCCCTGTGCGTCAACCCGTACGACGTCATCGCCACGGCGGAGGCCCTGCACACGGCGCTCACCATGCCCGAGGACGAGCGCGCCGACCGCACCAAGCGCCTCGCCGCCGCCTCGACGGCGCTGCCGCCGCAGCAGTGGTTCCTCGACCAGCTGACGGCGCTGGACTGACCGCCGCCGCGCCGGCCGGCGGCTCGACCGCCGGCCGGCACGGCCGGCCCTAGGAGCCCTGGGCCCGGTCCCCGAGCGCCGCTCCCAGCGCCGTCAGCAGCCCCACCACGCCGGCCGGGCCGGCGACCACCAGGTCCGCCCGGTCGGCGAGCTCCCGCACCGGCGCGTCGCCGTCGACCGTGCCGCTGCACACCAGCAGGCCGGCCAGCCCCTCGCCGCGCAGCTTCTCCACGGCCGCGAAGGCCGCCACGTCCCCCAGGTCGTCCCCCGCGTAGAGCACCGCCCGGGCGCCCCGCTCGCGCAGGAACCCGGTCAGCGCGGCGCCCTTGTCCACCCCCGGCGGCCGCAGCTCCAGCACCAGCCGGCCCGGCTCCACCACCAGCCCGTGCTCGGCGGCCAGCGCCTCCACCGGGGCGCGCAGCAGCTCGAACGCCTCCTCCGGCGCCTCCGTCCGCCGGGTGTGGACGGCCAGCGAGCGCCCCTTGTCCTCCACCCACGTCCCGGCCGGCGCTCCGACCCGCGCCAGTACGCCGTCCAGCGCGGCCCGCGCCCGTGCCACTCCCGGGTGCGCCGGCGGCGCAGTCAGCTCGCCGCCCTCCCAGCGCTCGGCCCCGTAGTGCCCGAGCACCACCACGCCGTCGACGTCGCCGAACCCGCCGTACTCCACCGCCAGGGCGGCCGGCCGGCCGGTCACCACCACGATCGCGCCGACCCGGGGCGCCAGCTCCGCCAGCGCGCCCGCCGCTCCCGGATGCGCCCGCGCCCGGCTCGGATCCGCCACGATCGGCGCCAGCGTGCCGTCGAAGTCGAGCGCCACCACCGCCTCCCGGGGCGCCCGGAGGATCGCCTCCAGCCCCGCCCGTCCGGCCTCGTTCCCCGGCTCCGCCATCTCCTCAAGACCCATGTCCTCAAGACCCATGTCCGGAACCTACCCAGCCTTCCGGGCCCGACCCGCCTCCGGACCCGGGAACGCCCCGGTGGCCCGAGCGGCCCGCGACCACCCGGGCTACCGGGCCGCGCGCCGTGCCTCCCGCACCCGCCGCAGCCGGTTCACCAGCACCGGCGCGTGCGCCAGCGCCGCCGGCCGGTCCAGCAGGGCGTTCAGCAGCTGGTAGTAGCGCGTGCTGGAGAGCCCCAGCTCCTCGCGGATCGCCCGCTCCTTGGCCCCGGCCGTCCGCCACTGCCGCCCTTCGAGCTCCAGCACCGCCGTGTCCCGCTCGTCGAGCCCGTCCGTCCCCGCACCCATCCGCGACCCACCTCCGTCCAGCACTACGGAGTGTCATTCTCCCCCGGCGAGGCGACACACCTTGCGCCCCCGCCGGCGTCCCCGCCCGGGCTAGCGTCACCCCATGACGCCCAGCTTCGCCGTGCACATCCCGACCGCCGAGCTCGAACCCGACCCGCTCGACCCGGCCCAGATCGTCTCCGGCACCCCCGAGGTCTCCGGCCGCGTGCTCTCCGAGTCCCCCGACGGCCGCCAGCTGCGCGGCATCTGGCAGATCACCCCCGGCGTGGTCACCGACGTCGAGGCCGACGAGATGTTCGTGGTGCTCAGCGGCCGGGCCACCGTCGAGATCGACGGCGGCCCGACCCTGGAGGTCGGTCCGGGCGACTGCGCCGTCCTGCGGGCCGGCGACCGCACCACGTGGACGGTCCACGAGACCCTCCGCAAGGCCTACGCCATCACCCTCTGACGTCCGCACCCGCCGCCCGGCCCGGGATCCGTCACTTGCGGACCCGGGCCGCCTCCTTCACCGCGGACTCCTGGAGCCCCTCCAGCACCTGCTTGGCGTCGCCCGTCACGGCGCCGCCGATCCCCGCCTTGATCCGGTTGCTGACGTCCGCCCAGGCCGGGTCCCCGAAGGGGTAGAAGCTCGCGTTGGTCAGGCCGGCCGCGAACTGCTTGAGGTCCTCGTGCCTCCCGTCCTTGGTCACCGCGGTGAAGGCGTCCTGGGTGACCGGCAGCAGGTTGTACGTCTCGTCGAACTTGAGCTGGTTGTCCTTGGCGTACACGAAGCTGAGGAACTTGCGGATCTCGTTGCGGTGCCCGTTCGCCTTGAACGCCATCATCCAGTCGGCCACCCCGAGGCTGCCGGTCTTCGCCAGCCCGTCCTTCTTCGGGATCGGCGCCGTGCCGAAGTCGATCTTGCCCTTGGCCGCCATCCGCAGCAGCGTCGGGTGCCCGTTGAGCATCGCGACCTTCCCGGCCGCGAAGTCGGTGAACATCGGCGTGCGGTTGGTCTTCCCGGGATCGGGGTTGGTCAGCTTGGTGTCGACCAGGTTGGTGCGCAGCCAGGTGAAGGTGGCCTGGTTCTCCGTGCTGTCGATGGTGTAGTTGCCGACGTCGTCGGAGAGGCTGCCGCCACCGCTCAGCGTCCACAGCATCGACTCGGCCGGGGCCTCCTCGGGGCCGAGCGGCAGCCCGTACGGCGTGACCCCCGGCACCTTGGCCTTGATCTTCTCGGCGGCCTGCCGGAGCTCGTTCCAGGTGGCCGGCGGCTGGGTGATCCCGGCCTTCTGGAAGACCGCCTTGTTGTAGAACAGCACCCGGGAGGAGGAGACGAACGGGATGCCGTACTGCGTCCCGAGCACCTGGCCGGCGTGCGCGAACGACTCCATGATGTTGGCCTGGGTCTCCAGCGAGAGGACGTCACCCGCCGGGTACAGCCGGTTCGCCACCGCCTGGTCGGCGAAGCCGCCGGTCTGCAGCAGGTCGGGCGACTTGCCGGCGGCCACCAGGTCGTCGACCCGCTTGCCGATGTCGGTCCAGCTCGTCACCTCGACGTCGATCCGGATGTCCGGGTTGGCGGCCTCGAAGCGGCGGGCGACGTCGTCCCAGTACAGCTTGGAGCTGGTGGCCGCGTCCTCGCCGTAGTCGGCCGCCACGAGCTTGAGGGTGACGGTCTTGTCGTCCTGGCCGCCGCAGCCGGTGAGCAGCAGCGCTCCGGCCAGCGCGGTGCCGAGCAGCCGGGTGGGGGCCTGGGCGCGCCTGATCAACGCGGGTACCGCCTTCGGGGGGTGAAAGGAAGCGGGGGGCCGGAGGGGGGAATCCGGCGGAGGGGAGGCGGCAACCCTGCCAAATGCGGTGCACAGTGGTCCACACCTGTGGGCCGTCACCGCCGGGTAGTTATCGAAGTGCGGAGGTCATTGCACGATGCGCAATGAATCCGCGTGAAAACCGCCCTCTCCGGGCGGGCGCAAAGTGCCGCACACCACATGGTTCTGCGACAAAGCTCACCTACTTTGGACCAGACCAATCCGACAACTGGACTAGACCTCTCCGACCCAGCCAAGGGAAACTGTCCTCCGTGAAGCACGTCATCGCACTCGATGTAGGCGGCACCGGCATGAAGGCCGCGCTGCTCGCCCAGGACGGCTCCGTGCTGTTCGAGGCACGCCGACCGACCGGGCGGGAGCACGGCACTGATGCCGTCGTCGCCGCCATCCTCGACTTCGCCGCCGACCTGGCGGACGAAGGTCGCAGCCGCTTCGGCGTCGCCCCGCTGGCGGCGGGCGTCGCCGTCCCGGGGACGATCGACGAGAAGAACGGCATCGCGGTCTTCTCCGCCAACCTCGGCTGGCGGGACCTCCCGATGCGCGAACTGCTGGGCGCGCGCCTGGCCGGGGCGGGCGGCACCGCGATGCCGGTCGCGCTCGGCCACGACGTGCGCTCCGGCGGGCTCGCCGAGGGCCGCCTCGGCGCCGGGCGGGGTGTGGAGCGCTTCCTGTTCGTCGCGCTGGGCACCGGGATCGCCGGCGCCATCGGCATCGGCGGCCGGATCGAGGCCGGCGCCCACGGCTACGGCGGCGAGATCGGCCACGTCGTGGTCCGCCCGGGCGGGCCGCGGTGCGGCTGCGGCGCCCGGGGCTGCCTGGAGACCCTAGCCTCCGCCTCCGCCGTCTCCCGGGCCTGGGCCGCGGCCAGCGGGGACCCCGACGCCGACGCGGCATCCTGCGCCGTCGCGGTGGACGCCGGGGACCCCCGCGCGGTCGCGGTCTGGCAGCACGCGGTGGACGCCCTCGCCGACGGCATCGTGCTCGCCCAGAGCCTGCTCGACCCGTCCACGGTGATCGTCGGCGGCGGCCTCGCCGAGGCCGGCGACACCCTCTTCACGCCCCTGCGCGCGGCGGTTTCCGAGCGGCTGACCTTCCAGATGCCCCCCGAGGTCGTACCCGCCATGCTCAAAGACACCGCCGCGTCCCTGGGCGCCGGCCTGCTCGCCTGGGATCTGCTCTCCATGGAGGTGACCGCGTGACCACCGCGCGAATCGAATCGGCGGCCCGGCCCGCGGGCATCGCCCTGGCCGGCGCCCGGCTGGTCCTGCCGGGCGGTGTCGTCGAGGGCGACCGGCTCACGGTCGAGGGCGACCGGATCGCCGGCATCACGGGCGGCGCGGCGCGGCCGGGCGATCTCGACCTGACCGGGTACACCGTCGTCCCCGGCTTCGTGGACCTGCACGTCCACGGCGGCGGCGGCGCCTCCTACGCCTCCGGGATCGCCGAGGAGGCCCTGCGGGCCGCCCGCGTCCACCTCGAACACGGCACCACCACCACGGTCGCCTCCACCGTCACCGGCGAGATCGACGAGGTCGCCCGCCAGGCCGGCGTGCTGTCCGAACTCGTCGAGGACGGTGTCCTGGCGGGCATCCACTTCGAGGGCCCGTTCATCTCCCACAACCGCTGCGGCGCGCACCGCCCCGACCTGCTGCGCGACCCGGACCCGGCGCTGGTCCGCAAGCTCGTCGACGCGGCCCGCGGCCACGCCAAGATGGTCACCCTCGCCCCCGAGCTGCCCGGCGGCCTGGAGTCGGTGCGGATGCTCGCCGACCTCGGCGTGATCGCCGCCGTCGGCCACACCGACTCGGACTACGCCAAGACCCTCGAAGCCGTTGACGCCGGCGCCACCGTCGCGACCCACCTGTTCAACGCCATGCCCGGCATCGCCCACCGCGCCCCGGGCCCGATCGTGGCGCTGCTGGAGGACGAGCGGGTCACCGTCGAGCTGATCAACGACGGCGTGCACCTGCACCCGTCCGTCCTCGACCTCGCCTACCGCACGGCCGGCGCCTCCCGGGTCGCGCTGATCACCGACGCCATGGGCGCCGCCGGGATGGGCGACGGCCTCTACCCCCTCGGCCCGCTCCAGGTCGAGGTCAAGGACGGCGTCGCGCGGCTGGTCGAGGGCGGCGCGATCGCCGGCTCGACGCTCACCCTGGACGTCGCGTTCAAGCGCTCCGTCACCGTCAACGGCCTCTCCCTGGCCGAGACCGTCGAATCGCTCAGCACCGTCCCGGCCCGCCTGCTCGGTCTCGCCGACTCGACCGGCTCGCTGGCGGCCGGCAAGAACGCCGACCTCGTCGTCCTCGACTCCGACGGCTACGGCCTCGTCGCCGTCATGCGCCGGGGCGAGTGGATCACCGGCGGCGACACCTTCGCCGCCGTGCGGCCCGCCTGACACCGGACGCGCGACGGCCGCCCGCTCCCCCTCGGGAACGGGCGGCCGTTTCGCGTCCGCGCGCCGGTCAGCCGCCGTACGGCTCGACGGTCAGCTGGTCGATCAGCACCGGGCCGCCGCTCGGGTTCATGATGGCGACGGTGTTCGAGCCCGCCTGGAACTGCGGGAGTATGAACGTGGTGTACCAGGAGGACGCCGGGTCCTTGCCGGGCGAGTAGTTCTTGAGCGACAGCCCGCTCGGCCAGTCCTTGCCGTTGACCGCGGCCGAGGCCTTCACGTCGCTGCCCGCGTTGTTGAAGTGCACGGTCAGCTTGTACGTGCCGGCCGTGGCGATGTCGCCGGTCCAGCTCACGGTCGCACCCGGCTGGAGGGTCAGGTAGCTGCCGTCCGCCGACTTGGCGCCCTTGACGGTGTTGCCGGACGGGGCGTTCTGGCCCTGCAGCTGGCCCGCGTCGACGGTGGCCGGACCCGAGGTGGCGGTGGCGCCGGGCGAGGCCGTGCCGGAGGCGGACGGGCCCGCGGTGGTGGCGCTCGGGGCCGGCGGGGCCGTGGTCTGGGTGCCGCTCTTTCCGCTCTTGCCGCCGTCCGGATCTCCGGTGGAGAGCGCTATGCCCGCGCCGATCGCGATGGCCGCGACCACCGCCACCGCGCCGATCACCGCGCCCTTGCTCCTCCCGCTGCTCGCCCGCTCCTCACCCGGCTGCGGCCGGGAGCGCTCGGCGTACCGGGTCTGCTGGGTGGGCGCGTCGCCGCCGTACTCCAGGTGCTGCGCGGGCTGGTGCGGCACTGGCGGCTGGTGCTGCGTGGGCGCACCGCCGTACTCGGCCTGCTGCGGCGGGTACGGCTGCCCCTGCGGGTAGCCCTGCTGCGGCGGGTACGGCTGCTGGCGCTGCTGCCCGTACTGCGCACGGCCGACCTCCATCGGCCGGTTGTACGACGTACGGGGTACGCCCTGCTGCGGCTCGGCCGGCTGCGCGGCGCCGCCGCCGGCCGGACGGTAGAGGTAGCCGAAGGGATCGTCGTCCTGGGGGGCACCGCCCTCCGGGCCCTCGGGCACTCCGTTGCTGCCGGCGGTCGTCACGGTGGTCAACTCCCCATCGCGGTGGCGCCGCCGGACTTCCCTGCCGTCGGCGCACGTGGTGGTCGCTCGTACCCGGGAACCCTACCTGCCGCAGCCGATCCGCCGAAAAGACCCCTTGACAACCTGCGAGTAGCTTTCACCTCACCGCCACGGGACACCGGGCGCCCGGGCCGCCGTCCGGGCCTAACCCGCCCGGCGGTGGGAGCGTTCGCCCCGGGCCCCGCGCACCGCGCCGCCCCGGGCCCGCTTCTCGTCGTACATCCGCTCGTCGGCGGTGTGCAGCACCTCCTCGATGCTCATCCCGCAGCCGGCCCAGCCGACGCCGAGGCTGACCCCGACCCGCATCCCGCGGCCGTCGATCCGCATCGGCGGGATGATCGCGTTGCGCAGCCGGTGGGCGAGGTCCTTGGCCTCCTCGCGGCCGATGCCGTCGGCCAGCACCACGAACTCGTCGCCGCCGAGGCGCGCCACCGTGTCGCCCTCCCGGACGGCCTGGCTCAGCCGGCGGGCGACCTCGACCAGCACCGCGTCGCCCGCGTTGTGGCCGAACCGGTCGTTGATCGACTTGAAGCCGTCGAGGTCGCAGAAGAGCACCGCGAGCCCCTTGTCCGCCGCGGCCGCGCCGCCCGACCGGAACGGGCCCGACCAGACGTCCCCGCCCGGGCCGTGGTCGGCGGGGACCACCGCGTGCTCGTGCTCGCCGTAGCCGGCGGCCGCCACCGGGTAACCGTCGGGCAGCCCGTAGCCGTGCGTCCCGCCGGTCCGCGGGTCGGCCCCGTCCAGCCCCTCGTAGGCGGCGTGCGCGCTGTAGGAGTCGACGGCGTAGCCGCCGTACGCCGGCGAGTACGCCCCCTCGCCGTGTCCGGCCGGGTGTCCGGCGACGGCGCCGACCGTCTGCGGTTCGTTGCAGAGCCGCCGACCCAGCCGGGCCTTCAGCTCGGCACCGTTCGGCAGTCCGGTGAGCGCGTCGTGGCTGGCCCGGTGGGCGAGCTGGAGCTCGTGGCGCTTGCGGTCCTCGATGTCCTCGACGTGGGTGAGCAGGAAGCTCGGGCCCTCGGCCGCGTCCGCGACGATCGAGTTGCGCAGGCACACCCACTGGTATCCGCCGTCCCGGCGGGACAGCCGCAGCTCGGCCCGGCCGCTCTCGGCACTGGTGCGCTCCAGCAGGGCCCGGTCGTCGGGGTGGACGAGGTCGGCGAAGCTCTGCTGGCGCAGCACCGCGCGGGGGCGGCCGAGCAGTCGACAGAGCGCGTCGTTGACCCTGGTCAGCTGGCCGCGCCCGGCGCCGTGCAGCTCGGTGATGGCCATCCCGCTGGGCGCGTACTCGAAGGCCTGGCGGAAGCTCTCCTCGCTGGCCCGCAGGGCCTGCTGCTCCTTCTCCAGGCGGGCCAGCGCGCGCTGCATCTCGGCCCGCAGCCGGGCGTTGCCGATCGCGATGGAGGCCTGCAGCGAGAACATCTCCAGCGCCTCGCGGGTCCAGGCCCCGGGTCGCTTGCCGCTGCGCGGGCGGTCCACCGAGAGCACGCCGAGCAGGTCGCCGCCGGCGCTGTACATCGGGGCGAGCAGCCCGTCCGCGGGGTGCCAGTCGTTGGCGTAGACGGGCATCGGGCCGTCACCGATCCAGCGCGGGATGTCGCTGGCCACGGCCCAGCCGCGGTCGTAGGGCAGGAATCGCAGGGTGCCCCAGTGGTCGCTGACGCCGAGCAGCCGGTCCCAGGACTCGCGCGAGCCGACCTGGCCGAGCAGGACGGAGGGGCCGCCCATGGCGCTCTCCTCCAGCTCCCAGACGGCCGCCACCACGAGGTCGCCGTCCGGACGGACCAGGCTGACCGCCGCGGCGTCGAATCCGAGCCCGTGGACCGCACCCTCGACCACAGCCTGCAGCGTGCCCGCCAGGCTGCGGGCAGCGTTGAGGTCCGCCACGACCCGGTGCAAGGTGCGGAGGGTCGCGAGGCGGACGTACGGCTCCGACTCGGCTTCCATGCGGGGGCTCCCCGGCTGCTTCGGATAGTTCTTGAATGGTTATCGTCCGATTGCCAGAAGAACTGAATCACAGGGAGCACAGCGTTCGGCACGCTCGGTCAGCAATAGGCCACCACTTGTGACTTAAATCACACGACACTTATGCGCCCTTAATCAGCTCATCCGCCCCATAACGGGACATAAGGCTTTATAGGAACATTTCTGGTGGTCGGCCGCATTGCCCGTGCACTGAAGCCGCCTGCCGCCCGGCAGTCCCTCCACTTCACCCCTGAGGGTGAGCCTCGGCGCGGAACGTAACCTCTGCGCCGATGGTCCTACGACCACGGCCCGATGCCCTTTCGCGCGGCCGCCGACTACCGTGCGGTACGTGTACTCGGCTCCGCAGCCCGAAGCTGCCTCCCAAGCGACGCCCGACGAGTTCCGGGCGGCCCTCTCCCAGCTCGCCTCCGGCGTGAGCCTGGTGACCGTCCACGACCCGGAGGACGGCGAGGACGTCGGCATGACCGCCACGTCCTTCCTCTCCGTCTCGCTGGAACCGCCGCTGGTGCTGATCTCCGTCCGCGAGGACTCCCGGATGGACGAGGTGCTCTCCCGCGCCGACACCTGGGCGGTCTCCCTGCTCGCCGAGGAGCAGAAGGCGCTCGGCTCCCGGTTCGCCATGAAGGGCCGGCTCAGCGACCGGCTGCTGTTCGCCGACGCCCCGCACCACCGGGGCCGGCGCAGCGGAGCGCCGCTGATCGACGGCGCGCTGGCCACCGTGGAGTGCCGCACCGAGCGGCGGATAGCCGCCGGCGACCACACCCTGCTGCTCGGCCGCGTCCTGGAGGCCGCGGTACCGAACGCCGGCGGCCGCCCGCTGCTCTACTTCCACGGCGGCTACCGGCAGCTCGGCTGACCGCGGCCGACGCGCTACTCGCCCTTCGGCGAGCGCCGGCCCTGCTTCAGCTCGGCGCGGTGCCGCTTGTTGGTCAGCCGCCGCTCCACCATGCCCCGGCTGGGCTTCGTCGCCCGGCGGGCCTTCGGCGGCGGTGCGGTGGCCTCCCCCAGCAGGGACGCCAGCCGGGCCGCGGCGACCTCGCGGTTGCGCCACTGCGAGCGGTGCTCCGACGCGCGCACCACGAGCACCCGCCCGTCCACCAGCCGCCCGGCCAGCCGCTCCAGGGCGCGCTGCTTCCACACCTCGGGCAGCGCCGCGGAGGCGGCCAGGTCGTAGCGCAGCTCGACCTGGGTGTCGGAGGTGTTGACGTGCTGGCCACCGGGGCCGGAGGAACGGGAGAAGCGCCAGACGAGCTCGGCGTCGGGGACGACCACCGATCCCCGGACGCGAATGGGCTCGGGCATGCGCCCATCATCCCGTGCCCCACGCCCCCGGTCACGCGGTTATCCGGTCACCCGGTTATCCGGGACCGCCCGCAGCCCCGACAATGGCGTACGTGATCGAGCTCGGCTACTCCCTCTCCAACCGCTTCCCCGACCCCCCGCAGACCGACTACCGCAGCGCCTCGGTGCACGCCCTGCGGTACGACCTCTTCTGCGGCGACGTCTACCTGGACGCCGACGGCTCGGAACTCTCCACCGCCTGGGGCTGGGTGCCGGTGCTGGACTTCGCCTGGGCGCTCTGCGACATCGTCGAGGAGCTGGACCGGGACCCGGACGGCGGCCGCGCCGCCCGGGTGCAGGCCTGCGACCTCGACTTCACCCAGAACACCGAGCTGCTGCGGTTCGCCCGCCGGTTCAACTGGGTCGAGGTGAGCGCCACCTGGCTGCCGGACGAGGCGCCCGCGGTGATCCGCCACGGCGACCTGCGCCGCGAGGCCCGGGATTTCCTCCAGGACACGCTGGCCGATCTCTTCGACATGCACCCCGAGCTGGCCGACAATCCGAACATCTGGTCACTTCAGGGCCGCTTCCGCCGAATCTGAGCGAGCTCGGCCCCGGCCATTGCCCACCGGTCATCCGCTCCGAAGAATGTGTGCCGCGCGGCGTGGAACCAAGTCCACGGTCTCCCGCGTTATCCCGGCAAAGCAACGAAGGGACAGCAAACACCATGCCAGTGAGCCTCTCCAAGGGTGGCAACGTCTCGCTGACCAAGGAGGCCCCCGGCCTGTCCGCGGTCACCGTCGGTCTCGGCTGGGACGTCCGGACCACGACGGGCGCCGAGTTCGACCTCGACGCCAGCGCGATCGTGCTGAACGCCGACGGCAAGGTGCTGTCCAACAGCCACTTCGTCTTCTTCAACAACACCAGCACCCCGGACAGCACCGTCGTCCACACCGGTGACAACCGCACCGGCGAGGGCGCCGGCGACGACGAGGCGATCAACGTCAACCTCGCCGGCCTGCCGGCCGAGGCCGTCAAGATCACCTTCCCGGTCTCGATCTACGACGCGGTCGCCCGCTCGCAGAACTTCGGCCAGGTCCGCAACGCCTACATCCGCGTGATCAACGCGGCCGGCGGTGCCGAGATCGCCCGCTACGACCTCTCCGAGGACGCCGCCACCGAGACCGCCATGATCTTCGGCGAGCTCTACCGCAACGGTGCCGAGTGGAAGTTCCGCGCCGTCGGCCAGGGCTACGCCTCCGGCCTCGCGGGCATCGCCCAGGACTTCGGCGTCCAGCTCTGACGCCACGCTGAAGCGCCCGGCCTCCGTCTCGGCGGCCGGGCGCTTCGCCGTTCCCGCGCCGCGCACCACCCCGGAGGTGCGGCCACGAACGCCCCGGCGCGCCGCCCGGGCTGGGTCAGCGGGAGGCGCGCAGCTCCGGGAGCTGGAGCAGCTCGGTCTCCTCGTCCGGGGTCAGGTCCACCACGGTCGGCTCGACGCCCTCCGGCTCGGCGTCCTGGTCCGCGTCGGCCGGTACGGCCTCGGCCTGCCCGGCCTCGGGGTCGGCCGGCTCGACCGAGGGCCGCACCCGGTCCGGGAGGGCGGCCGGCGGCACGGCCCTGACCGCGGCCACCGCCTCGTCGCCCACCACGTCCGCCAGGTCGGCGCGCTCGCCCAGCTCGGCGACGCCGCCCAGGGCCGGCGCCGGGGCCGCCGGACGGCCGGCCGCTCCCGAGCGGCCGAAGAAGCTGAAGCCCTGCCCCCGGGCCTGCTGCGGGCGCGGGCGCTGCCGCTCGGCCGCCACCACGGGAGCGCTGGGCGTCCCGCCCAGCTGGCCCACCGTCGCCGTCAGCGCGGGCCGCGGCGCGGGCGCCGGAGCGACGGCTGCCGGGGCGGCCGCCGCGGGCACCGAGGCGGCCGGGGTGGGGACGGCCGGAGCCACCGGAGCCGGCACCGGACGGGCGGGCGCCACCGGCGCGGACGCCGGGACGGTCGCCGGCGCGGTGCGGGCCCGCAGCGCGACCTCCGCACCGGCCGTGCGCTCACGCTGGGCGTCCCGGGCTGCCGCCTGCCGCTGCAGCTGCCGCAGCACGGCCGCGGCGCGGACGAACGCGGCCGGACTGGCCGGGTACTTGGGGCGGGCGGCCGCGAGGGCCCGCTGGGCCGCCTCGGCCTCCTTGAGCGCCTGCTCGGCGACCGCCACGGCGCGCTCGCGCAGCAGCCTGGCGATCTCCGTCTCGGCCTTGGCCAGCCGCGACTTCTCGGCCGTCAGCCGCCGCCCGAAGCGGGTGGCCCGCTCCTCGGCGACCTCCGCCGCGTACTCGGCCTCGGCGAGCTGCTCCTCGAAGCGCTCCTCGGCCCGGAGCCGCTGCGCGACGGACACCTCGGCGGCCGCCCGGGCGGCCCGGTCGCGCTGGCGCAGCAGCACGGCGATCCCGAGCGAGGCCAGCACGGCGGCGACGCCCACCGAGCGGACCAGGACGGTGTCCTGACTGAAGAGCAGCGCGGCCACCGCGGCGACGATGAGCACGCCGGCGGCGGTGGGAGGAAGGATCCGGCCGAGGACGGAGGAATGACGGTGGCGTCCGCGAGACATGCCAAGAAACTAGCGTGCGAATTGGGGCCGTGTCAGCCCAGGGTCCGCTTTGGCCCTTGACACTGCGCAAGCTTTACCGCTTGTACCCGGGCCCTCACCCAAGATCACCGAAGCGGGTCCGCTCAGCGGTGCGAGGTCGCCGCCGGCCCGCTCGGGTCGTCGTGGTCCTCCGGCAGCTTGCACACGTGCTGCAGCCAGAGCGCCGCCGCGATCACCGCCACCCCGGCCAGCACCGCGAAGCCGGCCGTGACGGCCTGGTCCTGGCGGGCCTGCACGTCCAGTTCGCCGAGCAGGTAGACGCCCGCGCCCGCGTAGATGCCGGTGACCACCGACGAGACCAGCGCGCTCGCCTGCGCCAGCACCACCGCCCGGGCGGCGCCCAGCGGGTCGACGCCCTTCGCCCCGGGCTGGCGCTCGCGCGCCGCCTTCAGCCGGGAGCGCAGCGAGATCGCCGTGGCGAGCAGGATCACCGCCACCGCGGCCAGCACCACCGGAGCCGCACCCGGCACCGCGGGCAGGGTGTCCAGGGAGGCCCACAGCTTGGCACCGGCCCAGGACAGCGCCGTGGTCGCGGCGGTGATGCCGACCAGCAGACGGAGGCGAAGCAGCTTCACTCGGACGTGGTCCTTCCCGGGGTTGCGGTGTCGGGCGGCCGCCCCCGGGCCCGGCCCTGCTCCCCCCGGCCGACGGCTGGGAGGCGCCCCGACCCGGCGAAGGGGCGGGGCGGACGGTACGACGGCGCCAGGCCACCGTACCGGGCCCGGGTCGGCGGGCACCCGCGCGGATGGCGGACACCTACTCGTACGGCCGGGACCTCGTCCGAGTTCCCGGCCGTACGGGCCGGCTGGGCCTACTCCGGCAGGGTCAGCCCGATGTCCTCGCGCCGCCGGACGCCCTGGGCGTCGGCGCCGCCGAGCGCCTGGAGCAGCGCGGCGACCTGGCCGTGGCCGGGCACCTCGGCCTCCGGCTGGGCGTCCAGCCAGGGGGCGAGCACGAAGGCCCGCTCGTGCGAGCGCGGGTGCGGCAGCAGCAGCTGCGGGTCGTCGCTGGTGACGCCCTCGTAGGCCAGGATGTCGACGTCCAGCGTCCGCGGGCCCCAGCGCACGGTGCGGACCCGGCCGAAGGCGTCCTCGATCGCGTTGCCGCGCTCCAGCAGGTCGCGCGGGGGCAGGGTGGTGCGCAGCACCACCACCGCGTTGTAGTAGTTGGGCTGCTCGTCGGGGCCGCCGAGGGCCTCCGTCTCGTACACGCCGGAGACGGCCTTGATCTTGAGCCCGGGGGTGTCGGCGAGGGCGTCCACGGCGCCCTGGAGGGTGTCCAGGCGGTTGCCCAGGTTGGAGCCGAGGGCGATCACGGCGCAGCGCTGGCTGTGCAGCGTGGCGTCGGCCGAGTCCACCCGGTTCTCCAGGTCGAACGTGCTCGGCGAGGCGGTCGGGTCGCTGGTGCTCATCGGGCTTCCCCTACAACTGGAACGGGCTCTGCGGCTGGCACGGGGTACGCGGTGCGGGTCATGCGCGGCCCCGGTGGATGGTCACGGTCACGTCGTCGAACGGCACGGTGATCGGGGCGTCGGGCTTGTGCACGGTGACCTCGACCTCCTCGACCGCCTCGTGCGCCAGGCACTGGTCCGCGATGCGCTGCGCCAGGGTCTCGATCAGGTCGACCGGCTCGCCGGCGATGATCGCGGTGACCTCCTCGGCCACGACGCCGTAGTGCGCCGTGCGGGTGAGGTCGTCGCCGGACGCGGCGGGGCGGGTGTCCAGGTGGAGCACGAGGTCCACCACGAAGGTCTGGCCCTCGACGCGCTCGCGCTCGAAGACACCGTGGTGACCCCGGGCACGCAGGCCCCGCAGGGTGACGCGGTCCAGCAAACGAATCACTGCTCCCACTCGGACGGGCCCTGCCCCGGAAAGCGGGGGGAAGGCAGGGCGGAGGCGGACACGACGGCCGCCACTGCGTTTCGAATCTACCCGCGAGCGCCGACAACGCCTGACCGTCCTACCCGGCACGAACCGACGCCACGCGCGCCGGATCGGCGATTGACGTGAACGTTCGGTGGCTCTCCGGGAATTCCCGGGCCGCCTCCGGCGGGCATTTCCCCAGCGGGCCCCGGGTCAGTCCTCGTCCTCGTCGTCCCCGCTGGTCAGAACGGGTGAACCGTGGTGGGACCAGAGCTTCCAGCCCGCCGGGGTGCGGCGGAAGAGATTGGTCGAGACGACCTTTCCGCCGACCAGCGGGCCGAGTTCGCCCTCCTCCTCCGCCTCGCCGCCGGAAAGGATGTTCTCGGTGCACGTGACAAGGGCCACATCCCCCTGAACCTCGGCCTCGACGTCGGTCAGGATGAACTGGATGTACTCCGTGTTCGCCATGATCAACATGTAGGAGCGGGTCACCTGGGCCCGCCCGCGCAGCACCGGCCAGCCGGGGTGCACGCAGACCACGCCGCCCTTGTCGTCGGCCTCGTCGGCCCCCAGCCAGGCCTCCTCGACGGCCTCCAGATCGCCGTTCTCCAACGCCTCGTACAGCGCCCGGTTGGCCTCCAGTACGGCCTCCCGGTCCGCTTCCCGGGCGCGCTGACCCGCGGTCTCGCCGCTCACCTTGCCGTCACCTGCCACAGACCCTCCCGTTTCACCTGCCGCTCCGGCCCGCCGACGGGCCGGAGGGGTCCTGCCGGGCCGCCCGCTGCCAGGCGGCGACCACCCGGACGGCGTCCGCCGTGCCGGCCACGTCGTGCACCCGCACCGCCCAGGCCCCGGCCCCGGCCGACAGCACCGACACCGCGGCGGTCGCGTCGTCGCGCTCCCTGGCCGGGCGCAGTTCCCCGGTTTCCGGGTCGGCGAGCAGCGTACCCAGGAACCGCTTGCGCGATGCGGCGACGAGGACGGGACGGCCGAGCGCGGTGAGCGCCGGGAGCCCGCCGAGCAGGGCCCAGTTGTGCTCGGCGGTCTTGGCGAAGCCCAGGCCCGGGTCCAGGATCAGCTGCTCCTCCTTGACGCCGGCCGCCAGCAGCGCGTCCATCCGGGCCGTGAGCTCGCCGACCACGTCCGCGACCACGTCGCCGTAGACGGCCAGGCTGTCCATGTCGGCGGACTGCCCGCGCCAGTGCATCACCACGAAGGGCACGCCGGTCTCGGCCACCACCCGGGCCATCGCGGGGTCGGCCAGGCCGCCGGAGACGTCGTTGATGATCCGGGCACCGGCCGCGACGGCCCGCTCCGCGACGGAGGCGCGCATGGTGTCGACCGAGACGACCACCCCGGAGTCGGCCAGCTCGCGCACCACCGGCAGCACCCGGCCCAGCTCCTCCTCCTCGGGCACCCGCTGCGAGCCGGGGCGGGTGGACTCGCCGCCGACGTCCACCAGGTCCGCGCCGCGGGCCCGGAGCGCCAGGCCGTGGGCGATGGCCCGGGCGGGGTCGTGCCACATCCCGCCGTCCGAGAAGGAGTCGGGGGTCACATTGACCACGCCCATCACGGAGCAGCGGTCGAGCCGCGGCAGTCCGGCAGGCAGCGAGAAGGACAGCGAAGTGCTCATAACCCCATTATCAGTTCAAGTCCCCGCTCCCCCGGAGACGACCGGACCCCCGCCGGGTCTCCGACGGGGGTCCGGGGGCGGGCGCCGGCCTACGCGGCCTCGGTGACCTCAGGGCGGCCCGGGGCCGGCAGCGGGCCCTGGCGCTGCGGCTTGCGGCCGAAGCGCGGCATGCCGAGGGTGATGAAGGCCTCCGCCTGCATCGCGGCGAACCCGATCCGGGGCAGGTCCCGGGTGTTCGGGAAGACCAGGAACCGCGGCTCCCACTCGGGCTGGAACTTGGCGTTGAACTTGTACAGCGACTCGATCTGGAACCAGCGCGACAGGAACACCAGCAGCCCGCGCCAGGCCCGCAGCACCGGGCCGGCGCCGATCCGCTCACCGCGCGCCAGGGCCGAGCGGAACATCGCGAAGTTGAGCGAGACCCGGCGCACGCCCATCGCCGGCACCGCCTGCAGCGCGGCGACGATCAGCAGCTCGTTCAGACCGGGGTCGGCGGCGCGGTCGCGGCGCATCAGCTCCAGCGAGATGCCGTCCGGCCCCCAGGGCACGAAGTGCAGCACGGCCTTCAGGTCGTCGCCGTCCTCGCCCTCCTCCGGCGCCTTGTGCGCGGTGACCACCACGCAGGCGTCGTCGCCCGGGTCGCCGAAGCGGCCGAGGGCCATCGAGAAGCCGCGCTCGGTGTCGGTGCCGCGCCAGCGGGAGGCGGCGTCGGCGATCCGGTACTTCTCGTCCGGCGTGAGGTCGGCGACCCGCCGCACCTGGCAGGAGTAGCCGTTGCGCTCGATCCGCTTGACCATCTGGCGCACGTTGCGCATCGCCCGGCCTGCGAGTGAGAACGTCCCGGTGTCGACGATCGCCTCGTCACCCAGCTCCAGCGCGTCCAGCCCCGCCTCGCGGGTCCAGACCTCGCCGCCCACCTCGCTGCAGCCCATCACGGCCGGCACCCAGGCGTGCTCGCGGGCCTCGGTCATGAAGACCTTGATCGCACCCGGCCAGGCCTCGACGTCGCCGACCGGGTCACCGGAGGCGAGCATCACGCCCGAGACCACCCGGTAGGAGATCGCCGCCTTGCCGGAGGGCGAGAACAGCACGCTCTTGTCCCGGCGCAGCGCGAAGTAGCCGAGCGAGTCGCGCTCGCCGTGCCGGTCGAGCAGCGCGCGGACCTTCTCCTCGTCCTCGGCGGTCAGCTCCGGCTTGGGCTTCTCCGGCCGCAGCGCCAGGTAGGCGGTGGTGAAGGCGGTGATCAGGCCCAGCCCGCCGAGCAGGTAGGCGACCTGGTCGGAGACCCGGTCCGAGCTGTAGTCGACCGGCCCTTCGAAGCCGAACAGTCCGTACCCGACGTGCTCAAGCCGGTGGAACAGGCTCGGGTCGCCGATCTCGTACCCGGTCCGGGTGGAGACCACCAGCAGGCCGAGCGCGACGCTGATCGCCCCCATCACGACCAGGTTGACCACCGCCCGCCAGCGGGTCCGGGGGTCGGCCTTGGCGTAGAACTCGCGCCGGTGCACCAGCATCACCGCGAACAGCACCAGCGAGACGACCGCCGGGCCGATCTGGTGCCAGCGCAGGATGTGCAGCGCCGCGCCGACCGGCAGCAGCACGCAGACGGCCCGCCAGGCCCGCCGCTTGCGGCGGCGCAGGGCGTGGGCGAGCAGCACCAGCAGCAGGCCGACCATCAGCGTGCCGGCCGCGGCCAGGGTCGTGGTGCCGCCGGGCAGCTGCCCCGCGAAGTCGTGCACCTTGGTGTGCCGGAGCTTGGGGAACACCGCGCTGGCGGTGTCCACCAGACCGATCAGCAGACAGGCGTAGCCGACCGCGCCGGGGAGCCAGGCCCGGGGGACGGCGGCCGCTTGGGTACGAAGCGTCTGCAGGCCGCGGCGGCGGGGCGGCTGCTCGGGGCTCGGCTCAACGGACACGGGAACGCTCATGGAAGCTCAGCGTAGAGGCTGCGGACTGCAGTCCTGTCACTCCGGGGGAGGAGTTGTGAGGGACCTTCATGCCTTTTCCTTCATCGGGCAATGCGCACACCAAACATCCGGCAACGGAGGGTAAACCGGTGTTCGGCGGACGCTGTGGTTGAGCCGAGGGGTGGGCGCCGGAGCCTTCCCGCCGCGTGGCGCGACGGACCCCCGCATACCCGGTACGTACGGTGGACGCCGCGTTCCGGGGAACCGGTTGCGTCGGATCGCCCCGGACTCCGCCTGCCCCGACGTCCGGACAGCCTAGCCGCGATGGCCGTGGCTGACGCACCGCCAGACGATGAAGCCTGCACCGAGAGTTTCCCACCGGAAGGCCGACGGCATGGAACTGACCAGCGACGCGCTGGTGAACTCGCTGCTCGCGCTCGGCGCGGCGGCCCTGCTCACCACCCTCTGGCTCTGGCCCCGGCTGGCCCGGCAGCGCCCGCTCCCGGTGCTCGGGCGGATCGGTCTGCTGACCGTCACTCAGGTCTCGGTGCTCGCGGTGCTGGCGCTGTCGGTCAACAACTCGTTCGGCTTCTACACCTCATGGGACGACCTGCTCAGCCCCGGCGGCGCCAAGCTCGCGCTCACCAGCAGCGAGCGCCACCACAGCGGCACCCCGGTCTCCGACGCGCTGGTCCAGCCGACCGAGGAGGGCGGCCTGGAGACCGTGACCGATCTGCCCAAGGGCCCGCCGGAGGAGGTCGGCAAGATCGAATCGGTCCGGGTGGCGGGCAAGGAGACCGGCCTCTCCGACCAGATGTTCGTCTACCTGCCGCCCGAGTACTTCGACCCGAACCTCGCCATGGTGCGCTTCCCGGTGCTGCTGACCATCGCCGGCTTCCCCGGCACCACCATGCACCTGCTCAAGGACCTGCCCGTCCCGCAGACCGCCTGGGAGCTGCGCAAGGGCGGCAAGATGGCCCCCACGATCATCGTGATGGCCCGGCCGAGCGTCGCCCCGCCGCGCAACACCGAGTGCGTCGACGTCCCCGGCGGCCCGCGCGCCGAGTCCTGGTTCACCAAGGACGTGCCCGAGGCGCTGCGCTCGGCGTACCGGGTCAGCCGCTCGCCCTCGTCCTGGGGCGTGCTCGGCTTCTCGACCGGCGGCAGCTGCGCGATGCGGCTCGCGATGCGCTACCCGGACGTCTACGGCAACGGCGTGGGGATGCACGGCGACTTCAAGGTCGCCGAGGACCAGTTCACCGGCGGCAACCTCTTCGGCGGCGACAAGGCGCTGGCCGACCAGAGCGACCTCGGCTGGCGGCTGCAGAACCTCCCCGCGCCGAACCTCTCGCTGCTGGTGATCAGCACCCGCAAGGAGACCGACTACCCGGAGACGGTGAAGTTCGTCGACCTCGCCCAGCAGGTCGCGGCCGCCAATCCGCAGTTCAAGGTCGAGTCGCTCTACCTGGACGACGGCGGCCACAACTTCGACAGCTGGATCCGCGAGCTCCCGGCCGCACTGGAGTGGATGAGCGCCCGGCTCACCTGGACCTGACCGCCGGCGGCGACGGCCGCCGGACGAGTGGTTACCGGCCGGTCGGGCCGGTCCGCCGCCACCACGGGGAACGTATCGCGACCGCCCGGCCGAACGGCCCGGGTGGACACCTGATCCGTGCAGGAGGCCCCATGCTCAGCACCCGATCGCTCTTCACCGAGATCTACCGCAACGACGAGGCCTATCAGCTCTTCTGCAGCATCGCGGCCGGCGGCGAGGACCAGGGCGGCTGGGAGAACGAGCGGATCACCGCCCTCACCCGCGACCCGGTCCTCGCCCCCAAGATCGCCCGGCACGGCGCCGACGAGCGCAAGCACGGCCGGATCTTCACCCAGCTGCTGCACAAGCGCGGCCTGCCCAGGATCGACGTCCCCGCCGAGGCCGACTACTGCATGCTGCTGGAGCGCCAGGGCGTCGGCCTCTCGCACGAGCGGCTGAACAGCGAGGTGCCGCTGGCCGAGCGGGAGATCATCACCTACCTGGCGCACAGCCGGGTGACCGAGCAGCGCGCGGCCGAGCAGATGCGCCAGCTGGTCAAGGTGTACGGCGACGATCCGGATCTCGGCCGCGCGATGCGGATGATCTCCGCCGACGAGGACAACCACCTCGCCTACTGCCACGAGGAGCTGCTGCGGCTGGTCGCCGAGGGCCACGGCCCGTACGTCCGGCACACCCTGGAGACCAGCGCGCGCGGCGAGATCCGCACCCACCGGGACGTCGGGCTCGCCGTGACGGCCCGGATGGCGCGGATCCTCGGGTGGCCGCGCTGGCAGCGCGCCGTGGTGACGGCGGGCGTCCACGTGCTCTACCTGTACGACCGGGCGTTCGGCTGGCGGCGGATGGTGACCCTGCGGATGCCCCGGCGCCGCAACGCCCTGGGCACCCCGGCCCCGCCGCACGCGGAGCACCAGCTGCTCTGAGCCGGCGCGGGCCGGGGGGGGTGCCGGCGGGGCCGCAGGGCCGCTAGCGACCGATGATCAGGCTCATCGCCTCGGCCCGGGTGGCCGGGTCGCGCAGCTGGCCCCGCACGCAGGAGGTGATGGTCTTGGCGCCGGGCTTGCGGATGCCGCGCATCGACATGCACATGTGCTCGCACTCGATCACGACGATCGCGCCGCGCGGTTCGAGGATCCGCATCAGCGCGTCCGCGACCTGGCTGGTGAGCCGCTCCTGCACCTGCGGGCGGCGGGCGTAGACGTCGACCAGCCGGGCCAGCTTGGACAGGCCGGTGATCTTGCCGTTGACCGACGGGATGTAGCCGACGTGCGCGACGCCCCGGAACGGCACCAGGTGGTGCTCGCAGACCGAGGTCAGCTCGATGTCCTTGACCAGCACCATCTCGTCGTGGCCGAGGTCGAAGGTGGTGGTGAGGACGTCCTCCGGCTCCTGCCAGAGGCCCGCGAATATCTCCTTGTACGCCCTGGCGACCCGGGCCGGGGTCTCCAGCAGACCCTCGCGGTCCGGGTCCTCGCCCACCGCGAGGAGCAGCTCGCGGATGGCGTTCTCGGCCCGCTTCTGGTCGAAGGTCCCGACGGCGGACGGACCGTCGAGCGTCACCGGGTCGATCATGCGGGCCTCGCTAACTAGGGGGACGACTTGGCTGAACAGCACGGATGCCGCGCCTCCAGAGTACAAACCCTGGTGGCGCGGCATCCATTCCGTCCCTGTGCTGGCGCGATCAGCCCTCGGCGGGCGGCTCCACCGGCAGCGGCGGGAGCTTCACCACGTCGACCGGAGCGGCCTCGACGGCGGCGGCGCCGTTGGTCAGCGCCAGCTCCTTCGGGGACTGCACCGGCGGCCGGGTGGACGGCGTACGACGGGACGAGCCCGTCCAGGCCGGCCGGGCCGGGCGCTTGACGATCGGGGCGAAGATCTCGGCGATCTGCTCCTTGTTCAGGGTCTCCTTCTCCAGGAGCTCCAGAACCAGGTTGTCGAGCACGTCGCGGTTCTCGACCAGGATCTCCCAGGCCTCGTTGTGCGCGTTCTCGATGAGCTTCTTCACCTCTTCGTCCACCAGCCCGGCGACCTCTTCCGAGTAGTCGCGCTGGTGACCCATCTCGCGGCCCAGGAACGGCTCCGAGTTGTCCGAACCGAACTTGATCGCGCCGAGCCGCTCGGTCATCCCGTACTGGGTGACCATGGCCCGCGCGGTCGCGGTGGCCTTCTCGATGTCGTTCGAGGCGCCGGTGGTCGGGTCGTGGAAGACCAGCTCCTCCGCCGCGCGCCCGCCCAGCATGTACGCCAGCTGGTCGAGCATCTCGTTGCGGGTGGTGGAGTACTTGTCCTCGTCCGGCAGCACCATGGTGTAGCCGAGCGCCCGGCCGCGGGACAGGATGGTGATCTTGTGCACCGGGTCCGCGTTGGGGGAAGCCGCCGCGACCAGGGCGTGACCGCCCTCGTGGTACGCGGTGATCTTCTTCTCCTTCTCGGACATGATCCGGGTCCGCTTCTGCGGTCCGGCCACGACGCGGTCGATCGCCTCGTCCAGCGTGAAGTTGTCGACCAGCTTCTTGTCCGAGCGGGCGGTCAGCAGCGCCGCCTCGTTCAGGACGTTGGCCAGGTCGGCACCGGTGAAGCCGGGGGTGCGCTTGGCGACGGCCCTGAGGTCGACGTCCGGCGCGACCGGCTTGCCCTTCTGGTGCACCTTGAGGATGTCCAGACGGCCCTGGAGGTCGGGGCGCTCGACCGCGATCTGCCGGTCGAAGCGGCCCGGGCGCAGCAGCGCCGGGTCCAGGATGTCGGGGCGGTTGGTGGCCGCGATGAGGATCACGCCGCCCTTGACGTCGAAGCCGTCCATCTCGACCAGCAGCTGGTTGAGGGTCTGCTCGCGCTCGTCGTGACCGCCGCCGAGACCTGCACCGCGGTGCCGGCCGACGGCGTCGATCTCGTCGACGAAGACGATCGCCGGAGCGTTCGCCTTGGCCTGCTCGAAGAGGTCGCGGACGCGGCTGGCGCCGACACCCACGAACATCTCCACGAAGTCCGAGCCGGAGATCGAGTAGAACGGGACCCCGGCCTCGCCCGCGACGGCACGCGCCAGCAGGGTCTTGCCGGTACCGGGCGGCCCGTAGAGCAGCACGCCCTTCGGGATCTTGGCGCCGACCGCCTGGAACTTGGCCGGCTCCTGCAGGAACTCCTTGATCTCGTGGAGCTCCTCCACCGCCTCGTCCGCACCGGCGACGTCCGAGAACGTCGTCTTCGGCGTGTCCTTGGTGAGCAGCTTGGCCTTCGACTTGCCGAACTGCATGACGCGGGACCCGCCGCCCTGCATCTGGTTCATCAGGAACAGGAAGACCAGAACGATGATCACGATGGGCAGCATCGACAGCAGGAGGCTGACGAAGGTGCTCTGCTTCTCCGGGCTGACGGTGTAGCCCTCGGAGAGCGAGTTCTGGTCGTTGTCGTTGATCTGGGCCTGGAGCTTGTCGGCGAGCGCGACACCCTGGTCGCCGATGTACGAGGCCTGGAACTTGCTGCCGGACGGGGTCTTGCCCGTGCCGGCGTTGGACAGCGTGGCGCCGTCCTTCAGTTGGATCTTGATCGTGTTCGAGTCACCAGTGGTGATCTGCGCCGACTTGACCTGCTTGGCGTCGATCGCTGCGACGACCTGCCCGGTGTCCACCGTCTTGTAGCCGTTCGAGTCAGAAACGACCTGCATCAGCACGATGACGGCGAGGACGGCCAGCACGATCCACATGATCGGCGCACGGAAGTATCGCTTGACGTCCATCCATGCGGGGCGTTGCCGCCCCGTCCCTCCTGCCACTCGACGGCGCCGCGGGGCCTGGGCCGCCGGCGCATCCGGTTCTGCTCATGTGAAGAGCGGTTTTATTGGACCGTACCGCAGTCCGACCCGCCGGTGGCGGGAGCACAGCGACACGACCTACTTCTATTTCCCCCGATGCAACGGGCGGGAACGGTCCACTGTTCCCGTCCGTAGCCCGAACGGGCCCCGAAACCCTCAGCCGCCGTAGACGTGCGGGGCGAGGGTGCCGATGAAGGGGAGGTTGCGCAGCTTCTCCGCGTAGTCGAGCCCGTAGCCGACCACGAACTCGTTGGGAATGTCGAACCCGACGTACTTGACGTCGATCTCGACCTTGGCCGCGTCGGGCTTGCGCAGCAGCGTGCAGACCTCCAGCGAGGCCGGGCCGCGCGAGCCCAGGTTGCCCAGCAGCCAGGACAGCGTCAGCCCGGAGTCGATGATGTCCTCGACGATCAGGACGTCACGGCCGGCGATGTCGGTGTCGAGGTCCTTGAGGATCCGCACCACACCGGAGGACTTGGTGCCCATCCCGTACGAGGAGACGGCCATCCAGTCCATGGTCACCTGCGAGTGCAGGGCCCGGGCGAGGTCGGCCATCACCATCACGGCACCCTTGAGGACGCCGACGATCAGCAGGTCCTTGCCTGCGTAGTCCCGGTCGATGCGCTCGGCCAGCTCCAGGAGCTTGGCGTCGATCTCGTCCTTGCTGATGAGCACCTTCGCGAGGTCAGCGCCCATGTCGTTCTGGTCCACCGGGGATACGTCCTCAAACGTTCGGGGTCTGGATGGCCGGCGGCCCGGCGCCCCGGGAGCATGCCTGCCCGTCAGTCGCCCTGCCGCCGAAAGACCAGCGTGCCACACCTACGGGTGGCTTCGACGCCCCCGGGTAGGTGCAACGGCCCCTGGCCGCGCCAACCGGTGACCAGCAGATCGATCGTTTCGAGGTGGCGCGCGAAGAGGTCCCCGGCCGGGCAGCCCGCCCTCAGCGCGGCCCTGCGCAGTACCCGGCGGCGCACCGCGGGCGGCAGTTCGGCCAGCTTCCCGACGTCCAGGGTGCCCTCGCCGGTACGGAGATCGCGCTCGGCGAGCGCGGCCCACTGGTCCAGCGCGTCGGCGTCGTCGCGGAACAGCCGGGCGGTCCGGGCCAGCGCCTCGACCACGCCGCCGCCCAGGTGCTTCTCCAGCACCGGCAGGACCTCGTGCCGCACCCGGGAGCGGGTGTAGGCGGGGTCACAGTTGTGCGGGTCGTCCCAGACCGGGATCGCCTGGGCGGAACAGGCCTGGCGGGTGGCGGCCCGGTCGAGCTCCAGCAGCGGGCGGCGGTAGCGGCCCTTCTGGGCCGGCATGCCGGCCAGCGAGCGGGCACCGGAGCCGCGGGCGAGGCCCAGCAGGACCGTCTCCGCCTGGTCGTCGCGGGTGTGGCCGAGCAGGACGGCCACGGCGCCGTGACGCTCGGCGGCGGCGTCCAGGGCGGCGTAGCGGGCGTCCCGGGCGGCGGCCTCGGGGCCGCCGGCGCGGCCGACCCGGACCGGCACGGCCTCCACCGGGTCGAGCCCGAGCGAGCGGAGCCGCTCGGCGACCTGGGCGGCGCGGTCGGCGGAGCCGTTCTGGAGACCGTGGTCGACGGTGACGGCGCCGACCCGCAGGCCCAGCTTGGGGGCCTCGAAGGCGGCCGCGATGGCCAGCGCCATCGAGTCGGCGCCGCCGCTGACGGCGACCAGGACCAGCGGCGAGCCGGGCGCGGCCGGGGTGCGCGGCAGACCGGACGGGTGGCGGTGGGCGTTGCCGATCAGGGTGGTCCCGACGGCGGCGCCGACCAGCGGCGCACCGCTGGGGCGCTCGCGGGGCTCGCGGGGTGCGGCGAAGGTGGTGCCGGCCTCGGCGGCGAGGTCGGTGAGCGTGCGGCGTACGGCCAGGCGTATCGCGGCGACAGCGGGGTGTGGGCCCACGGCGGACGACTCCTTGACGGAGGGGACAGGACGGCGGTGGGCGCGGCGGGGGCCGCGCATCTGTGAGCGCCGTGTTACCGGGCGCTCACAGATGGTGGCAGAAAGGAGGCGCCCGCTACGCCACCCGCGCCACCGGTACGACCACCGTCCCACGTACGGGTGAATGGAGAAACGTATCTTCACCCGCCATCTGCACGATTGGACCACTCGTACGAACGGCTTTGACCGCTGCCGACCGCCTCCGGCCCCGCCCGGAGCGCGCGCACGGAGAGCGACCGGGGCGAGTCCCCCGGCCGCCCGGGCCGAAGGGACGCTCCGGCGGGCGAGTCACCTCGCGACGCGGGCCACCCAGGCGGCGGGGTCGTGGATCTCGTCCTTGGTGGGCAGGGTGTTCGGGGACGTCCAGACCCGGTTGAAGCCGTCCATCCCGACCTGCTCCACCACGCCCCGCACGAAGACCGCGCCGTCCTGGTACTGGCGGAGCTTGGCGTCCATGCCGAGCAGTCGGCGCAGCACCAGGTCGAGCCGGTTGGCACCGCGGTCCCGGCGCTGCTGGAACTTCTCCCGGATCTCGGCCACGCTCGGCACCACGGCCGGGCCCACGCCGTCCATCACCACGTCCGCATGGCCCTCCAGCAGCGACATCACGGCCGTCAGACGGCCGAGGATCTCGCGCTGGGACGGCGACTGGACGATCTCCAGCAGTCCGGTCGACCCGGCCCCCTCGCCCCGCCCGCCGAGGCCGGGCAGGCCGCCGAGCGTGCCCGCCGCGTCCCGCAGCCGGTCCAGCAGCGCCCCCGGGTCGACGTCCGTCTCGGCCAGGAAGGACTGCACCTCGGACTGGATGTGGTCGCGCAGCCACGGCACCGCGGTGAACTGGGTGCGGTGGGTCTCCTCGTGCAGGCAGACCCAGAGCCGGAAGTCGGCCGGGTTCACGTCCAGCTCCCGCTCGACGTGCACGATGTTCGGCGCCACCAGCAGCAGCCGGCCCGGGCCGGGGCCCTCGGGGCCCAGCCGGGGCTTGTCGAAGAGCGCGGCCGGGCTGTCCGGCGCCTCCAGCGAGGGCTCGGCCGGGGCGAAGGTCTCGTACTGGCCGAGCACCTTGGTCGCCAGGAACGCCAGCAGGGCGCCGACCTCGATGCCGGTGGCCTTCTCCCCCACCGCGCCGAGGACCCCGGCCGCGGCGCTGCCGCTCCGGCGGGCCTGGAGCTTCTCCACCAGGGGCTGGACCACCGTCCGGAAGCCCGCGACGTTGGCCCGCACCCAACCGGGGCGGTCCACGATCAGCACCGGGGTCGCGGTGGCCGCACCGAGGCTGCTGGAGCGCATGCCCGTGAACGCCCGGACGTGCTCCTCCGCCTCCAGGGCGTGCCTGCGCAGTTCGGCGACCACGGCCGCCGCCTCCGCGCGGCTCACCTCCGGCCCCGGCCGTACCAGCCTGGTCGCGGTTGCGACCGCGAGATTCCAGTCGACCATGTCAGCACCGCCGCTCGCGCTCGTCATGCCCTCACCGTACGTGCTCCGGCCCATCGGGGGGAGCCACGGGAGCCCACGTCCTGCCGGACGGGTGCCCGGGACGGCCGGACGCCGGGCGGCGGCCGTGCGGGGCCGAACCCCCCGCCGGTGCACGGGGATCGGCCCCGGTCGGCGTCGCGGCGGCGGCGCCGCGGGTGACTCAGTGGCAGCCGCAGGCCGCCAGTCTGGCCACGACGCGGTCCATCGCGGCGCGGGCGGTGTCGGCGGCTGCGGTGGTCTTCGTCATCACGGCGAAGGCGAGCAGCCGGCCTTCGGCGTCCACCACCGTGCCGGCCAGGGTGTTGACGCCGTTCAGGCTTCCGGTCTTGGCCCGGACCAGGCCGGCCGCCTCGGCCGCGCCGGAGCCGGCGCCGAAGCGCTTGCCGAGGGTGCCGGTGAATCCGGCGATCGGCAGGCCGGTGAGCACCGGACGCAGCGTCGGGTGCTGCTCCGAGGAGGCCAGCGCGAGCAGGTGGACGAGGACGGCGGGCGGGATCGCGTTGCCCGTGCTCAGCCCGCTGCCGTCGCCCAGCACCACCCCGGTCATCGGCACGCCGAGCCGGGCGAGCTCCTGGGTGACGGCGGTGGCGGCGCCCTCGAAGCTGGCCGGCTGGTGCGCGGCGAGCGCGGCCTGACGGGCGATCGCCTCGGCGAGGGTGTTGTCGGAGGTGGTGAGCAGGCGCTCGACCAGCCGGGCGACAGTCGGCGAATCGACCCGGCCGAGGACCGGCGCGGTGGCGGACGCGGGGGCGGCGGCTGGCTTGGCCTTGCCGTCCACGGTGATGCCCTGGGCCTTCAGCTGGGCGGCGAAGGCGTCGGCGGCCTGGCCGGCCGGGTCGGCCACCCGGGCCGGCGCGTCCTCACGGCTCTTCGGGTCGACCTTGCCCTCGTCGATCATCAGCGGGGTGACCAGCGCGATGTTGGCGGCGTCGTAGTTCTTGTGCTGGGGGCTGCCCGCGTAGAGCGAGAGGTCGTAGTCCAGCTTGACGGCGGTGGTGCCGGCCGCCTTGAGGGCGGCGGCGGTCTGCCGCGCCAGGGCCTCCAGGGAGGCGGGGGCGGTGTCGGCGTCGGCGGGCGCGCCGCCGATCTGCACCTGGTCGGCGGGCAGCGCGGTGAGGGTCGGGTCACCACCACCCACGAGGGTGATCTCGCCGGGGTTCGCACCCTTGACGACCCGGGTGGCCAACCGGGTGTCCCCCGGGATCAGCGAGAGCGCCGCGACGGTGGTCGCCAGCTTGGTGGTGGAGGCCGGGGTGGCGGGCGCGTTCTCCCCCGAGCCGTAGAGCACCCGGCCGTCCGCCGCGTCCGCGACGGCGAAGCTGACGGTGCCCAGGTTCCGGTCCGCGAGCGCGGCGGCGAGCGCCTGCTGGAGGCCCTGGGCGGTCGGCAGCGCGGCGCCCGGTCCGGCCTCGACCGAGGCCAGGACGGCCCCCGCGACCGGGGCCGGGCGGCCGGCGGCCGGGGTGGCGGGCGCCCCCGTGGGCGGACCGGCGGGCCCGGCGGGCGGGGTGCCGGGCGGCGGGGTGGTGGACGGCCCGGCGGCCCCGGTCGGGCCGGTCGGCTCCGCCGCTCCCACCCGGTTCCGGCCCTGGTCGCCGCCGCGGTCGTGCCCGCGGTCGTGCCCGCGGTCGCCGCCGCGGTCACCGTCCCCGCCGTCGTGCTTCTTCCCGTCCTCGCCGTGGCCCGCGCTGTGCCCGCCGGCCGGAGGGGAGGGCTGGGCGTACGCGCCGCCGCCCGAGCCCAGCACCGTGCCGGCGACCAGTAGTGCCGCCCCGAACAACCCTGCGGCCGTCCCCCTGCGGCGGTCTCCCGCCCCGACCACTGCTCCCACCGACCGGCCCCTTTCCTGAGCACCCGCTCCCGTAGGAGACACTTGGATTCTGTCAGTCCCTACCTTGGAGGAACCGTTGGAGTTCGACGTCCTTATCGAAATCCCTAAGGGCTCGCGCAACAAGTACGAGGTCGACCACGAGAGCGGTCGCCTTCGTCTTGACCGGATGCTGTTCACCTCGACGCGCTACCCGGCCGACTACGGCTATGTCGAGGGCACCCTGGCGGACGACGGCGACCCCCTGGACGCCCTGGTCATCCTGGAGGAGCCGACCTTCCCCGGTTGCCTGATCAAGTGCCGCGTCATCGGCATGTTCAAGATGACGGACGAGGCCGGCGGCGACGACAAGCTGCTCTGCGTCCCGGCGACCGACCCCCGCTGGGAGCACCTGCAGGACATCCACCACGTGTCGGAGTTCGACCGTCTGGAGATCCAGCACTTCTTCGAGGTCTACAAGGACCTGGAGCCCGGCAAGTCCGTCGAGGGCGCCAACTGGGTCGGCCGCGCCGAGGCCGAGGCCGAGGTCACCGCGTCGATCAAGCGGCTTGCGGAGCAGGGCGGTCACTGAGCCCTCGTACCCGATCTCGTTCGCAGGGCGGTTCGAGGTAGGTCGGGGCAGTCGGAGGCCGGGGTTGGCGGATTCGTCCGCGACCCCGGCCTTCGCCGTTCCCGGCCGCGCCCGGAGGCTCCCGCGCCGTTCCCCGACCGGTTTTGCCGACACTCTGTCGGCATGACGGGAACTTAGGTTAGGTTAACCAAGACGTCGGGCCCCGTTCCGATCCCTGGAGGCCGCATGCCCACGCCCGAGCAGCCCGTCCCGTTCTCCACCGTGCTCCGCACCGCCAGCAGCGAGGAGCACGAGGCCGCGGAGCAGTCGTCCTTCATGAGCCGCCTGCTGGGCGGACGGCTCGGCGTCGACGCCTACGCCGACCTCACGGGCCAGCTCTGGTACGTCTACCGGGCGCTGGAGGGCCGGACCGCCGAGCTGGCGGACCACCCGGTGGCCGGACCGTTCATCGACCGGGCCCTGCTGCGCACCGCCGCCATCGAGCGCGACCTGGAGCACCTGCGCGGGCCCGGCTGGCGCGAGGGGCTGGCGCCGCTGCCCGCCACCGCCGCGTACGTGGCCCGGGTGGAGGAGCTGGCGGCCGAGTGGCCGGCCGGGTACATCGCGCACCACTACACCCGCTACCTCGGCGACCTGTCGGGCGGTCAGATCATCCGCGGCATCGCCGAGAAGACCTGGGGCTTCGAGCGCAAGGGCGACGGCGTGCGCTTCTACGTGTTCGAGGAGGTCGACAACCCGGCCGCCTTCAAGCGCGACTACCGGGCCAAGCTGGACGCCGCCGGGCTCGCGCTGGACGACATCGAGCGCCGCCGGGTGGTCGAGGAGTGCAAGCGCGCCTTCGTACTCAACGGCGCGATCTTCCACGACCTGGACGGGCGTTACCCGCTGAGCGCCTGACCACCGCCGCGCGGGAACGTCCCCGCACCGGTGCGCCCGCGCCCGACCGGACGGCGAAGCACCGGGCCCCGGATCAGGCCTGCGCGGCGGTCCGGCGGCGGGCCAGCACCGTGGCGCTGCCACCGAGCAGCAGCAGACCGGCCGCGGTGGCCAGCGGCGGCACCACCGACCGCTGAGCAGGGGACGGGCGCCGGGCACGGGCGGGCGCCGAACTCCGGCGACCGCTGGACACGGCCGACCGCTGCGCACCGGGGCCCGGCGCGCGCCGGGCCCCGGTCAGGCGTCGTCGTCGAGCCGGAAACCGACCTTCAGACCGACCTGGTAGTGCTGGATCCGGCCCTCCGCCAGGTGCCCCCGGACCTGCGTCACCTCGAACCAGTCGAGGTTGCGCAGCGTCCGGGAGGCCCGCTCCACCCCGTTGCGGATGGCGGCGTCGATGCTCTCGGTCGAAGACCCGACGATCTCGGTCACCCGGTAGACGTGCTCGCTCATGACGGACTCCCTCACCTGTGCGACGGCCCCCGTCCACCGTGCACCGCCACCGGCCGGTCCGCACTCCGGCGCCCGCCGGGCGGGCCCGGGGCCCGTCCTCGGGAGCGCGGCGCCGCCCCGTGCCGGGGAACCCGGGCACGGGCCTAGAAGGCCGCCCGGATCTCGCCCACCGGCACCCCGCCGCCGAGCAGCGGCGCGGCCGCGATCCGCTCCACCGTGCCGTCCGCCGTGGTCACCCCGAGCCGGCGCAGCGCGGCCGCCAGGACCGGCCCGCGGGCCCGCTCGGCACCGTCGTCGATCTTGAAGGCGAGAGCCCGGCCGTCCGGCAGCGCCACCGCCTGCACGGCCTCGGCCCCCATCTTGGACAGCGCGCCCGGCACCGCCCGCATCAGCCAGGTGTCGGCCCGGCGGGTGCCGGCCACGTACTCGGGGTGGGCGCGCATGGCGTCGGCCACCCGGCGCTGCGGCGTCCCCGGCTCGGCCCCCAGCAGCGCCCGGTAGCCGCGGGCCAGGCCGGTCAGGCTGACGGCCAGCAGCGGGGCGCCGCAGCCGTCCACCCCGGCGTGCGCCGCCGGCTCGCCGGTGGCCTCCGCCATGGCCTCGCGGGCCAGCACCTGGAGGGGGTGCGCCGGGTCGAGGTAGCTCTCGGTCGGCCAGTCGTTGGCGACGCAGGCGGCCAGCCAGCCGGCGTGCTTGCCGGAGCAGTCCATCAGGATCGGTGCGCGCCCGCCGCCGGACCGCAGGTGCAGCTCGGCCTCGGTCTCGTCGAGCGGCAGGTCGGCCGGGGTCCGCAGGGCGGACTCGTCCAGCCCCGCGTCACCCAGGATCCGCCGTACGCCGTCCAGGTGAAACGATTCTGCGGAGTGGCTGGAGGCGGCCAGTGCCAGCAGCTCGCCCTCGATCGCCAGGCCCGCCCGCAGGGTGGCCACCGCCTGGAACGGCTTGGCGCACGAACGCGGGAAGACCGGGGCGTCGGGGTCGCCCAGCGCGAAGTCCACCGAGCCGTCGGCGGCGAGCAGGACCAGCGATCCGTGGTGCCGGCCCTCGGTGAAGCCGGAGCGTATGACCTCGGCGAGCGCGGGCAGGGCGACGGAGTGGGACATGGCGGAAGCCTTCCGGGGTGAGGGTGGGCCGGGGGCGAGCCGGACCGCACGCACCCGCCCCGGACACCTCACCCGGTCAGAGCGGGCCGCCCGCGAGCAGGTCGTCGACCCGCGCTTCCCCATCACGGTACCTGCGGGTGATCTCGGCACTGCAGCCGTCCGCCGTCCGCAGCAGCAGCTGCCGCCGGCCGGACACCTCGCGCTCGTGCGCGCGCAGCCGGTCCAGCGCGGCCAGCAGCTCCTCGGGCGGGTGCGCGGCCAGGTCGGCCAGCTGGACATCGCCCATCAGGGCGTCCGCCTCCAGCTGGGACTGCTGGCCGCGGGGCGGCCCCAGGGTGACGTGCCGGGCGGAGCGGCGGACCGTCGACGGGGCATCGGTGAGGATGGCCGGCAGCCGGTCCAGCAGCGCGCCGCCCGCCGGGCTCTCACCCCCGGCCGCCACCAGGAGCGCGCCCGGCCGGCGGTCGAGTTCGGCCCGCAGGATGTCCATCCGACCGTGCAGCAGGCGCCGCAGATAGGAGAGGTCCGCCTCCTGCTCCAGGGTCTCCCGGCGCAGGGTGCGCAGCTGCTCCAGGCCCAACCGCCCCAGATCGGGCTCACCTTCCGTACCCGCTGCCGGGCCGGAGGAGCCCCCCACCGGCTCCGCCCCCTCGGGCGTCTGCCCGGACCGGCCCCGTGCCGTGCTGCTCGCGTCCATCAACCAACCACCTGCCGTCGTCCGATCCCGCCCGCTCGCGGCACCCCGTCGCCTGCCGCCGGTCCGACCCGTCCCCCGGGCGGGCCGTCGCGCGTACCCGCCGCGCACACCCGTCCGATGGCACGCGCGATCGCCCCCGAAAGGTTCCCGCCCCCGCCGATGCCACCCCACGGGGCGACACCACCAGAACGCCTGACCTACCGACTCGACCACCCGGCCGAACGGACCCGGCGCGGCGGACCTCTGGCGCCCCGGACCCTCGTACCGCCCCAGCGTGCCACCCCGCCCACCGCCGGTGCACCGCCCGTGCACCCGAACGGCCCCCTGGCGAACGGGGGTGGCTGATATGACCGGGGCTTTTCGCAGCGAGAGCGGCATCCCCTGGCGCGCAGGCGCGCACCACCCGGCGCGTACGGGTCTTGCGCACGCCCCTCAGGGGGCCGCCGGAACGCGCCGCCCGCTCCGGCACAATGGCCGCATGCGAGCAGTGGTGCAGCGAGTGACCGAGGCCAGGGTGACGGTGGCCGGCGAGACCGTCGGCGCGATCGAGGGACCGGGGCTCTGCGTCCTGGTCGGCGTCACCCACGAGGACACCCCCGCCAAGGCGGCCCAACTGGCCCGCAAGCTCTGGACGCTACGACTGCTGGAGCCGGACGAGGCCCGGGCCGACGGGGTCGAGCAGTCCTGCTCGGACCTGGGCGCGCCGCTCCTGGTGATCAGCCAGTTCACCCTCTACGGGGACGCCCGCAAGGGCCGCCGCCCCACCTGGAACGCCGCTGCCCCCGGCCCGGCCGCCGAGCCGCTGGTGGACGAGGTGGTCGCCCAGCTGCGCGCCCTGGGCGCCAAGGTCGAGACCGGCCGCTTCGGCGCGGACATGCGGGTCGCACTGGTGAACGACGGCCCGTTCACCGTCCTGGTCGAGGTCTGACCGGACCGGGGCCCGACCGGCCCGGCTACTGCGGGACGATCACGTCCTGCGTCCCCGGCACCGTCCCGGCCAGCAGCACCGCGTCCACCGGGACGTTCCGCTTGACGACCGCCAGCGCGATCGGCCCCAGCTCGTGGTGGCGCGCCGAGGACGTCACGAAGCCCAGTGCCCGGCCGTCCGGGTCCGAGGCGAGCCGCACCTCGGTACCGTGCGGGGGCAGCGTCTCCTCGGTGCCGTCCAGGTGCAGGAAGACCAACCGGCGCGGCGGCCGGCCCAGGTTGTGCACCCGGGCGACCGTCTCCTGGCCGCGGTAGCAGCCCTTCTGCAGGTGGACGGCGGTCGTCAGCCAGTCCACCTCGTGCGGGATGGTCCGGTGGTCGGTCTCGAAGCCGAGCCGCGGCCGGTGGCCCTCGATCCGCAGCGCCTCGTACGCCCAGATCCCGGCCGCCGGGCCGTAGCCCCCGGTCAGCGCCGCCAGCTCGGCACGCGGCAGGAAGAGGTCCCGCCCGTAGGCCAGCTCGCGGACCGCCGCCGCGCCGTCCGCCGCGGCGGTGGAGCCGGCCGGCAGGTGGACCACCGCGTAGTCGGCGGTCGCGTCGGCGACCTCGACCCGGTAGAAGAACTTCATGCTCTCCAGGTAGCCGAGCAGCGCCTGCGCCGTGCCCGGCTCGACGTGCGCCCAGGTGGTGGTGCCGTCGTCGACCAGGTACAGGGCGTGCTCGACGTGTCCGTTCGGGGAGAGCACCAGCGCCTCGGTGGCCTGCTGCACGGGCAGCTCGCTGACGTGCTGGGTGAGCAGCAGGTGCAGCCAGGCCAGCCGGTCGTCGCCGGTCACGGTGATCACGCCGCGGTGGGAGAGGTCCACGAAACCGCTGCCCCGCGCGAGGTTGCGTTGCTCGCGGAAGATGTCGCCGTAGTGGGCGGCCACGCCCTCGTCGGTTCCCTCGGCGGGGACGGCACCGGGCAGCGCAAGCAGCGGGCTCTTCATACCGGCCAGCTTACGGCCGGTCCTCGGCGAGCTTGGCGGTGCAGTCGGCGCAGCGGCCGAAGATGGCGAAATGCTTGAGGTCGGTGTCGAAGCCGTGCCGCTCGCGCAGGCTCTCGATCAGCGGCCGGGCGATCTCGGTACCGGTCTCGGTGACCTTCTCGCAGTCCCGGCAGACCAGGTGCAGGTGGTGGTGACGGCCCGCCAGGTGGTACGTCGGAGCGCCGTGGCCGAGGTGCGCGTGCGACACCAGGCCGAGCTCCTCCAGCAGCTCCAGGGTCCGGTAGACGGTGGAGATGTTGATGCCGCTGGCCGTCCGGCGGACGTGCCCGAGGATGTCGTCCGGGGTCGCGTGGTCGAGCACGTCGACCGCCTCCAGGACGAGCTGGCGCTGGGGCGTGAGGCGGTAGCCGCGCTGACGCAGATCGGCCTTCCAGTCGCCGGAGAGCTGCCAGTCTGTGGTGCCGGTGTCCGCCACGGTGCTGTCCCTGCCAAGGTCGGGGGTCCTGATGCAAGTGTAGGGACCGGCCGTCGGCCGGTCCCTACCTCGTGCGCGGTGGGCTGTGGGCTGTGCCCGGCGGTGAGCCGTGCTCAGCGGTGAGCCGTGCTCAGCGGAAGAAGGCGATGCCGTCGTCCGGCAGGTCGTTGATGTCCTTGATCAGCTGGGCCGGGCTGAGCACCTTCTTCAGCTGCGCCGACATGTACGGGCGCAGCGGCACGTTCGGGGCGGCCTTCTCGCCGACCCAGAGCAGCTCCTCGTTGACGAAGCCGAAGAGACGCTTGCCGCCCGAGTACTCCGGCGAGCCCTCGATCCGGGCCACCGCGTCGGTGGAGACGTCGATCTGCGGCTTGCCGTCGGCCAGCTCGCCGTACCAGATCTCCACGGCGCCGTCGTCCCGGACGGAGGAGATCTCGATCCCGCGGGCACCGCTGGTGCCGTGCTGGTTGCTGGTCACGCGCCAGAACGCGTGCTCGTTCTCCAGCGGGCGGACCTTCTCGCCCTCGCTGTCCAGCACCCAGGTGCGGGAGCGGAACTCCAGGAACGGCCGGCCGTCGTGCCGGAAGACGATCTCCTGGCCGAAGTTGCACTTCTCCGCACCGGCGGCCTCCTCGCCGGGCAGCGGCGCGTAGACGCCCGCGCCCTCCCAGGTGCCGAGGAGGAAGGCGAGCGGGACGACGTCCTTGTGGAGGTCAGAGGGGATCTCGATCATGTTCCTGGTCGCTGTCGTCGACGATGTGGGGCAGCTTCAACCGTACGGCAGCCGGACTCAGCGCTGGCCCTGGTACAGCTTCATCACCGAGAAGATGGCGAACCAGGTGATCAGCACGGCCATGAGGGCCAGCAGACCGTCGAAGAAGATTTCCAGACCGGACACGGGGGGCTCCCAGGGCGGCGACAGTGTGGTGGATTTTGCTGGCGCTCACTCTATCCGCCGGGTGACGACGGGTCTCGGTGAGCCCCACCACGTCGGCATTTCGCCGGGATCTAGGGTGGCGGCATGTCCTCCGATACGAAGTCCGACTCGAAGAAGCTCGTCATCAAGGTCACCGCCGGTGCGGACGCGCCGGAGCGCTGCTCGCAGGCCTTCACGGTGGCGGCGGTGGCCGTCGCCAGCGGGATCGAGGTCTCGCTCTGGCTGACCGGCGAGTCGTCCTGGTTCGCCCTGCCGGGGCGGGCGGCGGAGTTCGAGCTGCCGCACGCGGCGCCGCTGCCGGACCTGCTGGAGTCGATCCTGGCGGCCGGCACCGTCACCCTCTGCACCCAGTGCGCGGCCCGGCGCGGGATCGAGCAGAAGGACACCGTCGAGGGCGTCCGGATCGCGGGCGCGCAGGTCTTCGTCAGCGAGATCATGGCGGACGGCGTGCAGGCCCTCGTCTACTGATCCGGCCCCCGCCGCCCCTCGTGGTCCGGGTGGTCCCGGTCGTGACCGGGGTCGTCCCACTTCGGGTCCTCCCAGCGCGGGTCGTTCCACCAGTCGTCCTCGGGGTCCCGCTTGTTCGCGAACACCGCGGCGGCGGGCGGGATCACCATCGCGACCACGCACATGCCGATCGCGGCCGGGACGGACCAGAACCGGACCACGCCCCAGGCCAGGACGAACAGCCCCAGGCAGACGCCCATCATGGCGAAGTAGTAGCGATGCCGCCGGCTCCCCTGCACGCTTCCACCGTACGACCGAGGGCCCCTGCGGAAGCAGGGGCCCTCGGGATCGGATCCGGCGCACTCGGTCACCCGGAGCGCTCGGCGTGCGAAGCGCACGCGGGGCGCTCGGAGCGGGGTCAGAGCGCTCAGACGGCGATGGCGACCTCGGTCAGGTTGCCCTGGGAGGCGACCACCTGGCGGTCCACGGTCTGCCCCGGGACGAGCGCGCGCAGCGTCCACTTGCCCGGGCGGGCGAAGAACCGGAACTGGCCGGTCGCCGAGGTGGGCACCTCGGCCGTGAACTCGCCGCCCTCGTCGAGCAGCCGGACGTAGCCGTTCACCGGCTCGCCGTCTCGGGTCACGGAACCCTGGATGATCGTCTCGTTCGCCACGTCAACTCCTGCCAGGTCCGGCCCACCGGCCTTCGCACCGCACATGTCTTGTCTTCCCTTCAGCCTTACGGGTGGAGCCGGCGGTTCAGTTGCCGAGCTCGATCGGCACGCCGACGAGGCTGCCGTACTCGGTCCAGGAGCCGTCGTAGTTCTTCACGTTCTCCTGGCCGAGCAGCTCGTGCAGCACGAACCAGGTGAGCGCGGAGCGCTCGCCGATGCGGCAGTAGGCGATGGTGTCCTTGGCCAGGTCGATGCCCTCGGCCTCGTACAGGGCCTTCAGCTCGTCGTCGCTCTTGAAGGTGCCGTCGTCGTTGGCGTTCTTGGCCCACGGGATGTTGCGGGCGCTCGGCACGTGGCCGGGGCGCTGCGACTGCTCCTGCGGGAGGTGGGCCGGGGCGAGCAGCTTGCCGGAGAACTCGTCGGGCGAGCGGACGTCGACCAGGTTGAGGGTGCCGATGGCGGCGATCACGTCGTCGCGGAAGGCACGGATCGAGGAGTCGACGGCCTGCGCCTTGTACTCGGTCGCGGGGCGGGCCGGCACCTCGGCGACCAGGTCGCGGGAGTCCAGCTCCCACTTCTTGCGGCCGCCGTCCAGCAGGCGGACATCGCCGTGGCCGTACAGCTTGAAGTACCAGTAGGCGTACGAGGCGAACCAGTTGTTGTTGCCGCCGTAGAGCACCACGATGTCGTCGTTGGCGATGCCCTTGGCGCTCAGCAGCGCCTCGAAGCCGGCCTGGTCGATGAAGTCGCGGCGGACCGGGTCCTGGAGGTCGCTCTTCCAGTCGATCCGGACGGCGTTGCGGATGTGGTTCTTGTCGTAGGCGGAGGTGTCTTCGTCGACCTCGACGATGACAACCTTCGGGTCGTCCAGGCGGGCCTGGACCCAGTCGGCGTCGACCAGGACGTCGCTGCGGCTCATGGTGGTGTTCTCCATCCGAGGGCGGTTTGCGGAAGGTGCTGCTGCGGGTGCTCGTCGGCGGCCGTTCCGAATTCATGTCCGAATGATGGGACGAACCAGGGAGGCGCACTGTTCCGAGCGGTGGTCTGCGGTGTGCAGCGGGAACGGCCGGTACGGGGTGCCGGGCCGGATCACCGGGAAAATCGGCGGCGGGCGGGAAGTGCCCTGCAAAGACGCCGAGTTAGCGCATTCGACACAGACAGGCGGCCACGCGGCACAGGTCTACCGCCCGCCGCTTCGTGAGGTCCGTCTGTCGCTTCATGCCGACGATGCTAGGGACACGGGGTACCCGCTGTCACCAGCGTATCGAATACTGAGACCAGATGGCTCAGATAACGAGATTTGACCTTCCCATGGTGGTCGGGAACCGGCCAACCGCCGTTCGGGGCCTCCAGGAGGGACGGTCGGGGGCGGGAAGCACACCGCTCCACGGTCGGCGCTGGACAGCGCGTCTCGCGGAGCGGAACAGGGGCAAGGGGTACGGGGTACGGCGGTACGGGGCATGGCGGTGCGGGCAGGCGGTGCGGTCGGCGTCAGCCGATCAGGGTCACGCCGTCGCCCTGGAAGGACAGCTGGAGGCCCTCCTCCTTCGGGGTCACCCCGGACAGCTTCAGCCCGGCCGGGAGCTGGTCGAGGGTGAAACTGACCGGATCCACCTTCTGGTTGGTCAGGCCCGCCACCATCGCGGCCACCCCGCTGAGCTGGAACCCGTCCGTCGTGACGGTGTTGCCCTGGCTGTGCACCGAACCCTCGCCGACCGCGAGCGGGCCCAGCGCCGCCTTGATCCTGCCCGGCCCGCCGTACGACAGGCTCAACCGGGCGTTGGGGGCCACCGGCAGCTTCCCGGCGGCGGGCACCATCTCGGCGGCGGGCGGCAGCAGCTGGGCGAGGTCGGCGTAGGAGATCAGGCCGCTGCCGCTGCCCTTGGCCACCGTGGCGCTGCGCAGGCTGTCGCTCACCGCGACGCCGGACAGCCGGGCCTCGAAGGAGTGCAGCGCCACCTGGCGGGTGCCGTCACCGACGGTCAGCCCGTCGGCCGAGATCCGGAGGTCGTCCACCTTCTTCGACAGCAGGTCGGTGAGGAACGGGACGTCGCCGATCGACACGTCCGGCCGATGGCTCATCCGGCCGCTCTTCACCAGTTGCTCGGCGACCTCGTCCTCGGCCAGGCCCACGGCGATCCGGTCCGCGCCCACCAGCAGGCCGGAAAGGACCACCAAACCGATCGTCGCCTTCAGCCAACCGCGCATCGCTCTCCCCCGTCGTCGCCCGCCGCTGTCGTCGTACGCGTCGTTCTCTTCGTCGATCTCGTCTTACCGGTCGGTCCGGTCCTACTCGTCGGTCCGGACGGCGCCACCGGGCCCGCGAGCGCCCCGCCCGGCCGGCCGCCGCGACGGCCGCGCTCGCACGACCGTACGACGCCCGGCTCCGGACCATGGTTCCGGAACCGGGCGTCGCGGGGCGTGCCGCCGGACCTCAGCCCGCCAGCAGCCGGGTGGCGATCCAGATCAGCGGCGAGGCCACCGCCAGCGGCAGGGCCACGCCCGCCGTCATGTGCACGAAGCGGGACGGGAAGTCGTACCCGGCCACCCGGCGGCCGACCAGGGCGCCCAGACCCGCCAGCACGCCCAGCGCCAACGGGGCGCCGACGACCAGGCCGAACACCGCGGCCGCCAGCAGTCCGAGCACCGGGCCCAACTGCTTCGGACCGGGCAGCGGCGCCGCGGCCAGCACGGTGGCCAGCGCGACAGCACCGACCGCCGCCGGCACCCAGTCCGCCAGCAGCAGCGCGGTGCAGAGCACCGTCACCACGCTGGCCGAACCGAGCACGGTGAGCGCGTAGAACCGCTCCTTCGGGTCCGAGGGCCGGAACGTCTGGAGCACCAGGACCAGCAGGAAGAACCCGCCCAGGGTGCCGACGACGGCTGCCGCCCCGCCGTCCGAGTCGGCCAGCAGAACCGCCACGTCGGCGGTGAGACCGGCCAGCACGGCGAGGGCGATGCCCTGACGGGCCGGCCACATGCCGTTCAGCCGGAACCAGCCGGCCGCGGTCAGCACCTGGAGCAGCGCGACGACCAGCGCCAGCGCCGGCTGCCCGATCGCCGCGCCCCCGGCCAGCAGCGCGGCCGCACCGGAGGTGATCAGGGCGGGCTGCAGGCCCGGGTCGATGATCGGCGAACCGGTCCGGACGGGCGCGGCGGAACCGGGCGCGACCGGTCCGGGCGCGGCGGTGCCTGGTCGACCCGGCACAGCGCCGTGCGGGGCACCGGCGCGGCGGCGGCCGGTGGGGGCACCGGGGCCGTCGGCGGGGGCCGTCGGGCGCTTGAGCGTCATGGTCGGCGAGTCGAGGACGGGCGCCGGGGCCGGGGCGGGGGCCGGGTTCGCGGCCGGGGCCGGCGCGGGCGGGGCCGGCGCGGGCGGCATCGCGCCCGACACCACCACCGGTGGGAGCAGCGTCGTCGCCGCGTCGTCCATCGGCGGGACGGGCGGGAGCAGGGCCGTCGCCGCGTCGTCGACGGGCGGCTGGGCGTACGGCTGCTGCCCGTACGGCTGCTGCCCGAGCGGCGGCTGCCCGTACGGCTGCGGCTGTTGCCCGTACGACGGTCCGGCCTGCTGCTGACCGGCCTGCTGCGGTCCGCCCGGCCGGGCCTGCTGACGCTGCTGCCCGTACGGCTGCGGCTGTTGCCCGTACGACGGTCCGGCCTGCTGCTGACCGCCCGGCCGGGCCTGCTGACGCTGCTGCCCGTACGGCTGCTGCGGAGGCCGGGGCTGTCCGTACGGCGGGGGCTGCGGTGGCTGCTGCTGCCCGTACGGCTGCTGGGGCGGCTGCCCGGGAGCACCGGCCGGCGGCCGGCTCCCCGGGTGCTCCGGCTGCCCGGGTGCCCGGCCCGCGGCGGGGGCGGGGGCGGGGGCGTACGGCCGGGCCACCTGCTCCTGCGGCTCCGGCGCGTACCCCTGCTGGGGGGCGTACGGATGCTGGGACTGCGCCTGCGGATGCGGCGGCTGCTGCGGATGCTGTGGCTGCTGCCAGCCGCCCGGGCCGGTGCCCTGCGGGCCGCCGTTCACGTTGTTCGGGTCCGTCACGCCGCTCACCCTCCCGCGAACGGCGGGAGCACCTCGACCGTGCCGCCCTCGGTGAGGGACACCGTCGCGTGGTCACGGCCGCCGACGGGAGAGCCGTCGACCAGGTAGGAGCAGTGTCCGAGCAACCGGCCGAGCTTCGGCCGGTCGGCGTGCCGCGTCCTGGCCGCCGCGAGTGCCTCCGCCAGGGTCGCCGCCTGGTACGGCTCCTCGGCCAGCCCGGCCTCCGACTTCGCCGCCGCCCAGTAGCGGATCGTCCCGCTCACCCGAGCGGCGCCCGCTGGTTCGGTGGTCGCGCCCATGGCAACCCCTTCTCGTCGTCCTCGCCCGGGCCCGGTGCCCCGGGCGGGTCCCCACCGGCGGCCGAACACCACTCGAAAGAGGTACGCGTACGGTGCCGCCGATACGCGTCCCATGATGGCGTGTCCGCCGACCCGACCGGCAATCGCCCTGGCCGCGCGGGTGCCGGCGCCCGCGCGACGCTGTGGTCAGGCTCACCCCCGGCGTGCCCGAAAAGGCCGAACGGCCGCTTTCGAGCCCTCCCGGCGAGAGAGCAGGTCGGCTATCCTCGACCCCTGAGGGATCCGGGCAGAGTCGCCCCCGGATCCTTTCGTGCTTTCAGGACGCCAGTACGGACGTTCTTGCGATTCGTCGGCCCACCCCCGGCGCGGAGCAGGAACCGCCCCGCCATTCCCGGCACAACGACGTACCGGGACCAGGACGGGGTGTCGGATCCCGGCTCCGGGCCGCCGCCCGGTACGGGACAGACCGGAAGGTTCACGGGATGGGCAGGGCAGAAACGGTGCACCAGGGGTTGCGGGACCTCCGACGCACGCCTCGTTCTGCCGTGCACGCCGGTGAATCCTCCGGTGGACGCCTGGCCTCCTCCCCCACCTCCCTCGCGTCGCCCGCCGCCGCCCCACCCGGGGCCCGCGCGCGACACCTCCTCGCACGTGCGCCAACCGGCTGTGGCGGCAGCCGTCACGCGACCGCGACGACCCGGAAAGGGGACTACCGGGTATGAGTTCTCTGCTCCTCCTCACCAACGCGCTGCAACCCTCCGCGGAGGTACTGCCGGCCCTCGGCCTGCTGCTCCACAACGTCCGGGTGGCGCCCGCCGAGGGCTCCGCCCTGGTGGACACCCCCAGCGCGGACGTCATCCTGGTCGACGGCCGGCGGGACCTGCCGCAGATCCGCAGCCTCTGCCAGCTGCTCCGGTCCACCGGCATCGGCTCACCGCTGATCCTGGTGGTCACCGAGGGCGGCCTGGCCGCCGTCACCGCGGAGTGGGGCATCGACGACGTCCTGTTGGACACCGCCGGCCCCGCCGAGGTGGAGGCCCGGCTGCGGCTCGCCCTCGGCCGCCTCCAGGTGACCACCGACGACAGCCCGATGGAGATCCGCAACGGCGACCTCTCGGTCGACGAGGCCACCTACTCCGCCAAGCTCAAGGGCCGGGTGCTCGACCTCACCTTCAAGGAGTTCGAGCTGCTCAAGTACCTCGCGCAGCACCCCGGCCGGGTCTTCACCCGGGCGCAGCTGCTCCAGGAGGTCTGGGGCTACGACTACTTCGGCGGCACCCGGACGGTCGACGTCCACGTCCGGCGCCTGCGGGCCAAGCTCGGCGTCGAGAACGAGCAGCTGATCGGCACCGTGCGCAACGTCGGCTACCGCTTCGTCGTCCCGGAGAAGCCGGACAAGGGCGAACGGCCGGACCTCGCGCAGCGCTCCTCGGCCTCGCTGGAGGCCTGACCGTCGGCCGGGCGGCCGACCGCCGCCCGGCCTGTCCGGATTCGCCCCGCGCTGTCCTGCCGGCATCCGCCGGGCAGCCGAGGTACCACTGCCCGGGCGGACGCCACACGCGTAGACTCCTCCCGTGGCCAAAGTGACGCGCGACGATGTAGCCCGACTGGCTGGTACCTCGACCGCGGTCGTCAGCTACGTCATCAACAACGGGCCGCGCCCGGTCGCGCCCGCGACCAAGGAGAAGGTGCTCGCGGCGATCGAGCAGCTCGGCTACCGGCCGAACAGCGTCGCCCAGGCGATGGCCTCCCGCCGCACCAACCTGATCGGCATGGTCGTCCCCGACGCCCGCCAGCCGTTCTTCGCCGAGATGGCGCACGCCGTGGAACGCGCCGCCTCCGAGCGCGGCAAGCTCGTCCTGATCGGCAACTCCGACTACGTGGACGACCGCGAGGTGCACTACGTCCGCGCCTTCCTCGGCATGCGGGTCTCCGGCCTGATCCTGGTCAGCCAGGGCCCCTCGCAGCGGGCGGCCGAGGAGTTCGCCGCGATGGAGGGCGCCAAGGTGGTGCTCCTGCACCGCCGGCCCGAGGCGATCGACGACGTCGCGGTGGTCACCGACGACGTGGCCGGCGCCGAGGCCGTCGTCCGCCACCTGCTGGAGGAGCACGGGCACCCGTACGTGGCCTGCTTCGGCGGCCCGGTCGAGTCCCCCGCCCCCGGCGACCCGGTCATCGACCACGTCGAGGGCTGGCAGCGCGCCATGGACGCCCACGGCCTGCCCACCGAACCGCACCTGATCGACGCGCCCTTCCACCGCTACGGCGCCTACGAGGTCGCGCTCGGCCTGCTGGGCTCGGCCGAGCGGCCGCCCGCCGTCTTCTGTTCCACCGACGACCAGGCGATCGGCGTGCTGCGGGCCGCCCGCGAGCTCGGCCTGCGGGTCCCGGAGGACCTCGCGGTGGCCGGCTTCGACGACGTGCCCGAGGCCGCCTTCGCCGACCCGCCGCTGACCACCGTCGCCTCCGACCGCGACGCGATGGCCCGGGCCGCGGTGGACCTCGTCCTCGACGACTCGCTGATGGTGCCCGGCTCGGACACCGAGCGGGTCCGGAAGTTCCCGTCGCGCCTGGTCATCCGCCGTTCCTGCGGCTGCCGGCCGAGCGCGCCGCAGGAGACTCGGCCGTCCTAGCGGCGGTCCCGGCCTGACCAGGCTTTATGAGAAGTCAACGGGCTTCTCGGGGGCTTCTGACCCCGTTCTCATCGGATCCTCATCCGGCGGGCGGACGTTGGTCGGCATGAGCGATCAGCAGCACGGCAGCGAGCAGTACGACCCGTACCGGGCCCCGCACGGACACCCGCACCCCGCCGAGGGACAGCTCGTCCAGGGCACCGTCCTCGACAGCACGACCACCGGGTACCCGGCCGCCGGCCACCCCTCGGTCGGCACCCCGCCCCCTCCCCCGCCCGCGGCCCCGCCGATGCCGCCGGCGCCCCCGGCCGCCGACGGACCGACGTCCCACGGCGGGCACGGCGGCCGGGGCAGGCGCGGCCTCCTGCGCGGCCGGGTCGCGCTGGTCACCGCCGTCGCGGCGGTCGCCGCCGTCCTCGGCGGGGTGACCGGCGGTGTGGTCGCCGCCCAGGAACACGGCTCGGCCACCCGGACCGGCACCATCGCCAGCCCGGTCTCCGCCCGCTCGGACGGCAGCGCCGACGTCGCCGCGATCGCCTCGGCCGTCTCGCCGAGCGTCGTCCAGATCACCGTGAAGACCGCGAACGGCACCGCCACCGGCACCGGCGTGGTGCTCGACAAGGACGGCCGGATCCTCACCAACTACCACGTCGTCTCCGGCGCCTCCGACGGCGGCCAGGTCACCGTCACCTTCAAGGACGGCTCCACCGCCAGGGCCACCGTCACCGGCACCGACAAGTCCCTGGACGCCGCCGTGATCACCGCGAGCGGCGCCAAGAACCTCAGCCCCGCCACCCTCGGCGACTCCTCCACCGTCGGGGTCGGTGACGCGGTCGTCGCCATCGGCAACCCGGAGGGCCTCACCGGCACCGTCACCTCCGGCATCATCAGCGCCGAGAACCGCGAGGTCACCGTCCAGGTCGACGAGGGCACCACCAGCGGCAACGGCGGCTTCGGCTTCCCGAACCTGCCCGGTCTGCGCGGCAGCACCCCGCAGCAGAACAGCGGTGAGACCGCGACCTACAAGGCCTTCCAGACCGACGCCGCGCTCAACCCCGGCAACTCCGGCGGCCCGCTGATCAACGCGAACGGCCAGGTCATCGGCATCAACTCGGCGATGTACTCGGCCGGCGGCTCCAGCTCCACGGCCGGCGGCGGCACCGCCGGCAGCGTCGGCCTCGGGTTCGCCATCCCGATCAACGACATCAAGCAGGTGCTGCCCGAGCTGCAGGCCGGGCAGAACATCTAGACGGACAATTACTCCGAGCAGGTCACCGCAGCACCCGAGCAGCAGCACCCCAGCAGCACCCCAGCAGGCTCCCGACAGGCTCTCCGCCGACGAGAGACGACGAGAAAGGGCAACCGCCCATGACCCCGGCCGCCGACGACCGCACCCCCGCCGAGCCCGGACCGGCCTCCGCCCGGCTCCTCGTGGTCGACGACGAACCCGCCCTCCGGGACGCCCTGGAGAGCAGCCTCGCCTTCGAGGGCTACGAGGTCGCCACCGCCACCGACGGCTACGAGGCGCTGGAGACCGTCGAACGGGAGAAGCCCGACCTCGTCCTGCTGGACATCATGATGCCCCGGATGGACGGCCTCACCGCCGTCCGCCGGATGCGCTCGCGCGGCGACACCGTCCCGGTCCTGATGCTCACCGCCCGCGACGCCGTCGGCGACCGGGTCACCGGCCTGGACGTCGGCGCCGACGACTACCTCGCCAAGCCCTTCGAACTCGACGAACTGCTCGCCCGGGTCCGCGCCCTGCTCCGCCGCAACGCCCTCGCCACCGAGGCCGCCGCCCGCGCCGCGGCCGTCGAGGACGACAGCGAGGTCCTGGCCTTCGCCGACCTCCGGATGAACACCGCCACCCGCGAGGTCACCCGGGCCGGCAGGCCGGTCGAGCTGACCCGCACCGAGTTCATGCTGCTGGAGATGTTCCTCTCGCACCCCCGCCAGGTGCTCACCCGCGAGCAGATCCTCAAGGCGGTCTGGGGCTTCGACTTCGAGCCCTCCTCCAACTCCCTGGACGTCTACGTGATGTACCTGCGCCGCAAGACCGAGCAGGGCGGCATGCCCCGGATCATCCAGACCGTACGCGGCGTCGGCTACGCCCTCCGCCCGGCCGCCGGCACCACGGCGTGAGCGACACCGCCACCCCGCCCCCGCCCCTGCTACCGCCCCGCGTCCCACGCCGGCAGCGGCTCGCCCGCTGGTACCGCGCCCAGTCCCTGCGCAGCCGGCTCACCTTCCTGACGGCGGCGGCGGTGGCGGTGGCGATCGCCCTGTCGGCGCTGGCCTGCTGGTTCATCGTGGAGAAGCAGCTGTACGGGCAGGTGCGCAACGACCTGCAGAACGTGCCGCCTCCCCGCGCGGCCCCGCTGAGCCTTCCGTGCGCCACGACCCCGGAAGCCGCCCTGAAGATGGTCCAGCAGGCCAAGGAGGCCGGGACCCTGCCGGAGCCTCCGGGCGGTGGCCCCGCCGCCCGGGACACCCAGTTCGTCTGGGCCGACCCGGCCTGCGTCACCCTGCCGGCGAGTGCCACCAGGGCGATCGTGATCCAGCCGGAGGACGCCCGGGCGTTCGCACTGAAGCCGAATCAGTCGATCATCCGCGACGGCCGCTTCACCAACGGTGATCCCGCCACGGTCAAGATCACCACAGCCGTCGCCACCAACCACTCCTCCGTGCTCATCATGGTCGCCTCCCCGACCAAGTCGACCGATGAGTCCCTGCAGAACCTCGCGCTGATCCTTGGGGGCGTGGCCCTCGGCGGCATCATCCTCGCCGGGGTCGCCGGCCGGTTCGTGGCCCGCTCGGCGCTCAAGCCCGTCGACCGGCTCACCGACGTGGTCGAGCACATCGCCCGCACCGAGGAGGTCGGCAGCACGATCCCCGTGCACGGCAGCGACGAGATCGCCCGGCTCTCCGCCTCGTTCAACTCGATGAGCACCGCGCTCGCCAACTCCCGCGACCGCCAGACGCGGCTGATCGCCGACGCCGGGCACGAGCTCCGCACCCCGCTCACCTCACTGCGCACCAACGTCGACCTGATGATCCGCAGCGACGACACCGGCCGTCCGCTGCCCGCCGCGACCAGGACCAAGCTGCTCGGCAACATGAAGGCGCAGATGCAGGAGCTCACCGTCCTGATCGGCGACCTGCTCCAGCTCTCCCGCCCCGACACGCCGAAACCGGGCCGGATCCTGGCGGTGGTCGCCCTGCACGAGATCGCCGACCGGGCCGTCGCCCGGGCGAAGCTGCGCGGTCCGGGGCTGGTCTTCGAGACCGACGTCGAGCCGTGGTTCGTCCAGGGCGACGCCGCCGCCCTGGAGCGCGCCGTGATCAACCTGCTGGACAACGCGGTCAAGTACAGCCCGCCCGGCGCCGCGATCGACGTCCGGCTCCACCAGGGCGTGCTGACCGTCCGGGACCACGGCCCCGGGATCCCGTCGGACGAGCTACCGTACGTCTTCGACCGCTTCTGGCGCTCGCCGTCCTCGCGCCAGCTCCCCGGGTCCGGCCTGGGGCTGTCGATCGTCGCGCAGAGCGTGCGGGAGGCGGGCGGCGAGGTGTCGCTCGGCCCGGCGCACGACGGGGGCCCGGGCGCCCTGGCCACCGTCCGGCTGCCGGGCGGCCCCTCGGCCGGCTAGCGGCCGGGCCCGGACGGACGGAACGGGCGGGGCGCCCCGACAGCGCCCCGCCCGTTCCTCCGCCGGCTCCGGTCAGTCGTTGTCGACGCCCGGGCCGATGACCTTGATGCGGTCCTGCGCCGGCGCCTTCAGCGGCGCGGCCGCCGAGCTGTTGGCACCGAGGTAGGCGGCGAAGACGTCCAGGTCGGAGGCGCCGACCAGCTTGTCGGTGCCGGCCGCGAAGGCCGGGAAGCCGTCGCCGCCGCCGGCCAGGAACTCATTGGCCGCGACACGGTACTTGGCGGCCGGGTCGATCGCCGCACCGTTCAGCCGGATCGAGTCCACGAGCACCCGGTCCGCACCGGCCTTGCGCATGTCCAGGGTGTAGGTCAGGCCCTTGGAGGACTGCAGGACCTTCGGCGAGGCCGCGTTGGCACCGCTCACCTGCTGCTGGAGCAGCTGGACCAGCTGGGCGCCGGTCAGCGTCTTGACCTGCATCATGTTGGTGAACGGCTGGACGGTGAACGCCTCGCCGTAGGTCACCACGCCGTCGCCCTCGGCCCCACTCGCCTTGTAGACCAGGTCCGAGCGGATGCCGCCGGGGTTCATGAAGGCGAGCTGCGCCCCGCCCTTGTCGGCGGGCGCCAGGCCGGCCAGCTGGGCGTCGGCGATCACGTCACCGAGCGGCTTCTCCAGGTCGCTGTTGCCGCGGCCGTTGATGTCCGAGGCGATGTAGCCCAGCGGACGGTTGGCGATCGGCGCGGCCAGCTTGGAGTAGTGGTCGATCAGCGCCGTCATGTCCGGGGCCTTCTCGACCGTGCGGCGCACGATGTGGTTCTCGGCCTTGACCGAGGGGCGCACGATGGTGCCCGTGGTCTTGTCGAGCTTCAGGTCGATCTCGGTGTAGAGCCGGCCGAACGAGGCGGCGCTGGTCACCGAGCGCGGCACCCCCTGCGGATCGGGGATGGTGCAGGCGTAGGCGTTGTGGGTGTGACCGGTGACGATGGCGCCGATCGCCGGGTCCAGGTTCTTGGCGATGTCGACGATCGGGCCGGAGATGCCCTCGCCGGCGGCGCCGCAGTCGTAGTTGTAGGTGCTGCTGGCCGGCAGCCCGCCCTCGTGGATCAGGGCGACGATCGAGTTCACGCCCTGCTTCTTCAGCTCGGCCGCGTACTTGTTGATCGTGTCGACCTCGTCGCCGAACTTCAGGCCCTTGACGCCCTCGGCGGTGACGATGTTCGGCGTGCCCTCCAGGGTCGCGCCGATGAAGCCGACCTTGACGCCCTGCGACCTGGTCACCCAGTACGGGGCCAGGATCGGCTTGCCGGTCTTCTCGTTGGTGACGTTGGCGGCCAGGTAGTTGAAGTTGGCGCCCTTGAACTTGCGCCCCTCCTCGTAGCAGCCGTCCACCGGGTGGCAGCCGCCGTCCTGGAGGCGGATGAGCTCCTTGGAGCCCTCGTCGAACTCGTGGTTGCCGACCGCCGTGACGTCCAGGCCGAGCTTGTCCATCGCCTCGATGGTCGGCTCGTCGTGGAAGAGCGCCGAGGTCAGCGGGGAGGCTCCGACGATGTCACCGGCGGCGACGGTGATCGAGTCGTCCGCCGGGATCCGGGCCTGGCGCAGCGCGGTGGCCAGGTACTCGATGCCGCCGGCCGGGGTGTTGACCGGCTGGCCGGTCGCCGGGTCGATCTCCCGGATGGTGCCGGACGAACCGGCCGGGGGCTCCAGGTTGCCGTGGAAATCGTTGATCGCCAGCAGCTGGAGGTTGACGGTCTTGTGACGCTTGGCGTCCGCGGCCTGGGCGGCGGTCGGCATGGCCACAGTGCCGACGAGGCCGGCCGCGGCGACGGCGGCCAGAACGGCACGTCGGGATCTGACGGTGAGCATGAAGGTCCCCTGCACCTTGAGAGAGCGCCCGGCGGTCGACATGCGTGGACGGGCGACGGAGGCGTTGCGCCAGTGCAGCCTAGAGTCAACGCGCGTAGCTGTCAGGACCCTGGACGTAACGACAGGGTTACCTGCTGACGAACCGTCGCCGCACGGCGGGCCCGCCGGACGGGCGCGCCGCAGCGGCCCGGAGCCGGACCGGACTGACGGGCGGGGGCTCCGGCGCACGCCGGAGCGGGGTTCAGAGACCTGGTTCGGACGCCAACTGGCGCTCTGCACGGGTCCGCTCGGCGACCGTGTCCTCCGTCATCGCGCGGTCGGTGTAGACCAATGGCCGCTCTGCCTCGGTGATGATGTGCTTCACCACCTGGACGTTGCCGTTGACGTCCCAGACCGCGATGCCGGGCGAGAGTGTGGGGATGATCTCAACCGCCCAGCGCGGCAGACCCAGCACCCGGCCGGTGGCTCTCGCCTCCTCGGCCTTCTGCATGTAGATCGTCCGGGTGGAGGCCATCTTCAGGATCGCCGAGGCCTCCTTGGCGGCCGCACCGTCCACCACGTCGGACAGGTGGTGCACCACCGCCACGAAGGAGAGACCGAGCCGGCGCCCGAACTTCAGCAGACGCTGGAACAGCTGGGCGACGAAGGGGCTGTTGATGATGTGCCAGGCCTCTTCCACCAGGAAGATCCGCTTGCGCCGGTCCGGCCTGATCCAGGTGTGCTCCAGCCAGACGCCGACGATCGCCATCAGGATCGGCATCGCGATCGAGTTCCGGTCGATGTGCGACAGGTCGAACACGATCAGCGGCGCGTCCAGGTCGATGCCGTCGGTGGTCGGCCCGTCGAACATGCCGCGCAGGTCACCGTCGACCAGCCGGTCCAGCACCAGGGCCACGTCCAGACCCCAGGACTGCACCTCGTCCACCCCGACCCCGAGCGACTCCACCGAGGCCAGCTCGGGGCTGCGCAGGGTGTCGATGATGTCGTCCAGCACCGGCTGCCGGTCGGTCACCGAGGCGATCACATGGGCGTGCGCCGCCTTCAGCGCGAACCCCGCCCGCTCCTCCAGCCCGCGCCCCATCGCCACCTCGACGATGGTGCGCAGCAGCGACAACTGGCCGGTCTGGGTGATCGCCGGGTCCAGCGGGTTGAGCTTCACCCCGCCGTCCCGGGCCGCCATCGGGTCGAGCCGGATCGACTTTATGCCCAGCGCGTTCGCGATCAGGTTCCACTCGCCGACGCCGTCCTCGCCCTGCGCGTCCAGGACCACCACCTGCCGGTCGCGGAACCGCAGCTGGCGCAGCACGTACGTCTTCTCCAGCGCGGACTTGCCGTTGCCCGACTCCCCGAGCACCAGCCAGTGCGGAGCCGGCAGCTGCTGCCCGTACAGCTGGAAGGGGTCGTAGACGTAGCCCTTGCCGCTGTACACCTCGCGGCCGATGATCACGCCGGAATCACCCAGCCCCGGCGCGGCGGTGGGCAGGTAGACCGCCTGCGCCTGGCCGGTGGATGTGCGCACCGGCAGCCGGGTGGTCTCCACCTTGCCGAACATCAGGCTGGTGAACGCGTCGGTGAGGTTGCCGATCGCCATGCGGGGCCTCCAGGTGGATCAGCGGCGGATGCCGGTGGCGAACGGCAGGGTGTTGACGAACGCCCGGTGGTGCTCGCGGTCGCACCACTCCAGCTTGAGGTAGCTCTTGCCGGCCGAGGCACGGATGGTCCGCTTGTCGCGGGCCAGCGCCTCCGGGTTGCGCGAGGAGACGGTGATGTAGCCGACCAGGTTCACCCCGGCCGCGCCGGAGGCCAGGTCGTCACCGCGCTGGTCGACCCGGCCGGTGTGGGCCAGGTCGCGCGGGTCGACCGTCCGGTTCATCTTCGCGGCGCGGCTCGCCTCCGCCTCGTCGTTGGTCTTCTCGGTGAGCATCCGCTCGATCGCGACGTCGGTGGGCTCCAGGTCCATCGTCACCGCGACCGTCCGGATCACGTCCGGCGTGTGCACCAGCAGCGGCGCCAGGAAGTTGACGCCCACCGGGGTCAGCGGCCACTCCTTGATCCACGCGGTGGCGTGGCACCAGGGCGCGCGGGTCGCCGACTCGCGGGTCTTCGCCTCCAGGTACTGCGGGTTCGTCGCGTCCAGCTCGGCCGGCCAGGCGTTGCGCCGGGACATCGCCTGGATGTGGTCGATCGGGTGGTCCGGGTCGTACATCGAGTGCAGCAGCGAGGAGAGCCGCGCCTGCCCGAGCGGCTGGCGCACCCGGATGTCGGCCTCCGCCAGCCGCGCGCAGATGTCCGTCAGCTCACGGGCCATCACCGCGGCCAGGCCCTCGTCGTCCCGGGCCCGCCGCCCGGTCGCCGTCCGGCCCATCGCGTGCGCCTCGGCGGCCAGGTCACGGGTGTAGTGCATGCAGGCCACCAGGTACGCCCGGTGCTGCTCGGAGGAGGTCGACACCATCGACTGCAGCTGGTCGTACGAGTCCTTCAGCCAGCCCGGCGCGTCGTGGTCGCCGCGCCGCTCCACGTCCTTGGCGTGCGCGTCCGGGTCCGCCGGCAGCGTACGGGCCAGGATCTGCAGCCGCGTCACGAAGCCGTCGCCGTTGGCGACGTGCTTCAGCAGCGTGCCGAACCGGTCGACCAGGGCCTCCTGGTCCTCCGAGTCGCGCAGGCCGACGCCCGGGCCCTCGATCTCGATCGCGGCCGTCACCGTCCGCCGCTCCAGGTGCATCAGCACCCCGACCTCGTCCGGCCCGAACGGCGCGGCCAGCCAGCGCAGCCGCCCCACCCCGGGCGGCGGGCCGACCTCGACCTCCCGCCCGTCCATCCGGGTCCCGGCGTCCATCACGTCCGACTTCCACACCGCCCGGCCGCTGCGGACCGTCCGGCGGTAGGTGCGGTTGATCTCCACCCACTTGTAGAACGTCCGGCGCCGGTACGGCACGTAGACCGCCGCGATCGCCAGCAGGGGCAGACCGACCAGACCCGCGATGCGCAGCGGCAGGATCGGCATCAGCAGACCCCAGAGCATGCCGAGGAACGCCCCGAAGATGATCAGGACGATCTCGCCGGACTCCCGGTTGCGGCCGATCGGCGCGTTCGGGCGGGCCTTGCCGATCAGGTAGGTGCGGCGCTGGTGCACGTACGGCTGGGCGTACTGGGCGCCGTACTGGCCGAGTGGTTCGCTGCTCACTTACCCGTCACCCTCCCTTCGCTGGATTGCTGTCGCGGGTCGAGGCCGAGGCCGGCGAGGCCTGCGGCGGCGGCGCGGGGGACCGCGTGGCGTGGGCGGCGATGCCCGGCGCGACCGAGCCGCCGCCCACCCCCGGGCTGCCGCCGCCCCCCTGCGCGCCGCGGTCGCCGTGCGTGCTGATGCCCTGCTTCACCAGGTTCGCCGTGCCGTTGATCATCGCCGATCCGGCCGACACCGCGCTGGCCCGGGCATGGCGCATGCTCATGATCTCGTCGCCGAAGCCCGGCACGAAACGGTAGACGGAGGCGCTCGCGAAGATCGAGAGGAAGAGGATCGCCAGGCCGGACAGCACCCGGGCGAAGTCGTCGTTGGCCCCGGCGCCGGTGGCCACCGCGCCGGCCAGCCCGAGGATGATCACGATGATCGGCTTCGCCAGGTCCACCGCCAGCATCACCCCGGCCCAACGGCGCACGTGCTTCCACAGCTGCTTGTCGACCAGCCCCGCGTACACCGCCGTCCCCAGCAGCGCGCCCACGTACAGCATCGCCGCGCGGATCAGCAGCTCGACCCAGAGCACCGCCGCCGCCAGCACGGCCACCAGCGACACGATGATCAGGATCAGCGGGCCGCCGCCCATGTCACCCTTCTCCAGGGTGTCCGCGAACCCACCCAGGTACGTCCCGGTGTCGGACTTCGTCCCCACCGCGATCGCCGTGGTCAGCCCGTCCGTCGCGCTCACCACGGTGTACAGGATCAGCGGCGTGAACGCGGAGGCCACCACGGTCAGCCACAGGAAGCCGATCGCCTCCGAGATCGCCGTCGTCAGGGGCGCGCCGCGCACCGCCCGCTTCGTCACCGCCAGCAGCCAGAGCACCAGCGTGATGATCGTCGAGGCGGCGAACACCACCGCGTACTGCTGCAGGAACGACGCGTTGGTGAAGTCCACCTGCGTCGTCCCGTCGATGGCCCCCGACAGCTTCCGCACCACCCAGGACGCCGCCTGCGCACACCCCTTCGCGAGCGCCCCGAGCGGATCGGTGACACTCCCGACGGTCCCTGAGCCGGGGATGACCACCGCCCCGTTCGGAGCACAGCCCGCATCGCTGCCGGGAATCGGCAGGTCGACCTTCTGACAGGTGGCGCTGGGGGACGGCGTCGCCGTCGGCGACGGCTCCGCGAAGGCCCGCTGCGCCGTCAGCAGCGCGGCCACCTGCACGGCGGCCAGCGCCCCCGCGAACGCGCCGGCCCGGCGGGCACCGGGGCGCACGGCGGAGGGGGGGACAGGACGTGCGGCACGGCGCCGCGGGGTGGACTCAACGGGCATAGCGGAAACCCCCGAACTGCTGGACGGCGCCGGTGATCTCCTCGGCGGTGGCGGCCTGCTGGTCGCCCGGCATCGGGGCTGGGCCCGGCCGGCTTGCGTAGTCGGCGAGCTTCCAGTCACTGCCCGCCCAGCGCAGGGTCAGGGTGAGGGTGAACCAGTTCTCCATGACCGGCTGGACGGAGCGCTCGCCGGCGAGCCCGGTGAGGCCCGTGCACCAGACCTCGACCTTGGCCTCGCCGTCGCTGTAACCCACCTGCTTGGCACCCACCGGGACGGTGCGGCTGACGAAGGTGAGCCCCTTCGGCGCGCGGCCCTGGGCGTCGAGGCCGTAGCGGGCTGCGGTGTCCCCGCCGAACCCCTGGTCCAGGCGGGTCTGGAGGGCCGCGACGGCGGACGGGTCGGCGATGGTGGCCACGATGGTGTGGCGGCTGTCGGTGCGGAACATGTCGGCCGAGCCGATGGCGACCGCGTAGTTGGTGGCGGCCGACTGCGCGCCCTGGTCGGTGTGCGGGAAGCCGCCGGCGATCCCGTTGGTCGTGGTGCCGACGGGCTGTTCCCCGCTGGGTGCCGGCCCGGCGCCGGAGGCGGCCGTGGGGGCGACGCCGTCGGCCGAGCGGGCGGGCCCGGAGCCGGGGTCGGCCTTGCCGCGGTTGGCGATGGAGATCGCCACCACCAGCAGGGTCACGACCACCAGGACGGCCAGCAGGGTCCGCAGCGGTCGGGGCTGACGGGCGGTCGGCTGGGACGAGGGCTGTTCGCCGACCGGCAGCCGCGTACGGGTGTGCGGCTGGTCGTCGGACAACGGCACGGCGGCCCTCCTGGTGCTGGGAGCCGGGGAGGCTCCGGGGGCCCCTCCGCCCGTGGGCGGGCGCGGAGGGAGGGGTGGTGGGGTGGACTCCCGACGGGGCTCCGACGGGGGCTCCGACGGAACCGGCGGCCGGGCGGGCGGACAGCCGTGCCGCCCACGCGCGCCCGAACTGTCCGATCGTCAGATGGCCATGCCGTACACAATGGTGAACAGAGTGCCAAGTGATCCAATGATGAACACGCCGGTCAGCCCGGCGATGATCAGTCCCTTGCCCTGTTCGGCACCGAAGCTGTCCCGCATCGCGGTCGCACCGATCCGCTGCTTGGCCGCGCCCCAGACGGCCAGGCCGAGGCAGGCCAGGATCGCCACGGCCATGACGACCTCGACCATCACCCGGGCCTCCGACCCGAGACTCGCGAACGGGCCCCAGTCCGGGGCGATCCCGCCGATGATGGTGTCGATATTCGGCTTCTTAGGAGGGTCTTCGGCCAGGTGGCCGATCGCGAGTCTGTCCACGCTGCTCAGGTTCATTTCCATCTCACCGCCCGATCAGGCAAATTCAAGGGCCCAGACCCCGTCCGCGCGAAGGGTCGGTACCTATTCTTGGCCAGATCTGATGTCGACTTGGCTGCTTCTCGCGGATTGGTCGTGCGGCACCGGACACGTACGCGAGGATGTCCACCGTACGAAGGATAGCGCTCACTCTTTGTATCTCTGATGATTGCGGTGAGCAACGCCTTCCGGGACACTTCGACTGACGATTCGTCGGGATGGTGCTGATGGTACTCCGGAAGGCCGGTACGGCCGCCGCCGCTGCGGGAGTTGTAGCGGTCGGCTTCATCGGGCTGGTCACGGTTGCGACGTATGCGGCCAGTGGTGCGCCGCAGCAGTCGGCCAATCGCGCCACGCTCTCCCCGGGCACCGTTCCGGCGGCCTACCAGGGGCCGATCCAGCAGTGGGGCTCGCTCTGCCCGGAGATCTCCCCGCCGATGCTCGCGGCGCAGCTGTACCAGGAAAGCGGCTTTGACCCGGGCGCCCGATCGCCGGTCGGCGCGCAGGGAATGGCGCAGTTCATGCCGGCCACTTGGGGAACATACGGCACGGACGGCAACAATGACGGCAAGAAGGATGTCTGGGACCCGCTGGACGCGATCGCCTCGGCCGCCACGTTCGACTGCGCACTCGCCGACGACGTGGCCAAGGTCCCGGGCGACCGCCAGGCCAACCTGCTGGCCGCCTACAACGCCGGTCCGTACGCGGTCACGAAGTACGGCGGGATCCCGCCGTACAAGGAGACCCAGGGCTATGTGAAGAACATCCAGGCCATGGCCCGGAGCTTCACCGCGCCGACCGCGCCGGTGGCCGTCTCCCAGCAGTCGGCCGGGGCGATCTACTTCGCCCAGACCAAGCTCGGCACCCCGTACCTGTGGGGCGGCGAGGGCCTGCCCTCGCAGAACGGGCGGTTCGACTGCTCCGGGCTGACCCAGGCGGCGTACGCCAGCGTGGGCATCACGCTCCCTCGGGTCGCCAACGACCAGTGGTACGCCGGGCAGCACCCCTCGCGCGACCAGCTCCGCCCGGGGGACCTGGTGTTCTGGGCGACCGACCTGGGCGACCCGCGCACCATCCACCACGTCGGCATCTACGTCGGCGGCGGTTACATGATCAACGCCCCGCACACCGGCGCGGTGATCCGCTACGACAAGATCGACAGCAAGGAGTACATCGGCGCCACCCGGGTCACCTCGGACGGCGCCGAGGCGCTGCCGGTCCGCAACACCGACGGCAGCATCACCGGCCCCAGCCGCCCGGGCACCCCGGACTCCCCGGCCCCGTCGACCCCCGCCGCCCCGGCCAACCAGGCCGCCCCCGCGCCGCCGTCCGCCCTCGGCGCGCCCGGCTCCGCGGCGTCCCGCCGGACGGTCGCGGCCGGCCCCTCCCCGACAGGTGCAGGTCAAAACGCTGCAAAGAGCTGAACCCTCCGGGCCGCCGGGTGTGAGTGCGCTGTGGACGCTGAGTCAAGTTTCCATAACCGCGCGTTTCCGTGGAACGCTGTGCACCGGTTATGACGTTGTGTTCGTTGGCTCCACGTCAGCTCCCTGAACAGGGCGGGGACGGCGGGCCACGGCCGGATCGAACAGGTGCTGCGGAACCAGAAGGAGGTGCGGCGTGTCGACGCCGCTTGCCGACACGACCAACCCCGACCTCGGACTGCTCTACGCCGTCAACGGCTTGGCCAAGCGCTCCCCGCAGTGGTTGGACCACTCGGTCTCCTGGATCGGCGAGTACGGCATCCTCATCGGCCTGGCCCTGCTGGGGCTGGTCGGCTGGCTCCAGGCGCGACGCCGCCCGGACGCCCCGGTGGCCGTCGCCGGCCTGCTCTGGGCGCCGCTCGCGGTCGCCCTCGCCGAGCTGGCGAACCTGCCGATCGCCGCCATCGTCAACCGCCCGCGGCCGTTCGTCGACCACGCCGGGCTGGACGTGCTGGTGGAGGGCAAGGAAGGCACCCACTCCTTCGTGAGCGACCACTCGACGATGTCGATGGGCATCGCGGTCGCCCTGTTCCTGGTGAACCGGCGGCTGGGCTGGATCGCCGGCGGCCTCGCGCTGCTGCAGGGCTTCTGCCGGATGTACATGGGCGTCCACTACCCCACCGACGTGATCGGCGGCTTCGCGCTCGCCACCGCGGTGGTCCTGCTGCTGGCGCCGATCGCGATGGCCGTGCTGGTCCCGCTCTGCCACGCGCTGAGCCGCACCGCCGTCGCCCCGCTGATCCGGGCACCGCAGTCCGGCAACCGCCCGCGCGGCGGCCGACGGGGGCGGGCCGGCGGCGCCGTGACGTCCGGCGAGCAGCCGCCGGAGTCCGACCTCGCGGCCTAGCGGGCAGGGCCGGACGAGGCCGCCGGGGCCGCGTCCGGCCGGCGCCGGACCGTCGCCCTGCCGGCGCTAGACCGCCGTCAGGCCGGTGCCGGTCCCGGCCAGGTGGTCGGCGGCCTCGCGTCTGGTCAGGTCCCGGGAACGGCGGGCCGGTGAGAACCAGCCGCACGCGCAGGTCGCGAAGCAGAAGGAACCGCGCTCGCTGATCTCGACGCGGTGCTCGGGCATCCGGGCGGCGCCGGGCTCGGCCGGCAGCTCACTGTGCACGTGCTTCACCGTAACGCGCCCGGGACCCGGCGCGCGACGCCCGCCGTGCGCCGGGTGCCGCGTAACCCTTCGATGCCCAACTCGTTTGCCCGGAAAGAGCTCTGCCCACCCGGTGGTGGTGGCCGGCGGGGCAGTCGGGGCCCGAGGGGGTTGTCGCGAGGATGAAGATGACCGACCAGCAGCGCAGCGGCCGGCGGCACGGTCGCCCACTGCCCCACCTGCGCTCGGCGGCCGGCGCCGCCGTGCTCGCCGCCGCGCTCGCCGGGCTGGCCGGCTGCTCGGGCGCCACCGCCGACTCCGGCGGCTCGGCCGACCGGAAGGCGGGCGCCGACCGGCTCTCCGCCGACCCGGTGACGGCCGTCCGCAGCGCCGCCGACATCACCGGCCGGACGGGCTCCGCGCACACCGCGACCGAACTGGTCACCGAGTCGGCCGAGAAGAAGGCCGTCTTCACCGGCACCGGCGGCTACGACTACGTGAAGCGGATCGGGCGGCTGGAGGTCGCGGTGCCACCCGGCGCGGCGACCACCGGGAAGATCGTCGAGGTGGTCCTGCCGGGCACCGTCTACCTGCAGAACAGCGGCGCCAAGGTGCCCGAGGGCAAGTGGGTCAAGCTCGACGTGCGCCAGCTGCCGGACGGCAACCTGGTCAGCAGCGGCGCCACCGAACCGGCCTCCGCCGCGGGTGCGCTGCGCGGGGCGCAGAAGGCGGACCTGGTCGGCACCGAGACCGTCGACGGGGTCCCGCTGAAGCACTACCGGGGCACCCTGGACCTCGCCAAGGCCGCGGACGCGACCGGCGGCCGGGGCGGGGACGGCCTGCGGATGGGCTCCCAGACCTTCACGGTCAAGGACGTACCGTACGACGCCTGGCTGGACGAGCAGGGGCGGCTGCACAAGGTGGTCGAGATCTTCACCTTCGCCGGCGTGGCCGGGTCCAAGGAGGCGAAGGACCAGGTGAAGGTGACGTCGACCACCACGCTGTCGGACTTCGGCAAACCGGTGGAGGCGGCCGAGCCGCCCGCCGCCGACATCTACGCGATGAAGCCCACGGAAAGCCCGAAGTAGCCGGCGGCGGGGACGCCGCCGGATCGGGTGGGCCACCCCGGGCAGCGCGGCCCACCCGTTTCGGCGGCGCCGAGATGGCCCGTCCGTGCCATGTGGACGGGCTGCGAAGTGCCTAGGCTGGACATCGGGTGGCTGCCGCCCGGGCTGGCGAGGCGCTGAAGGGGTGGTGCAGGTGGTGTCGTCCACGGGCGGCCGCAGCGGCGGCCACGAGGACGCGGCCCTCGACGAGATCGACCTGGCCGGCGAGCTGATGATCGCCGCCACGGCCAGCGACGGCGACCGGCTCCCGCCGGAGCGGATCGACGAGGTGCTGCTGCTGGACCGGCCCGACGGCGCCGCGGCCGCCGACCGGCCGTCGGAGGCGGGGCACCGGACGCCCCAGGAGCGGGCGCCCGGACGCGCCGGCCGACGCTCCGGAGCCGGGCCCGCGGTGGGCCCCGGAACCGGCCGCCAGGGCAGCTAGCCGCCCGGCCCCGGCCGAGGGGCTAGCTGCGCAGCAGTCGGCCGATCGCGGCGGTGGCCTCCGCCACCTTGGCGTCCAGCTCGGCGCCGCCCTCCTCGGCGGCCGCGGCGACGCAGTGCCGCAGGTGCTCCTCCAGCAGGGACAGCGCGAAGGACTGCAGGGCCTTGGTACCGGCCGACACCTGGGTCAGCACGTCGATGCAGTAGACGTCCTCGTCGACCATCCGCTGGAGGCCGCGGATCTGGCCCTCGATCCGGCGCAGGCGCTTGAGGTGGGCGTCCTTCTGGGCGCTGTACCCGTGCGGACCGTGTCCGCCGTGCCCACCGTGCTGTGCGGGCGCCTCCGGAGCGGCCGGCCCGGCGGCGGCGTCGTGCGGCTCGCCCCCCGGCGCCTGGTCCGGGTCGGTGCGCGCTTCCGTCGTGGTCATCGGCCCGCCTTCGTCTGGATGCCTGGGTGGCTGCGTCGGCCTCCAGTGTCCAACACCGGGGCCGGTCGTGGTGTTCCTCCGGCGCGGTCCACGGCCCGGAGCGGCCCGGGGCGGCCCCGGACGGGCTCCGGACGGGCTCCGGGCGGGGTCCGGCCGGGCTCCGGGGCCGGGCCGGAGGGTGGTTCCCCCGTCCGGGCCACACCCCGCTGTTCCGCGCGCACGACAGGGGCAAACCGCGCGAGGTTCCGTCAGACTGGGGGCTCACGTCCGCACATGGGTGTGCGGGCCGGGTGCACCACTACGGCGACCAAACGGAAGCGGAGGATCCGCCTCCCCTCGCACCACCCCGTTTGCGCAATTGCGCTTGGTTGCACCTAGCATCGTTCAGTCCCTACCCCGCACATCGGAGATTTCCGTGCGTTTTAGCCTGACCCCGAAGGAGACGAGTTTCTACGACATGTTCGCCGCCGCCGCGGAGAACCTCGTCGTGGGATCGAAGCTCCTGCTGGAACTGCTGGGATCAGACGTGTCGGCCCGCGCGGAGATCGTCGAGCGCATGCGCGCCGCCGAGCACGCCGGGGACGACACCACCCATGCGGTCTTCCACCAGCTGAACTCGTCGTTCATCACGCCCTTCGACCGCGAGGACATCTACAGCCTCGCCTCGTCGCTGGACGACATCATGGACTTCATGGAGGAGGCCGTCGACCTGGTCGTCCTCTACGACATCCAGACCCTGCCCAAGGGCATCGAACAGCAGATCGAGGTGCTGGCGCGCGCCGCCGAGCTCACCGCCGAGGCGATGCCGAACCTGCGCACCATGTCCAACCTCACCGAGTACTGGATCGAGGTCAACCGGCTGGAGAACCAGGCCGACCAGATCCACCGCAAGCTGCTCGCCCACCTGTTCTCCGGCCAGTACGACGCCATCGAGGTGCTCAAGCTCAAGCAGGTCGTGGACGTCCTTGAGGAGGCGGCGGACGCGTTCGAGCACGTCGCCAACACGGTGGAGACCATCGCCGTCAAGGAGTCCTGACCCCCGTGGACCTGGCTGCACTCATCGCCGTCCTCGGCGTTGCGTTCTTCTTCACCTACACCAACGGCTTCCACGACTCCGCGAACGCCATCGCCACCTCGGTCTCCACCCGGGCCCTCACCCCGCGGGCCGCGCTCGCGATGGCCGCGGTGATGAACCTGGCCGGCGCCTTCCTCGGCAGCGGCGTGGCGCACACCGTCTCCAAGGGCATCATCGCCACCCCGACCGGCAACCAGGGCATGGCGATCCTGTTCGCCGCCCTCGTCGGCGCGATCGCCTGGAACCTGGTCACCTGGTACTTCGGCCTGCCGTCCTCCTCCTCCCACGCGCTGTTCGGCGGCATGGTCGGGGCGGCCCTGGCCGGCGGCACCGAGGTGATCTGGAGCGGCGTCCTCGACAAAATCGTCATCCCGATGATCGTCTCGCCGATCGTCGGCCTGGTCGGCGGCTACCTGGTCATGCTGGCGATCCTGTGGATCTTCCGGCGGGCCAACCCGCACCGCGCCAAGCGCAACTTCCGGGTCGCGCAGACCGCGTCGGCCGCCGCCATGGCCCTCGCGCACGGTCTGCAGGACGCCCAGAAGACCATGGGCATCGTGGTCATGGCGCTCACCATCTCGGGCCACCACGACAGCAGTGACATCCCGGTCTGGGTGAAGATCTCCTGCGCCACGATGCTCTCGCTGGGCACCTACGCGGGCGGCTGGCGGATCATGCGGACCCTCGGCCGCAAGATCATCGAGCTGGACCCGCCGCAGGGCTTCGCCGCCGAGGCCACCGCCTCGACGGTCATGTACATCACCTCGTTCGTCTTCAAGGCGCCGATCTCCACCACCCACGTGATCACCTCGGCGATCATGGGCGTGGGCGCCACCAAGCGGATCCGCGCGGTCCGCTGGGGCGTCGCGAAGAACATCGTGCTCGGCTGGTTCATCACGATGCCGGCCGCCGCGATCGTCGCGGCGCTGATGTACTGGTTCGTCCACCTGTTCTGGGGCTGACGCCCCGGGCCGGGCAGGACGCGCCGGCGGACATGGCAAGGGCCCGCCCCCACGTCTCGGGGGCGGGCCCTTCCTCATACTTCGCGGCGGCACCGCCATGCAGCACCACGAAGCAGCTCTGGCTCCGGGCGGTCTAGCCGAAGCGGCCGGAGATGTAGTCCTCGGTCGCCTGCACGGACGGGTTGGAGAAGATCCGCTGGGTGTCGTCCAGCTCGATCAGCTTGCCCGGCTGGCCGACCCCGGCGAGGTTGAAGAAGGCGGTGCGGTCGCTGACGCGGGCCGCCTGCTGCATGTTGTGCGTCACGATCACGATCGTGAACTGGGACTTCAGCTCGCCGATCAGGTCCTCGATGGCGAGGGTGGAGATCGGGTCGAGCGCCGAGCAGGGCTCGTCCATCAGCAGGACCTGCGGCTCGACCGCGATGGCGCGGGCGATGCAGAGGCGCTGCTGCTGACCGCCGGAGAGGCCGGCACCCGGCTTGTTCAGCCGGTCCTTGACCTCGTTCCACAGGTTGGCGCCCTTGAGGGACTTCTCCACCACGCCGTCCAGGACGGACTTCTTGCGGACGCCCGCGAGCTTCAGCCCGGCGATCACGTTGTCGTAGATCGACATCGTCGGGAACGGGTTCGGCCGCTGGAAGACCATGCCGACCGCCCGGCGAACGGCGACCGGGTCGACGTGCGAGCCGTAGAGGTTCTCGTCGTCCAGGAGCACCTTGCCCTCGACACGGGCGCCGGGGATCACCTCGTGCATCCGGTTGAGGGTCCGCAGGAAGGTGGACTTGCCGCAGCCCGAGGGGCCGATGAAGGCCGTCACCGAGCGGGGCTCGATGCTCATCGAGATGTCCTCGATGGCCTTGGTGGTGCCGTAGAAGGCGGACAGTCCGCTGACGTCGATGCGCTTGGCCATGATCGTTACTTCTCTCGCCCGCGGCCGGGGGCCGCTAATGAATTCTGGGTCGTACGTCAGTCGGGCGCTCAGCGTCCGCCCTTGGGCGAACGCCAGCGTGCGATGCCCCGGGCGATGAGGTTGAGCCCCATCACGAAGGCGATCAGCACCAGCGCCGCGCCCCAGGCACGGGCGTAGCCGTAGTCGTTGTTCACCACCGCGTACTGCTGCCAGATGTACATCGGCAGCGACTGCTGCGGCCCGTTGAACGGGTCACTGTTGATGAAGTCCGCGCCGAAGACCAGCATCATCACCGGGGCGGTCTCGCCCGTGATGCGGGCGACCGCGAGCATCAGACCGGTGGTGATGCCGCCGATCGCGGTGGGGAGGACGATCCGCAGGATGGTCTTCCACTTCGGCACGCCGAGGGCGTACGACGCCTCGCGCAGCTCGTTCGGGACGAGCTTCAGCATCTCCTCGGTGGAACGGACCACGACCGGCATCATCAGGATCGCCAGCGCCAGGGAGCCCGAGAAGCCCGAGTAGGAGAAGCCGAGGGCGATGTTCCACAGGGACAGGATGAACAGACCGGCGACGATCGACGGGACACCCGTCATGACGTCGACGAAGAAGGTGACCGCCTTGGCGAGCCGGCCCCGGCCGTACTCGACCAGGTAGACGGCGGTCAGCAGACCGATCGGGGCGGCCATCGCGGTGGCCAGCAGGACCTGCTCGATGGTGCCGATCAGCGCGTGGTAGATGCCGCCGCCGGGGCCCGAGTAGCGGACGCCCTTCATCGAGTGCGTCAGGAAGTTGCCGTTCACCACCTCCGCGCCCTGCTGGACGGTGTAGATGGTGAGCGCGGCCAGCGGCACCACGGCCAGGATGAAGGCGACCCAGACCACCGAGGTGGCGAAGCGGTCCTTGGCCTGGCGGCGGCCCTCGACCCGGGCGGCGAGCCCGTAGCTGATCCCCAGGAACAGCAGCGCCGAGATGAGGCCCCACTGCAGGTGGCTCTCCAGCCCGCCGACCGCGCCGATCCCGCAGCCGAGCGCGATCGAGCCGGCGGCGACGGCGGCCGGGGTCCACCTGGGCAGGCGGTTGGAGGTCAGCGGGCGGCCGACCGGGCGGGTGTCCGCCGGAACGGACGTGGTCGCGGCGCTCATGCGTTGGCCCCCGAGTACTCCTTGCGGCGGGCGACGATCAGCCGCGCGGCACCGTTCACCACGAGGGTGATCACGAACAGGACGAGGCCGGAGGCCATCAGCGCGTCCCGGCCGAAGGGCTGGGCCTCGGCGAACTTCAGCGCGATGTTCTGCGCGAAGGTGCCACCGCCCGGGTCGAGCAGGTGGAGCGAGAGGACGTTGTTGGAGGAGAGCACCACCGCGACCGCGATGGTCTCGCCGAGCGCACGGCCGAGGCCGAGCATCGAGGCCGAGATGATGCCGGGGCGGCCGAACGGCAGCACCGCGGTGCGGATCATCTCCCAGCGGGTCGCGCCGAGCGCGAGCGCCGCCTCCTCGTGCATCCGAGGCACCTGCCGGAAGACCTCCCGGGTCACCGCGGTGATGATCGGCAGGATCATGATGGCCAGCAGGATGCCCACGGTGAACAGCGTGCGCGGCACGGTGCCGACCCGGGACTGGTCGAAGACGTACGTCCAGCCGAGGTACTCGTCCAGCCAGCTGGTCAGCCCGTAGAGGTGCGGCACCAGGAAGAGCGCGCCCCAGAGGCCGTAGATGATGCTGGGCACGGCGGCCAGCAGGTCCACCAGGTAGGCGAACGGCTGGGCGATCCGGCGCGGCGCGTAGTGCGAGATGAACAGCGCGATCCCGATGGCCACCGGGACGGCGATCGCCATCGCGAGCGCCGCGCTGATGATGGTGCCGAACGCCAGGACGGCGATGCCGAAGACGGGCTTCGCGGCGTCCGGCGTCCACTCGAAGGTGGTGAGGAAGTTGCCCTCGTTCTTGCTCAGCGCGATGCCCGCGCGCCAGGTCAGGAAGCCTGCGATGGCGGCCATGATGACCAGCAGCAGGATGCCCGACCCACGGGCGGCGTTCATGAAGATCTTGTCGCCGAGCCGGCTGTCACGCTTGCGGCGTTCCCTGCCTCGCGGGGCGGCAGGGGAGGATGAAGTCATGTGGTCTACTCCGGTCTGGTGGTGCTGCCCCGAGGGGGCGGCACCCTGGCGGCGGTGCCCCGGACGTGCTCATGGCGAAGTCGTGCTGTCCGGCGGAGCGGCCCCGGCCCCCTCGTCCACGGGGCCGCTCCGCCGGAGGTCGGGCTGGATCAGGCCAGGGTCGGGATGACCGCGTTGACCTTGTCCGTCAGCTCCTTCGGGAGCGCGACGTAGCCGGTGTCGCCGACCGCCTTCTGACCGGCGTCGCTGGCGGCGTAGGTCAGGAACGCCTTCAGCGCGTCGAGGGTCTCGGCCTTGTTGCCCTTGTCGCAGACGATCTCGTAGGTGACCAGGACGATCGGGTAGGAACCCTCCTCCTTGGTGCCGTAGTCGAGGGTCAGCGCCAGGTCGCTGCCGGTGCCCGCGATCTTCGCCTTGGCGAAGGTGGTGGCGGCGTTGGCGGCGGTGGCCTCGACCGGCTTGGAGGCGCCGGTGGCGATCGCGGCGCTCTTCAGGTTGTTGCTCTGCGCGTAGGACAGCTCGGCGTAGCTGATCGAGTTCTTGACCTGCTTCACCTGGGCCGCGACACCGGCGGAGCCGTTCGCGCCCTGGCCGCCCTTGCCGGCCCAGGCCTTGGCGGCCGGGTAGCTCCAGGCGCCGTTGGAGACCTTGGCGAAGTACTTGGTCAGGTTCTCGTTGGTGCCCGAGTCGTCCGTGCGGTGGACAGCCTGGATGTCGGCGTCCGGCAGCTTGGCGCCCGGGTTCAGCGCGGCGATCGCCGGGTCGTTCCACTTGGTGATCTGCGAGTCGAAGATCTTGGCGGTGGTCGCGCCGTCCAGGACCAGGTTGTCGACGCCGTCCACGTTGTAGACGATCGAGATCAGACCCGCGACGAGCGGCAGGTTGATGCCCTGGCCACCGGTGCAGACCTTCTTGCTGTCCTCGACCTCGGCCGGCTTCAGGGGCGAGTCGGAACCGGCGAACTGGATCTTGCCCTGGTTGAACTGCTGGACACCCGCGCCCGAGCCGCCGCCGCCGTAGTTGATGCTGGAGCCGGAGCACGCGGCGCCGAAGTTGTTCTTCCAGACGTCGATCGCGTTGCCCTGCGCGGTGGAACCCGCGGAGATCAGGGCGGCGGGCTTGCTGCCACAGGCGATCGCGGGAGCCGAGGCGGAGCCGCTGCCGCCGGACGCGTTGGTGTTGTTCTCGTCCGAACCGCAGGCGGCGAGCGACAGCGAGCTGACGAGCGCCATGGCACCGATGGCGAGGGCCTTGGAGCGGCCGTTCCGCTGGAGCTTCACAGGGGTGTCCCTTTCTGTGGCATTGCCCGGCACGCGGACCGTACGAGGACGGCGGGGCGCGGGTTTTGCTGTGGTCCGGGGCCCGTGCGGCCCTCCGGTAACCCCGAAGTTAAGCCGGGTAAGTGACACGTCAGCCGGTCGGAAGTGAACGGGGAGTGAACCTCGGACGGATGACAGGAAACTACGTCAGGTAGTAACGGTTGCGTCACGAGCAGGGCGCGGGAAGATCACTGCCGGCGTTCCGTCACCGGTCCGGCCAGGAGGGCGGGCCCGGCTACGAGGACCGGACCGGCCGCGCGCCGAGCATCCCGAGCAGCGCGTCCACCAGCACCCGGTCGCGCTCGTGCGTCAGCCTGGCCCTGGCCTTCCCCGCCGGCAGCCACTCCAGCCGGTCCACCTCCCGGTTCGGCCGGAACTCCCCGGCCGCCGGCACCGCCGCCCAGTACCGGACCTCCTTCGGCCGCCCCTGCGCCAGGTAGTGCTGCGTCGGCAGCTCGTCCCCCAGCACGCAGGAGAACCCGGTCTCCTCGCGCACCTCGCGCAGCGCCGCCTCGACCACACCCTCCCCCGGGTCGAGCTTGCCCTTCGGCAGGCTCCAGTCGTCGTACTTGGGGCGGTGGATCAGCGCGATCCGCGGCCGCCCGAGCCGGCCGCTCTTCTTCGGGCGCCCCGGCAGCCAGAGCACCGCTCCGGCGGCCAGCACCACCGGCCCCCGCCCGGGCCGCGGGCTGCTGATGGTCGAGCCGTGGGCCCGCTCGGTGCTCAGGCGGTCGTGCACGTCATGCCGTCCGGGGTGCGGGGGTGTACCCCCAGCCCTCGGCAGGGGGGATCTCCAGCCAGCCGTCCAGGCCCGGCGGGAGTTCGGGCCACCGGCGGCCGAAGGCGTACCGCGCCGCCTCCACCTCCAGTCGTTGATCAGCATGCACCACGCCGAGCACGTAGGCGGTCGCGGGTGTGATCCTCGGCGTCCGCGCCGCCGTGGCCGCGGTGACCGCCGCGTCGGCCGCCTCCTGGTGCCGGCGCAGCACCTCGTCCAGCGCGTCCAGCTCGGCGGCCGGAAGGCCGCACACCTCCAGCGCGTAGCGGGCCCGCTTCACCAGGATCCGCACCCGGTGCCACGGCGCGTCGTCCGCCGCCAGCGCCGCGTCGGCGTCCATCGCGCCCCGGGCCGCCGGCACCGCGCCGAGCCGGCGCAGACCGTCCCCGCCGTACGGGGTGGCCGCCCGCCGCAGCGGCAGCTGCTGGGCGCTCGCCGTCAGCGCGCCGAACGCCGTCGCCGCCTGCGGCAGCAGCACCGCGCCGGCCCGGCCGTCCGCCGTCTCCAGCAGCGGCGCCTCGGCGACCAGCAGCGTCATCCGGTCCGCCAGCGCGTGCAGCCGCGCCGAACGGAGCTCCTGCAGCACGGTCGAGTGCGCCCTGGTCCGGGCCAGCGTCAGCTGGCGGTCGAGCAGCGCCCGCGCCTTCGGCGCCCCGGCGTGGCCGGCCAGCATGCCGGGACCGTCCGCCTCGCTGCCGGTCAGCGCGTCCAGCGCGCCCAGCAGCCGGGCCGACCGGCGGACGTACCCCGGCTCCAGCGCCAGCAGGTTCAGCAGCCAGCGCAGCTCGGTGCGCGACTCCTGCGCCCAGGCCTGGTCGAAGGACCCGCCGAAGGTGTGCAGCAGCCCGCCGATCCGCCGTACCGCCCGCAGCAGTCCGGCCGTACCGGTGGACGGGACGACGGCCGCCCCCGGTCTGGCGCCGACCTCGCCCACGGCCATCGGCAGCGCCCGCAGGAACGCCCCGGCCTGGGCCGTGAGATGGCTGGAGAGGATGTCCCCGGCGGTCGCGGTGGAGGCCGTCTGGGCCGTCATCGGCGCATCGGTCATGACTAGGTAGATCCCCGTTCCCCCGGAGCCGTCCCCCGGGGCTGGTGGCCGACCGCCGCAGCGATCCCGACGCTGGGCGGCCCGTGTCGGCGGCTCGCCCCGGTGGGTCGCTCCATGGGTCGTGGCGGCGGCTCGCGGTCAGCGGGCGGTGGCGGCGCGGCGGCGCTGACGCGAGTCGATGAGCAGGTCCTGGACGTGTCGCAGCGGCTTACCCTCGGCGTCCTGGGCGTGACGGGTCCAGGCGCCGTCCGGCCCGAGGTGCCAGGACTCGGTCTCGTCCGACACTCCCAGGTCGATCAGCCCGGACAGCTCGGCCCGGTGCGCCGGGTCGGTGATCCGCATCAGCGCCTCGATCCGGCGGTCCAGGTTGCGGTGCATCATGTCGGCGCTGCCGATCCACACCTCCGGGTCCCCGTTGTTGCCGAAGACGAAGATCCGCGAGTGCTCCAGGAACCGCCCGAGGACGCTGCGCACCCGGATGTTCTCGCTCAGCCCCGGCACACCCGGGCGGATCGCGCAGATCCCGCGCACCCAGACGTCCACCGGTACCCCGGCCTGGGAGGCCCGGTAGAGCGCGTCGATCACGGCCTCGTCGACGATCGAGTTGACCTTGATCTTCACGAACGCCGGACGGCCGGCCCGGTGATGGGCGATCTCGTTGTGGATCCGGGAGATCAGACCGTCCCGCAGGCCGCGCGGCGCGGTCAGCAGCCGCCGGTAGGACTCGCGGCGCGAGTAGCCGGAGAGCCGGTTGAAGAGGTCCGAAAGGTCCGCGCCGACCTGCGGGTCCGAGGTCAGCAGCCCGATGTCCTCGTACAGCCGGGCCGTCTTCGGGTGGTAGTTGCCGGTGCCGACGTGCGAGTAGCGGCGCAGGGTGTCGCCCTCCTGGCGGACCACCAGGGACAGCTTGCAGTGCGTCTTCAGCCCGACCAGGCCGTAGACCACGTGGCAGCCGGACTCCTCCAGCTTGCGGGCCCACTTGATGTTGGCCTGCTCGTCGAAGCGCGCCTTGATCTCGACCAGCACCAGCACCTGCTTGCCGGACTCGGCGGCGTCGATCAGCGCGTCCACGATCGGCGAGTCACCGGAGGTCCGGTACAGCGTCTGCTTGATCGCCAGCACGTCCGGGTCGCCCGCGGCCTGCTCCAGGAAGGCCTGCACCGAGGTCGAGAAGCTGTCGTACGGGTGGTGCAGCAGGACCTCCCGCTCGCGCATCGCGGCGAAGATGTCCGGCTGCGAGGCCGACTCGACGTCGGTCAGACCGCGCGCCGTACCCGCGACGAACTTCGGGTACTTCAGCTCGGGGCGGTCCAGGTCGGCGATGCCGAACAGACCGGTGAGGTCGAGCGGACCGGGCAGCGGGAAGACCTCCGCCTCGGTGATGTTCAGCTCCCGCACCAGCAGGTCCAGGATGTAGGGGTCGATCGACTCCTCGACCTCCAGCCGCACCGGCGGGCCGAAGCGCCGCCGCATGAGCTCCTTCTCCAGGGCCTTGAGGATGTTCTCGGTGTCGTCCTCCTCGACCTCCAGGTCCTCGTTCCTGGTGACCCGGAAGGCGTGGTGCGCGAGCACCTCCATCCCCGGGAAGAGCTCCTCCAGATGGGCGCCCATGACGTCCTCCAGCGGCACGTAGCGCTGGGGGGAGGCCTCCAGGAAGCGGGCCAGGGACTGCGGCACCTTCACCCGGGCGAAGTGCTTGTGCCCGGAGACCGGGTTGCGCACCACCACGGCGAGGTTGAGGGAGAGTCCCGATATGTAGGGGAACGGGTGGGCCGGGTCCACCGCCAGCGGGGTGAGCACCGGGAAGATCTTCTGCCGGAACAGGGTGTGCAGGCGGGCCTGCTCCTTCTCGGCCAGCTCGGGCCAGCGGACCAGCTCGATGCCCTCGCTCGCGAGGTCCGGCAGGACCTCCTGCTGGCAGGCGGCGGCGTGCCGCGCCATCAGCTCGCGCGAACGGGTCCAGATGAGGTCCAGCACCTCGCGCGGCTGGAGGCCGGAGGCACTTCGCTGGGCCACTCCGGTGGCGATCCGGCGCTTCAGGCCGGCCACCCGGACCATGAAGAACTCGTCCAGGTTGCTCGCGAAGATCGCGAGGAACTTGGCCCGCTCCAGCAGCGGGATCTGCGGATCCTCCGCCAGTTCCAGCACCCGCTCGTTGAACGCGAGCCAGCTGCGCTCGCGGTCCAGGAAACGGCCCTGGGGCAGTTCGTCGAACAACTCGTCGTCCGCGGCCGGAAGCTCCGGCGGTATCCCCAGCGCACTGGACATCCGGGCCGGAGGGGACAGCGGGGCAGAGACAGGGCGGGGGATGCTCATGGGCTCCAGCTCCTCCAGCAGGACGGCGTCCGGACGGGAAAGGCTCTGCGGGCCGTCGTCCTCGCCCAGCGCCAACGCCCACCCGCCCGGCGCGGTCAACACGGGACCGGCCGGCAGGCGTCGCCGACGCTGCACGAGCGAGACACTACGGACTTCATCCTGTGATCTTCGCGGCAGCAATTGAATCCACGGTAAACACCGCATGGCCAGGAGGAAAGCTGAATCGGTCGGAGCCGGGGCTTGGCGGCCCACCCGTTGCTTCGGCCCCGACTGTCCGCTATGCCGTCCCGGCGCCGCGCCGGACCGTGGTTCCGTGCCTGCCGACGGGTACCCGCGCGCGATCAACCCTACTGCGATCGGGTGGCGGCCCGGTCGCGGTACGACACCGGCGCGCGGGGTCGCTCGGCCGGTCTCATTCGGCCGCTGCGGGCCCGCGGTACTGGACGCGGTACATCAGGTCGACCTCGTGGACGGTGAACCCCAGTCGTTCGTAGACGCGCACGGCGGCCGGGTTGTCCGCATCCACGTAGAGCAGGACCGTCTCCAGCCCTCGCTCGCCCGGTCCGCCGCCGGTCAGGTGACGCAGGCCGGCCGCGGTCAGCGCCCGGCCGAGGCCGCTGCCCTGCTCCGCCGGGTCCACGCCGACCACGTACACCTCGCCGAGGGCCGGCTCGGTGGCGGCCGCCGGGTGCACCTTGGTCCAGTGGAAGCCGACCGCCCGGCCGCCGCGGGTCGCGAGGAAGAAGCCCGCCGGATCGAACCACGGCTCGGCGAGCCGGTCCGCGAGGTCCTGCTCGGTCCAGGAGCCCTGCTCCGGGTGGTGCGCGAAGGCCAGCGCGTTCAGACGCAGCCACTCGGCGTCGTCCTCGCCGGGGCGGAAGGTCCGCAGCTCGATGCCGTCCGGGAGGGCGACCGCCTCGGTCTGCGGACCGGTGCGGCGCATCTGCCGCAGCTCGCGGACCAGCTCGGCGCCGTACTTCCCGGCCAGGTGGCGGGCCGCCGGGTGCCCGCCGTGCACCCAGACGTCGACGTGTTCGCGGCCGGCCCGATGTGCCTCGGTCAGTACCGCGTCCAGCAGCGGGCGGCCGAAGCCGCGGCCCCTGGCGGCCGGCGCCACCACGAGCTCGGCCGACGGGTTGGCCCCGGCCGGGTCGCCCTGGGGGAGTTCCAGCTGCGCGTAGCCGACGACGTCGCCCGCCGGCTGTGCCGGATCTGCTGCCCGCTGGACGAAGTGGACGACTCCCGGGCGGGCCGTGTCCGAGGAGCGGAGCCGCAGACGCCCCTGCTCGGAGACCGCGGCGCGGCCGTCCACCGCCTGGGCCTCCGTCAGCACGCGCAGCGCACCGTCGCGCGCCTCCGGCCGGAGCACCTCGCGAGCGACGACCGCCCCCTCGCCGGTCGCCGGCGTACCCTCGTAGACCCGTTCCTGCTGCGCGTCCTGATCGTCCATGCTCTGACGATACGTCAAGGGAAACGCAAAGAACCCCCCGATCCTTACGGACCGGGGGGTTCTTTGGAATGATTGTTCGGCGGCGTCCTACTCTCCCACAGGGTCCCCCCTGCAGTACCATCGGCGCTGTGAGGCTTAGCTTCCGGGTTCGGAATGTAACCGGGCGTTTCCCTCACGCTATGACCACCGAAACACTATGAAACTGTCAACCGCACCCACGACAGGCCATGTCATGGGGGTCGTTGTTTCAGAACAACACAGTGGACGCGAGCAACTGAGGACAAGCCCTCGGCCTATTAGTACCGGTCAACTCCACCCCTTACGAGGCTTCCATATCCGGCCTATCAACCCAGTCGTCTACTGGGAGCC
>NZ_JBEXYC010000005.1:0-235671 GCF_040630835.1 Kitasatospora sp. NPDC005751
GGTACCTCGCCCCGCTCCTCGACGAGCTGCTCGGCGGTGTCCGGTGACCGCGCTGCCGCGTGTGGTCGGCCCCGAGCGCGCCGCGGGTCCGATCCCGTCGACCGACGGCCGGTCGACCGCCGGTCCGACGGAGCAGGGGGTGAATCGGCGCGGTGGCCTGCGTTCTTCGCCGTCCGCTCCGGGGCCGGCCACTGGGCCGGCACGGCCGGGCGGCGCCGCTCCGCGGCTGCGTGGGCGGACCACGGCCCGGCGACAACTATCGAGGGCAGTAGCAGCCCGGAGCCGTGTGGGCGGCTTCACAGCGAGGCGGCCCCGGTGCGACGCGCGGTGACCGGACGGTCACCGCTCCGCGCCCCCGGCCCTCAGTGGGAGGAGTACGGGTCCGGCCCCCCGTACGGCCGGACCGGCTCCGGGCCCGTCGCGTACGGGTTCCCCGGCACCGGCCGCTGCTCGCCGTACCCGGGCCCGTACCCGGGCACCCCGGGTGCCCCGCCCGCGTCGTCCGCCTGGTCCTGCTGCTCCTGCTGGTCCTGCCGGTCCTGCTCGTTCGGCTCGTCCTCGGCGTCCTCCACCGGCACCAGGTCGCGCGCCAGCAGGGTGGCACCGGCCACCGCGCCGGGCATCGCGAGGACGGTCACCAACGGGACGAGGAAGCCCAGGATCAGCGGCACGCCGAAGCCGAAGGCCAGCCCGAGCCGGGAGCGCAGCAGCCGGATCCGCTCGCGCTGCGGCACGCCGCGCCGCTGCAGGGCCACCGCCGTCAGCTCGACGGTGAGGAAGAAGCCGGACACCAGGAACCCGGCCACCGGCACCAGCGTCTGCCCGACCACCGGGATGAACCCGCAGGCGAACAGCAGGACGCCGAACCCGGCCACCCGGACCAGCACGTAGAGGCTGTCCCGCGCCGAGACGGCCAGCTCGCGCCAGAGCGGCACGTCCGGCGGGGTGGGCGCGCCGCCCTCGGTCTCGTCGACCTTCTCGCAGAGCGACTCGTAGAACGGCTGGCCGACCAGCAGCGTGACGGCGGTGAAGGTGATGACGGAGATCAGCAGCCCGCCGCCGAAGACGATCGCGGCGAGGGCGGTGCGCAGCAGGCCCTGCCAGGGCGAGCCCCAGCCGTCGGCGAACGGGGTGGCCCACTCGGCGAGCTCCTCCGACCAGCCGCCGAGGAACACCAGCGCCACCACGTACCCGACCAGGGTGATCAGCGCGGGCAGCATCCCGAAACCCCACCAGCGGCCGTGCCGGCCCACCCACTTCTGGCCCTTGGCCAGGTACCCCAACCCCGCTGCAAGATCTCGCATAGGGGGAAGGGTAGGGGCTGGGCGTCGGCGGGTCATCTCCGTCCCGTCCTGATCCGGTACCGGGGGCGGGCCCGCCGGGCACCGGGCCGGACATCGCACCACGCGCCGGAGACGGGCCCGGCCCCCGGGCGCCGGGCCGGGAAACGCCACCGGGCCCGGGAGCCTCCGCAACGGCTCCCGGGCCCGGCGTGCGGGCGGCGCGACGGCTCAGGCAGCCGGCGTCACTGCCGCAGCCCGTCGCCTGCGGCCCACCACGGCCGATGCCGTCAGCACGATGGCTGCGGCGACCAGCGACAGGTACATCTGCTTCCGCCCGTCGGCGTCGGTGAACATGTACGCCATCACGAAGCCGATCATGCCGATCGCGGTCCAGGTGAGGTAGGGGTACAGCCACATCCGGACGGTCAGGCGCTCGGGCGTCTCGCGCTCGATGATCTTGCGCATCCTCAACTGGGAGAAGCAGATCACGAGCCAGACGAAGAGCGCCACCGCGCCGGAGGAGTTGAGCAGGAAGGAGAAGACGGTGTCGGGGGAGGTGTAGTTGAAGAACACCGCCACGAAGCCGAAGACCACCGAGACGAGGATCGCGATCCGCGGCACGCCGCGGCTGGTCACCGAGGCGAAGGCCTTGGGGGCGTCGCCGCGCTGGCCCAGCGAGAAGGCCATCCGGGAGGCGGTGTACATCCCCGAGTTGAGGCAGGAGAGCACGGCGGTCAGCACGATCACGTCCATCACCTGGCCGGCGCCCGGGATGCCGACGTGCTCCAGCACGGCGACGTAGGGGCTGCCCTTGACGGCCGCCGAGTCCCACGGGAGCAGGGTCACGACCAGCAGGATCGAACCCAGGTAGAAGATGCCGATGCGCCAGATCACACTGTTGGTGGCCTTGCTGACCGCCTTCTCCGGGTCCTCCGACTCGCCGGCGGCCAGGGTGACGATCTCGCTGCCCATGAAGGCGAAGACCACGGTGAGCATGCCGGTGAAGACCGCGCCCACACCGTGCGGGAGGAAGCCGCCGTGGCCGGTCAGGTTCTCCGTGCCGACCGCGTGGGTGCCGGGCAGCAGCCCGAACGCGGCGAGCGTGCCGATCACCAGGAAGGCGGCGATCGCCACCACCTTGATGCCGGCGAACCAGAACTCGAACTCGCCGTAGGAGGCCACCGAGAAGAGGTTGGTGGCGGTCAGCACCGCCATCACGATCAGTGCGAACGCCCACTGCGGCACGCCGGGCATCCAGTTGTTGAGGATCTTCGCCCCGGCGGTGGCCTCGACGGCCAGCACCACGACCCAGAAGAACCAGTACAGCCAGCCGATCGAGAAGCCGGCCCAGCGGCCGAGCGCCCGGTCGGCGTAGGCCGAGAACGATCCGCTCTGCGGGTCGGCCGCCGCCATCTCACCGAGCATCCGCATGACCAGGACGACCAGCACGCCGGCGAGGGCGTAGGAGAGCAGGATGCCGGGGCCGGTGGCCGCGATGCCCGCGCCGGAGCCCACGAACAGGCCGGCGCCGATCACGCCGCCGATCGCGATCATCGACAGGTGGCGGTTCTTGAGCCCGGCCTTCAGGTGCCCGTCGGCGCCCTGACCGTGCTGGAGCTGCTTCTGCTGCTGCGGAGCGGCATCGGCCGGCGGCGAGCCGGCCGAGGTGGTGGTTTCCGCACTCATCGAGGGTGCCTGTGCCTTTCCCGCGCGGCTGCCCCTCGGCTCGAACGCCGGAGGGTGGGGGACGGACCCGCGCATTGCGGTGCAACTTAACTTCTACCTACGAGTATCGGAACAAGGCCTTCGGAAATGTTCGCTCAGCGGACACAAAGCGCCAGGTCAGAGCGGGTGGACCGGGGTGGTGGAAAGCTCAAATCTGACACAGCGCCAGCCGGTCCGGCGGCCTCGGGGGCCGTCGTCGGCGCCGGCCGGGCGGGCGTTCATACTGGCGGCGTGATGATCGTCCTCGTGGTGATCGGCGTCCTCGCCGTCCTGGCCGTGCTGGCCCTCGCGCACTGGTACCTCTGGCGGCGCCTGGTGCGCGACGTCTCCGCTCCCGGCAGTCGGTGGCGCCGGGCGGGCACCGTGCTGGCCGTCGTGCTGCCGCTGCTCTCGCTGGGCGCGCTGGTCGGCGGGCGGGGGTTGCCGATGTCCGTCGAGCGCTGGCTGGCCTGGCCGGGCTACCTCTGGCTGGCGGTGCTGCTCTACCTGCTGATGGCGGTGGCGGTCGGCGAGGCCCTCCGCCCGCTGCTGCTGCGGCTGCCGCGGCCGCGGGCGGTGACCCCGCCGGAGCCGGTGGCCGCCCCCGCGGCGGCGGACGGCGACGGAGCCGAGCCGGCGGCCGCCGAGCCGGTGCCGACCACCGCGCCCTCGCCCGGGCGCCGGCTCTTCGTCGCCCGGACGCTCGCGATCGGCGCCTCCGGCGCGGCGGCCGCCGTGGTCGGCACCGGCACCTACGGGGTGCTGCGCGGGCCGCGCCTGAAGCAGGTCACCGTGCCGCTGGCGAAGCTGCCCGCGCGGGCGCACGGCTACCGGATCGCCGTGGTCAGCGACATCCACCTGGGCCCGATCCTCGGGCGTGAGCACACCCGGCGGATCGTCGACACGATCAACGGCGCGCAGCCCGACCTGATCGCGATCGTCGGTGACCTGGTGGACGGCTCGGTCGCCGAACTCGGGCGTGCGGCGGAGCCGCTGGCGCAGCTGCGGGCGCGGGACGGCGCGTACTTCGTCACCGGCAACCACGAGTACTTCTCCGGCGCGGCCCCGTGGGTGGACTTCGTCCGCGAGCTGGGCGTCCACCCGCTGCAGAACGCCCGGGTGGAGCTCGCCGGGTTCGACCTGGCCGGGGTCAACGACATCGCCGGGCGCACCGAGGGCGACGGCCCGGACTTCGACAAGGCGCTCGGCGACCGCGACCGGGCGCGCACCTCGGTGCTGCTCTCGCACCAGCCGGTCACCATCCACGACGCCGTCCGGCACGGCGTCGACCTCCAGCTCTCCGGCCACACCCACGGCGGCCAGCTCTGGCCGGGCAACTACCTGGCCGAACTGGCCAACCCCACCGTCGCCGGCCTGGAACGGTACGGCGACACCCAGCTGTACGTGACCCGCGGGGCCGGGGCATGGGGCCCGCCGGTCCGGGTCGGCGCGCCGTCCGACATCACCATCGTCACGCTGGCCTCGCTCCAGGCCTGAGCCCGGCAGCCCGGCCCGCCCGGCCAGCGCCGCCCCGCTACCCTCAGGCCCGCTCGCCCTCGCCCTCGGTGTCGAGGTGCGGGAGCACCCGGTCCAGGAAGCGGGGCGTCCACCAGGCGGCGGGGCCCAGCAGGGTCATCACGGCCGGGACCAGGAGCAGCCGGACCACGGTGGCGTCGATCAGCACGCTGACGGCCAGCCCGAGGCCCATCATCTTGATCACGATGTTGTCGCTCACGATGAAGGCGGCGAACACGCTGACCATGATCAGCGCCGCGCAGGTGATCACCCGGGCGGTGATCTCCAGGGCGTGGGCCACGCTGCCCCGGCTGTCCCCGGTGCTCAGCCAGGCCTCGTGCACCCGGGAGAGCAGGAAGATCTCGTAGTCCATGCTGAGGCCGAAGACGATGGCGAACATCATCATCGGGACGTAGCTCTCGATCGGGACCGTTCCGGCGACCCCCAGTGCGGGCCCGCCCCAGCCCCACTGGAAGACCGCCACCAGGACGCCGTAGGAGGCGGCGATGGAGATCAGGTTGAGCACGGCCGCCTTCACCGCGATCAGCAGGCCCCGGAAGACGGCCAGGATGATCAGGAAGGCCAGGCCGACCACCACCGCGATGATCGGCAGCAGCCGGGCGGCCACGATGTCGGCGAACTCCACCTGGGCGGCCGTCGTGCCGGTCACATAGGTCTTGGCGCCGCTCCCCGCCACGGCCTGCGGCAGGACGGTGCCGGAGAGGTGCCCGACCAACTGGGTGGTCTGCTCGTCCTGCGGCCGCTGGGCGGGGGTGACGGTGTCGAACAGCACGTCGCCGTCGGAGCTGGTCTGGAGCGGGGTGACGCCGGAGGTGTCGGGCGTGCCGGCCAGCGCCTGCTGGACGGAGCTCAGCAGCGCCGGCCGGGCGTCGGCCGCGACGGCGCTCTGGTCGACGACCACGGTGATCGGGCCGTTGGAGCCGGGGCCGAAGGCGTCGGACATCAGGTCGAAGGCGCGCCGGTCGGTGAAGGTGGTCGGGTCGGCCCCGTCGTCGATGTGGCCGAGCTGGATGGAGAAGAGCGGGATGGCGAGGACGCCGACGACGACCACCCCGGCGGCCAGGAACCACCACGGGCGGCGCTCCACCCGCTGGGCGTAGCGGTGCCACGTCCCGGTGATCTCCTCGCCGGGCGCGACGCCGGTCTCGGCGACCGGCGAATGCACCGTCCAGCGGTCCATCCGGCGGCCGATCAGGCCCATCAGGGCCGGGAGCAGGGTGAGGGCGGCGAGGACGGCGGAGATCACCGTCACCCCCGCGGCGGCGCCGAGCTTGGCGATGAAGTTGACCCGGGAGACGACCAGACCGGCCAGCGCGATCACCACGGTGCAGCCGGAGACCAGCACCGCCCGGCCGCTGGTCGCCACGGCGTGCCCGGCGGAGGCCACCGGGTCCTTGCCGTCCATCAGGCCCTGTCGGTGCCGGGTGAGCAGGAAGAGCGCGTAGTCGATGCCGACGCCGATGCCGATCATGGTCGCCAGGGTGGGGGCGACCGTGGCGAAGGTGGTGGCGGCGGCCAGCAGGCCGAGCACCCCGAGGCCGACGACGGCCCCGATCAGGGCGGTGACCAGCGGCAGGCCGGCCGCGATCACGCTGCCGAAGCCGATCAGCAGAACGACGATCGCGACCCCGAAGCCGATCAGCTCGCTGACCCGGTCGTCGGCCACCGGGCGCGCCAGTTCGCCCAGCGGCCCGCCGTACTCGACCTCCACCCCGGCCGCCCGCAACGGGGCGACGGCGGTGTCGACGCCGTCGAGGTAGTCGTCGCCGAGGGTCGTGGGGTTCACGTCGAAGCGGACGGTGAGGTAGCCGGTGAGGCCGTCCGCGGCGAGCGGTCCGCCGGGCGGGGAGGGCTGGCCGGCCGGCGGCAGCGGACTCTGCGCGGACTGCACGTGCGGCAGCGCGCTCAGCGAGCCGACCACCTGGTCGATCTGGCTCTGGAACCCGGTCAGTGACTGGCTGTCGTGGAGCACCACCTGGGAGCTGGTGCCGCCGGCCGCCGGTTCGTGCGCCTGGAGGACGTTGCGGCCCTCCTGCGCCTGGGTGTCCGAGAGCGAGAAGTCGTCCGAGAACGTCCCGCCGACCGCCCGGTCGATCACCTGGACGCCGGCCAGGGCGACCAGCCAGAGCACGATCACCAGGACCGAGTGGCGCGCGCACCACTCGCCCAGTCGCCGCAGGGCGCCGCGCCGGGGCGGTTGCGGGGGGCGGGCCGGGCCGGGGACGCGGGCGGGGCCGCCCGAGGACGAGGGCATGAACGCTCCTGGGGCCGGGGGTGACGTTCCGTCACGCCTGGTCGGGCGGGACCACGGAGTCCCGATGCTAGGGAGCGGTGCCGGGCGATCCGGGGCGATCACCCGCTGACACGCCCCGGTGCCTCCGTTCGGCGGGTCCAGCCCGGGCCCGTCGGCCCGCCCCCGCGCCCGGCCGGAACCTCAGGCCGGGCGCAGCTCCAGCAGGACGATCCGCGCGCCCTCCGGCCGCCCGGTGAGGCGGGCGGCGAGGATCCGCGGGATGTCGCTCTCCTGCGAGTACCCGGGCACCACCGTGACCTCCGCCCGCCGGACCCCGGGCTCCCCGGCCACGGCGTACGACACGACGTACGTGGTCCGCTCCGGCGGCGGGGGCGGGCGCGTCCCCGGCATGGCGCCACCTCCTCGGCTCCCGCCCATTGTCCGCCGGTCCGGCCCGGTCCGGCCCGCCGCGTCGGCCCGGACCGGGACCGTGTGGCCGATCGGGGTGAATCCGGGCACAGTGGAAATCTCCGGGAGGGGGACCGTCCGGGAAGGGGCGACACCCCATGCAGACCACCTGGAAGGGGACGATCAGCTTCGGGCTGGTCAGCATCCCCGTCCACCTGTACTCCGCGACCCAGGAGCACGACGTCCCGCTGCACCAGGTGCACGCGAAGGACGGCGGCCGGGTGCGGATGAAGCGGTACTGCGAGCAGGAGGGGAAGGAAGTCCCCTACGCGGAGATCGCCAAGGGCTACGAGTCACCCGACGGGCGGACCGTCACCCTCACCGACGAGGACCTCGCCGAGCTGCCGCTGCCCAGCAAGAAGGTCATCGACGTGCTGGCGTTCGTGGACGCGGCCGAGATCGACCCGCTGATGTTCTCCAAGGCCTACTACGTCGGTGTCGCCGACAAGGCCGCCGCCAAGCCGTACGCGCTGCTGCGCGACGCGCTCACCGAGTCCGGCCGGATCGCGGTCACCAAGATCGCGCTGCGGACCAGGGAGTCGCCGGCCGTGCTGCGGGTGCACGACGGGACGCTGGTGCTGCAGACCTGCATCTGGCCCGACGAGGTCCGCCCGGCGGCCGGGATCGCGCCCGACGAGCAGGTGACCGTGCGGCCGCAGGAGCTGAAGATGGCCCGCTCGCTGATGGACACGCTCTCCGAGGACTTCGACCTCTCCCAGCTCCACGACGACTACCAGCAGGCGCTGCAGCAGGTCATCGAGGCCCGGATCCAGGGCGTCGAGGTGCCGCACGAGGAGGAGCCCGGCGAGGCTCCGGACAACGTCATCGATCTGATGGCGGCGCTGCGCAGCAGTCTCAAGGAGGCCAAGGGCGCCCATCGCGGCCGCCGGGCCGGGCCGGGCGCCGAGCCGGAGGCCGGCCCGGCGGTGGAGGAGCTGCCCCCGGTGGAGGCCCCGGCACCCCGCAAGCGCGCGCCCGCCGGGAAGGCGCCCGCCGGGAAGGCGGCGGCCAAGAAGGCGACGGCTCCCGGGACGGCCACCGGCCGGGCCACCGCGGACCGGGCCGCCACCAGGGCCACCACCAGGGCCGCGGCCGGCACCGCGAAGCCGGCCGCGGCCGCGAAGAAGACCACCAGCAGGAAGTCCGCAGCTCCCCGCAAGGTCTCGTGAGGCCTTGGTGAGCTGATCACCGGCAGTCCCCGACGTCCGGAGGCGATCCCAGATGGACCTACTGACCTACAAGGCGCTCGACACCGGCCCCGACGCGCCGCGGCACCCGAGCCTGGCGCACCGGGCCTGGCACGGCCTGCTCAGCCTCGGTCCGACGGCCGTGGTGCTGATGCTCGCGCTCTCGCTCGGCCTCGGCGCCGTCGGATCCCAGGTGACCTCGCTGCCCTGGCTGATCGTCTTCAGCATCGTGTGGGGCGTCACGCTGATCGCGCTGTGCGGCATGGTCGCCCGGTGGATGACGCCCGGCCAGGGCAGGCACCGGATGGCCGCCTGACCCGGGGCCGGGGCGGGGCCCGGACGGCCCCGCCCCGGCCGCCGTCAGGCCACCCAGACGGTGGTGATGTTGCAGAACTCCCGGATCCCGTGGCCGCTCAGCTCGCGCCCGAAGCCCGAGCGCTTGACGCCGCCGAACGGCAGGGCCGGGTGCGAGGCCGTCATGCCGTTGAAGAACACCCCGCCGGCCTGGATGTCCCGGACGAAGCGCTCCTGCTCGGCCGGGTCGGTGGTCCAGACGTTGGAGCTGAGCCCGAAGGGCGTGTCGTTGGCCAGCGCCACCGCCTCGTCCAGGTCGGCGGCCTCGTAGACGGTGGCGACCGGGCCGAAGGTCTCCTCCAGGTGGATCCGCATCGCCGGGGTGATGCCGGTCAGCACCGTCGGCTCGTAGAACCAGCCGGCCTCCCGGCCCGCCGGGCGGCGGCCGCCGCACTCCACGCCGGCCCCGTGCGCCCGGGCGTCCTCGACCAGCTCCTCCAGGTCGTCCCGCCCCTGGCTGCTGGCCATCGGGCCGACCTCGGTCGCCTCCTCCATCGGATCGCCGACGGTCAGCGCCCGCATGGCCGCGGTGAACGCCTCGGTGAACGGCCGGTACACGGCGGTGTGCACGATGAAGCGCTTGGCGGCGATGCAGGACTGCCCGTTGTTCTGCACCCGGGCCCGGACGGCGGTGGCCACGGCGGCGTCCAGGTCGGCGCTCGGCAGGACCACGAACGGGTCGCTGCCGCCCAGCTCCAGCACGGCCTTCTTCACCTCGTCCGCGGCCGTCGCCGCCACCGCCCGCCCGGCGGGCTCGCTGCCGGTCAGTGTCACCGCCGCCACCCGGCGGTCGCGGATCACGCCCTCCACCGCGCCCGAGCCGATCAGCAGGGTCTGGAAGCAGCCCTCCGGGAACCCGGCCCGGCGGAACAGCTCCTCCAGGGCCACCGCCGTCCGGGGGACGTTGGACGCGTGCTTCAGCAGGCCGACGTTGCCCGCCATCAGAGCCGGCGCGGCGAACCGGATCACCTGCCAGAACGGGAAGTTCCACGGCATCACGGCCAGCACCGCCCCGATCGGGCGGTAGCGGACGTAGGCCCGGGCGGCCCCGGAGTCGGCGACGTCGGCCGGGGCGGGGTGCTCGTCGGCGAGCAGCCCCTCGGCGTTCTCGGCGTACCAGCGCATCGCCTTCGCGCACTTGGCGGCCTCGGCGCGGGCGGCCGCCAGCGGCTTGCCCATCTCCTCGGTCATCGTGCGGGCGACGGACTCCAGGTCCGCGTCCAGCAGGTCGGCGGCGCGGCGCAGCAGCTCGGCGCGGTACGCGAAGGAGGTGGTGCGGTAGGACTGGAACGCCGCCTCGGCGCGGGCCAGCCGCTGCTCGATGCCGGCGGCGTCCAGCGCTTCGAAGGTCTCCAGGGTCTCGCCGGTCGCGGGGTTGACGCTTGCGATGGCCATGCGGTGGGCTCCCAGGTGTCCGTGGGGGATTGCTCCGGAGTCGTTGCTCCACCCTGGCCGACACCCCGCCCCGAGCGCACCACCGCCGCCCGGCGTGTCCCGCCGGACGCCGGCCGCCGCGGCCTCACTCCGGCAGCGACTCCACCCGCGCCGCGGCCTCCCGGGCGCGGGCGCCCGCCCTGGTCCGGCCGGCCGTGACCAGCCGGTTCGGGAACCGGTGCAGGTACTCCGCCTCCAGCTGCCCGGTCCGCAGGGTGTGCCGCTTCAGGGCCTCCTCCGACCCGTACAGGAAGGTCTCGTGCCTGGTCCGGTGCAGCTGCTCCAGCTCGTGCAGCAGGGTGTCGTTGCCCAGGGCGTGCGGGGAGATCCCCGCGGGCCTGGTGTGCGGAGCGTCGTCCGGGTGCCGCATGGTCCACTACCTCCTCGGCGCGAATCCCCCCGTACCCGGGTGCCCCCGACCGCGGCCGGTACACCGGCGTGCCGAGGGGACTCCCGTACCGGCAGTGTCGTCGCCCCCGGGGGCTTTCGCGAGGCGTGCGGCCCGGCCGCCGCCCACGGGGGCCCGGCGAGGTGGTGATCGGGTGACCGGATCGTACGATGACTATCCCGACGTCCCTTCCTTTCCCTCTCAGAATCCGGAACGATCACCCATGCCGCTGCCCAAGGCCGAACTCCACCTGCACATCGAAGGCACCCTGGAGCCGGAACTCGCCTTCGCGCTCGCCGCGCGCAACGGCGTCACGCTCCCGTACGCCGACACCGAGGAACTCCGCCGGGCCTACTCCTTCAGCGACCTGCAGTCCTTCCTGGACCTCTACTACGCGCTGATGACGGTGCTGCGCACCGAGGCGGACTTCGCCGACCTCGCCGACGCGTACCTGGCCCGGGCCGCCGGGCAGGGGGTGCGGCACGCCGAGATCTTCTTCGACCCGCAGGCGCACACCGCCCGCGGGGTGCCGCTGGACGTGGTGGTGGAGGGCCTCGGGCGGGCCCTGGACCGCAGCGAGGAGCGGTACGGCGTCAGCACCCGGCTGATCATGTGCTTCCTGCGGGACGAGTCCGCCGAGTCCGCGCTGGAGACCTTCGAGGCCGCCCGGCCGCACTTCGGCCGGATCACCGGGATCGGACTCGACTCGGCGGAGGTCGGCAACCCGCCGGCCAAGTTCCGCGAGGTCTACCGGCGCGCCGCCGAGGCCGGGCTGCACCGGGTCGCCCACGCGGGGGAGGAGGGCCCGGCCTCGTACGTCACCGAGGCCCTGGACATCCTCGGGGTCGAGCGGATCGACCACGGTCTGCGCTGCCTGGAGGACCCGGCGCTGGTCGACCGCCTGGTCCGCGAGCAGATCCCGCTCACCCTCTGCCCGCTCTCCAACGTGCGCCTGCGCTGCGTCGACACGCTGGCCGACCACCCGCTGCCCGCCATGCTCGCGGCCGGCCTGCTGGTGACCGTCAACTCCGACGACCCGGCGTACTTCGGCGGCTACGTCGACGACAACTTCCGTGCGGTGGCCGGGGCCCTCGCGCTCGCGCCCGAGACGCTGCGCCTGCTCGCCGCCAACTCCTTCCGCGCCTCGTTCCTGGACGAGGACCGCCGGGCGGCGCTGCTGGCCGAGGTGGCGGCCTACGCGTTCGAGCCGGCCGGCGTCTGAGCCCCGACTCCGGGGGCATCGATTCCAGAGGCACCGGCTCCGGGCCGCGACGGGCCCGGAGCCGGCGGGAGGCTCAGACCAGCGTGCGCCAGTAGTACCAGAACCGGTCGAGGATCAGCAGCACGATCACCGCGTACCAGAGCGCCGGCACCACCCAGTGGTAGCGGGCGGCCTCCCGCACCACCGGGCGCAGGGCGCGCGGGGTCGGGATCACGCCGGTGCGCAGATTGTGCAGGGTGGTGTACCAGAACAGCGGGATCATCGTGGCCCAGACCACCATGCAGTACGGGCAGAGCGCGCCGATCCGGTACAGCGCCTGGTACATCAGCCAGGTCACGAAACCGATCCCGAACACCGTCCCGGCCTGGAGGCCGAGCCAGAACCAGCGCCGGTACGTCGCCCCGGCCAGCAGGCCGGCGCCGATCGCGATCACCACGGCGAAGCCGACCAGGCCCAGCAGCGAGTTGGGGAAGCCGAAGGCCTCGGCCTGGTCGCTGCGCATGATCGAGCCGCAGCTGATGATCGGGTTGATGTTGCAGTTGGGGACGTACGACGGGTCCTCCAGCAGCCGGATCTTGTCCAGTGTGAGGACGGCCGAGGCGAAGATCCCGATCGCGCCGCCGATCAGCAGCAGGAGCGCGAACGGCCGGCTCACGCCGTGGCCGCGCGCGGGTGCGGCGACCGTACCGGCGGGCGTCACCCGGTCACCTGCTTGACCATCGCGGTGAAGCGCTCGGGAGTGACGGGCGCGCCGTTCGTGAAGACGTCGAGCTTGGTACCGTCCAGCTTCACCGTGGGGGTGCCGGTGACCCCGCTCTTGTCGAAGGCCTTGTTCACCTGGTTGGCCCACGGGGCGTAGGTGCCGTCCTGGACGGCCTTCACGAAGGCGTCCGTCTTCAGCCCCGGGACCTGTTCGGCGAGCTCCAGCAGCCGGTTCGCGTCGGCGAAGCCGTCGTTGCGCTCGTCGGGCTGGTTGGCGTACAGCACGTCGTGGAACTGCTTGAACTTGTCGACGCCCTCGTTGAGGGCCGCCCCGGCGGCGGCCAGCGCGGTGCGAGAGCCCTTGCCGCCCAGGCCCTGGTCCAGGAACGTCGCCAGGTGGTACTCGATCTTGTAGGTGCCGTCGTCGGCGAGCTGCTGGACGGTCTTGCCGTTGGTGGTCTCCAGCTGCTCGCAGTACGGGCAGCGGAAGTCCTCGTAGATCTCCAGGGTGTGCGGGGCGTCGGCCCTGCCGTAGGTGATCACGGTGCCGTCGGCGCCGCCCGCGTTGGCGGGGACGACCAGCGGCCCGGCGGCGGCGGTGTCGGCCGGGCCGGAGGAGCCGCCGACCGCGAAGGCCACACCGGCGGCCAGCGCCAGCACGGCGGCGGAGGCGGCGCCGACGATCGTCCGGCGGCGGATCCTCGCCGACCGCTCGGTGCGCTCGCGCTCCTCGCGCATCCGCTCGGTGGCGGCGCGCCGGGCCTCGCTCCTGGCGGCCCGGGTGTTCGTCGTCCTGGCGTTGATCGGCTGGGGCTTCTTGCTCATGGCGGGTGTCGTCCTGTGCTCTCGGTCGGTGACGGGCGGGCGCGCACGGGCGCGCGGCGAGAACGACCGGCCGGGAAACGCTCGGGAGAGTGCTCTCAGCAGGCCGGGACGGGCACCGGAGGCCCACGACGGACGGCGGGGCTGAGCAGCACGTCCTCGACGGGGACGCGCACGCGGCTGGCGCGCGGGAACGGCATCCGCACCAGCGGCCGGGCCGGGACGGGCGCCGCGAGCAGCAGCAGCCAGTGGCCGGCGGCGGCCGGGAAGCGCCGGGCGAAGTCGCCCAGCACCCGGGCGGAGGCGGCGAACGCGCTCAGCGCGGCGTCCGCGCGGCGCAGCCAGAAGGCGGCGGCCAGGGCGATCGCGCCGTGCAGTGCCAGCAGCACCAGCAGGCCGGCGGACCGGGAGACACCGTGGCCCAGCAGGATCCCGCCGAGCGAGCCGCCGCCGCACAGCAGCGGCTCGAAGCCGCGCGCGGAGCCGGGCGGGAGCGAGGGACAGGTGTTCTGGGCGAAGTCGAACAGCGCGCTCAGACCCAGCTCCAGCGGCAGGAAGACCGCCGCGATCGCCGGGAAGCCGCGCTCGGATCCGGCCAGGGCGAACGCCACCGCGAAGACGGCGCCGCCGGCCACGGCCAGCGTGCCGAGCGGCAGCGGGCGTCCGGTGACCAGCACCTGGCCGAGCCCGGCGAGCAGCACGACCAGCGCGGCGAAGATCGCCGCGCGAAGCGTCCTGGTGGCCGGGCCGGTACTCATGGCATCCGAGTCTGCCACAGGTTGAACGGTGGACGACCTGGCCGACGGGCTCCTGTGAAGATCCTCACCACCGGCTCTGAGCTGGGCTTATTCGATCCTTATCGAGGGCTCTCGGCAGCCGGCCCGGGGTGGGCGGCGGCCGTCCGGGCCTCGACGATCTCCCGGAACAGCTCGAGGTCGGCACGGACCACCCGCTCGATCGCACCGGCCTGGGCGAAGCCGCGAGGCCCGCCGAACACCTGCTGCACCGCCTCCGGGTCGTACTCGACGCGGATCTGCAGCCGGGTGTGGCTCCGGTCGAGCGGGAGCAGCGCGAACGCGCCGTGCAGCCGCGGGCCGTTCAGCGTCCGCCAGGCCATCACCCGGCCCCGGCCCCGGTCGGTGATCTCGGTCTCGACGTCGCGCTCGGTCCCGCCGATCTCCACCCCGAGGTGCGCGAGGCTGGTGCCGTGCGGGTAGGCGCTGCGCACCCCGCCCACGAACCGCGGGTAGTCGTGGACCCGGTGCAGCTGCTCCCAGGCCGCCAGCACCGGGGCATCGATGTCGATCTGCTCTTCGAGCGTGCTCATGAGGGGGCCGGACCTTCCCGGGCTCGGGCGCTGCGGTGGTGCGGGGCACCTCCAGCCTGCGCCCACCGGCCGCCGCGGGGCAACGAGAGCGGCGGTAACCGGACAACCGGGACGGCCGGGACGACCGGGACGGCCGGGAGGACCGGACGACCAGGAGGACCGGACGACCGGGAGGCGACCGGCGGGCGGGGGCCGGAGGTCTGCGCGAGACTGGGCGCATGCCGGAGCTGCCCGAGGTCGAGGCCCTCAGCGCCTTCCTGTCCGAGCGGTTGACCGGGCGGGTGATCGCCCGGGTGCAGCCGGTGGCCATCAGCGCCCTGAAGACCTACGACCCGCCGGTGACGGCGCTGGAGGGGCGGACGGTCGGCCCCGTCACCCGGCACGGGAAGTTCCTCGACATCGAGGCCGGCGGCCTGCACCTGGTCGTCCACCTGGCCCGGGCCGGCTGGCTCCGGTGGAAGGACAGCCTGCCGGCCGAGCCCCCGCGCCCGGGCGGGAAGAACCCGCTGGCCCTGCGGGTGCGGCTGGAGGGGCCCGACGGGGACGGCTTCGACCTCACCGAGGTGGGCACCAAGAAGGGGCTCGCGGTGTACGTGGTGACGGACCCGGCCGCCGTCCCCGGTGTCGCCCGGCTCGGCCCGGACCCGCTGGACCCGGGCTTCACCCTGGCGGACTTCACCGCCCTGCTGAGCGGCGAGCGCCGCCGGCTGAAGGGCGTGCTGCGGGACCAGGGCGTGCTGGCCGGGGTCGGCAACGCCTACTCGGACGAGGTGCTGCACGCGGCCCGGATGTCGCCGTACAAGCTGGCGTCGAGCCTGACGGAGGACGAGAGGGCCCGGCTGTTCGAGGCGCTCGGCGCCACCCTGCGCGACGCGGTGGAGCGCTCCCGCGGGCTGGCGGCGGGGGACCTCAAGGCGGAGAAGAAGCTCGGCCTGCGGGTGCACGGCCGGACCGGGCAGCCGTGCCCGGTCTGCGGGGACACCGTGCGCGAGGTGTCGTTCGCCGATTCCTCGCTGCAGTACTGCCCCACCTGCCAGACCGGCGGCAAACCGCTCGCGGACCGGCGGCTGTCGAGGCTGCTGAAATAGCGGGGCCCCCGGGGCCGGTCCGCCCCGGGGGGTGCCGACGGGCGCGCCTACGGCTTCCGGGCGACGCCGCCCCAGTAGTAGGCGGCGGTCGGGTCGGCCGGCGGCTCGCCGTCCGGGCGCCAGCCCATCACCGGGGCGACCCCGGGCTCGATCAGCTCCCAGCCGTCGAAGAACGCGGCGACCTCGTCACGGGTGCGCGGGACGAGGGTCATCCCGCCGGCCCGGGCCGCCTCCGCGACCTTGGCGACGCTCGCCGGGTCGAAGTCCTGGGTGGGGTGGGTGAGCGCCAGACAGCTCCCGCTGGGCAGCGCGTCGCGCAGCGCGGCGACCTTGGCCCACGGGTCGTCCTCGTCGGCGACCAGCATCAGGACGGCGATCATCAGCAGGCCGACCGGCCGGTCGAGGTCCAGCGTGGAGGTGAGCGCCGGGTCGCCGAGCAGTTCGGCGGGCTTGCCCAGGTCGGCGTGGATGTAGGTGGTGCGGCTGGCGGGCGTGGAGACCATCAGTGCCCGGGCGTGGGCGAGCACGATCGGGTCGTTGTCGACGTAGACCACCCGGGTGCCGGGGCTGACCGCCTCGGCGATCTCGTGGGTGTTGGGCGAGGTGGGGATGCCGGTGCCGAGGTCGAGGAACTGCCGGATGCCCTGCTCCCGGGCCAGGTAGCGGACGGCGCGGCCCTGGAACGCCCGGTTCTCCTTGGCCATCGCCTTCACGCTGGGGACGGCCTGCTCGATGGCCTGTCCCATGGCGCGGTCCGGCGGAAAGTTGGTCTTCCCGCCCAGCCAGTAGTCGTACACGCGTGCGGAGTGCGGAGCGCTGGTGTCGACGCCGAAGCGCTGCCACTCGCTCAGCTCGACGGCGTCGTCCTGGGCCTGGTCGGAGAAGTCCTGACTTGTCGTCATGGCCACGTCCTCTGAAGACAGATCATCACACTGGGGAGGTCAGCGTAGCGGTCCGGTCGGGGCGGTGGTCACCCGGTCCGCCGGGGTGCGGTGGGGCTGGGCCGTCGGAGTGATGCTGGGGGCCGTCGGAGTTGCCGGTGGGAGGCGTGACGGTTCGCGGGGGAAGCATCGATCATGCTGTCTGATCGTCAGATTACTTCGCGTAGATTGCTACTGGTCGCGGCCGGGATGTCGCTGCTCGGGGTCGCCGGTTGCCGGGGGTCGGAGGGGGTGGACGGCGCGGCCGCCGCCGCGCCGGGTGCCGAGGCCGCCGGTGCGGCCTCGGACGGGCCCGCCGCCGTGCCCGCCGCCGCCGCGACGGCTTCGGCCGCCTCGGCCCCGCCCTCCGCCGCTCCCTCGCCCGCCCCCTCCGCCTCTGCCTCCGCGGCCGGCCCCGCCTCGGCGCCCGCCGCCCCCGCCTCCTCCGCACCCGCCGCCTCGGTCGCGCCGGTCGCCGCGCCCCGGGTGCTGACGGCCGCCGAGAGCAAGCCGGTGTACGAACTCGACGCCGAACGCCGGGTGGTGGCCCTCACCATCGACGACGGCCCGGACCCGCGCCACACCCCGACCGTGCTGGCCCTGCTGGAGCAGTACCGGATCAGGGCCACCTTCTTCCTGATCGGCGAGAACGCCGTCGAGCACCCCGGGCTGGTCCGGGAGATCGCGGCGCGCGGCCACCACATCGCCAACCACACCTGGACCCACCCGGATCTGCGGAGCCTCTCGGAGGGCAAGGTGCGCGACGAACTGGAGCGCACCTCCGACCTGCTGAACCGGACCACCGGGAAGCCGCCGACCTGGTTCCGCGCGCCCGGCGGGGACTGGTCCACGGCCGCGCTCAAGGTCAGCGCCTCGCTCGGGATGCGGTCGATGGGGTGGTCGGTGGATCCGCGCGACTGGGCCAGGCCGGGTACCTCGGTGATCACCGAGCGGATCCTGAAGGACGTCCGGCCGGGCGCGATCGTGCTCAACCACGACGGCGGCGGCGACCGTTCGCAGACGGTGGCCGCGCTGAAGGCGTACCTGCCGGTGCTGATTGACTCCGGGTACTACTTCACCGCACCGCCGGGGTGAGGACGCATGTGCGGGGGAGTGGTGCCAGGTAGCGGCATTTCCGTCTAAACCACTCGAAAGAGTGGATTGGAAGAACCGTTTCTGCGCTTTTTGGGCTTCTAGGGTGTTCTCGCATCAGTTACCCCGGTACCCGTGGGTACCGCCCTGAAAGGCCCCTCCCCCATGCGTCTCCGCAACGCCACGCTCGCCGCCGCCAGCGCCATCGCCCTCGTCCTCGCGGTACCCGCCTCCGCCGGTGCGGCCACCGGTGACTTCCTCTACAAGGTCGGCCGCGGGGCGCAGACCGGTCTGGCCGACCCGGTGCGCGGCGAGTGCGTCGACCTCCCGGGTGCCACCACCGGCGTTCCGGTCTTCGCGCCCGAGAACCACACCCGCTCGACGGCCACGGCCTACCTCGACTTCGACTGCGCGGGCGACGTCTTCTTCGTGATGCTCCCGGGCAAGAAGTACGGCAACCGGCTCCACCTGCGGTCCGTCGTCTTCTCCTGAGCCGGCCGACCCCGGTGGGCGCGGGGCGGCCCGGTCGTCATCGCCGGGCCGCCCACGCCGATCCGTGGGGCCGCCGCCGACCGGCCCCGGCCGGGCGGGCGGCGTAGCGTGGCTGGGGGAGGGGTTCGCGTCGGCTCCGACGGCGGAGGAGGAATGATGTCCGCTTCGGCACTCGATCCGGTCCGGCAAGAGGAGTTCGCGGGGCGCACCCTGCACCTGCTGAACGACGCCTGCCTGGGATTCATGGCCAGCATCGGCCATCAGACCGAGCTCTTCGACACCATGGCCGGGCTCGCCCCCTCGACCAGTGAGGAGATCGCCCGCGCCGGCGGGCTGAACGAGCGCTACGTCCGGGAGTGGCTGGGCGCCATGGTGGTCGGCGGGATCGTTGACTACGACCCGCAGCGGTCCACCTACGCGCTGCCGCCCGAGCACGCGGCCTCCCTGACCAGGGCGGCCGGCCCGGACAACATGGCCGGGCTGATGCAGTACCTGGCGCTGATGGGCGAGGTCGAGCAGCAGGTGGTGGAGGCCTTCCGGAAGGGCGGCGGGGTGCCCTACTCGGCGTACCCGCGGTTCCAGGCCCTGCAGGGCGAGGAGTCGCGGCGGGTGTACGACGTGGCCCTGGTGGAGGCCATCCTCCCGCTCGTGCCCGGGCTGACCGAGCGGCTGCGGGCCGGGATCGACACCCTCGACATCGGCACCGGGCAGGGGCACGCCGTCAACCTGATCGCCCGGGCCTTCCCCGAGAGCCGCTGCACCGGGGTCGACATCTCGGAGGCCGGCATCGAAGCGGCGCGGGCCGAGGCCGCCGAGCTGGGCCTGGCCAACGCCCGCTTCGAGGTCGCCGACTCCGCCGCGCTCTCCGGCTCCTACGACCTGGTCACCGCCTTCGACGTGATCCACGACCTGGCCCGCCCGGCCCGGACGCTGGCCGCCGTCGCCGGTGCGCTGCGGCCGGACGGCGTCTTCCTGATGGGCGACATCGCCGCCAGCAGCCGGCTGGAGGAGAACATCGACCACCCGCTCGCCCCGGCGCTGTACGCGCTGTCGACCTTCTACTGCATGACGGTCTCGCTCGGTGAGGGCGGTGCGGGGCTGGGCACGGTCTGGGGTGAGCAGACGGCCCGCCGGATGCTCGCCGAGGCCGGGTTCGGTGCGGTGGAGACGAAGCGGGTCGAGGGCGACGTGCTCAACCTGTACTACGTGGTGCGGCCGGCCGGGGCCGAGGGGTAGCGGACACGGCGGGCGGGGGTGGCCGGGCTCTGCGGTCGGACGTAGGTTCGAAGAGTCCGAGTGAAGGAGGGCAGCGATGACCGGCAACGGCTACGCACACCCCGAGGCGCTGGTCCCCACCGAGTGGCTCGCCCGGCACCTCGACGACGGCACCGTCCGCATCGTCGAGGTGGACGAGGACACCGCGGCGTACGGGCAGGGGCACATCCCCGGAGCGGTGGGCTGGAACTGGACCACCGACCTGCACAGCCGGGTGGGCCGCGACTACGCCGACCGCGAGGGCGTGCAGCAGCTGCTGCGCGCGGCCGACGTGGAGGACGACACCACCGTGGTGCTGTACGGCGGCAACGACAACTGGTTCGCCGCCTACGCCTACTGGCTGCTGCGGCTGCGCGGCTTCGGACCGGTGCGGCTGCTCGACGGCGGACGCAAGAAGTGGGAGCTGGAGGAGCGGGAGCTCAGCCAGGAGGTGATGGACTACCAGCACAGCGCCCTCCGGCTGAGCGGGCCCGAACACCCCGAGGTGCGGGCGCTGCGCGACGAGGTGCTGGCCACGGCCGAGGTGTTCGCCAAGCCCGGCACCGACGCCGTCCTGGTCGACGTCCGCTCGCCGGCCGAGTACCGGGGCGAGGCACTGGCCCCGCCGCACCTGCCGCGGGAGCAGGCTCAGGTGCCCGGACACATCCCCGGCGCGGTGAACATCCCCTGGTCGCAGGCGGCCAACGACGACGGCACCTTCCGGTCCGCCGAGGAGCTGCGCGCGCTGTACGGCGGGCAGGGGGTCTCCCGGGACCGCGAGGTGATCGCGTACTGCCGGATCGGGGAGCGCTCGGCGCACACCTGGTTCGCGCTCACCGAGCTGCTCGGGTACCCGGACGTCAAGAACTACGACGGCTCGTGGACGGAGTACGGCTCGCTGGTGCGGGCGCCGGTGGCGCTGGGGGCGTGAGGCCGGGTCGGTCCGGGTCGCGAGCGGTCGGGGGTGACGGGCGCGCGGCGGCGCCATGTCGGCTCATTTCTTCTCATGAACATTTCATCCCGGAGGAGTGGGCCGGGGCCCGCCGGGACAGGGATCGATCCGACCCACTGTCCCAGTGACCCCGGAGACCGCCTTGCGCAAGAGAATGCTCGTCCCCGCCGCCGCCGGCGCGCTCGCCCTGCTGCTGACCGTCCCCGCCTCCGCCGCCCAGGGCGGCCCGGGCGCCGCGGGCATCGGCGACACCTACTACCCCAACGCCGGCAACGGCGGGTACAACGTCTCGCACTACGACATCCGACTCAAATACCAGCCCGTGACCGACGAACTGGAAGGCACCACCACCATCCTCGCCACCACGACTCAGGACCTCACCCGGTTCAACCTGGACTTCGTGCTCGGCGTCAAGGAGATCCTGGTCAACGGCCGCCCGGCCGCGTTCGCCGCCACCGGCGAGTCGGAGCTGGAGATCACCCCGGCCCGGCCGCTCGCCAAGGGCAGCCCGGTGACCGTGGTGGTCCGCTACGCGGACAAGCCCGGCGAGGTGAAGCGCGACGGCTTCTCCGCCTGGCTGCGCACCCCCGACGGCGGCGTCGCGGCCAACGAGCCGGAGAGCGCGCCCTGGTGGTTCCCGAGCAACGACCACCCGACCGACAAGGCCACCTTCGACGTCTCCGTCCTGGTGCCCGACGGCACCCAGGCGATCAGCAACGGCCTGCTGACCGGCCAGAGTTCCAAGGCCGGCTGGACGCGCTACAACTGGCGCGAGGCCAAGCCGCAGGCGACCTATCTGGCCACCCTGGCGATCGGCAAGTTCGACATCAGGACCGACACCACGCCCGGTGGGCTGCCGGTCACCACCGCCTACAGCAAGGACCTCGGCGACAACGACGGCGCGGCGCGGGCCAGCGTCGAGCGGACCGGCGAGGTGGTGGACTGGCTGAGCGGCTACTTCGGCGCGTACCCGTTCGACTCGGTCGGCGGCTACGTCCCCAACGTGAGGACCGGCTACGCCCTGGAGACCCAGACCCAGGTGTTCTACAGCCCCGCCCAGTTCTCGCGCGGCGCCAACACCGCCGTCGTCGTGCACGAGCTGGCCCACCAGTGGTACGGCGACAGCGTCTCCGTCCAGCGCTGGAGCGACATCTGGCTCAACGAGGGCTTCGCCCGCTACGCGCAGTGGCTCTGGTCCGAGCACGAGAACGAGGGCACCGCACAGGAGCTCGCCGACTACGTCTACTCCTTCTACCCGGCCGGCGACGCCTTCTGGACGGTCAGGCCGGGCGACCCGGGGCCGGACCACCAGTTCGCCGGAGCCGTCTACGACCGGGGCGCGGTGGCCATCCAGGCGCTGCGCAACGCCGTCGGTGACGAGAAGTTCTTCAAGATCCTGAAGGGGTGGCCGACCGAGCGCCGCTACGGCAACGCCACCATCCCGCAGTTCCAGGCCTTCGCCGAGCGGATCTCCGGCAAGCCGCTCGGGGAGCTCTTCAACACCTGGCTGTTCACCGACTCGAAGCCGGCCCTCTCCTCGGCGGGCGTCCCGGCGGCGTCGGCGCCCGGCGCGGCCGGCGCGCCGGCCCTGGCGCCGACGGCCAAGGCGCAGCTGCCGGAGCCGAAGTCGTGGAAGAAGATCCAGGAGACCAACTCGGTCCACGAGCAGGGGCACTGACGCACCGGCCCGGCCGACCGGTGGAGTGGTCGGCCGGGCCCCCGTGCGGGGCGGCGGCGCGGGTGGTCAGGAGGCGGGCACGGCCAGGGCCGGGGCCAGCGCCCGGGCCTCGCTGAGGATCAGGGCCTCGACGCCGTAGAGGAACCGCTCCATCGCGGGGCGGGGGAGCACCGAGCTGTCCGCCGTCATCGCGAGCTGGAGCGCGTCCGGGGTCTGGAGCGCGTCCAGGGCGTAGGAGAGGCCGGGGCGCGGCGGGAACTCGACCGGCCAGGTGAGGGTGGTGCCGGCGTCGGCCGCCCCTGCTCCGGCTCCGGGGTCGTGGTCGGACCCGGACCCGGGGTCGGAGCCGGGCCCGGGGTCGGAGCCGGGATCGGACTCGGTGTCGGGCGCGGCGAGCATCGACGGGAGCAGGTCGCGGGTGTCGTTGAAGACGCAGGAGCGGTCGGCGAGCGGACCGTGCTCGGCGGTCAGCCGGGCGATCTCCTCGTCCAGCAGGCGCTTGTTGTAGTAGGCGTGCCGGTAGGTGGCGATCGAGGCGGCATGGGTGCGGCGGACGGCGTCACCGAACTCGCCGTCCGCGTCCGGCAGATGGAACAGGCCGTCGCCGGCCACCGGGCTCACCGCGGAGGCCAGCCCGGGCAGGAACCGGTTGTTGACGATCACCTGGAGCACCGCGTCCGGAGAGCCGGAGAGCCGCGCGGTCATCACCGCCACCGCGGCGAGCAGCACCGAGGAAGTGCTCGCCCGGTGGCCGGCCGCGACCGTGTCGACCGCCCGGAGCAGCGCCGGGGAACTGAGCACGGCGTTCGGGAAGGGCTCCGGCGCGTGGGTCGCGGCGGGCGGGAAGAGCCGCGGCGGCCCCAGCCGTAGCTTGCGCACCACATGGGCGCGGGCGTTCACATCGCGCCGCAGACCGCGCGCGGAGGTCTGGAACTCCGCCTCTTCGAGCGGTTGCTGGGCGCCGCGGAGGGTGCTGATGGCTTCCACCGAGGCACCCTGCGCCAGCTCGCTGAGGTCCAGCACCAGCAGGCCCATGCCCGCGCCGTCCAGGGCCGTGTGGGAGAGGACGAGCGCCATGTGCCGGACCAGCCCGGCCGTCTCGACCAGGCCGACGCGTATCGGCCACTGCGCGGTGCAGTCGAAGGGCAGCGCCGCCAACTCCTCGTGCAGGGCGGCGCCGACCGCGGCGAGGTCGGCCGCGTCGCCGTCGCACCGGCGGGTGTGCACGATCAGCCGGCCGGCCGGGTCGACGATCTGCCGCAGTCGCCCCCGGTCGTCCTCGACGAGCCGGGTGCGCAGCGAGTCGTGCAGCTGGAGCAGGCCCTCCAGGGCGCCCAGCACGACCGCCACCGGCAGGCCCGGGTCCAGCGGGGCGGAGGCCGTGATGTTGTAGCGCGGCGCGTCGGCCGGAGCCAGCCGGCCCACGGCGTCCCAGATGGCCTGCTGGCCCCAGGTGGCCGGTCCCGTGCCGGATCTGCCGGACGAGAAGTCGATCTCCAGTTGCTGACTCGTGGTCACCGTGTGCTCTCCGATGTGCGGTGGTGGAAGCGGCGCGGTGCGGCTGCGTCGCCTCCTCGGCATGGGGCGGTCGGTGCGGTGGGAGCGCGTGTGTTGCCAAGGGAAGAGTGTGGCGCACCGCCATGGTCACGTCGAGCCTCGGATGTCGGCCGGGGGCGCCGCCCGGTGCGGTGCGGTCAGACGCGGGTGGCGGTGACGAGGTGGTAGTCGAGCAGGCCGCTCTGCCAGGCGGCGAGGAAGTTGCGGGCCCAGTGGCCGGGCGGCACGGTGTCCTTCAGGTAGCGGTCCAGACCGGGCCAGACGGCGGTGCCGATCGACTCGGCGGTGACCTCGCTGAAGCCGGCGGCGGTGAGGTCGTCGGTGAAGGCGGCGAGCGGGTGGGCGACGTCCAGGCCCTCGGCGAAGCTGCCGAGCAGGATGCTGAGCCGCTCGGCGACCTCCGGGCCGGAGCTGAAGAAGGTCGTCACGGCCAGCCGGCCGCCGGGGCGCAGCACCCGGGCCGACTCGCGGGCGAAGCCGGTCAGTTCACGGAAGTGCTGGGCCGCCTCCACGGAGTAGAGGCCGTCCAGGGCGGCGTCCGGGAAGGGCAGGTCGTCCGCCGCGCCCAGGCTGTAGGCGAGGCGGTCCGGGAACGTCGCCAGCGCGCGGGCGTTGACCGCGCGGGCGCGCTCGACCTGGTCCGGGTGGATGTCGACGCCCGTCACCGCGGCGAAGCGGAACTCGCAGAGCGCGAGGGCCGCGCCGAGGCCCCGGCCGCAGCCCACCTCGGCCAGCCGCAGCCGCTCGGTGGGGGCCGGGAACGCGCGCAGCACCCGGCGGTACAGCTCCTCCTGACTGCGGATGCGGTCCTCCGGGGTGGGCGCGTCGGTGTCGATGCCGCTCCAGTCGCCGAAGTTGATGAATCCGCCCGCGAAGCTGGGGGCCTGACTCAGGTCGTCGACGCCGTACGTCCGTCGGACGGTCGCGGGAATGCGGTTGTGGTCCATCGCTGCTCGGCTTCCTCGTGAGGCGGGCGCCCGGACCTCGGGCGCGCCGAGGTACGTACCCAAACCGGTCGGCGTCCGAACGCGGACCGTGACGAATGAGGCCTGGGAGGTACGGCGAGTGACGGCGTGTTGACGGGGCCGGGCCCGCGGTGCGGGGCGGACGGGAATATCGGGTGGACAGCGGGGCCGGGATGGGCCTGGGATGGGAGCGGTGCCCGGCCGGGGTGCCCGCACCCACCCGACCGGGAGACCGAGATGACCGAGACGACCGAGACGACCACGACGACCACGACCACCGGGACGACCGACGCACGGGTCGCTCCGCCGCTGACCGGGGGCGAGCGCGAGATGCTGCGCGCGTTCCTGGACTACCACCGGGCGACCCTGGCGATGAAGTGCGAGGGGCTGACCGAGGAGCAGTTGAAGCAGCTGTCGAGCCCGCCGTCCACGCTGAGCCTGCTCGGGCTGGTGCGGCACATGGCCGAGGTGGAGCGGACGTGGTTCCGCCGGGTGATCGGCCGGGAGGACGTCCCGCTCGTCTGGTCCCCGGAGGGCGACTTCCAGGTGGCGTACGACGCGGCCGCCGCCGACCGCGGCGAGGCGTTCGCGGCCTGGACGGCGGAGGTCGAGCACGCCCGGCGGATCGAGCGGGAGGCGGAGTCGCTGGACGTCACGGGCTACATGCCGAAGTGGGGCGCGGACGTGTCGCTGCGGCTGGTGATGCTGCACCTGATCCACGAGTACGCCCGGCACAACGGGCACGCCGACTTCCTGCGCGAGGCGATCGACGGAACGGTCGGCGCGTAGTGGCGCTCCCGCCGGGGCGCGCGGAACGACCCGGGCGGGTGACGGGGTGTGTACGGAGCACTGCCGCCCGGGCCGGGTGGCCGACGGTCGGTCCGCCACGGCGCCGGGGGCGGGCGAGGTGGTCCCGGCGCAGGTCGCGGACGTAGTTGAACGCTGCACGGGGTGGCAGCCGTTCTCGTTCACATGACGGTGATGATGACCGAGCGAGGCGCTGGCATGCTTGCTGGCATGGTGGAGATGGCGGACGAGCCGGAGATCCGGGAGCTGATCGCCTCCTGGTTGGCCGCGGAGCCCCGGGAGGAGGCGCCGACGGGCGAAGCGGGGTGCGGCCACGGACTACCGGCGCCGCCGGCCGGCGGCGCGGAGGTCGCGGCGGCGGCCCGGCGGCTCGCCCTGCGCGGACTGGACGGCTCACGGCTGCTGCCGGTGCCGGACGGGCTGCGCCTGGTCGCCGAGGCGCTGGTGGTCGACGAGCACCCGTCCGCGCCCGGGTGGGCGCCGCTGGAGCGGGCCGAGGTGGTGGAGTGGGTGGCGATGCTGCTGCACCGGTTCGGCGAGGACGGCGTGCAGGAGCTGATCGCCGAGCTGGCCGGGGACGCCGGGCCGTCCTCGACCGGGCCGTCCTAGAGCCGGCCCGGCCGGGCGGCGGCCCGGTGGTGGTCGCCGGACCGGCAGGCCCGCCGGACCGTCACCGTGCTCCGGCGCACCCCGGTCTCCGGGTGGCGCGGGACCTCCCCGCACGGGCTGCCGCGGTCGGGTGGCCGGCTCCGGCAGGCGCCGGACGCGGCCGGTAACGCCCGCCGGGCGGACGGCGCCACGGTGACCGCGCCGGCCAGCGTGGCCAGCCGGCGCTCCAGCTGCCGGGCGACGCCGGCGTCCCCGAGCCGCTCGTACAGGCAGTGCGCGGACCGCAGGTGCGAGGCGGCCTCCACCGGACGGTCGGCGTCCAGCAGGAAGTCGGCGTAGTGGCGCTCCGCCACCGCCTCCAGATGGACGGCGCCGGCGGCGCGACAGCGTTCCATGGTCTCCCGCCAGGCCCGTCCGGCCTCGGCCGGGCGGCGGAGCTGCTGGAGCGCGTGCGCCTCGTTGACCATGGCGGACAGGTGGTACGTCGCCTGCGGGTGCTCCGCGAGCAGCGCCCGGGCCTCCCGGGCCCGGCGCAGGGCCTGCCCGGCGTCCCCGGCGAAGCCGTGCAGGGCGGCGGTGTTGCTGAACGCGAAGGGCGCGTGCTCCGCGAGGCCGTGCGCGCCGGCCAGGGCGATCGCCCGCTCGCCCAGCCGGACGGCCTCGGCGTGCTCGCCGCGGGCCGCGCTGGCCACCGCCAGCACGGTGAGGGCGTGCACATGGACGTCGCCCCCGGCGTCCGCGGTGCGGGTGACCGCTCGCAGGGCCAGCCGGTGGGCCTCCTCGGCCCGCCCGAGGCCGCTCAGCGCGCGGGCCGTCGAGGCCTCCATCGAGGCGACGGCGGCCGGATCGCCGGTCAGCACGGCCGACTCCAGCCCCGCGCGCAGGCAGGCCAGCCGGTCCGTCCGGCGGCCGGCGCCGTAGTAGAGGCAGTTGGCCAGGTAGGCCAGCCGCCAGGCGCGCCGGTGGTCGCCGAGGTCGGCCGCCGAGGTGACCAGGCCGCGGATGGTGGGTTCCTCGGCGCGGAACCAGTCCAGCGCGGCGCGCACGTCGGGCAGCCGCGGCCGGGCCGGACCGGGCAGCGGCGGCGGACCGAACGGGTCGAGGCCGGGCTGGAGCAGCCCCGCGCCGTGCGCGGCGGCCGCCAGGAAGTGGTCCACCAGTGCCAGGGTGGCGCCGGCGCGCTCCGACGCCGGCCGCTCGTCGAGGAGTTCGGCGCCGTAGAGGCGGATCAGGTCGTGCCGGCGGTAGCGGCCCGGGGTGTCCTCGGTGAGCAGGTGGTGGGCGGCCAGCGAGCCGAGTGCCCGCCGGGCCTCGGCGGTGTCGGTGGCCAGCAGGGCGGCGGCCGCGTGGGCGTCGGTCTCCGGGCCCGGGTGCGCGGCCAGCAGGGCGAGCAGGTGGACGGCGGTGGCCGAGAGCCGGCGGACCGTCAGGCCCAGCGCGCTGCGCACGCTGATCGCGCCCTGGGTGTCCAGGGTCTGCAGGCGGGTGCGCTCGTCGGCGAGTTCGGGCACGAGGTCGGCGATCGCCCAGCCCGGCTGGGCGGCCAGCCGGGCCGCGGCGATCCGCAGCGCGAGCGGCAGGCGGTCGCAGAGCTCGGCGACCTTGGCCGAGGCCTCCGGCTCGGCCCGGACCCGGGCCGGGGTCAGCAGGTGCTCCAGCAGGCCCAGCGCGTCCTCGGCCGGCAGCGCGCCGAGCCGCAGCAGGGCGGCCCCCTCGGTGACCACCACGTCCTCCAGGGAGCTGCGGCTGGTGATCACGGTGGCGCAGTCGGGCCCGGCCGGCAGCAGGTCCGCGAGGTCCTCGGCGTCACCGGCGTTGTCCAGGACGACCAGCAGCCGGCGCCGGCCGGTCAGCGCCCGGTAGAGCGCGGCCCGGGCGTAGCGGTCCTCCGGCAGCTCGCGCTCCTCGACGCCGAGAGCGCGGAGGAACCTGCCCAGCACCTCGACCGGACCGGTGCGGTGGCCCGGGCCGAAGCCGTTCAGGTCGGCGAAGAGCAGGCCGTCGGGGAAGGCGCCGGCCGCGGCGTGCGCCCACTGGACCACGGTCGCGGTCTTGCCCGCGCCGGCCGGGCCGGTCACGACGGCGAGGCTGCCGCCGCCGTGCGGTCCGGCGCACTCGGCGTCCAGCCAGCGCTGTTCGGCCGCGCGACCGACGAACCGTGCTGCCGCGCGGGGGAGCTGGTTCACGGTCGGGCGGGGGGCCGGCGGGTCGACCGGGTCGACCGGCACGGGCGGCGAGGTGGGGGCAGCGGGTGCGGCAGGGGTCGGCTCCGGGTCGGCGGTGAGCATGTCGTCCACGGCCGACTGCAGGGCGCGGCCCGGCGCGAGGCCCAGCTCCTCGGCGAGCCGGCGCCGGGTGCGGTGGTAGGCGGTGAGCGCGTCGGCGAAGCGGCCCGCCTGGTGGAGGCAGCGGACCAGCAGGGCGGCCAGCGGCTCGTGGAGGCCGTCGGCCTCGGCGGCGCGGTCGAGGTCGGTGACGGCGTCGGCGCCCCGGCCGAGCCGCAGCAGGCGCTCGGCCCAGCACTCCAGCGCGCGGGTGCGGCGCCGGTCGAGCCGGTCGGCGACGGCGTGCCGCAGACCGGTCTCGGGCAGGTTGGCCAGGGCCGTGCCGCCGTGCCAGAGGTCCAGGGCCTCGCGCAGCAGCTTGACGGCGGCCTCGTCGCCCCCGGGGGCGCACTCCCCGGCGGCCAGCGCGGTGAGCCGCTCGAAGAGCAGCGCGTCCACCAGCTCGGCCGGGCCGTCGAGGCGGTAGCCGGGTGCGCGGGTCAGCAGGGTGAAGGGGGAGTCGGCGATCTGCTTGCGCAGCGCGGCGATGTGCCCCTGTACGGCGGCCCGGGCCCGGGCGGGCGGGGCCTCGCCCCAGAGCAGCTCGAAGAGCCGCTCGACCGGGACGGTGCGGCCGAGTTCGAGCGCCAGCAGGGCCAGGACGGCGCACCGCTTGGGGCCGGCCGGTTCGACGGCGCGACCGTCGGCGGCCCGCAGTTCCACCGGCCCCAGCAGTCGAATGAACACGGATCCCCCCAGGTAGAAGCGGATCGTCTCAGCTTTCCGTCCACATCTCGGCCGCAGTCTAGCCACGCCCGACGAGCGGTCCGGGCCGCCCGGCGGACGGGGGTACGTCGGCGAAGCATCCCGGCTCCGGCCGCCACCGGCGGCGCGAACGGCGCTCCGGCGCCCGGCGTACGACCGCCGTTCGTGAGGAGTTCACCGACGGGCGATCAGGTGGTTGCGGGCGCCGGCGGCCTCCGGGGAGGCCGGGTGGACAGGTCTACCTGACGCGCTCGTGCCATGTCCACGGCCGGTGGGGCGGGCCGTCGGGCGTCGGCGGGGTCCGCAGGCTCCGGGCGTCGCGGCTGGTCGGGGCCGGGTACGGCGGCCCGAGCGGGCGGTCAGGCCGCTGGTGGCGGGGTGCCGCCCGGGCCGGCCGCCGGTCGGCAGGCGTCCGGCAGGGGAGTGGCCGGGCATACCAGGTATGCACGTCGGGGCACGGTCTTCTGCCCGATCGGGCGGGTCTTTCGGGCAGCTCCGGCGGGGGAGCGGGCGTTCGGGGGCAGGTGGGAGGGGCAGCCGGGGGCAGGTGGGGGGAGCGGGCGTTCGGGGGCAGGTGGGAGCGGCGGCCGGGGGCAGGTGGGGGGAGCGGGCGTTCGGGGGCAGGTGGGAGCGGCGGCCGGGGGCAGGTGGGGGGAGCGGGCGTTCGGGGGCAGGCGGGGGTGGCGGCCGCTGTCGGGTCGGCCGGTGAGCGACCGGAGGCGGCGTGGTGTGTCGGTCGGCGGGCCGGGGCGGCGAGGTGTGGATCGGCCGCCGGTGGGCTCACCAGCCCGTGGGTCGGCCCGCCCGCCACAGCTCGTCGCCGATCAGCGCGGCCAGCTCGCGGACCGCCCGGCGGGTACGGTGGCCGAGCCGACCCGGCTCGGACTCCGCGGCAGCGGCGAGGTGCTCGTCGAACGGCACCTCCACCACGCCCCGGCAGCGGGTGCCGAAGTACGCCCGCAGATCCGCCGGGTGGACCGGACGCCCGGCGCCGGGGACCGCCGAGATCGCGGTGACGGAGCGTTCGGCCAGCTCCCCGTACCCGTGGGCGTGCAGCAGGTCGAGGGTCGCGGTGGCACGGCCCGCGCCGTCCACGCTCGGCGTGGTGACGAGGACCAGCTGGTCGGCCAGGTCGAGCACGCCGCGCATCGGGCCGTCGAGCAGCCCCGCGCCCGCGTCGGTCAGCGTGAGCGGGTACCGCTCGGCGAGCGCCGCCAGGACGGCGCGGTAGTCGCCCTCGTCGAGCGGTCGGCCCACCGCGGGGTACACCGGGCCGGCCAGGACGGCCAGCCCGCTCGGGGTCGGGGAGAGGTACGGCCGTGGGTCGACGGCCGCCGGGCCGCCGCCGCGCAGCGCCGCCGCGAGCTCGGTGATGCCCACCCGGGCCGGCGGACCGGCCGGCCGGACCGGCGAGTTCGGGTACGGCGCCCCCGCGTCGACCGCGGCCACCGGCTCGCCGCGTTCGGTGGCGAGCATCGCTCCCAGGGCGCGCACCAGCGAGGTCTTGCCGACGTTGCCGGTGGCGCTGATCACGGCGATCCGGCAACTGCCGTGCAGCGGCGAGCGGATGAGCCGCAGCTGCTCGCGGCCACGGCGCTCCCCGGTGCGCAGCACGGCCAGCACGCTGCGGCGCTGCTCCGGAAGGGGGCGCGGGGCGGGCGGGGGCAGGCTGGGCTGCGGGGGAGCGAACTGCGGCACGGGCGGGGGCACCGTGGGTCGCGGGGGAGCGAACCGCGCTGCGGGCGGCGGGAGCGTGGGCCGCGGCGCGGGGTGTGCGACGGGCAGCGGGGCCGGCGACGCGGTGGCGGGGCAGGGGGCGGGGGCGAGCCGCGGCAGCAGGACGGTGCCGAAGGCGTCGAGCGCCGCCGCCGGTGCGGGGCGGTACGCGGTGTCGGGGCCGGCGGTCATTGTTCTCCTCCTGGCGCGGGCTGCGGTCACACGGTCCACTCCGCTCTACGGATCGCCGACGCGCCGCAGTTCAGCGGCCTGTCCGGGCTTCCCGGCGGCTCCCGGATCCACCTCAGGGCGGTGAACCGGAGCCCGCCGTGCCGCCGTAGACGACAGGGGGCCGTGCGGCCGCCGGCCCAGGGCGACAGGTCCTGCGGGACCCGAAGGAGAGCAGTGATGAAGCACGTTCGAGCGGCCCTGGTGACCGGAAGCGCCGTCGCGGCCCTCGCCGCCGCGGGTTCGGGGACGGCGATGGCCTGGCAGCCGGCCGACGCCTCGCTGAGCGTCGGTTGCCGCACCGACGCGGCCCACGTCGAGCTGGTCCTGGGCAACAACTACCGCGCCGCCGGCGAGTACACGCTGACCCGGGTCGGCAGCGACGAGAAGTACCACGGCACGGTGGCCGCCCACGGGTCGGTGAAGGTCACCGTCGGCTACACCGGTCAGGGGGACACCTGGCGCTACCGCCTGGCCGACACCCAGGTGGAGAAGCGGATCGCGGACGTGCCGCTCTGCGTCACGCCGACGCCGACGCCGACGCCGACCACCACGCCCACGCCGACGGCCACGCCCACCACCCCCGCGCCGACCACCCCGGCTCCCAGCACGACCCCGAGCCGCACGGCCACGCCCACGCCGACGGGCTCGGTGACGCCGACCCCGAGCCGGACGCCCAGCGGGTTGGCGAGCCCGACGCCCAGCGGGACGCCGAGCCGGCCGGTCACGCCGCCGCCCAGTACCAAGCCGTCCGACCGTCCGACGCCCACGGCGTCCCAGTCGTCCTCGCCCGCCGCCTCCCCGAGCCCCTCGGCCTCGCCGTCCGTCACGGCGGTGCCCGTCGGTACGGACCTCGCGCACACCGGTGGCGGTGGCGGTTCGGCGCTGATCGCGGGCGTCGGCGGCGGCGCCCTGCTGCTCGGCGGCGGCGTCCTGGTCGCGGCCCGGCTCCAGCACCGCCGACGCACCGCCTGAGGGCCGGTCGGCCGCGGCGGCCCTGAACCCCCGGGCGTCGCAGTCGCGCCCCGGTGAAGCCGCGGACGCCCGGCGCTGTCCGGTGGGCCCCCGGCGTCGTCCGGTGGACGTGCGGGGGCCCGGCCTCGTGCGGTGAACCACCGGCGTCCGGCGAGCCGTCGAGCGAGGTGCGGGGTCGGCCGGTCCCGCACCCACCGACCTGGGGAGGACACCCGTGCTGCGGATGGACGGAGCATGGCGGATCACGGTGATCGGCAAGGACGCCGCCTTCGACCAGCGGGCGGTGGTGCGCACCCCGTACGGCGCGGTGGTGCTGCCGGGCCGGGTGGGGGCGTCGCTGGAGGTCCCGGCGCAGGAGTGGGAGCTGCACCTGGAGCACTACGCCCCCGGCCTCGGGTGGCGGCCCAACGTCCGGGTGCTGCCCGGGCCGTTGCAGGCGTCGGACGGCGGCCGGCGGTCCCGGGTGGTGCGGAGCAAGGACGTGGACTGGGTCGACGGCGACCCGACCGAGCGCAACTTCACGCTGCGGCTGGTCTGCCTGGACGCGGCGGCGCCGCAGGAGGAGCCGGCTTCGGCGCCGATCCCGGCGGCGACCCCGGTGGTCCGCACCTCCGCGGACCCCTATCCGGGCACGCCCACGCTCGCGGGGACCGACCGGGTGGGGTACCGGACCGCGAGTGAGGACGGGCGCGGCAGCGGGCAGGGCAGCGAGCGGGGTGGCGGGCACGGGGTCGAGCAGGGCCGTGGGCACGGCGCCGGGCACGGCGCCGGGCACGGCGCCGGGCAGGAGGGCGTCGGCACGGCGTCGGCCGGGTGGGGGCGAGGTCCGGCGGCTCCTTCCGGGCGGGTCGCGGCTCAGGCGGCTGCCGGCGGGGAGCCCGCCGTGGCGTACGACCCGTGGCAGTCGCTCCCGCCCGTGCCGGAAGGCTGGGAGCGCGTCCCGGTTCCGCTGTCCGAGCTCGGTCCCGGGGAGGTCCCCGCGATCCGCCGGAAGAGCGGTCAGGGGCAGGTGCTGGGGCACGTGCTGGGACAGGCGGCGACCCGGGCCGTGCCGGCCCGTTGGCGGGCGGACGAGAAGGCGTCGGTCGAACCGGTCGCCCTCCAGGAGGTGTTGGCGGGGCGCGAGCCCGTCAGCGGGGCGACCGGTCCGCAGAAGGCGATGCGCAACCTGAGGCCGGGGCAGCCCGCCGAGCGGGCGGTGCCTGCCGAGCGGGCGGTTCCGGTGGAGCGGGCGGTGCCGGCGGTGTGGGAGTCGTCGGCGGAGTGGGAGGCGCCCGCGGTGTGGGACGCCGAGGTGGCGGAACCGGTTCGGCCGGGGATGCCCGCCGGGTACGAGGCCGCCCGGGGAGCGGTGTGGCGCGGTGACACGGGCCGGCCGGCGGCCCAGCAGGCCTCCCCGGCGGTGCCGCTCGGGCACGAGGCCGTGCGGGGCGTACCGACCGGGAGCCGGGGCGGGGCGGCCACCACCCCCCGGTGGACGACGCAGGCCGGCCCGGCCGACCACGGCGTGCACGCCGAGCGGGCTGCCGAGGTCTCCGGGCAGGAGGCGGTCGTCGGTGAGGCCGGCACCGGGCGGCCGCGGCCGCCCCGGCCGTGGTGAACTCCGCACGCGGCTGAGCACGACCCGGAGTGACCGTGGACGGTCCCGCCGGTCCGCCGTGGGGGCGGACCGGCGGGCCCCGGTGCGGGGGAACCCCGGAGGCCTGTCGGCCGGTCAGATCGGTCGAACAGCAGGCTCGGTGGCGTTCCAATGTGCCTCAGGGTGGTCGAAGGCGCGCTGGTAGTCGGGGCCGGCGATCGGGAGGCCGGCGAGGAACTCCTCCGGCAGGTCGAAGGCGTCCACCAACTGTCGGCCCCGGTCCGCCAGTCGGCCGATGACCTGTTCGATCAGGTCGGGGAGCAGCCGCACGTGATGATCCGTCAGAAACCCCTCGCTCAGCAGAGGTCCACTCTCCGTGCTGACCCGGCGCAGCGCGAAGAGCCGGTACAGGTCGAGCAGCAGGCTGCGGGCCCGCGGCTCGGCGGCCTGCTCGGCGAGGGCCAGCAGGGCGGCGCCGGCGGAGCGTTCGGCGTGGGCGGTGACGGCGGCCAGCGCGGCGGGTGAGGCGGTGTTCCAGCGGCGCAGGCCGTCCCCGGACGGCGCCTGCCGCAGCAGGACGCGGGCCCGGCTCAGGTGCAGGTGCTCCGCCGAGTGCAGCAGGGACTGGAGCACGGCCGGGTCGTCGGGGCCGCCTTCGGGGACGGCCCCGGGCGGCGCGGACTCGGCCAGCAGGAGCTCGGCGCCGGCCTTGGCCCAGAGCGCGAGATTGTCGCCCTCGGCGGTGATGGTGCCCTCGATGTCCATGGCGAGCGGGGAGATCCCGTTGACCGGGAGCAGTCCCTGGGCGCCACAGCGTTCGCGGCACTCGATGATCAGGTTGCGGGCCTGCCAGGTGGTCCAGCCCTTGGTGACGGCGGCCAGCCGCTCGGCAGCGGCGACCTCGCCCGGGTCGGTGTCGTCCCGGCCGGTCCAGCGCTCGACCGCGGCCCGGTGCAGGGCGGTCATCGCGTAGGTGGTGGCGGCCGCCTCCAGCAGCGGGCCGTGGTGGCTGCGGTGGGCCCAGACCGGGATGCGGCGGTCCGCGCGGGCCCCGGTCACCTCGCGGTGGTGGGCGTAGCGGACGGCCACGGTCAGCACCGCGCGGGCACAGCCGACCGCCGCCGCGCTCATGCAGAGCTTGCCGGCGGTGACCCGGCCGATGCTGGTGAGGAACCGTTTCCGCCTGCTGCCGAGGGAGCTGGTGAACCCGGCGTCGGGCCCGAGTCGGCCGTGTTCGCCGGTCAGCAGCGCCTCGTGGGGCAGGACGACCTCGTCGAAGGAGGTCAGGCAGTGGTCGACCGGGTTGCCGGGGCGCTGGGGCAGCGGGCGGACGGTGACGCCGGGCAGCGGGCCGACCTCGTCGGTGAGCGGGGTGAGGAAGAGGAAGATCCCGTGGTCCCGGCCGTCGACCAGGAGGCGGGCGGCGACCACGGCGGACTTCGGCCCGCCGGCCGGGCCGGTGTTCGGCATGAACTTCTGCGCGCCCGCGTCGGGCGTGTGCAGGGTGAAGGTGCGGTCGGTGCGGTCGTAGACGGCGGTGGTCCGCAGCGCGGTGGCGTCGTTGCCGTGGCCGAGCTCGGTGCAGAGGAAGGTGCCGATCCGTTCCATCGCGAGGTACGGGTCCAACGGCCGCTTCTCGTGCGGGTCGTGGTCGAGCAGGCTGCCGAGGAAGAGGTTGTAGTGGATGCCGGCGACGACGACCAGCGCGCCGTCCAGCGGGCCCAGCCACTCGTGCAGGGCGGCCAGCGCGCGCGGGTCGGTGGCCAGTGCGGTGGCATCGGTCATCCGGTTGACCTGCCGTAACCGCCGGTAGCTGGCGGCGATCCGGTCCCCGGTGGCGGCGCCGGGGTCGGTCCGCATCCGGGGGTCGGCGAGCAACCGCCGCCACGGGCCGTGGACCCGCTCGTGGTCGGGGCCGTAGAGCAGCCGGGTGAGCTCGGCGGTGGTGGCAGTGGCAGTGGTGGCGGTGGCGGTGGTAACGGTGACGCTGGTGGTAACGGCGACGGCGGTGGAAGCGGCGACGGCGGCCGGTGCAGGGTAGTCCGGTGCCCGGGTGGCGCTTCGGTCGTCCGTGGTGACGGTGCGACTGCCGGGAATGGTTGTCATGCGGTGATGAATGGGCGAACAGGGTCCGGGGAAACGGCTTTGTGATCAGGATCACCGAAAGCGGCGGCCCGCCTCCGCGGGCGGCCCGCCGCTCGTCCGTCGCCCGGTGGGCTACTTGTCGATGTGGAAGGACTCGCCGTAGACCTTCCAGCTCAGCGGGGTGTGCAGGTCGAGGTTCCCGGCCTGGAGGAAGAGGCGCTGGGCGGTGTCGACGCGGGAGGTGTCGGAGTGGGCCGCCTCGGTGCGCATGGCGGCGGCGCGGGCGTCCAGGAACGCGGAGAGGTAGGCCTTCTCGTCGCCGCCCTGCGCCGGGGGCTTGGCCTTCTTGAGAGCCGCCGCGCGGATCCCGCCGAAGCTGTCCGCGCTGTTGCCGGGGCCGTGCATCACGATGGCGTCGTAGTAGGCGAGTTGGCCGAGCGCGTGCAGTCCGTCGGACTTGGCCTGGGTGACGGCCGGGGTGAAGTAGACGCGGTCGCGCTCGTCCTCCTGGGCCTTGCGGAAGACCGGGTCCTGGGCCGCCTTCTTCCAGTCCGAGGCGAAGTCGGGGTCGAGGCCGCTGTGCGAGGCGGAGCCGTCCAGCTTCTCCAGTGCGGGGAGGTACTTGGCCAGGGCGTTGTCCGCCTTCAACTCGCGGTAGTGACGCACCAGTTCGACCATGTCGCCGGTGCCGGAGCAGAAGCCGACGATGCCCGCGGTGTAGCCGCGGCCGTCCTTGATGTCCTCGATGTAGGCGAACTGCGCCTTCCAGTCGAGGGAGGAGTTCTCGGCGCTGGAGACGAACTGCTGGGCGATGTCCTTGAGATGCGGGTCGGTGAGGTCGCCGGCCCCGGTCGTGGTGGGCTTGCCGGACGGCGAGCCGGAGGCGGAGCCGGATGGCGAACCACTCGGCGTGGTCGGTGACTTGGCTGTGGGCAGGGTGGTGCGGTGGGGGCGGCCGTGGTTCGCCGGGGCGGGGTCGGCGACCGCCGTGGTGGGCGAGCCGCTCGGGGTGGGGCTCGGGGACGCCGCGGCGGCCGGGAGCACGGGGAGGGCGCCGGCCAACAGGAGGGCGGTCAGGGCGAGGGGCAGCGGGGTGGGCCGGATCGGCATGGAGGCTCCGGGGTCGGGCGGCCGGATCGGCCGCGGGAACGGCGGGCGAGCGGGTTCGCTTGGTGAACGGCCGCCGTCCGACGGCGGGTTCACGCACCTTCGGGACCAGGCAGAAGCTCGACCCCCGGGGTGAGGTGGAAGCGCTCGGGGTCCTCGATCCGCCGGCGCTCGGCCGGGCCCAGCCGGTCCCTGCGGTCCAGCCACGACTGGAGGCGGGTCAGGGCGCTGCGGTCCCGTTCGTCCGGGTCGGTGCCGGCGGCTCCGGTGTACTCGCGCAGCAGGACGCGGGCGGGGCGGCGGCCGGACGGTTCGGCGGCGTACCCGGGGTCCTCGGCGTGCTCGTTGTCCTCCGCGTTCTCGGTGTCATCGGAGGGCAGGACGGCCACCACGGTGAAGGACGTGCCCGGGGCGAAGGTCACCCGCAGCTCCTCGGTGCCCGAGCCGAAGGCCGAGGTGCGCCGCCCGGTGGCCGACCAGATGACGAACTCGACCGCCGCGCCGGGGATTTCGACGGCGCTGGCGGTCAGGCCGGTGACCGGGGCGGGCTCCGTCACCACCTGCCCGACCGCGTAGTGGGCGAGCAGAGCCGCCGGATCCGGGCCGGGCGGGGCACAGAGCAGCACGGCGCCGTGGTGGCTCGGGAAGCGGCGCAGCCCGGATCCGAGGCAGCGGAGGAAGGGCGCGAGGATCGGGTCGCGGGAGCGGGCGGCCGCGATCAACTCCGCCCGTTCCGCCGGGATTCCGGTGTCGCCGTGGTGCAGCAGGACGGCGGCGAGATCGGGCTTGATGTCGTCCTTGGAGGTCGACCGCAGCCTCGGCAACCGGGTGGTGACCTGGTCGATCCGGCCGGAGCAGCGGTGGTAGTGCTCGCCGAGCAGCGTCCGGACGGCGTCCCGGTCGTCGGTGCCGCTGACCGCAACGGGGACGGGGAAGTCCTCCGGGCGGAGGTGACGGGCGCGCGGCGGGGCCGATGCCCGTGCCGGGCCGCCGTCCGGTTCCAGTCCGGTGAGCTCGTCGGTGAGCTCTCGGGGGTCTTCGACCGGCTCCGGGTCGAGTGACTCCGGACCGACCGGCTCCAAAGGGCGCCTGTCCGGCGGTTCGTCCGGCTCGCCGTGCGGGTCCGCGGTGGTGGGCTCGCCCTGCGGGTCGACGTCGGCCGCGTTCAGCCGGGCGAAGTCCGTTCGCTCGTACGGGGGTTCGGAGACGGTGTCCACCCGGTGGGCGTACGAGGCGGTGACCGGGGCGGTGACGGGGTCGGTGGCCGGGGCGGTCAGGGGAGCGCTCTCCGCAGGGTTCCGCTCCTCGGTCGGCGCCGCCGCCGAAGGCCCGCCGGCGGTGGCCCGGGCGGTGCCGAGGGGGTCGGTCCCGCGCGGCGCCGCGGCCACCGGCGGGGGGAGGCCGGGGCCACCACTGGTGGTGGTCGGTACGGCGAACGCCGAGGGCCCGGCCGGCGGACCGGACAGCGCCGCGGCCCGGGGCGGCGCCACGGCGGCCGGGACGGGCTGTGGCGCGGCCTCCGCGGCGGCAGGTACGGGGCGTGGCGCGGCCTCCACGGCGGCCGGCGCGGACTGTGGCGCGGCCTCCACGGCCGTCGGGCGGGCCGCAGGGAGGCCGCCGATCCCGTACGACACCGCCGCCACGCCCGGCACGGAACCGGCGGGCTGCTCCGGTCCGAGCCAGTCCAGGTCGTGCATCCGGGCGATGAACCGGGCGATCCGTTCGGTGGACGGCTCCAGCAGCCCGTGCACCAGCAGCCCGAACCCGTCCGAGCCGGAGGACGGCAGGCGGTCGAGCAGGCTGCCCAGCTCCTCGAAGACGTCGGCCTCGACGGGCCGGTCACGCTCGCCGACGATCAGCAGCGGGCGGGCCGCCTCGGGCCGGCGGAAGCGCGGGGTGAGGACGTGCGGAGGCTCCGGCCGGAGCCAGAGGCCGGCCGGGACGGCCTCCAACGCCCAGTAGGGGAACGCCTCGAAGACACCAGGCCCGTCGGTCCGCCAGGAGGCGCCCCCGTTGCGCCAGGCGGCGGGGGCGGTGCCCTGGCCGGGCGCGGCGGCGAGCCGCAGCAGGTACGGCTCCCAGCGGGCCCGGCCGTGGGCGTCGAGGATGCGCGAGGTGGGGCCGCCCGGGCCGAGCACCGGGAGGCCGATCGCGGCGCTGACGGGGCGGGCCAGCCGGGCCGACAGCGCCCCGGTCAGGGCGGCGAGTTCGTCCGGGGCCGCCCAGGGCGCGCTGACCAGCAGCCGCGAGGTGTCCACCGGCAGGCCGACCACGGCCTCCGCGAAGTCCTCGGGCAGCAGGACGGGCCGTGCCGGGGTGCCGACGACCAGCACCACGGTGCCGGGCGGCGCGGCGGCCAGCCCGAGGCCGGGCATCGGGCCGGGGGGCGGGGCGGACGGGTGGGTGAGCCAGAAACCGGCGGGCAGCCGCAGCACGTGCACGGCCGGGGGGCGGCGGGCGGCGGTGGCGCTCTCGACCGGCAGGTGCCCGGCCGGGCCGGCGGGAACGACCGCGACGGCGGTGGAGGGCGGCTCGACCGGCGCGGTGGCGCCGATCGTCTCCCGGACCCGGCGCGGTGCGCTGCCGGGTGCGCAGTGCCACCAGGAGGCGGCCTCGCCGGCGCCGTCGGGCGCGGTGACCTTGAGGTTGCCGGCCGGGGTGATTTCCACCAGGCCGTCCGGCGCGATCACCGGCAGGCCGGCCCGGTCGGCGACCACCTCGGCCGGGCGGCGGCCGTTGGGGGCGAGCGCGGCGAGGCCGGAGGCGGCCAGTACCAGCGTGGCGGCGCCGCGCGAGCGGGCGATCACGCCGAGGTCGGCCATCCGGTCCCGCAGGACGGCGGCCGAGTCGGGTGCGGCGGCGACCACGACGATGCTGTCGGGCACCGGGCGCAGGGTGGCGACCGCCGCCGACAGTTCGTCGTCCCCGGCGGTGGAGGGGGCGATGACGAAGTGTGGGCCGACGGGGCGCAGCTCGGACCGGAGGGCGAGCGCGGCCCCGGCCGGAGCGGCGGCCACCGCCGGCACCGGGGAGACGGTTACCGGGCCGCCCGGCCCGGCGGGCAGCGCGGCGGCCCCGCCACGCCGGCGGCCGAACCGGCGGCGGGGCGCGGCCGGGTCACCGGAGGGCAGGCCGAGGCGGGAGAGACTCATCGTCGGGGAATACGGGCGCCGCCCGGCCACCGGTTCAGTGACCGGCCCGGACCGGGCGAGACCGTCGGCCCGTGGGACCTCGTGGGCACTGCCCAGGCGCGACAGGCCGTGGAGGGGGCGCAGCGAAAAGTCCCCGAGCGGCTGGAACGCGGCTGCGCACGCGCCCGGACGGCCGAACCCGCCATCCGGGCGCACCGCGCGATGCCCGGGGGCGAGCCGCTGGAACCGAAGCCGCACGGCGCGGACGGCAGCGTGGTCACGGCCTTGGCGAAGGTCGGGAAGACGACCCTGGTACGGCAGGACAGCACGACCGAGCCCGACCCGGTCGACGGGACGAGCCGGTTCGCCGCCGAGCTCCGACTGCGTGCGCGTACCTACGCCGCCCACAGGCGGGTAGGTGCCAACGGTGAAGGAGTCGCCGGGAGGCGAGGACGTCGTCACCGGCGGCACCCGGCAGTGGGACCGCCTTCGCCTGGCGGTGCCGCGCGGGAGCACGCCCACCGCACCACCGAGGGGGTAACCGGGGCCTGGTCCGGTCAGGCCCGGACGCGGTGCGGACCTGTCGGACACCATCGCTGACGACAGCCGCACGGCGCTCAACGGCCCGGCCGGGCCGTGCGGTCCACCGACGACCGGTGAACCGCACGGCCCGGCCGGGCCGTAGGTACCGAGTGGAAGCGTCGGTGGCCCTGTCGGCCGGGCGGTTCCGCCGACAGGGACGGCATGCGGAGCCGAGGAGCTGTGGTGGGCACGAGCACGAGTGGAAACGGGGCTCAGAGCGGGGTGGCGAGCATTCAGCTGCCCTCGGTGGCCTGGGAGATGGACGAGGAGGCCGGTGGAGCGGGGGCACCCGACCCGGCAGCCGCGGCCGTACCGCCGGCCGCCGTGCTGCCCGTGGCTCCGCCGCCGGTCGTGCCCGAGTACGGGCAGGTCGCCGCCGTGTCGACCGGCCCGGTCGCGGCCGCGGAGCCCCCGCTGCCGCCGACCCCCGTCGTGCCCGGACCGGTGCTCGCGCCGGTGCCCGACCCTGAGCCGGGGCCGACCGCCCTCGCGCCGGCCGCGCGCCCGGACCGCTTCGGCCGGGCCCGGCTGAAGCGGCCGGTGATGGTCGCCGCCGCCACCGCCGGTGTGGTGCTGATGGGCCTGCCGTTCCTGATCACCGACGGGAGTCGGAGCGGGAGGGACGGGACGGCCGACAACGTCGGCCTGAGCCAGGCGGACCTGCCCCTTCCCGAGGGGCCGGAGTTCGGCGATCCCGCACCGATCGACGCACCCACCGATCCGAACGCCTCCGGCGCCCCGGCCGCGCCCACCGATCCGACCCTCCCCCCGGACCCGGCCGCGGGCGCCCCGACCACGCCCGGGGCGGACGGCGCCCCCGGGGGCGTGCCCGGCACCACTCCGGGCAACGGGGCCGCGCCGAACACCGCGCCGCCCCCCGGCACCAACCTGCTCTCCCGGCCCGCCACCGGGCCCGCCCCCGGTGCCAAGCCGCCGACGACGGGCGGCAGCGGCGGTACCGGTGGCAGCGGCGCCACCGGCAGCACGGGCAGCGGCGGTACCGGTGGTACGGGCGGCAGCACCGGTGGCAGCGGGGGCACCGGCGGGAGCACCGGCGGCACCGGGGGTACCGGTGGGAGCGGCGGTACCGCACCGCAGCCGCCGGTCCCCCAGCAGCCCAAGCCGCAGCCGCCGGTGCCCCAGCCGCCCGTCCCGCCGAAGCCCGCCGCGCCCACCTTCACCGCCGTCGCCGGCACCGGCTGCGGCAACTCCGGCACCGGCTACGCCCAGTACGGCCAGTGGACGAACGGCAGCACCGGCTGGACGGTCAACTCGGCCGGGGGGTACTCCGGGTCGGGTTGCAACGGCAAGTACGACTCGGTGCCGATGAGCGGCGACGGCAAGGACAAGGGCAACTCGGTGGTGTGGACCTTCACCACCGCCCCGGTCACCACCGGCAGTTGCAAGATCTCCGTCTACGTCCCGAACAGCAGCGACCGCAAGATGGTGGGTGGCAAGCCCACCGTCTACACCGTGCAGAACAGCTCGACGCCCGGCAGCGGCACCGTCGGCGAGTTCAAGGTCGACCAGACCGCGGCCCGGGGCACTTGGGCCAGCGCCGGTACCTTCCCGCTGACCGGCGGCCGGATCGCGGTGATGCTCCACGACCGGGGCATCGACTGGGGCGGCGATGCCGACAAGGCCCACCACGCGGCCGGCGCCGTCCGTGCCGACTGCACCGGCTGACGGGCGTTCGGATCATCACCGCACCCGGCCGTCCCGGTACCGGACCGGCCGGCCTCGGCGCCGGCGCCGTTCGGGGCGGCCCGTGGGAGCCTCAGAGCCGGCCGGCAGGCGCCGCCCCGGCCGGCGGGGGCCGCAGTGAGCGTTCGATCGCGGCGGGCACGCCGCTCGGGGAGCCGGCCTGATGTCGGTGCAGCCGGTACAGTCCGACGGCCGCCTTCAGGTGCTCGGTCGCCTCCTCCTCGCGGCCCTGGGTCCGCAGGAAGGCGGCGTAGCACTCCTCCGAGACGGCCTGCAGGTGCAGGAAACCGGCCTGCTCGCAGGTGACCAGGAGCCGGGCCCAGGCCAGTTCGGAGGCCTCGGCGAGGCCGAGGGCCTGCAGGGCGTGCGCCTCGGTCAGCATCGACCAGGCGTGGATCGTCGCGGCCGGGTGGTCGGGCAGCAGGGCCCTGGTCTCGCGGGCCCGGCGCAGCGCGCCGTCGTGGTCGCCCGCCATCAGGGCGGCCGACGCGGCGTAGCCGAGGGCGTAGGAGGTCCGGTGCGCGGAGCCGGACTCCTCGGCGAGGGCCACCGCGGCCGCCGCCAGTGCGGTGGCCCGGACCGGGTCCCCGAGCAGGGCGGTGCCGAGCGACGCGGTGGCCAGGGCGCGGATGTGCGCGAAGCCGTCCGCGGGCGTGGTGTCGGCGACGGCCCGCCGGGCCGCCTCGGCCCCCTCCTCACGGCGTTCCAGCCCCAGCAGCGCGTTCGCCGAGGCGCCCCGCAGCAGCGCGGTGGCGACCCGGTCGCCGCACTGTTCGGCGGCGCGCTCGCCCGCCCGCAGGCAGCTCAGCCAGTCGGCCAGCCGGCTGGAGCCGTAGTACAGCGCGCTCGACGACATGGCCAGGCGCCAGGCCCGTTCGGGGTCGACCGCGCCGGCGGTGTCGACCAGCGCGCGGATCGTCGACTGCTCCGCGCGGAACCAGTCGAGCGCGGCGCGGGTGTCGCTCGCGGCGGGCAGCGCGGCGGGCGGGTGCGCGCGTTCGCCGTAGCCGTCCTGCCCGGGTTCGAGGTGTTCGCCGCAGTGCTGGACGGCCGTGACGTAGTAGTCCAGCAGCCGTTCGACGGCGAGCCGACGGAGCTCGGGGGGCTGCTCGGCGAGGAGTTCGACGCTGAACAGCCGGATCAGGTCGTGGCGGCTGTACCGGCCCGGCGCGCTCTCGCCGAGCAGGTGGTGGGCGGCCAGTTCGCCCAGCGCGTCGCGGGCGGTGGCCGGGTCGGTACCCAGCAGCGCGGCGGTGGCGGCGGTGTCCACCTCCCGGCCGGGGTGCGCGGCCAGCAGGGTGAGCAGGGTGGCGGCCCGGTCGGAGAGGTGGCGGTGGGTGAGCATCAGGGTGGTGCGGATGCTCACCGCGCCGTCGGTCTCCAGGGCGAGCAGCCGGGTGCGCTCGTCGGAGAGCTCGGCGACCAGGTCGGTGATCGTCCAGTCCGGTCGGGCGGCCAGCCGGGAGCTCGCGATCCGCAGGGCGAGCGGCAGGTGGTCGCAGAGTTCGATCAGTCGCTCGGCGGCGGCGGCCTCGGCGAGGACCCGCTCGGGGGCCAGGCTCCGTTCGAGCAGCCGCAGCGCGTCGCCCTCGGGCAGCGCCTCCAGCCGCAGGATGGCGGCGCCCTCGGTGACCACCAGGTCCTCCAGGGAGGTGCGGCTGGTGACCACGGCGGCGCAGTCGGGCCCGGCCGGCAGCAGGTCGGCGACGTGGGCGGCGCTGTGCGCGTTGTCCAGCAGGACGAGCAGGCGGAGGTCGCCGGTCCGGGCGCGGTAGAGGCCGGCGCGGCTCGCCCGGTCCTCGGGGATGGCCGCCTCCGGGACGCCCAGGGCCAGCAGGAACTGGCCGAGCACCTCGGCCGGGTCGGCCGGTCCGGCCGGATCGAAGCCGCGCAGGTCGACGAAGAGCTGGCCGTCCGGGAAGCCGGCGGCCGTCCGGTGCGCCCAGCGGATGACGGTGGCGCTCTTCCCGACACCGGCCGGGCCGACCACCACGGCCAGTCCGTCACCGGTGCGGTCCGGACCGCACTCGCGGTCGAGCCAGTGCGACTCCGGGCCGCGCCCGACGAAGCCGATGGGCCGGCGGGGGAGCTGACGGGGCTTCGAGGGCTCGACCGGGGAGGGTGCGGCCGCGGGGGCCGGACCGGCCACGGGTGGGGCGGGGACCACCGGCGGGTCGGCGGCCGCGGGCGGCTCAGGGGCCACCGGCGGTCGCGTGCTCGCAGGGGCGCGCGGCGCCGCCGGCCCGGGGCCGGGCACCGTCCCGGCGGCCGGCTCCTCGGCCAGCACCCGGGCCAGTGCGGCCTGCAGCTCCGCGCCGGGCACCATGCCCAGCTCGCGGGCGAGCAGCTCCCGGGCCTGGTGGTACACCGCCAGCGCGTCGGCGGGCCGCCCGGCCTGGTGGAGGCAGCGGACCAGCAGGGCCACCACCTCCTCGCGCAGCCCGTCGGCCCGCACCCGCTGTTCCAGGGCCTCCACGGCGGCGGCGCCGGAGCCCTGGCGCAGCCGCAGCCGGGCCCAGCCGATCAGCGCCCTCGTCCCGGCCTCCTCCAGCCGGCCGGCCAGGGCCTGTCGCAGTTCGGTGTCGGGCAGGTCGGCCAGGGCGGCGCCGGTCCACAGGCCCATGGCCCGTTCCAGCAGCCCGATCGCCTCGGCGTCCGCGCCGCGGTCGGCCCGGTCGGCGTGCTCCCCGGCGCGGGCGGACAGCGCTTCGAAGCGCAGCGCGTCGACCTGCTCGGCCGGGCCGGTGAGCAGATAGCCGGGCGCCCGGGTGGACAGCTCGAAGGGGGTGGCGGCGAGGACCTTGCGCAGCGCGGCGACGTGCCCCTGCAGGGCCGCCCTGGCGCGGGCCGGTGGATCCTCGCCCCAGAGCAGCTCGAAGAAGCGCTCCACCGCGACGACCCGACCGAGCCGCAGGGCCAGCAGGGCCAGGACGGCGCGCCGTTGCGGTCCGGGTAGCGCGACGTACCCGTCGGACCCGGTTCGCAGCTCCACGGGGCCGAGCAGTCGGATGCCCACGCGGTCGCCCACAGTCGCCCCCCACGGCGGTCCAGCCTGATATCGGGCTGCAGTGTATCCGTGCCGTTTGTCCGGGTTGGCATTTCGTCCGCGCCGTGGACGCCGGAGCGGGGTGCCGGCTCCTGCCCTTTCGGGCACACCGTGGTCCGTGATTGGGCATTTCCCGGTCGGATCCGTCAATATGCCGATCACTGACATATGACGAGGAGGCCGTATGCGGATCGACCTGCTCGGTGCCGTGACCGTCCGCTACGACTGCAGCACGGCGGCCACGCCCTCGGCGCCGAAGCGCCGTGCACTGCTCGCCGCGCTGGCCGTGGAACTCGACCGGGTGGTGCCCACCGACCGGCTGATCGAGCTGGTCTGGGACGGGAACCCGCCCGCGACCGCGCGTGCCGCGCTGCAGGGGCACGTCGCCGGACTGCGCCGGCTGCTGGACGGTGGACTGGAGCTGGCCACCCGGGGCGCCGGCTACGTCCTGAGCGGGGATCCCGAGCAGGTGGACGCCCTGCGCTTCGAACGCCTCTGCGACCGGGCCGGGGTGCTGCTCCCCGGCCGGCCGGACCCCGCCGCCGCCCCGGCGGACCGCGCCACCGGGGCGGACGACCCGGTGCTGCCACTGCTGCGGGCGGCGCTGGACCTCTGGCGCGGTCCGGCCCTGACCGACTGCGGCTCCGCCCTGCTGCGCGAGCAGGCCGCCCCCCGGCTGACCGACCTGCGGCTGCGCGCCCTGGACCGGCTGGCCGAGGGGCTCTGCCGGCTGGACCGCGGCGCCGAACTGGTCGCCGAGCTGGTCGAGACCGCCGCGGCCCACCCCACCCACCAGCGGCTGGCCGTCCGGCTGATCGACTGCCTGGACCAGGCCGGGCGCCGGGCCGAGGCGCGGGCCTGGTACGAGCGGGTCACGGCGCAGCTGCCGACGGCGCCGGGGCCCGAACTGCGGCTGGCCGGCGAGCGCGTCGCGGGCCGGCCGGCCGTCCTCGCCACGCCCCGCGCCGAGCCCCGGCCGCCCGTCGCCACGGCCCGCCCGCCGCACCTCGTCCCCTCACAACTGCCCCGCGCCAACCGGCGGTTCGTCGGCCGGGCGGCCGAGCTCGACCGCCTGGACGCAGCCGTCGCCGCCGGCCGGGAGGCCGGCCCCGTCCTGGTCACCGGACCGGCCGGGGTCGGGAAGAGCAGCCTGGTCCAGAGCTGGGCCCACCGGGCCACCGACCGCTTTCCCGACGGCCGGCTCCACGCCGATCTGCGCGGCTTCGACGAGAGCGGCCCCCGCGACCCGGCCGAGGTGCTGGCCGGTTTCCTGACCGCGCTGGGCGTCACCGGGAGCGCGCTGCCCGCCTCGCTCGACGGCCGCGCCCGCCGCTTCCGCGAGCTGGTGACGGGCCGCCGGCTGCTGATCGTGCTGGACAACGCGCGCTCCTACGAGCAACTCGCCCCGCTGCTGCCCGATCCGCCGCCCGAGGCCGGACCCGAGACCGGCCGGGCCTGGGTCGGACCCGTCACCGTCATCACCAGCCGCAGCCGGCTGCGGGACCTGCTCGTGCACGAGGGCGCCACCCCGTTCCCGCTCGACGCCCTGACCCCGGCCGAGTCCCAGGAGCTGCTGGCCCGGGCGCTGGACCCGGCCCGGGTGACCGCCGAGCCGCTCGCCGCCGCCGAACTCGCCGAACGGTGCGACCACCTGCCGCTCGCCCTGCGCCTCGCCGCGGCCCGGCTGGGCGCCCGCCCGGACTGGGCCCTGGAGGACCTGGTGGCGGAGTTCGCCGAGGAGCCGTCGGGGCTCGCCGACCCGGCCCGCGCCGACCTCGGTCCGCCCGGCTTCGGCGCGGCCCTCGACCTGACCTGCCGCACCCTGGCGCCGGCCGCGGCGCGCCTGTTCGCCCTGCTCGGCCTGCACCCCGGCGCGGTCATCGAGCCGCTCGCCGCCGCCGCCCTCGCCGAGGTGCCGCCGGCCGCGGCCCGCGGCCTGCTGGTCCAGCTCGACGCCGTCCACCTGGTGGAGGAGGGCGCGCCCGGCCTGTTCGCCCGGCGGGAGCTGGTCCGCCGGCACAGCGCCCGGCTGGCCGCCGAACTCCCGGCCGACCAGCGCGCGGCGGCCCTGGACCGGCTGATCGAGCACTACCTGAACGCCACCGCCGCCTGGGTCGGCCGGCCGGGCGACGGTCCGCCGTCCGCCGTCGGCCCGTCCGCTGTCGCTCCGTCGGTCGTGGGCCCGTCCGCCGGGGACCGCCCCCTGCCGCCGAGCGCCCGCCGGGCCGCCGACTGGTTCGACCGCGAGGAGCCCGCCGTCCGCGGCCTGGTGCTGCGCGCCGAACGGCACGGCCGGTTCGCCGAGGCCTGGCGGCTCGCCCACCGGGCCGGCGCCCTCTACGCCGGGTCCGGGCACCGCCGCGCCGGGTGGTGGACCACCGTCGAGTCCGGTCTGCGGGCCGCCCGCGCCTGCGCCGATCCGGCCGCCGTGGCCCGGCTGACCACCGACCTCGCCGCGGTCCTGGTCGACCGGCGGGACGTCAGGGCCGCCCTCGACCACCTGGACCGGGCGCTCACCTCCGCCGACCAGGTCGGCGACCCGGTCGAACGCCACCACTGCCGGGTCCGGATCGCGGCCGGCCTGGCCGGCGCCGGGAGGCCGGACCGCGCCGTGCCGCTGATGGCGGACATCGTGGCCCGCGCCCGCTCGCTGGCCGACGACCGGCTGCTCGCCCGGGCGCTCGACGACCTGGCCGGAGCCCAGGTGGCCGGCGGCGCCCTCGAAGCGGCTCTCGCCCACGCGGACGAGGCCGTGCGCATCCTCGCCGCCCACCCGGACGCGGCCGAGACCGTCCGGGCCACTCACACCCGGGCCGAGGCCCTCCACGCGCTCGGCCGCCACGGCGACGCCCTGACCACGGCCCGGCTGGCCCTGGTGCTCGGCCGCACCCAGGCGGATCCGGGTGTCGAGGCCCGCTCGCACACGCTGATGGCCACGGTCCTGCGGGCGCTCGGCCGTACGGCCGAGGCCGCGGCGGAGGAGCGCCGGGCCGCCGCCACCGCTGCCCGCTGACGGCGGGTCCGTCTCGGGCGGATTCAGGTGGTCTCGGTCGCACGAGGCCTGCCGGCCCGCGCCGGCGGCCCTGGTCCCGGGTGGGCCGGGCCGTGCGGCCGGGGAGCCGCCGCCGCCGAGGGCGGTGTCGGGGGGCCTCGTGTGCGGGCGGACCCGTCTCGGTCGCACGAGGAGCGTTCGCCTGCGCCGGTGGTCACGCTCCTGCGCGCGTCGGGCCGTGCGGTCGGGAGCCGCCACCGCTGACCGCCGCGTGCCCGCCCGTGCGGACGGCGGGCGGTTCTGGGCACCTTCGTGTGCGGGGATGGGCAGAACCACAGGCGGAAGTAGCGGCGGAGCCACCGCCCCGCAGGTGGCGGCGCATCGTGTTCCGCCCATCCCGTTCCCGAGCGGGCGGACCGGCGGCCCGGCTCCGGCCGGGGCGCCACCGAGTGGCCGGGCGCGGGCCGATCCGGTGCAAGATCACGACTTTGACCAGTGCATACTGTCTGACCTGACGTGTTCGGTGAAGAGGCCGACACCGTGAGTGACAGGGGTGGCGATGGGTGCGACAGGCAACCCCGCAGGCAGCCCGCAGGGCATAGCGACAGGCAGTTCCGCCGCGGCGGAGGAGTTCTGCCTGTTGCTGGCACGCTTCCGGGTACTGGCCGGTCTGACGCAGGCCGAGCTGGCCCGGGCGGCCGGGATCAGCCTGCGCGCGCTCGGCGACATGGAGCGCGGCCGCACCCGGGGACCGCAGCAGCGCACCGTGCAGGCCCTGGCCGTCGCGCTGCGCCTCGACCCGGACCGGACCGCCGCGCTCGACCGGGCCGCCCGCGACGGGCGTCCCCGGCGCACCCCCACCCGCGCGAGGGCCCCGCGCCCGGCCCCCGGGACCGCCGCGCCCGCCGCCCCCGAGACGCCCGCCGCCGTGGACGCCCCCGCGACCGAGACCGAGACCGTGCCCGCGACCGTGCCCGCGAACGCGACCGCGGCCGATGCCGGGAGCGACAGCCCGGCCGAGGCGGTGTTCTCCGCACTCGCGCTGCCCCGGGACATCGCCGACTTCACCGCCCGGGAGGACGCCCTGGCCCGGCTGCACCGGCTGGTCCGGGACGCCGATCCGGCACACCCCCGGATCGTGCTCGCCTACGGTCAGCCCGGCCTGGGCAAGACCGCCTTCGCCCTGCACGCCGCCCACACCCTGGCCCCGCAGTTCCCCGACGGCCAGCTCTCCCTCGACCTGCGCGGGATGGCTCCGACGCCGCTCGCACCGCGCGACGCCCTCGGCCAGATCCTCCGCGCCCTCGGCGTCGCCGACCGCTCGGTGCCCGCCGACACCGAGGAGCGCGCCAGCCTGTTCCGCACCCTGGTCCGGGAGCGGCGCCTCGTCCTGATCCTGGACAACGCCGCCGACGAGGCACAGGTCCGCCTGCTCCTGCCGGGCTCCGGCCCGGCCCTGACGATCATCACCAGCCGGCACGTGCTGCCCGGCCTGGAATCGGTGCACCGCCTGCCGCTGGACGTCCTCGCCCCCGGCGAGTCGGCCGCCCTGCTGGCCCGGATCGCCGGCCCCGAGCGGCTCGCGGCCGAGCCCGACGCCGCCGCCGAACTTGCCCGGCTCTGCGGCCACCTGCCGCTCGCCCTGCGGATCGCCGGACAGCGGCTGGTGGCCCGCCCGCAGCAGCCCGTCAGTCACCTGGTCCGCCAACTCGCCGCCGAGGAGTACCGGTTGGACGTGCTGGAGGCCGGTGACCTGCGGGTGCGCGCGGCCTTCGCGCTCTCCTACCGCAAGCTCCCCGCCGCCACCGCGCTGGTCCTGCGCCGCTGCTCGCTGTCCGCGGGAAAGGACTTCACCGCCGCCACCGTCGCCGCCTACGCGGGCCTTCCCGTCCAGCAGACCGACCGCCGGCTGGAGGAACTCGCCGACGCCGGACTGCTGCAGCCCGCCGCGACCCCCGAGCGCTACCGCCTGCACGACCTGGTCCGCCTCTACGCGGGCGAGCGGCTCGCCGCCGACGACGGCCCGCAGGCCCTGGAGGCCGCCCGCGAGCAGGCCGGCGACCGGTTGCTGCGCCGGGCCGCCGCCGCCGGTCTGCGGTTCGACGTGGAGGGCGCCGAGCACGCCGGCGCCGAATCGGCCGACCCGGATCCGGCCACCGCCCCGGTCACCCTCGCCGACGCCCGGCGCTGGCTGGAGGAGGAGCACCCCGAGTGGCTGGCCGCCCTGCAGCACGCGAACGCCACCGGCCGGCACCGGCAGGTGGTGGACACCGCCGAGGCCATGCACTGGTTCTCCGACAGCCTGCTGCACTGGGACGTCTGGGCCGAGGTCTTCCGGCTCTCGGCGGACTCCGCCCGCGCCGTCGGCGACCGGCTCGCCGAGGCCGTCCACCTGAACTACCTGGCCTGGTCCCACATCACCTGCCTGCACCGCTACCGGTCGGGGCTCGCGGTCGCCTCGCAGGCCCTGGACCTGGCCCGCCGGATCGGCGACGCCCAGCAGGAGGCCTGGGCCCTCGCCTACTGCGCCACCGCCCTGCGCCGGCTGCACCGGCCGGAGGAGGCGATGGACTCCTACCGCCAGGCCGCCGAGGTGTTCACCTCGCTGGAGGGCCGGTCCGCCGAGGTGGGGCGGATCGTGGCGCTGCGCTGCGTCGGCTCCTGCCTGCGGGAGTCCGGCCGGCCCCGGGAGGCGCTGGAGAGCCACCGGCTGCTCGTCGCCGAGATCCTCGGGTGGCTGGACGGCTCCTCCCCGCACATCGTCCACCTGTTGGCCGGGTTCGCCGCCCACGAGGTCGGCCTCGACCACTCCGCACTGCTGGAGTGGTCCGAGGCGGAGGCCGCCTACCGCCAGGCCCTCGGCCACTTCGAGGGGGCCGGGCAGCCTGACAGCATGACCCAGACCCTCACCGAGCTGGGCACCGCCCTGATCGAGCTGGACCGTGCGGACGAGGCCCGCGAGCTGCTGACCACGGCACTGACCGACCTCACCGCCGAGGGCGCCCGCGGGAACCACCGGCGCACCGGCTGACGCGGCGCCGCTCCGCCCCGGCCGTGCCGGTCGGCCCGGGGCGGCGGCCCGGTCGGCCCGGGGTGCCCACCGCCCGCCGGTGATCGGCCACCGGTGAACCGTGTGGCCGGTGAACCGCGCGGCCGGGTCCGGCCGTGGGTAGGGAGTGGAAGCGGCCGCGGGCCCCGGCCGACCGGGTGCTTCCGTCGACGGGGCGTGACATCGGCCGCCCTGCGGTCGCGGTACGGGGAGCGGCGCACGCCCCTCCCGCCGCCAACGCCCTGGCGTGAGGTTCGTTGGCGCAGCGTTGGTCCGGTCTTGGCCGTGGCTGGAAATGTGTCCCAGCAAGGGGGGAGGGACAGCCGCACCGGCTCGTCCCGACATATCGACCAACCGTTGCGAGGGACTCAACCGCCGTGGCCATCGACGCTACCGTTCACGCCGAGGACACCCATCGGGCAGCCGGGGAGGCCGGGGAGGCCCCGGGCGCTCCCGTCAGCCGTGCGGACCGGCCCACCCTCGACCAGCAGACCCTGGCCGAGCTGTACCGCCTGCACGGCGGCTACCTGCTGCGCGCGATGCTGCGCGTCACCAGCGGCGACCGGGGCAAGGCCGAGGACATCGTGCAGGAGACCCTGCTGCGCGCCTGGCAGAACCCGGCCGCCATCCGCCGGGGCCCCGAGTACAGCCGTCCGTGGCTGTTCACGGTGGCCCGCCGGATCGCCATCGACCACTTCCGGATGCAGGCCGCCCGCGCCCAGGAGGTCGCCGACGACGCTCCCGAGGAGCACGCCGGCACCCACGACCCCTACGACGAGGTGCTCGCCGCCCAGGACATGGCGATCGCGCTCGCCGAGCTGCAGCCGCACCACCGCGACGTCCTGGTCGAGCTGCACATGCACGGCCGCTCGATGGCCGAGGCCGCCGCCGTCCTCGGCGTCCCGGTCGGCACCGTGAAGTCCCGCAGCTTCTACGCGGTCCGCGCGCTGCGCCCGATCCTCGAAGCCCGCGGCATGGTCGCCGCGGGGTAGCCGCCCCGGTCCGCACTCAGGTGCGGACCACGCGGTCGCAGTACGGGCACACCTGGCCGCTCCACTTCGGCGGGTACCACGGCGCGTCGGGGTCGGGCGCCCGGTACGGGTCGCGGCGCATCCGGTCGGTTCCCATGCCGCAGAGGGTCAGTTCCTCGGGCCGACCGGCCGGCGCCGGGGTGGCCCGGGCCGCGTGGACGGCGCGCACGACCTCGACGTAGTCGGTGCCGCCGCTCGCTGTCGAGGTGCGGACGAGTTCGGGTTCGAGGAGTACCAGGATGCTCACCACCTCACTCTGGTCGTCGGGGCCGGTGGGCGCACCTCGGCGGCGGGGGTGAGGGTGCGGAACCGGCCGTCGGGCGGTGAGGGCGGCGGCCCGGGCGCCGTCCAGTACGTGGACGTGCTCACGGGGCGGTCCCCCACGCCCAGGCCCGAGCCCAAGGCTTAGGGCTTAGGGCTCAGGGCTCAGGGCTCAGGAAGTTCTCCGCGGCGGTGAACCACTCCGGGGGTCCGGGCCGTTCTCCAGGGTGGCGGTATCGCCACCGGCGCTCGTCCCCCCGTGCGGGCGCCGGTTCACCCGCCCTCCGGCGGGTGTCAACTCCGGCCCGGTGCGGCGTCTCTGACGGTCAATCCGGTGTGGAGAGCGTGAACCGGGAGGCGTGGCCCGTCCGTAGCTACTGCTGAGAGCCGCGCCCCGTGTACGGCGCGCGGCGTGTCCCGGGCCCACCGGCCCAGGTTCAGCGTCCGGCTCCGGCCATGGAACTCCCGGCTCCCGCGCCCCGGCGGGATCCGGGTCCCTGGCGCCCCGGCGGTGCCCTTGTGGGAGGGCTACCGCCGGGGCGCGCCGCGTGGCGGACGCCGGGCCGGCCCGCCCGTCCGCTCCCAGCCCAGGAGAGTCCCGATGCCCAAACACCGGCTCACCCGACGACGACGGATGGCGGCGGCCTCCACCGCCCTCGTCGCCGGCGCCGCGCTCATCCTCATGCAGCACCAGGCTCCCGCCGCCGAGGCCCCGGACCCGGTCGGCCTCAACGCCGTCTCCGAGTACCTCGGTTGGGGCGACGCCCCCGACCCGGTCGCCGTCATGAAGGCCACCGGGCTGCGGCAGTTCGCCCTCTCCTTCGTCCTCTCCGGCGGCGGCTGCGACCCGAAGTGGGACGGCAGCCGCGCCCTCACCGGCGGCGCCGACGAGAAGGTGATCAAGCGGATCCGGGCCGCCGGCGGCGAAATCCTCGCCTCCTTCGGCGGCTGGGACGGTGCCAAGCTCGGCGAACGCTGCGCCACCGCCGCCGAACTGGCCGCCGCCTACCAGAAGGTGGTCGACGCGTACGGCCTCCAGGCCGTGGACATCGACCTGGAGTCGACCGAGCTGAGCACCCCCGCGGTGCGGCAGCGGGTCGTCGACGCGCTGAAGACGCTGAAGGCCAAGAACCCCGGACTGCTCGTCTACGTCAGCTTCCCGGTCGACCCGGCCGGCCCGGACGCCGACGGCGCCGACCTGATCAGGACCGCCGCCAAGGCCGCTCTGGTGGTGGACGGTTGGACGGCCATGCCGTTCGACTTCACGAGCCATGACGGCACCATGGCCGCCGCGACCGTCACCGCCGTCAGCGGCCTCCAGCGGGCCGTCGCCGCCGCCTACGGCTGGGACGACGACAAGGCCTGGCGCCACTCCGGCCTCTCCTCCATGAACGGCCGCACCGACCAGCAGGGCGAGCAGCTCACCCCGGCCGACTTCCGCTCCGTCCGCGACTTCGCCGCCACCCACCACCTGGCCCGGTTCGGCTTCTGGGCGGTCAACCGCGACCGCCCGTGCGCGAGCGGCACCTTCACCACCGCGACGTGCAGCGGCGTCCAGCAGACCGCGTACGACTTCACCCGGATCGTGGCCGGCTACCACGTGGACTCGGTGCCCGGTGGGGACGGCCCCTGCCCGAGCCCGTCGGTCGTCACCACGCTGCCCCCGGGCCCCGGCCGGACCACCTGGCCGCTGCCGACCCCGACCGTCGCCCGCCCGGCCGACGCGGTCCCGCCGGCCGACGGCCCGTCGGCCTCGCCGTCCGCCCGCCCGTCCGACGGCACCCCGACGCCCGCCCGTACGGCCTGCGTCCCGCCGAGTCCGGCCCCGGTCACACCGGCGCCGACGGGCGTACCCACGACGCCGGCCTCGACCGCCCCCACCACCCCGGGTGCGACCACCACCACCTCGAAGCCGCCCGTGACCCCAACGGGTACGGCCACCACCGCGTCCGGCCCGGCCACCGCGGCCACCGAGGGGTCGCCCTCGCCGACCCAGGCCGCCGGCGGTGCTCCCGCGCCCGCCGCGCCGGGCGGCGGCTCGCTCGCCTCCACCGGTGCGGACGGCACCGACATCCTGCTCACCACCACCGGGGCCCTGCTCTTCCTCGGCGGTGCGCTCGGGCTGGTCTCCACCCGCCGCCGCGACCCGGAGCCGGCCGCCGGCTGATCGTGCGGGCCCGCTCCCACCGACGGCAGGTGACGACGCGCGGCCCTCGGTACCCGGTGGATCGGGGTGCCGAGGGCCGCGTGTCGTCAGGTTCGGCCGGGGGCCGCGTCCACCGGGGTGCCGGGGGCGGCCTCCGTCGGATTCACCAGCCGAGCAGGAAGGCCCCCCGGCCCAGGCCGGCGAGCACCGTCCCGGCCGTCGCCTTGGGCTCCGCCGCGACGTCGACGTCGTGCCGGTCCGGCGGGTCCGACTCCCCGGGGCCGCCGGACGGCCGCAGGACCACGTAGTGCAGGGGCGCCCCGGTCGTCCGGCTCTCCCGGCGCAGCACGTCCAGCGCCGGCGGCGCGACCGTGGCCTCCAGCACCACCTGGTAGCCGCCGGTGGCGAAGGCGAAGGCGGCCTGGATCGCGGCCGCCAGGGCCGTCTCGTTCTGCCGGTGCGCCTGCGGCAGGTGCGACGGGACGAACCCCTGCCGGATCGCCCGCCGGAAGTCGTCCGCCCGCAGGAGCACGCTCGGGTGCAGGGAGTTGGCCAGCAGGGGTGCGACCGCGCCGCTGCCGGCCCCGGCCGGGTCGGCGAGGACGACGACGCCGCCGGCGCCCCGACCGCCCCCGAGCTTCGGCCCACCTACGGTCGTACGGTTCACAGCTGCTGATCCCTTCGCGGGCCGGGGGGACGGGGTAACCGGGGGAGGGGTGGCGGCCGGTGCACCGGGCCGACCGGAGACGAACCGGCGGCCGGGCCCTGGCACGGCGGCCGGACCCGGCTACGGACAGCCGGCCGCCTCGTCCCCACGACCGACTGCTGTCGGAGATCAACCTAGTCCACGCCGGTGCTCCGAGTCCTCCCCCCGTCGGTCCTCGGACCGCCGCCCCCACCGCACCTCCACGACTCCTCCCACCGATCGTCCCGGGAATCGCCGGACTGACGCTAACGGTCCCCGGACCGCTTCGGCGTCCGCAGCACGATCGGGTTGGTCAGCGCCGCCATCGGCCCCCACGGGAGGTCCGGCCCCATCGCGTTGCCCCGGCCGGGCGTCCCGTCCGCCCTCGGCCGGCGCACCTCCGCCCGGACGTACGCGGCGAGCGAGGCGGTGGTGCGCCAGACCACCGTGCCGGCGCCGTCGGCGGGCAGCGACTCCTGGTGCAACTGGCCCTCGTCGGTCAGGAGGCGGACGGTGCCGCCCGGCACCCCGGAGACCGCGAGCCGGACGTCCACCGGCGCGTCCGCCGGAACGGTCAGCTGTTCGCCGATGCCCGCCTGGCGGCCCTGCCCGGTGGCGGTGAGGTCGAGCTCGACGGCGGCCGATTCGGCCAGCCAGCTGCGGCCGGCCCGGAGCCCGTCGAGGATCGCCGCCCGGGTGAGGTCCTCGGCCCGGACGACGGTGTGCGGGGAGCCGATGACCTGCGGGGCGCTGTGCGCGTCGCTGTTGCCGACGGCCGGCAGCCAGGGCCGCCCCTCGCGCAGCGCGACCGCGAGCTGTGCGTCCCAGGTGTCCACCGCCGACTCGTCGTCGTACGTCCACGGTCCGTTCCAGACCTCGACCGCGTCCGCGTCCTGGTAGCCGAACTTCCACTGGCAGGCGACGTACGGGCAGTACGGGTGCGCGGGCACCACCAGGCCGCCCTGGCGGCGGACCTGCCGGGCGAAGCGCGGGAACTCCCCGTCGCGCGCCCGGTAGCGCCAGTCGACGAACCGGCCCGGCTCCAGGCCCAGCGCCAGCCAGTGGCCGTTGCGGGTGGTGACCTCCTCGCCGAGCACGATCAACAGGTCCGGGCCGGCCAGCGGCCCCCAGACGCCGTGCGCGGAGGTGGTGTTGTGGTCGGTGGAGACGATGAAGTCCAGCCCGGCCTCCCGGGCACCCGCCGCCACCTCCGCCGGGAGCCGGCGTCCGTCGGAGTGCACGGTGTGCAGGTGGGAGTCGCCCCGGTACCAGGCGCGGCCCCGGCCACGGGCCCGCTCCGGCGGGTAGGACGGGGTGAACTCCGGCCCGGGCGGGCCGAACCGCAGCGTCACCTGGACGCGGTAGTCGAGCCCCTGGGGTGCCACCTGGTAGGGGCCGAGCACGATGTTCCAGCGGCCGGGGCGGATCGGACCGGGCAGGTAGCCGGGCGTCGCCCGGTCGCGGGCGACGGTGAACTCGGTGCGGAACCCGCCCGACCAGCCGCGGAAGCCGCGCCCGCCGAGTTCGGTGCCGCCCTCGTCGAAGAGGCCGATGTCGCAGGAGTTGCCGGGGGTCCCGGCGGGGACGGTCGGCCGGTCGTAGCTGTAGGAGACGGCGATCTCCCGGACGCCGTCCGGGACGTCGAACGGCAGGAGGACGAAGTCGGGGGCGCCGGTGGGGAGATGGCCGGCCAGGGTGATCGTCCGGTCGGGCAGCGCGGGGGCTGCCCCGGCGGGTGCGGCGGCGGCCAGGCCGAGGGCGGTGACGGCGCCGGTGGCCAGCCCGGTGCGGAGCAGGCCGCGCCGGTCGGGCCCGGGGCGCTCGGTCCGTGCCCCGGCCGGGACCGGGTCGGTCTGCGGTAAGCCGGCCCGGGGCGAGCCGGATCGGGCGGGCTCGGTGGGGGTGTCGGCGTCGGGGTCGGTCATCGGAGCCTCCGGTCTGGGGCGGACACCGGCGGCGGGCGGACACCCGGCCGGCACGCCCGGCCCCCTACCCCGGCCGGTGAACCGCCGGTGAGCCGGGCCGGGCCGCAGCAGGTCGGCTCGGTGAAGGTGCCCGGGAGGCCGGCCGGCGGGCACGCCGGTATGCCGGGGCGACCGGCCCGCCGGGGCAACGGGGCCCGCCGGGGCGACCGGCCCGCCGGGTACGGCTCGTTTCCGACGCGCTGTCTGTAAAGGCAGCGGGCCGCCCCGCCTACGATGGAACTGACAGGCAGTCAACCGTAGGAGTTGGTTCCCGTGCCCACGTACCTGGTCGGCTCCCGTGCAAGCGCCCTGGCCCGGACGCAGGTGCGCGACTTCCTGGCCCCGCTGCGCGGCCGGTTCCCGGAGATCGCCTTCACCCAGCGGGTGATCCTCGAAGGCGGCGACCGGGACCGGACGTCGCTGCTGGCGAACGTCTCGGCCGTCAGCGGCGGGTCGGCGTTCAGCACCGAGCAGGAGGCCGCCCTCCTGCGCGGGGACGTGGACGTGGTGGTCCACTCGCTGAAGGACCTGCCGACCGCGAATCCCGAGGGCCTGATGCTGCTGCCCCCGCCGGGCCGGGAGGACGTCCGCGACGCGCTGTGCGGATCGACGCTGGCCGGGCTCCCGCACGGGGCCCGGGTGGGCACGGGCGCGGCCCGTCGCATCGCCCAGCTCCTCGCCGTGCGCCCCGACATCGTCCCGGTGCCGATCCGGGGCAACGTGCCGACCCGGCTGGAGAAGCTGCGGTCCATGAGGCTGGATGCCGTGGTCCTCGCCGTCGCCGGTCTGAACCGGCTCGGCCGGCAGGACGCGATCGGCGAACCGCTGCCCCTCGACCTCTTCCCCCCGAGCCCGGGCCAGGGCGCGCTGGGCATCCAGGTCCGGGTGGACGACCGGGCGGTGCGGGACGTGCTGTCGACCGTCGGGGACCGCGCCGTCGACCGTGAGGTCCGCGCGGAGCGGTCCCTGCTGGCGCAGCTGCACGGCGGGTGCAGCGTGCCGGTGGGCGCCTGCGCCACGACCCGGCCCGACGGGACGCTGCACCTGTTCGCCCAGGTCACCTCGCTCGACGGGCGGCGCCAGGTCACCGGATCGGTCACCGGGCCCGCGAGCGAGCCCGAGCGGCTGGGCGCGGACCTGGCCGGAGACCTGGTGGACCGGGGCGCGCGGACCATCCTCGACGGAATCCGGCCCGCCGTCCCGGCCTGACCGGCGAGCCGTCGGACGCGCGCACGTCAGACGCGCGCCCGGTGGACCGGGCACCGCCGTCGGGGGCCGCGGCACGGCGGCCCGGGCCGGGACGGCTCACCGACGGTGGGCCGGGACGTCCACGTCGACGGCCAGGAGCCGGCCGGTGCGGGCGCCCGGCGGGGGCGGCCACTCGGCGGCGGTCAGGAAGAGGGTCCGGCCGTCCGGGCCGCCGAGGGCGCAGGAGAAGCAGCCGCGGTCGAGCTCGATTCGCCGGAGCACCTCGCCGCCCTCGCGGACCCGGACGCAGCAGCGGCCGGGGACGTCGGCGAACCAGACCGCGCCCTCGGCGTCCAGGCAGATCCCGTCCGGTGCCGAGCCCGGCACCTCGGCCCAGACCCGGCGGTCGGTCAGGTCGCCGCCGGGCCCGATGGTGAAGGCGGTCAGCCGGGCGGCGTAGGACTCGGCGACGAGGAGCGTCGAGCCGTCGGGGGTGACGGCCATGCCGTTGGGGAACGCCAGGCCGTCGGCCACCCGGCGGACCCCGCCGTCCGGGGCCACCAGGGCGATCAGGCCCGGCGCGGGCGCCTCGCCGCCCATCAGGTCGAACCCGATGCCGTTGACGTAGGCGTTGCCGCGCCCGTCCACGGCCACCTCGTTCCACGGCCGGTCGGAGAGCGGGCGCAGGTCCGCGCAGGGGGCCAGGGCGCCGTCCGCCTCCTGGCGCAGCAGGCGCCCGTCACCGCCGTCGACGACCAGCAGGCGGCCGTCCGGCCCGGGCAGCCAGGCGATGCAGAACGGGAACGAGGGCACGGTGGCGGCGACGGCGGCCCGGCCGTCGGGCCCGACCGTGATCAGCTCCTGGGCGCCCCAGTCGCAGAGCCAGAGCCGGCCGTCGTGCCAGCGGGGCGACTCCCCGAGGGCGAGCCCGGACAGGACGGTCCGGACGGCCTCGGCGGGGTGTGGATCTGCGGGGTGCGGATCTGCGGGGTGCGGGCCGGTGGGGTGCGGGCCGGTGGGGCGTGGATCACCGGGCCGGGGGTCGGTGGGGTGGGGTTCGGGCACGGGGGCTCCTCGGTCGGCGGGCCCGGCCGGACCGTCGGCCGGGCGCTGCTGGGCTGTCCGGAGTAGGACGTCGGACCGGCCGACTTCCTGCTCCTGAGCCGCGTCCGCCCCCGCGTCCGGATCTGCTGCGGGGGTTCGCGCGCGGCCGGGGGAGCGGCGGGCCGACCTGGGCGTGGAGTTGCGGGTGTCAGCCGATCGGTATTCATAGAAACAGACAGGCGGTTCATCTGACGTTATGACGGAGTGTGGAGGAATGGGCGCATGGGGCTGAGTCGTCGGACGGTCCTGGTGCTGGCGGCGGGCGGCGCGCTGGCGGGTTGCCGGCCCCTCGCCGGGGCGGTGGGCGGACCGGCGGCGCAGCCCGTGGCGGCGGCCACCGCCTCCGCCGCGCCGGCCGCACCGGCCATCACCTCGCCCACTGTCTCGCCCAGTGCCTCGGCCACCGCCTCCTCCCCCGCCGAAGCCCCGGCCCCCGCCGCCGGGCCGCCCGCCGTCGGGCGCGCCGAGGTGGTGGCCCGCTACGGGGACGCCGTGCCCGAGGAGTGGGGCCTGGAGGTGTCCGGGGTGATCACCGGGCTGCCGGACGGGGCACGGACCACCGCGCTCACCTTCGACGCCTGCGGAGGCCCCGGCGGCTCCGGCTACGACGCGGACCTGATCGACCTCCTCCGGGCCAACGGCGTCCCCGCGACGCTCTTCCTCAACGCCCGCTGGATCGACGCCAACCCCGCCGAGTTCGAGGCCCTGGCCGGTGACCCGCTGTTCGAGATCGCCAACCACGGGACGGCGCACCGGCCGCTCTCGGTCGCGGGCCGCTCCGCGTACGGGATCGCGGGCACCCGGGACGTGGGCGAGGCGTACGACGAGATCGCGGGCAACGCGGCGAAGCTGACCGCCCTGCTCGGCCGGCCGCCGCGGTTCTTCCGCTCCGGCACCGCCCACTACGACGACGTCGCCACCCGGATCGTCACCGGGCTGGGCGAACGCGTGGCCGGCTTCACCGTCAACGGCGACGGCGGCGCCACCTTCAGCGCCGCCCAGGTCCGCAGCGAGGTGGCGGCCGCGCCGCCCGGGGCGATCGTGATCGCCCATATGAACCACCCGGGAGGCGGGACGGCGCCGGGCTTCGCGGCGGCCCTGCCGGCGCTGGTGGCGCAGGGGCGCACCTTCGTCCGCCTCAGCGACGCCCTGGCCTGAGCCGCGCCCCGGTCCGGGGCGCGCCCGCGTTCCCAGCCACCGGGGGCGACTCGCCCGGGCGCCCAGTCCCGTGCTGCCGCGGCTGGATCCGGCTTTGTCAAGCGACCGTCCGAACTCTCCCACCCCGTACGGGAAGCCTCACGGGGCGTGGCGGCCACCGCCGGCGGTGCCCGGCCCGGAGCCGCCCGGCGGCCGGGGGCAACCGGGAACAGCGCAGGAACGAGGCCGGAACGCGGGGGAACGGCACCGGAACGGGGTGCCCCGGCGGGCCGCCGCGCTCGCTCGGCCACCCTCGCGGCGGGCCGGTGCCGGACGGTCGGCGGCCCGGGCGGATCCCGGAATTCGGCGCCCCGGTGCGGCCGGGGACGGCGAACTGGGCGCATACTTCCAGGGATGACGAAATCACCTGCGCCGAGACGCCACCTGCCCACCAGTCCCTTCCGAAGCGAGGTCCCACCGCCCCTCAAGCAGTTCGAGGCCGGTGACCGCGTGACCCACGACCAGTACGGTCTGGGCCGCATCATCAGCACCGAGACCGCCGGCCAGGGCGCGGTCCTGGTCGACTTCGGCTCGCACCAGGTGCGAGTCGTGCAGCCCTACGACAAGCTGTTCAAACTCTGAGCCGGGCCGGCCGCCGGCAGGTCAGGCGGCCGATCCGGCCCCACCCGTCCGAGTAGTCCCGGAACGGCCCAGGCCCCGACGGCCCGGGCCGCCACGTACGACCCGCGTGCCCCGGTCAGCCGCGTGCCCCCGGCAGGACGGTGATCGCGGTGGCGAGCAGCCCGTCCCGGACGACCCACCGCCCGTCGAAGCCCCCGAGGCGGTGTCCGTCCACCACCGGGCCCGGAACCAGCAGGACGGCGTGGAAGGTGCCGTCCGGACGCAGCGTGATGTCGGCCTCCGAGAACTCCAGGAAGACGCCGGTCAGCGGGAACCACGCCTTGTAGACGGCCTCCTTGGCGCTGAACAGCAGCCGGTCCCAGGGCAGCCCCGGGTGGTCCGCGAGCAGCTTGCCGTTCCGCTCCTGCTCGCCGGGCAGCGCGATGGCGTCCAGCACCCCCTCCGGCAGGGCCTCGGCCGGCTCGGCGTCGATACCGATCGAGACGACCTCGCCCGCCCGGGCGACGGCCGCGCCCCGGAAACCGGCGCAGTGCGTGAGGCTCCCGACCACCCCGTCGGGCCAGCTCGGCGCGCCACGCAGGCCGGGTACCAGCGGCCGGTACGGGACGCCGAGCCGCCCGAGCGCGAGGCGGGCGCAGTACCGGACGGTGGTGAACTCCCGCCGCCGGGTCTCGACGGCCCGGGCGACGACCGCCTCCTCCGCCGGCTCCAGCCGCGCCTGCGGCGGGTCGTCGTAGGCCGTCTCCACCACGACCGCCGCGGGAAGCAGTTCGCCGATCACAGGTCCCCCCTGAATGTGTGGCATGCGTACGACGGTGAGCTTAACCCGGCCGACCCGCCCGGGAGGAGGGCCGCCCGACCACGGTCGAACACCGCCTCCGGGCCCTGGGGGCCGTCCGGTCCCGGGAGCGCCGCCGACGCCGGGCGGTGTCTCCCAGTAACGTCACTGGGTGCCTCGGCCCCTCCTGCGTCTCTGCGGGCCGGGGCTCGCTCAGTGCTTCGGCCGTGTCGGCCTGGCCATCGAGGAAGCGACTAACTGTCACTGTTCCGTAGGGGATTGAGATCCGAACAGGAGAGCAGGACGTGAGCAGCGCGCATGCCGGTCCGGGTGACTACAGCCGGGTGCCGAATCCGGAGCAGGCCCTGAAGTACGCGATCCAGCACATCGCGGGTGAGCGTGTCGAGATCGTCGAGGGAGTCATCACCCCTGCGTCACCGTCCTGGGCGCACGAGACCGCCGTCGACCTGATCCGCGAGCAGATCGGGCCCCGGATGCGCGAACTCGGCCTCCGCGCCGGTTCCGGGAACCTCGACCTGCCCGGGACGCAGAACTTCTACGTACCGGACCTCGCGGTCGTACCCGCCGAACTGGCGAAGACGGAGGGCGCGCTCCTGCCGGATCAGACCGTGCTGGTCGTCGAAGTGACATCGCCGTCGAACGGTGAGACCGACCGGACCGCCAAGCGGCGTCGTTACTCGCAGTTCGGGGCCCCGGTCCACCTCCTGGTCGACCGTCAGGAACGCATCTGCGCGCTGTTCTCGCAGCCGGGCCGGCTCGGCTGCACCCGGGTGGAAGGGCCCCATCCGTTCGGTACCTCGCCGCACCTGCCCGCCCCGTTGGGGCTGGTACTGGACACGACCGGCTTCTGAGTCCGGCGGGCCCCGTGAAGGCGGGCCGGGGCCGTTCGTCGGACGATCCGTTGGGAAGCGGGTGAACCGGTGGGGCTGCCGGGGCGTCCTGAGTTCCGAAGGATCGTTGCCGAACAAGAGGAGAATGCGATCGTGGAGACCTTCGCAGGGCGCCCCGGGCGTCGCGCGGTGCTGGCCTTCGGCGCCGGGGCGGTACTCGCCGCCGGTGTGTCGGCTGGCGGGTCGGCCCATGCGGCGGGCCTCGCTCCGGCGGGTGGGGACGCGGTGGGCCGGGCCCTGGCCGACCTGGAACGGGAGCACGGCGCCCGGCTCGGGGTGTTCGGGCGCAACACCGTCACGGGCCGGACCGTGACGTACCGCGCCGACGAGCGCTTCCCCATCTGTTCCGCGCACAAGACGATCACCGCCGCGGCCGTCCTGCGGGACCTCGACCGGGGCGGCGAGTACCTCGCCAAGCGGATCCGGTACACCGAGCAGGACGTCAAGAACTCGGGCTACGCCCCGATCACGGGCACGCCCGAGCACCTCGCCAACGGCATGACCGTGGCCGAGCTGTGCGCCGCGGCCATCGACTACAGCGACAACGCCGCCGACAACCTGCTGCTCCGTGAGCTCGGCGGTCCGACGTCGATCACCCGCTTCTGCCGGTCCATCGGCGACCGGGTGACGCGGCTCGACCGGTGGGAGCCCGCGCTGAACTCCGCCGAACCGGAGCGCACGACGGACACCACCACCCCGGCCGCCATCGGCCGGACCAACCAGAAGCTGGTCCTCGGGGACGCGCTGGCGCCGCGGGACCGGCGGCAGTTGACCGACTGGCTGCTCGCCAACACCACCAGCACCGCCCGCTTCCGCGCCGGACTCCCCAAGGACTGGACCCTCGCGGACAAGACCGGCACCGGCGAGTACGGCACCACCAACGACGTCGGCATCGCCTGGACACCGGACCGCACGCCCGTCGTCCTGGCCGTCCTGTCCACCCAGCGCGACGCCGACGCGGCGGCGGACGAGCCGCTGGTCGCCAAGGCGGCCGCTCTCCTGGCGGCAGCCCTGGGCTGACACCCCGTGGGTCCGGGCCCGGGCCCGGACCCACGCCGGGGTTGCGGCGCTTGGGGAGCCGTTCACGCGGTGTACACACCGTCTCCGCCGGTCCGTTCAGCGTGATCACTTAGAGATAACGGGTCTGATCCCCACAGGCGGCGCCGCGCCGGTCCGTCCGGCACGGCGCCGCCCTCCCCCCCGGAAGGACGTACCCGTGGACCGCAGGACCCTGCTCAGCACCGCCGCCGCCGGAGCCGTGACCGCCGTGACCGCCGTGACCGCCACCGCGGTCACCGCGACCCCGGCCGCCGCGCGGCCCTCCGCCGGTGGCCCCGTCACCACCTTCAACGTCATCAGCGACATCCAGGGCGACCTCGGCGACCTCGGTGTGGCGCTGCGTGACATGAGGTCCACCAACCCCGACTCCTCCGGCCTCGCCGTCGCCGGTGACATCACCCCGCGCGGCTACGACGCCGAGTACGCCGCCGTCCGGGCCGAGTTCGCCAGGACGAGCCACCCGGCGACGGTCGCCTGGGCGATCGGCAACCACGAGTTCTACGTGCCGAAGTGGCGCGACCCGGCCACCCTGGACCAGGCCGCCTGGCCCAACGGCACCACCGAGGACTCGCTGTTCCGCAGCTTCTACACCTTCGCCGGCCGCAGCACCGTCTTCTCCGAGCACGTCTTCGGCGGCATCCCGGTGCTGACCCTGGGCACCGAGCGCTACATGCACTTCCACGACCCGAAGCTCTGGGACGAGGTGTGGCTCAGCGACACCCAGTTCACCTGGCTCGAACAGCGGCTCACCCACTGGGCGCAGCGCCGCCGGCCGGTCATGGTGATCACCCATCACCCGCTGCCGAACACCGTCTCCGGCAGCCGGAACAACCTCTACCTGCACGACTACCTCCAGGCGGACCGCCTGCTCGGCCTGCTCGGCCGCCACCGCGACGTCTTCGTCTTCTGCGGCCACACCCACTGGGACCTCGGCCTCTCCGACTGGTACGTCCGCCGCGTCGTTCCGGGCACCGCCAACCTCGACGGCTTCTCGGTGGTCAACACCGGCGCCGTGTAGACCGGTTACACCGACAACGGCCAGGGCGGCGAGTCGGCCGTGCCCGGCACCTTCAACCAGGGCCTCCAGGTGGAGGTCCACAACGACCGCGTCGTCCTCAAGGCCCGCGACTTCGCCACCCACACCTGGCTGAAGCAGATCACCGTCCCCCTCGCCACCCCGATGTAGCCCCCGACACGGACCACCGGAGGAGTGCGAAGCCGGCCGGTCCGACGTCCCACTCCGGCGCCGGAATCCAGCGGATCGGCCGAACGAGGCGTGACGAGCGTATCGAATGAGTATTCTTACCGACACGTAGCGCATGCGTGGCTCGCCCGCCAATCGGCGGCCCCCACTCATCTGACGTTGACTCCGGGGGGAGAGCTGACGGTCTCCGGCTATGGCGAGACGTCGACCGCGCCGCCGAACTCCACCGTTACGGCCCGCCACCCCGAGAGCCGGTACGTCGCCACGGTGTTCAGCACCGGGGACGCCCGACTGGCGCTCAGCGTCACCACGCCGTGCCTGGTGCCGCCGCCCGGTGGGGGCGGGGTCAGGCGGGGGTCTTCGCGGTGAGGTCGTCCAGGACGATGCGGGGGCGGGTGGACTCGTGTTCGTCGCGGGCCGGGCGGGTGGAGTTGACGACTTCGGCGATGCGCTCGTAGCAGGTGACGGCGAGGGCCCAGGTCTCGACGTCCTGGCCGGTGCCCGTGTGGACGGTGGTGCGCAGGGCGTTGAGGAGGGCGATGACGCTGCGCCCGGAGAGGACGGTGTCGGCCTCGTCCTCCTGGAAGGCGCCGCGGGGGCGCTGGGCGGCCTCCTGCTGGTCGAAGTGTTCGGCGCCCTCCACCCGCGTGCCGAGGAACTCCCAGGTGTGCGGGTTGCAGGCGATCGCCACGGTGTTGACGGCGGCGGCCTTCAGCAGGGTGGCCACGTGGGCGGGCCAGGCGAGGGTGGCGGGGATGAGGTCGGCGACGCCGCCCGACTCGACGGGCGGCGCGTCGGCGGCGGGCCGGTCCGGGGCAGGCGCGGCCGCCTCGGCGGGGGTGAGCCGCGCGAGCAGGTCGATGAGCTGCTGCGCCTGTTCGGCGGTGATGCCGGGGGCCGGGCTGCTGCTCTCCTCGGCGTGGGCGGTCTCGGGCACGGGCGTCTCCTTCACGGGGAGGTAGGTGGGATCCGGCGGGTCGACGGGTTCGGGTCGGGGCTGGGCGGCCTCGGCGGCCCGGAGCTGGAGGCGGTGCAGTTCCTCGCGCGCCTCGGTGAGCCGGCGCTGCAACCGCCGGGTGTCGCGGTCGGCCTGTTCGGCGGAATGCCGCTCCCTGGTGAGCGCGGTGACGATCTCGTCGCGGTGGTCGCGCAGGCCGTCGACGATGGCGTTGAGCAGTTCGGTGCGCAGGGCGTCACCAGTGCCGCGCAGTTCGGTGAAGCCGTTCTCGACCTCGGTGCGGAGTAGGTCCACTCGGCCGGCGGTGCCCCTCAACTGCCCTCCCCTGTAGGTGCGGCACGCGAGAGTGCCGGGACCAGGGTGGCGGTGCGCGGCGGCGCCGGGGAGGTGATCGCCGGGGGCTGACCCAAACCCGATCGTCACTGTCCGGAATCGGATCGTCACACTGTTCGACCGCGGTGTGCGGCTCGTCCGGTGAATCCGTCCCGCCCCGGCACCCGCCGATCCGGCCGGCGGGTGCGATGCTTCCGGAAGTCCGTCGCGTCGAGCCCGCCGTCCAGTCCGAGGAGATGCCCATGCGTGCCGAACCCGTCGCCGACACCCCCTGCCTCACCCTGGGTGAAGGCCCGGTCTGGGATGCGGCCGCCCAGTCGATCCACTGGATCGGCATCCCGGACCGCGAGGTCCTCACCCTCCACCGCCCGAGCGGCCGGCTCACGGTGCTCGAACTGGACGTCACCCCGGGCACGTTGATGCCGGCCACGGAGGGCAGCCCGGTCCTCGCGACCGAGCGCGGGTTCGAGTCGCTGGACACCGCGACCGGCCGGACGGAGCTGCTCGCCGCCGTCGAGGCCGACCGGCCGGACCGCCGGATGAACGACGGGAAGCGGGACCCTTACGGCCGGCCGGTCGCGGGCACCATGCAGCGCACCGGGCCGCAGCAGCCGGGGCCGCTGTACCGGCTGGAGTCCGACGGCTCGGTGCGGCCGATCCTGGACGGCCTGGCCATCCCCAACGGCCTGGCCTGGCCCGAGCCGGACCGGCTCTGGCACATCGACACCCCGACCCGGCGGATCGGGTTCTACGAGTACCCCGAGCACGGCCCGGTCGGCCGCCGGATCCGTTCGCTGGACGTCTCCCACCTGCCGGGGATGCCCGACGGCATGACCCTGGACGAGGCCGGGAACCTCTGGGTGGCGTTCTGGGACGGCGGGGCGGTGCACTGCCTCTCGCCGGAGGGCCGGCTGCTGGACACCGTGGAGGTCCCGGCGCCGCGGACGACCAGCTGTGCCTTCGGTGGGCCGGGGCTGGACACGCTGTTCGTCACCACCGCCCGGAGCGAGGAACACCCGCTCTCCGGGCGGCTGTTCGAGCTGGCCGTCCCGGGGGTGCGCGGCCGGGCCTGAGGGCGCGGGGGCGGGAGCGCGGGAGTGTCGGGCGGCCGGTGCCGGGGCCGGCCGCCCGGTGCTGAGCGGGTGGCTCAGGACTGCCCGAGCAGGCGGGCGAAGTCCATCCCGAGGCTGCCGAGGACGGGCAGCGCGCCGAGGTCGGTGATGCCGCCGACCGGGATGACGTAGCCCTGGTTCACCTCCCGGGGCACGGCCGCCGCCGGAGTCGCGGTGGCGCCGGTCAGGACGGCCGCGCCCAGCAGGGCGGCGCCGAGGGCGGCGCTGCGGAGCGGAACGCGGAACGCGGGGCGGAGCGGGGTGCGGGACGGCGTGCGGGACGGGATGCGCAAGGGGGCCTCCGGAGAGTGGGACGCGTGAACTGACAACGCGTCGTCCGCTCTGCGGTCACGTATCGTCCCGCCTTCGGCCGCTTTCGTAAAGCTTCCTGCTTTGTGTTCATGACAACACGTCAAAGGTATGGACCTCCCTTCGACGTCCGGCATACGGTCCTTCCCTGGGTAGCTCGGACGTGCCCGAACTCCACTGCACCGCAAGCCGATTCGGCCTGCTCGGGAGCTTCCGCAGGTCCGCCGGCCCGCCCGTACTCGGTCATGCCGTCCGCACCGACAATCGGAGGGAACCATGCGAGTCGTCAAGAACCTCAGGATCCTGGCCGGCGCTCCGCTCGCCGCCGCCGCACTGATCGCCCTGACCGCGGGTTCGGCCAGTGCCGCGATCCCGATCAACAAGCCGATGACCGGCAAGGCGACCTACTACAACGACGCCGGCTACGGCGCCTGCGGCACCCAGATCAACGCGTCCAACCAGATGCTGGTGGCGGTCTCGCACACCTGGTGGACTTCGGCGAATCCGAACAACGACCCGCTGTGCAAGGGCATCTCGGTCAAGGTGACCTATCAGGGCAAGTCGGTCACCGTTCCGGTCCGGGACAAGTGTCCGTCCTGCGACTCCACGCACCTCGACCTGAGCCAGCCGGCCTTCGCCAGGTTCGCGCCACTGGGCCAGGGCGTGATCAACGGGCTCACCTGGCAGTTCGTCAAGGCCGGTTTCGCCGGGGAGACGATCCCGCTGTCGGCGCCCATCGAGGGCTCGACGATCGGCGCGGGAGCGGGCGCTTCGCACTGACCCACCGCGGGCCGGACCGGTCGGCGCCCTGCCGGCCGGTCCGGGTGCGGGGGGCCGTCACTTCGCGGCGACGCTCCGCTGTGGCTGCCGAGGACGGCCAGGGCCACCTCGACGGCGTCCACTGCCCATCGGTGGCGCCCGGTGTGCGCGGCCGGGGCCGGCGGGCCGAGGGCGCCCCGGAGGATCCGTGCGAGTGCCGCCCGCTCCGGGGCGGTGATCTCGGGTGTCGACATGGCGGTAACTATAGTTACCGAAATGCCAAGAGGTAACCAGAGTTGTCGACCGGGCCGGCGTCGGAGGCTCTGACAGTGTGCAGGGCGGGGTGCGCGGATCCTGCCACCGTGTCGGTGGTCGCGGCGCACCACCGCGGCATAGCGTCCGGGGAGAGCACCGAGCGAAGGCAGGTTCCCGTGGACCGCACCGGCGACGAATCCCCGGCCGTCAACGGCCGCGTCTCCTTCTGGTACGCGCAGACCGGACTGCCCGAGCCCCGGCCCGCGCTGCCGGGCGACGCCGACGCGGACGTGTGCATCGTCGGTGGCGGGTACACCGGGCTCTGGACCGCCTACTACCTCAAGAAGGCCGACCCCGGGCTGCGGATCACCGTGCTGGAGCGCCGGTTCTGCGGCTACGGCGCCTCGGGGCGCAACGGCGGGTGGCTCTACAACGGATTCGCCGGCCGGTCGGCCTTCGCCCGCCGGTACGGGGCCGGGCCGGCCGCCGCCATGCAGCGGGTGATGGACGAGGCGGTCGGCGAGGTGGCCGACACCGTCGCCGCCGAGCGCATCGAGGCGGACCTCGTCCGGGGCGGCGTCCTGGAGGTCGCCCGGACCCCGGCCCAGCTGGCCCGGTTGCGGGCCTTCGCGACGGCCGAGCGCTCCTTCGGCGCGGACCGCGTCCGGCTGCTGACCGCGGCCGAGACCGGTGAGCGCATCCGGATCGCCGGCACCCTCGGCGGCACCTGGACGCCCTACGGCGCGCGCGTCCAGCCCGCCAAGCTGGCCCGCGGGCTCGCCGAGGTGGTGGCGGGTCTGGGCGTCCGCGTCCACGAGCGGACGCCGGTCACCGCCGTCGAGCCGGGCGGCGCCGGCCGCCGGGCCCGCGCCGTCACCCCGCACGGCACCGTCACCGCCGACCACGTGCTGCGCGCCACCGAGGGGTTCACCGCCGGGCTCCGGGGCGAGCGGCGGACCTGGCTGCCGATGAACTCCGCGATGATCGCCACCGAACCGCTGCCGGAGTCCTTCTGGGCCCGGACCGGCTGGACCGGCCGCGAAGTCCTCGGCGACTTCGCCCATGCCTACATGTACGCGCAGCGCACCGCGGACGACCGGATCGCGCTCGGCGGGCGCGGCGTCCCCTACCGGTACGGCTCGCGCACCGACGCGGACGGGACCACCCAGCCGGCCACCGTCCGGCAGCTGCGCGAGATCCTCGACAGCTTCTTCCCGGCGGCCGCCGGTGCCCGGATCGACCACGCCTGGGCCGGGGTGCTCGGCGTCCCCCGCGACTGGTGCGCCACCGTGGACCTCGACCGCGCCTCCGGGCTCGGCTGGGCCGGCGGGTACGTGGGCAGCGGGGTCACCACCGCCAACCTGGCCGGCCGCACCCTGCGCGACCTCGTCCTCGGCCGTGACACCGAGCTCACCCGGCTGCCCTGGGTCGGCCACCGGGTGCGCCGCTGGGAGCCGGAGCCGCTGCGCTGGCTCGGTGTGCACGCCCTCTACGCCGCGTACCACGCCGCCGACCGCCAGGAGTCCACCGGCCGGGCCACCGGCTCACCGCTCGCCCGGCTGGCGGACGCCATCTCCGGACGGCACTGACCGAGGGGCGCCCGAGCGGCCGTGCCCCCGGCGGCCGTTCGGGCGTGCCGCGGTGGCAGCGGCGGTCGCCACGACGCACGGTGGTCCCGGGGTCGAGGCGGCGGAGGGACGGTGCGGGTGCGCAGGTGGCGAGTGGGACTGGTGGGGCTGGCCGTGTCACTGGGGCTCGGTGCGCCGACGGCCTCGGCCCTGCCGGTGCGGCCGGGCTGGGCGGTCGTGGTGGTGGATCAGGGATCGCGCAGCGTGCTCCTGCTGCAGAGCGCCGAGGAGCTGATGGCCTATCGGGGACCTGGCCGGCTGCCGGTGGTGTGGTCCTGGAGCGCGGACCGCGCGGCGGACCTCGCCGATCTCACCCCGGCGCACGGCTGGTCGATGCCGGACGAGGCGAAGAGCCGGGTGCGCGGCGGCCGCCGCTACCTGCTGACCACCGCCAGCGGCGGGCTGGTGGCGGTGGTCGACACCGCGACCGGCGGCACCTACTGGGCCGCCGACACCGGCGGCGCCAACCCGCACAGCGTGGAGCTGCTGCCGGACGGCAACGTCGCCGTCGCGGCCAGCACGGGCGGGTGGGTCCGGCTCTACGCCGCCTCGCGGGGGCCGCGCAGCACCGTCCACGCGGTGTACCCGCTCAAGGGCGCGCACGGCGTCCAGTGGGACGGGCGCACCCGGCTGCTCTGGGCGGTGGGGGACGACGAACTCACCGCGCTCCGGGTGGGCGGCACACCGGCCGCGCCGGTGCTCACGGCCGCCCGGAGCATCCCGCTGCCGGAGCCGGGCGGGCACGACCTCGCGCCGGTGCTCGCCGCGCCGGGCCGGTTCTGGGTGAGCACCGCCGAGCACCTGTGGCAGTTCGACCCGGCCGGCGGGCGCTTCACCCGGGTGCGGTTCGCCGACGAGGCCGCGGAGCGTGACATCAAGAGCGTCGGCGACGAACCCGGCACCGGGCGGCTGCTCACCGCCGCCCCCGACCACGCGGGGGCCTGCTCCTGGTGCACCTCCGTCCTGGCACTCCACGGTCCGGACGGTGCCCGGACCCTGCGCGGTACGCAGGTGTACAAGGCGCGCTGGTGGGCCAGTTGGAGCGGGTGACGGTCGCTCAGGGTGACGGCCCGGGGTGGCATTCGGCTGATGCGGCAGATTTTATGCCCCGGCAAACTACTCCAATGGTGGGCAGTTTCCCCTGCGGCCGCCCAAACCTCGTATGCGGTGCCCAGCCTGGGATAGCGTCCAGTGCACCGGGGGGTACCTCGCTTGCGTGTGTGCCGCACCGGTCCGTTCGAACGCATCCGACGAATGCCTCAGCTAATTCGGGAGAAACTCATGGGTAATAGCATTTCGGAAATCCGGCCGGTCGCCGTGGACGAGCTGCGGCTCGCCGTGGACTCCCTCGCGGCCTTCCCGGCCCGGGGCGGGGCCGGCGGCTCCGACGTCCCCGAGCGCCTGGCGGCGGTCGCCGACCTCTGCCGGGCCGTCGACGGGGTGCTGGACAGCCTGGTCGTCCAGGCTGCCGCCGAGGCCGCCGAGGAGGGGTGGACGGCGGCCCGGATGGCGTCCGAACACGCCGTTTACTACGCCCGGTTGCGGCGGGCGCTGCTGCCCGCCGGAGCGGGCGGCCAGGGCGATGCCGGGCTGAAGAAGCCGTGAGCGCGCCGCACTCCAACGCGCACGTCCTGACCTGCCCCACTCGGTGGAGCGACGTGGACGAGAACGGGCACATCAACAACGCCCGGCTGGTCTCCTACGTCCAGGAGGGGATTTACGACCTCTTCTGCCACCACAAGGTCGCCGTCCGGGAATCCCTCTTTCCGTCCGGATTCCTGATCGCACGGCACGAGATCGATTACCTGGAACAGTTGCACCACCAGCCGGAGCCATTGCTGGTACGGCTGACCGTGGAGCGGCTGGGCCGGAGTTCCGCGCATGTGGTGGTGAATGTCTGCCGCGATCCGCTCACCTATATGCGGGCGCGCACCGTGGTGGTCGCCCGGGACCGCGAATCGGGCCGTTCCCGTAAACTCAGCCAGTCCGAGCGCCGATTTCTCTCGGCGTTCGTCCCGGGCGAGGCGGTCGAGGCGACGGCCTCGGCGCCGTCACAGCGGGTGCCGGTGTCGGCATCGCGCAGCCCGCTGCCCAGCTCGGCGCTCCGCGCCCGCCGACGCTGTCGCGCCTCGGCGCGCTGACGGCGGCGATGCCGGCACCGATGACGCTGCCGGCATCCAGCACATCCAGCACATCCGGGGCGTCCGGGTCCACGGACGCGTCCGGGACAGGGCCCACTGGGCCGTAGGACGAGCATGACCCGCAGCGCGGGCAGGACCGGGGGCGAGGCCGCGGCGGCCGAGCCCGCGGACACCGCCGGGCGCCCGGCCGGGCCGCGATCGTCGTGGCCGACGGGAGGGCGGCGGGTACGGGGGCGGCCGCGGCGAGGACGGCGGCGGTGGGGTGGGCAGCGGCGGCAATGGCGCCGCCGACTGCGGAGCACCCGACCGGGGCGCCGACCGGCTGCCGCGCTCCCGACAACCCGACGAGGCGGCGGCCGGAAGCGGCCGTGGGAGCCGCCCGGTGCTCACCCGGTGGGTCTCCCGTGGACCGTCCGGTGGGTCGCCCGCGCCGCTCAGCCGGTCGTGGCACGGAACAGCTCCGCGCCGGCGCCCGTCAGGAGGACCGGGTCGCCGGTCGGCCGCAGGTAGGCCGATCCGCCCGGCCGCAGGTCGAGGGTGTGGCCCGCGGCGCTCCGCAGCCGGGCCCGCCCGGCCGTACAGAGCAGGATCTGCGGCGCGGTCAGGTCGATCCCGGTGGGGGTGGCGGTGGGCCGCAGCCGGGAGAGCCGGAACTCCTCGGCCGGTGACGGGAAGACCTCCTCGATCCCCCGACCGGCCCCCGAGCCGTCCGCGGGGGGCCCGGCGGCAGGGGAGGCGGTGAGCACGGGGGGCTCACCGGTCCGGAACGAGGTCACCGCCAGCAGCCCGTCCACGTCGATGTGCTTGGCGGTGAGGCCGCAGCGCAGCACATTGTCCGAGTTGGCCATCAACTCGACTCCCAGACCGTGCAGATAGGCATGCGGCACCCCGGCGTCCAGCGCCAGGGCCTGGCCCGCCCCGAGCCGGACGTGGTTCAGCAGCAGCGCGGCGACCAGGCCCGGGTCACCGGGGTAGTCCCGGGCCGCCCGCGCGTAGGCGGCGCAGGCGGCGGCGTACGGTCCGCCGCCGGCGGCGACTCGCCGCAGTGCCGCGCCCACGGCGGCGAGCTCGGCCGGCCCGGGGCGGACGTCCTCCAGGACGTGCCGCAGCATCGCGGGCAGCACCTCCTCGGCCGGCCGGTGGCGCAGCGCGGTGACCCAGGGGGTGAGCAGCGGGACGGCCAGCGCGTCCAGCAGCCCGGCCGTGGCGGGCGCCGGTCGGAATCCGCAGAGTGCCTCGAAGTCGCCGAGGGCGCAGATCAGTTCGGGCTTGTGACCGCGGTCCCGGAAGATCCGCCGCGGGGCGTCCCGGGGGATGCCGCGGGCCTCCTCGGCGGCGAAGCCGGCCTCGGCCTGCGCCCGGGTCGGGTGCACCTGGAGCGAGAGCGCCCGGTCGGCGGCCAGCACCTTGAACAGGAAGGGGAGTCGCGGCCCGAACCGCTTCACGGTGTCCGGCCCGAGCTCGCCGTCCGGGTCCTCGGCGATCAGCCGGTCCAGCGGGCGGGGGCCCGCGTCCGCGCCGTCGTCCCGCAGCGAGGGCGCGGACGGGTGGGCACCCATCCAGAGCTCGGCCTGCGGTTCGCCGGTGGGCGGGGCGCCGGTGAGCGCGGGGATGGCGGTGACGGACCCCCACGCGTAGCCGCGGACGGGGTTGAGGAGCGGGGCGAACGGGGGACGGGTGGGTGTGGGCATGCGGGGCCTCTCCTGAGGGGGCCGACGGGGCGGCTACAGCGGGCCCGGGAGTGCCTGACACCCCGCCGGCGCCGGTCGGCAGAGCGCCGCCGCGCCGATCAGGCCCGCGTCGGTGCCGAGTTCGGCGCGGCGGACGTCGAGGCCCCGGACGTAGGGCAGCGCGGCGTACCGGTCGAGGTGGCGGGCGAGCGGGTCGAACAGCGGGGCGCCGGCGGCGGCGACCCCGCCGCCGATCACCACCCGGTCGAGGTCGACCAGGGCGGCGGTGGCGGCGATCCCGGCGGCCAGCGCCTGGGCGGCCCGGTCGAAGGAGGCGAGCGCGACCGGATCGCCGGCCAGCGCGTCGGCGGCCACGGCGCGCGCCGAGCGGTCCTCGCCCCCGTCCGACGGCCGCCAGCCCCGGGCCACGGCCCGCCGGGCGATCGCCGGACCGGAGGCGATCCCCTCCAGGCAGCCGCGCGAGCCGCAGGGGCACGGGTCGCCGTCCAGGTCGACGCTGATGTGACCGAGGTGGCCCGCGTTGCCGCTGGGGCCGGGCCGCACCGCGCCGTCCAGGACCAGCCCGGCGCCGACCCCGGTGGAGACCACCAGGCAGAGCGCGTTGGCGGCGTCGCGCGCGGCGCCGCGCCACTGCTCGGCGGCCGCCATCGCGACGCCGTCCCCGGCCAGCGCCACCGGGACGGCGGCCCCGGCCACGGCGGGGTGCGCGGCGACTTCGGCGACCAGCGGGAACGCCCGCCAGCCGGGGATGTTGACCGGGCTGACGGTGCCGTGCCGGAGGTCCACCGGCCCGGCGCTGCCGATGCCGACGGCTGTCACCGCGGCCCAGCCGGGCGCGGTGGCGAGCCGGTCGAGCACCTGGTGCACCACGGCCAGCACGGCCGCGCCGGACCGCGCGGCGGGAGTGGGCAGTTGGAGCCGGTGGGAGAGCTCCCCGCGTTCGTCGACGAGCGCCCCGGCGATCTTCGTCCCGCCGATGTCGAGGGCGGCGAACAGCGGGCGGACGGGCGGGGCGGCGGTCATCGCAGGGGCTCCAGAACAGGGGACGGGGCCCCCGCCCGGGCGGGCGGGGGCACAGGGGCAGGGTAGGTCCGGCCCGGGCGGGCCCGCGGGACGCCCGGACGGACGGCGTCGGGCGGGCACCCGCCGGGCCGGACCGGGGCGTCAGCCCGCGGCGGCCGTCAGGCGCAGCGTGACCAGCTCGAACGGCCGCAGGGCCAGCTCGACGCCGTCGCCGCTCACCGTCACCGAGCCGCGGGTGCCGTCCCACGGCCGCTCCAGCAGGTCGCAGGGCACCGCCCCGGCCAGCGGGAAGGAGGTCGTGAGCCGGCCCCGGGCGCGTCCGCCGTTGGCCTCGTAGACGCGGACGACCACGTCCCCGCTGCCGTCGTCGGCCAGCTTGACGGCGCTGACCACCAGGGCGTCCTCGTCCAATTCCACCAGCGGCCGGACGGCGTCGGCGGTGCCGGTCACCCGCCGCTCGGGCAGGCTGATCAGGTAGCCCTCGCGGACGGCGTCGGCGATCCCGGCGCCCGGCACCAGGGCGTGCCGGAACCGGTGCAGGCCCTGGTCGGTCTGCGGGTCGGGGAAGCGCGGGGCGCGCAGCAGCGAGAACCGCACCGTGGTCGTGGTGCCGCCGTCCGCCGCGCGGACCGTGCGGGTGACGTCGTGGCCGTAGGTGGAGGCGGTGACCAGCGCGACGCCCCAGCCCGGCTCGTCCAGGTGGACGAAGCGGTGGTTGCAGGCCTCGAACTTGGCCGCCTCCCAGCTGGTGTTGGTGTGGGTGGGCCGGTAGAGGTGGCCGAACTGGGTCTCGGCGGCGTACCGCTCGGTGTGCACGTCCAGCGGGAAGGCCGCCTTGAGGAACTTCTCCGTCTCGTGCCAGTCCACCTCGGTGTCGATGTCCAGCCGCCGGGCGCCCGCGCGCAGGGTCAGCGTCTGGACCACCGTGGAGGAGCCGAAGGAGCGGGCCACCCGGACGGCGACCGCGTCCGGTGCGGCGAGCGACACGGTGAGCGCGTCCACCCCGGTCAGGTCGGTGACGGAGTTGCGGTAGAACTGGTCCACGTCCCAGGCGTCCCACATGTTCGGGAAGTCCGGGTGCAGCTGGAGCAGGTTGGCGCGTTCGCCGGGGGCCACCGTCTCGCGCCCGGTGGCGAGGTCCACCGCCGAGACGACCAGGCCCTCGCCGTCCACCGTGACGGACAGCAGGCCGTTCTCCAGCACGAACCCGCCGCCCGCCCGCGCGGTGACCGCGCAGCCGTCCGCGGGTGCCGCCGAGGCCGGCGCCGCGCCGCCGGCGGGCGCCGCCGAGCGGGTGTGCGGGGCGCCGTTGAACACCAGCTCGCGCCCGCCCGCCCGGTCCCCGGCCAGGGCCTGCTGGGCCCGCTCGATCAGCGCCTCCAGCTCCTCGCCGAGCGCCGCGTACGTCGCCTCGGCCTCCCGGTGGACCCAGGCGATCGACGAGCCGGGCAGGATGTCGTGGAACTGGTGCAGCAGCACCGTCTTCCAGATCCGGTCCAGCTCCTCGTACGGGTACGCCAGCCCGGTGCGCAGCGCGGCGGTGGCGCACCACAGCTCGGCCTCGCGCAGCAGGTTCTCGCTGCGGCGGTTGCCCTGCTTGGTCTTGGCCTGGCTGGTCAGGGTGGCCCGGTGCAGCTCCAGGTACAGCTCGCCGACCCAGACCGGCGGGTTCGGGTACTCGGCCTCGGCCTTCTCGAAGAACTCGGCCGGCCGCTCCCAGCGGACCGTGGCCGAACCCTCCAGGTCCCGCAGCCGGGCCGCCTTGGCGATCATCTCGCGGGTGGTGCCGCCGCCGCCGTCGCCCCAGCCGGTCGGGGCGATCGAGTGCCGGGCCACGCCCTTGTCCTTGAAGTTCCGCGCGGCGTGCGCGATCTCCTTGCCCTTCATGGAGCAGTTGTAGGTGTCCACGGGCGGGAAGTGGGTGAAGATCCGCGTCCCGTCGATGCCCTCCCAGAGGAACGTGTGGTGCGGGAACTTGTTGACCTGGCTCCACGAGATCTTCTGGGTCAGCAGCCACTTGGAGCCCGCGTTGCGGATGATCTGCGGCAGCCCGCCGGTGAAGCCGAAGGTGTCCGGCAGCCACGCCTCCTGGTTCTCGACCCCGAACTCCTCCAGGAAGAACCGCTTGCCGTGGACGAACTGCCGCGCCATCGCCTCCGAACCGGGCATGTTGGTGTCGGACTCCACCCACATGCCGCCGGCCGGCACGAACCGGCCCTCGGCGACGGCCTTCTTGACCCGTGCGTAGACCTCGGGCCGGTGCTCCTTGATCCAGGCGTACTGCTGCGCCTGCGACATGGTGTAGACGAAGTCCGGCTCGTCCTCCAGCAGCGCCGTCATGTTGGCGGTGGTGCGGGCGACCTTGCGGACGGTCTCGCGCAGCGGCCAGAGCCAGGCCGAGTCGATGTGCGCGTGGCCGACCGCGCTGATCCGGTGCGCGGAGGGCACGGCCGGCGAGGCCAGCACGCCGGCCAGCTGCTCCCGGGCGGCGGCCGCGGTGCCGTTGACGTCCTGGAGGTCGATCGCGTCCAGGGACCGCTCGACGGCGCGCAGCACGTCCCAGCGGCGGGCGCCGTCGACCGGCAGCTCCTCCATCAGCTCGCCCAGCACCTCCAGGTCCATGACGAGCTGCCAGACCGTCTCGTCGAAGACCGCGAGGTCCATCCGGGCCAGCTTGTACTGCGGCCGGTCGCCGGCGGTGTCCTTGTCGCCGAGCTCGGTCGGCAGGAAGGGGTGGTAGTCGAGGATCACCGGGTTGGCGGCGGCCTCGACGTGCAGCAGCACCTGCTCGCCACCGGCCGCGGGGGCGGCGATCCGCACCCACTGGTTCTGCGGGTTGAGGCCCTTCACCGGGCTGCCGTCCGGGCGGTAGACCAGGCCCTCGCACTGGAAGCCGGGCATGTTGGCGTCGAAGCCGAGGTCGATCAGCGCCTCGACGGTCCGCCCGGCCCACGCCTCGGGCACGGTACCCGCGACGGTGATCCAGCTGGTGCTCCACGGGGCGCCCCAGGCGTCGCCGACGGCGATCGGGGTGCGCGGCGCGGCGAGGCCCTCGGCGACCGGGACGGGCTCGCCGGGCGCGGTCCAGACCGTGACCTCCAGCGGGACGGACTCCGGGTAGAGCGCCGGTCGGATGCGCTCCTCCAGGACGCGCTTGAGGCGGGACTCGACCAGGCTGCGGTCATCGTGCATGTCAGCAGGCTCCGTTGCGTGACTGAGGGGTGGTGACGGGGAGTCGGGGTGCGGCTTTCGCGAGGTCCGGGCGGTGGTTCGTCAGCGTACGTCGTCCGGGTGGACGACCTCGGTGATGCCCCGGGCGGCCAGGTGGGCGCGGTCCTCGGCGCGCTCGGCGAGCACCGCGGTCGGCCGGGCGCCGGCCTCGGCGAGGCGCATGAACGCCTCGAAGACGGTGCCGCCCGGGCCGCAGACCGAGCGCTTGGGCGAGGTGACGTCGTCGCCGGTGGCGACCACCACGGCGGTGGTGCGCGGCCGGGGCGGCCGCCGGTCGGTGCGCAGGTCCGCGACGGCGGCGGCGAGCCGGGCGCCGGCCGGTTTGACCCGGCGGTCGGTGGTGAGCAGGCCGAGGCTGTACTCCAGCTCGGGGAAGTCGGCCAGCGAGCGGTCGACGTCGTGCGAGCACCACCAGGTGACGCCCCAGAGGTCCGGGCAGTCCAGCACGGCCGCCACCGTGTCGCCGGTGAACCGGGCGGCGTCCTTGGCGGTGATGTGCGGGGCCGGCGCGCCGACCTCCTGCAGCCAGACCGGGCGGTGCGGGTCGTCCGCCCAGGCCTTGGAGAGCTCGACCAGGTAGGCGGCGTGCTGGGCGGTGGCGGTGGAGTGCGCCCCGTAGCGCTGGGCGGTGCCGTTGAACACCCAGGAGTGCACGGCGGTGGCGGCGCCGAGCCGGGCCGAGTGCCAGGGGGTGAACGGGTGCTCGTCCAGGTACCAGGCGGCGTCGTAGGAGGCGTGCAGGTGGAGCCGGCCGGGTGCGCCCTGCTCGCAGGCGGCGAGCATCCGGCGCAGCCAGGCGTCGACCTGCCCGGGGGTGGCCCGGTCCGGGTCGGGGTGCGGGTCGCCGGAGAACTGGTTGACCTCGTTGCCGACCGTCATGCCGAGGAAGTTGGGCCGCTCGTGCAGGGCCGCGGCCAGGGTGCGCAGGTAGGCGGCCTGGCCGTCGATCACGTCCGGGTCGGTGAAGAGGTTGCGGCGGTGCCAGGTCTGCGTCCACGAGGGCTGGAAGTCGAAGCTCGACAGGTGGCCCTGGAGGCCGTCCACCGCGACGTCCAGGCCGCGCTCGCCGGCCGCGTCCACCAGCTCGGTCAGCTGCTCGACGGCGCGCGGGCGGATCAGTGTCCGGTTCGGCTGGAAGACGGGCCAGAGCGGGAAGACCCGGACGTGGTCCAGGCCGAGCGCGGCGATCGAGTCGAGGTCGGCGCGGACGGCGTCGAGGTCGAAGTCGAGCCAGTGGTGGAACCAGCCGGCGCTGGGCGTGTAGTTGACGCCGAAGCGCGGGGCGGCGGTGGCCTGGGTGCGGTCCCCGGCCCGGTCCTGGGCGCGGTCCTGCGGGCGGTCCTGAGCGGCGGTCATGCGCGGTGGGCTTCCTCGGTGGGTGCGGCCGTCGCGGGTACGGCGACGGGTCGGGCGGATGGCGCGGCTACCCCTTGACGGCCCCCTCCTCGACGCCCTTGAAGAAGAAGCGCTGGCAGACGCCGAACACCACGACGATCGGCAGGAAGGCGATCATGGTGCCGGCCGCGATCAGCCGGGGGTTGGCGCTGAACGTGCCGTTGAGGTACTGGAGCCCGACGGTGAGCGTGTACTTCTGCGGGTCGTTGAGCACGATCAGCGGCCAGAGGAAGTCGTCCCAGGCGCCGATGAAGGTGAAGATGACGATCACGCTGAGCATGCCGCGCACGTTCGGCAGGCCGATGTGCCACAGGCGCTGCCAGACGGAGGCGCCGTCCACCAGGGCGGCCTGGTCGAGTTCGGGCGGGACGGCCGCGAAGGCCGTCCTCATCAGCAGCACGTTGAGCATGGCGATCGCGCCGGGCAGGGCGACGCCGGTCAGCGAGTCGGCCAGGCCGAGGCTGCGGACCGTCACGTACTGGGAGACGATGGTGACCTCGCCGGGCAGGACCAGCGTGGCGAGGAAGAGGCCGAAGACCAGCCGGGCGCCGCGGAAGCGCAGTTTGGCCAGGGCGTAGCCGGCCAGGGTGGTGCCGACCACGTTGCCGAAGATCGCGATCGCGGCCACGACCAGCGAGTTGGCCGCGTACGTCCAGACCGGGATGGTGTCGGCGACCTTGCCGTAGTTGGCGAAGGTGAGGTCCTGCGGGAAGAAGCTCGGGTGCTTGGTGTAGACGTCCTCGCCCGGCCCCTTGAGCGAAGTGGAGAGCTGCCAGAGGAACGGGCCGATCACCAGCAGCAGGACGACCAGCAGGAGCAGGTAGCGCAGCGCGGTCTGGGCGGGGGAGGGGGAGTTGAAGCTCCGGGCGCGCCGGGCGGCGGCGGGGCGGTCCGCGGGCTCGCGGGGAGCGGGGACCGGGGCCGTGGCGGGTGCCTGGGCGGGCCCGGTGGGGGTGGCGGGTCGGGTCACGGGGTCAGTCCGCCTTCCGGTTCAGGCGCGTCAGGAGCAGCATCGGGCCGAGGGTGATGACGAACAGCAGCAGGCTGAGCGCCGAGGCGTAGCCCAGGTGGCCGGTGAAGCCGCGGCTGTACATCTGGATCAGCATCACCACCGACATGTCCCGGCCGCCGGGGCCGCCGGTGCCGTTGGAGAGCACGTACAGCTCGGAGAAGACGCGCAGTGAGGAGACCGAGATCAGGACCGAGATCAGCATCATGGTGGGGCGCACCCCGGGCAGGGTGACGTGCCAGAACCGGCGGAAGGCGCTCGCGCCGTCGACCGCGGCGGCCTCGTGCAGTTCGCGGCCGACGTTGGCCAGCGCCGACAGGTAGATCACCATGTAGTAGCCGAGGCCCTTCCAGGTGGTCAGGGCGATCGAGCTGAGCAGCAGCAGCCAGCGGTCGGTCAGGAACGCGACCGGGGAGTCGGCCAGCCCGGTCTGCTGGAGCAGGCCGTTGACCAGCCCGCGGTCGTCGAGCACCCAGCCCCAGATCAGCGCCACCACGACGGCGGAGGCGATCACCGGGGTGTAGAAGGCGGTGCGGAAGAAGGTGATGCCGGGCAGCTTGCGCTGCACCAGCAGGGCGAGCAGCAGCGGCAGGACGGTCAGCAGCGGGAGGCAGATCAGCAGGTAGACGATGCTGTTGAGCAGGGCGTCGGCCAACTGCTCGTCGCTGAAGATGCGTTCGTAGTTGGCGAGGCCGGTGAACCGGCCACCGCCCAGGGGCTTGGCGTTGGTGAACGAGAGGATCACCGTGTTGATCGTCGGCCAGAGGTTGAAGACGACCAGCCAGATGATCGCGGGCCCGGCGAGCAGCCAGGGGGTGAACCAACGCCGGTGGGTCATACCGATGCCTTCCTGGGGCGGGGAGGGTGGGTCCCCGGGGGTGGTGCGGTGCGGGCCGGGGCCGTCGGGCCGGGGAGCCGCGGCGGGGGCTGCGGCCGGGGTTTCGCGGCCGGGTCCCGGCGGGCCGGGGGCGGTGCCGGCGGCCGGTGCGGGCGGCCCCGGCGGGCGGCGGCTCCTGGGGGAGGACGCCGCCGCGCCACCGGTACGGGGTACTGCCGGGGGCCGGTCCGGGGACCGGATCAGCCCTTGAGCAGCTGGTTGCAGCGCTCGACGGCGGTGTCCAGGGCCTGCTTCGAGGTCGCGTCGCCGCTGATCGCCAGGGCGATCTGCTGCTTGATGACGGTGCCCATCGCGTCGTCGACCTCGACCGGCTGGAGGATCTTCGCCTTGGCCAGCGAGGTGAACGCGACGACCTTGGCGTCACCGGCGTTGGTGCCGTCGCTCTTGCTGAAGAAGGGGTCGCCGGCGGATGCCTTGGTGGACGGGAAGATGCTGGTCAGGTGGGCGAACTTGGCCTGGTTCTCGGCGCTGGTGACCCAGCGGGCGAGGGCCACCGCGGCGGCCGGGTTCTTGCTGTTCCTCGGGACGGACAGGCCCTGGACGTAGAGCGGCGGCGTGCCCGTCGCGGGGGAGGAGACGATCTTCGGGGCGAGGGTCGGGTTGTCGGTCGCGACGCTGGTGATGAAGTTGGCGCCACCGGTGGTCCAGCCCGCGGTGCCGGCGTTGAAGAGCTTGGAGTTGCCGGCGTAGGTGTCGGTCAGGACGTCCTTGGGCAGCAGGCCCTCCTTGAACGCCGCGCGGTACTTGTCGAGCAGCGCGGCGGCCTCGGGGGTGTTGAAGGTGAAGGACTTGCCGTCGTCCGACATCACCTTGACGCCGGCGTTGACCAGGTCGCCGAGGCCGGGCTTGCGGCTCATCAGGTAGGTCGAACCGTCCGACTTCTCCTTGAACACCCGGGCCTGGGCGATCAGTTCGTCCAGGGTGCCGGGAAGGGCCTTGGGGTCCAGGCCGTTCTTCGTCAGCAGCTCGGAATTCCAGTAGTTCACATCGGTGTTGAGGTACCAGGGGTAGCCGTAGGTGCCGTCCATGCCGCGGAAGCGGTAGGCGTCGACGCCGCCCGCGACGTACTCGTCGGCGAGCTTCGGGTCGGCCTTGGCGATGTCCAGCAGCTGGTTCTGCCTGGCCAGCGGGAGGGCGAAGTCCGGCGGGAGGTTGACCACGTCGGGGAGGCCGCCGGCCGCGGCCTGGCTGAGCACCTTGTCCGAGTAGCCGTCGCCGGGCTGGTCGAGCCAGTCGACCTCGACGCCCGGGTACTTCTGCTTGAAGCCGTCGATCACGCTCTGCATGTAATCGGTGAACTTCGGCTTGAGTGCCCAGGTCTGGAGCGAGACCTTGCCCTTGACGTCACCGGTGGCGGCCGCACTCGCCGCGGTGTCGTCGCTCTTGGTGTCGGAGCCGAGTCCGCAGCCGGTGAGCGTGGCGGTGGTGACCGCCGCCATCGTCAGTGCCGCCCAGATTCTTCGCATGAGGGTCTCCCGGTCCAGGGGGTGGGTGGGGGATTGTGCTGACGTACAGAACCTGACTTACTAAACCGGTCTAGCTGTTGCAGGGACTATGCTCCCGCCTAAACTTGGATGTCAAGAGAGGAGTCGGATTCTGTGGGCAGACCGACCATCGCCGACATCGCGCGCCAGGCCGGGGTCTCGAAGGGCGCGGTGTCCTTCGCGCTCAACGGGCGCCCCGGGGTGAGCGAGGCGACCAGGGCCCGGATCCTCCGGGTCGCCGAGGAGATGAACTGGCGGCCGCACAGCGCCGCCCGCGCCCTGGGCGGCGCCCGGGCCGACGCGGTCGGGCTGGTGATCGCCCGCCCCGCCCGCACCATCGGGGTCGAGCCGTTCTTCAGCCAACTGCTCTCCGGCCTCCAGGCGGTGCTCTCCGCCCACGCGGTCGCGCTGCACCTGATGGTGGTCGAGGACACCGCCGCCGAGATCGGCGTCTACCGGCGCTGGGCCTCCGAGCACCGGGTCGACGGCTTCATCGTGGTCGACCTCCAGGTGCGCGACCCGCGGCTGGAGGCGCTGGAGGAACTCGCCCTGCCCGCCGTGGTGCTGGGCGGCCCCGGCAAGGGCGGCGGGCCGCTGCGGATCTGGGCCGACGACCGGGAGGCGATGCTCTCGATCGTCGACTACCTGGCCGCGATCGGGCACCGCCGGATCGCCCACCTGGCCGGCCTGCCGCACTTCCAGCACACCCAGCGCCGGATCCGCGCCCTGCGCGACGCCTCCCGGCGGCTGGACCTGGAGGAGGCGGTCTCGGTGCCGACCGACTTCAGCGACGCCGAGGGCGCGGCCGCCACCCGGGCCCTGCTCTCCCGGCCCCGGCGGCCCACCGCGATCGTCTACGACAGCGACGTCATGGCGGTGGCCGGCCTGGGGGTGGCCGGCGAGATGGGCGTGGCGGTGCCCGGGGAGCTGTCGATCGTCTCCTTCGACGACTCGGTGCTCGCCCGGATCGTCCACCCGCCGCTGACCGCGCTCAGCCGGGACACCTTCGCGCTCGGCGAGCAGGTCGCGAGCAGCCTGCTCGCGGTGATCGACGGGACCGGCCCCGGCCGGGACCTGCAGATGCCCACGCCGCGCCTCACGGTCCGCGAGTCCACCTCACCGCCGGCCCCCGAATCACCCTCAGGGGTGGCTGTTGCCGGGGCCGTTGACAGTCGGTCTGAACCGGTTTAGCCTCGCAGCGCCGAGCCGGTCCGCTCGGCGCGCCACGGTGGGCGGGGAGTCGGGCGGCTCCCGGCCCCGGGCCGGGGCGGCGGGGGCGTCGTGCCCGTGCTGCCCCGTGTGCCCCCTGGGCGGGAGCCGGTGCGCGGCCGTTCTGCCTTCCTCGTACCGCCGTTCCCCGTTCCGCTGTGCCTCGCACCGTCGGCCCCTCGGCCGTCCGGCACCGAGTGGGCCGGGGCCCGCCGGGCGGGGACTCCCCGCGATCGGCGCCACCGCACCCGCACCACCACGCCCACCCGCACCACCGCACGTTCCTCGCACATGCACCCGGACCGCCCCTCGCGGGCGGCTCCGCCCCCACCCTCCTCCGCTCGATCGGAGCCACCGCATGTCACGACGTCTCCCCCTCCTGCTGAGCGCCGCCCTCGGGGCCGCCGTCCTCGGCGCCGCGCCCACCGCCCACGCGGTTCCCGCTCCGGCACCGGCCACCCCGGCCGCCGCCGCGGCCGCCGGCACCCAGCCCTACGCCTCCTACTGGTACCCGAACACCATCCTGAACTGGGACCCGGCCACCGACCCGGACGCCCGCTTCAACCGGTCCCGCGTCCCGCTCCGGCCGCGCACCAGCGACCCGGCGCTCAAGGCCAACCCCAACGCCCGGGCCGGCGAGGGCAAGGTGGCCTCGCTGGTCTCCTTCGGCCCGACCTCCAACAACCCCTCCCAGGGCTCGGCCGACCCGAACTACTACGCCTTCGGGTACTGGCAGTACGTCGACAAGCTGGTGTTCTGGGGCGGCTCGGCCGGAGAGGGCCTGATCCTCGCCCCCAACCCGACCGTCATCGACGCCGCGCACCGCAACGGCGTCAAGGTCTACGGCACCGTCTTCTTCCCGCCCGCCGCCTACGGCGGCCAGCTCCAGTGGGTCCGCGACTTCGTCCAGAAGTCCGGCTCCCGCTACCCGGTGGCCGACAAGCTCACCCAGGCCGCCCAGTACTACGGCTTCGACGGCTGGTTCATCAACCAGGAGACCGGCGGCGGGGATTCGGCGCTGGCCGGCGAGGTGCGCAACCTCATGCAGTACACCAAGGCGCAGACCGGCACCGAGTACATGTGGTACGACGCGATGACCGAGTCCGGCTCGGTGTCCTGGCAGAACGCGCTGACCTCCGCCAACGACTCCTTCCTCCAGGACGGCGCCAAGCGGACCTCCGACTCGATGTTCCTGAACTTCAACTGGAGCCCCGGCGGGCTGGATTCGTCCCGCTCGCTGGCCCGCGGCCTCGGCCGCGACGAGTACGACCTCTACTCCGGGATCGACACCGAGTCCAACGGCTACAACACCGGCGTCGACTGGAACGCGCTCTTCCCGGCCGGCAAGGCGCACACCACCTCGCTCGGGCTCTACCGGCCCGAGTGGACGTGGAAGTCCGCCACCGACCGCGCCGACTTCTACGCCAAGGACTCCCGCTACTGGGTCGGCGCCAACAACGACCCGTCGAACACCGCCACTTCGTCGAGCTGGAAGGGCCTGTCGACCTACATAGCCGAGTCCTCGCCGATCACCGCGAAGCCCTTCGTCACCAACTTCTCCACCGGTCAGGGCGACTTCTACAACGCCGGTGGCGGCCGGGTCGCCACCGGCGGCTGGAACAACCTCTCGCTCCAGGACGTCCCGCCGACCTACCGCTGGCTGGTCGGTTCCAGCGGCACCAAGCTGACCCCGTCCGTCGACTTCACGGACGCCTACGAGGGCGGCTCCTCGCTGAGGCTCAGCGGCAAGCTGGACGCCACCAACACCGTCCGCCTCTACCAGAGCAGACTGCCGGTCGCGGCGGACAGCAAGCTCTCGCTGGTGCTCAAGACCCCGGCCGCCGGGGCGACCGGGCTGAAGGCCGCGATCTCCTTCACCGACGCACCGGGCACCTTCACCACCGTCGACGTCGGCGCGAACTCCGGTACCGGGTGGGAGCGGCACACCCTCGACCTCTCCGCCTACGCCGGCCGCACCATCGCCCAGATCGGCCTCCAGGTCGAAGGCTCCAACCCGGCCTACGACCTGGGGGTCGGTCAGCTCGCCGTCTACGACGGCGCGGTGGACGCTCCCGCCGCGCCGAGCGGCCTCACCGTGCTCGGCGCCAGTGACGTGGTGGCCGGATCCAGCCAGTCGCTGCGGCTCTCCTGGACGGCCTCGGCGAGCGGTTCGGTGCACCACTACGAGCTGTACCGGCGCAACGCCGACGGCAGCCGCAGCTACCTCGGCGCGACGCCGTCCGACGCCTACTTCGTCAACAAGCTGGAGCGGGCCGGGACGGAGAGCACCACCACCGTCGAGGTGGAGGCGGTCTCCACCGAGTACGGCCGCTCCGCCGCCACCACCACCACGGTCTCCTGGACGGGCACCCCGCCGGCCGGCGGCAACCTGGCACTGAACCGCCCGGCCACCGCCTCCGGCCAGTGCAACGGCAACGAGACCCCGGCCAAGGCCGTCAACGGCAGCGTGAACGGTGGCAACGGCGACAAATGGTGCACCACCACGTCGGCCAAGTGGCTGGAGGTGGACCTCGGTTCGGCCAAGCCGCTGAGCAGGTTCGTGGTGAAGCACGCCTCGGCCGGGGGTGAGAGCCCGGCGTACAACACCCGGGACTTCACCATCCAGGTGCGCGACTCCACGGCCGACGCGTGGACCACCGTCGCCACCGTCACCGGCAACACCGCCGGGACCACCACCCACCCGGTGAGCACCACGGCCCGCTACGTCCGGCTCTCGGTGACCAAGCCCACCCAGGGCACCGACCCCGCCGCCCGGATCTACGAGTTCGAGGCCTGGGGCGCGTAGGGCTCCTCCGGTGATTCCCGCCGCGCGCTGACGCGACGGGAATCACCGGACAAGTCCCGGCCCCGGCTCCCGACCCGCTCCGTCTTCCGAAAGGACCCACCCCGTGCCGGTCACCATCACCGCCGTCGAGAGCACGGACCTCTTCACCGGCCCCGAGGACGCGCCGCGCCAGCTGCTGCGCGTGACCCTCGACGGCCCGCCCGCCCGGATCACCGTCACCGGCCCGGGCGTACGCGGCGAGGAGGCCGGCACGGGGCTGGTCGAAGTCCCCCTGGAGATCACCGGCGCCGAGCCCGGGGCCCGGCTCCCGGTCCTGGTGACCGCGGCGACGGACGGCGTCACCGCGACCGCCGAGGCCGTCGTCGAGGCGGCCGAACCCGGCTGGACGATGTACCTGGTCTCGCACTTCCACTACGACCCGGTCTGGTGGAACACCCAGGCCGCCTACACCTCGCCCTGGGAGCTGCTCTCCGCCGACGCGACCACCCGGCCGCTCTGGGAGCGCAACGGCTTCGCGCTCGTCGACGCGCACCTGGACCTCGCGCTGCGTGACCCGGTCTACAGGTTCGTACTCGCCGAAGTCGACTACCTGAAGCCCTACTTCGACCAGCACCCGGAGCGCCGCGCGGCGCTGCGGCTGCTACTGGAGCGCGGTCAGGTGGAACTGGTCGGCGGCACCTACAACGAGCCCAACACCAACCTCACCGGTGCTGAGACCACCATCCGCAACATCGTCTACGGCATCGGCTACCAGCGCGACATCCTCGGCGGCGACCCGCGGACCGCCTGGCAGCTGGACGTGTTCGGCCACGACCCGCAGTTCCCCGGTCACCTCGCGGCCGCCGGGCTCACCGGCAGCGCCTGGGCCCGCGGCCCGTTCCACCAGTGGGGCCCGATCCAGAAGAACTTCCGCGAGGCCAAGGACGACGCCCGGGTGATGCAGTTCCCGAGCGAGTTCGAGTGGATCGCGCCCTCCGGCGACGGCGTGCTCACCCACTACATGCCGCACCACTACTCGGCCGGCTGGTGGATGGACTCCTCCGCCGACCTCGCCACCGCCGAGCAGGCCGTCTACGAGCTGTACCGCAAGCTCAAGCCGGTCGGCGCGACGAAGAACCTGCTGCTGCCCGTCGGCACCGACTACACCCCGCCGAACAAGTGGGTCACCGAGATCCACCGCTCGTGGGCGCGCAAGTACCTCTGGCCGCGGTTCGTCTGTGCCACCCCGCGCGACTTCCTGGACGCCGTCCGCGCCGAGCTGGCCGCCACCGGCCGCCGGCCCAGCCCGCAGACCCGGGACATGAACCCGGTCTACACCGGCAAGGACGTCTCCTACATCGACACCAAGCAGGCCCAGCGGGCCGCCGAGGTCGCCGCCGTCGACGCCGAGAAGCTCGCCACCCTGGCCACCGTGCAGGGGCTGGGCCGCTACCCGGGGGCCGCGCTGGACAAGGTGTGGCGCCACCTCGCCTACGGCGCCCACCACGACGCGATCACCGGCTCGGAGTCCGACCAGGTCTACCTCGACCTGCTCGGCGGCTGGCGCGAGGCGTACGACCTGGCCGCCGACGTCCGGGACCGGTCGCTGGACGCGCTCACCGCCCGGATCGACACCGCCGGCATCGGTTCGGCCGTCCTCGTCACCAACACCCTCTCCTTCGACCGCACCGACCTGGTCGCCGTCCGGCTGCCGCGGGGGCGCTCCCGGGCCGTCCTCGTCCTGGACGACACCGGCGCCGTGGTACCCAGCGCCGTGGACCGGGGCACCCTGCGCTTCCTGGCCGCCGGGGTGCCCGCCCTGGGCTGGCGCACCTGGCGGCTGGTCCCCTCCGCCGACGGGGTCGAGGACACCGCCTGGTCGCGCGCCGCGGGCCACACCGTCGCCAACGCCCGCTACCGGGTGACCGCCGACCCGGCCCGGGGCGGCGGACTGACGTCCATTCAGGATCTGTCGCACGAGAGGGAGTTGATCCAGAGCGGCCGGATCGGCAACGAGCTGCGGGTGTACGAGGAGTACCCGCAGCACCCCGACTTCGGCGAGGGCCCGTGGCACCTCGTCCCCAAGGGGCCCGTCCTCGGCTCCGGCGGGCAGCCGGCGAGCGTGCGCCGCGAGACCGGCCCGCTCGGTGAGCGGCTGGTGATCGCCGGCACCGTGGACGGCGTCCGGTACGAGCAGACCGTCACGCTCTGGCGGGGCGTCGACCGGGTCGACTGCCGGACCAGGGTGGTCGACTTCTCCGGCGCCGACCGCCTGCTGCGGCTGCGCTTCCCGGTCGACCTGCCCGGCGCGCTGCCGGTCAGCGAGGTCGCCGACGCGGTGGTCGGGCGCGGTTTCGCGCTGCCCGACGTGGACTCCGCCGAGGCGCCCTGGACCCTGGACAACCCGGCCAACACCTGGTTCGGCCTGGGCTCCACCGCCCGGATCGCCCTCACCGACCCGGCCGGCGCGCCGCTCGGCGAACGCGCCCTCGGCGTCGCCGAGGTGATCACTCCCGACCTCGACTCCGCCGCCGACGCCCGCGACCTGGTGGTCGCGCTCGCCCGGATCGGCGTCACCGCCACCACCTCCGGCGCCGACTGGGCCCGCTACGGCTGGCTGGACGTCGACTCCAACCTGCCGGACTTCCGGATCGTCCTCGGAGGTCCGGAGGTCAATGCCGCCGCCCGGGAGCTGATCGAGCGGGCGGGGGAGGAGTACGCCACCGTGCTCAAGACGCACGGCGCCGTCTGGGTGCCCGCGCTGACTCCGCTGACCGAGGTCTGGCAGCCCGGCGCCGACCTGCGCGACCTGCGGGCGCTGCCCGCCCTGGTGGTGACCGACCCGGCCGCGCTGGTCCACGACCTCGCCGACGCCCGGATCACCGCCGTCTGCCCCGGAACGCTCCACCCGGCGGAGCGGCTCACCGACCACAGCGTCGGACTGCTGAGCTTCGGCCTGCCCGGTTTCGCGGTCGACGCCACCGGCGCGCTGCACCTCTCGCTGATGCGCTCCTGCACCGGCTGGCCCTCCGGCGTCTGGATCGACCCGCCCCGGCGCACCCTGCCCGACGGCGCGTCCTTCCAACTCCAGCACTGGACACATGAGTTCAGCTACGCGCTGGTCGGCGGCGCGGGGGACTGGCGGGCCCAGGCGCTGCCCGCCCAGGGGCAGGAGTTCAACCACCCGCTGTACGCCCGGATCGCCCCCGCGCGGAGGGGGCCGCTGCCCGCCACCCTCTCCTGGCTGCGGGTCGAACCCGCCCGGGAGGTGCTGCTGGGCACCCTCAAGCCGACCGGCAACCCGATCGCGCACGGCTCGGCCGCCGCCCCGGGCGACGGCCGCCTCACCGTCCGGCTGGTCGAGTCCACCGGCCTGGGCCGCACCGCCACCCTCGGCGGCGCCCTCGGGCTGACCGACCCGCACCGCGCCGACCTGCTGGAACGGCCGCTGGACTCCGTCGACGGGGCCCTGGACCTCGCCGGTTCGCAGATCGCCACCGTGCTGGCCCGGCCGAGCGTGGCCGCCGACCCGGCCGGCCCGGTGCTCGGCGCGGTCGCCGAGGTCGCCCAGCCGGTCCACGCCCGCTACTGGCTGCACAACCGGGGCCCGGCGCCGCTCGGTTACCTCCCGGTGTCGGTCGGCGTCTCGCCCGGCCTGCTGCGGACGGCCGGGCCGGGTGAGCCGGTCGAGCTCTCCGTCGCCCTCTCCTCCCAGCTGCGGGACGCCGCGGTGGAGGGCGCCGCGCTGATCCTGCCCCCCGAGGGCTGGACGGCGAGCCTCGGCGCCCGCCCCTACCGCCTGGAGCCGGGCGGACACCTGCGCTTCCCGGTCACGATCACCCCGCCGGCGGCGGTCGAACCCGGCTTGTACTTCGCCGCCGTCCGGATCACGCACGAGGACCAGCGGATCGAGGACGTCGTCACCCTCGCCGTCGGGGAGCTCCCCGGCTTGCTGCCCGCCCCCGGGGAGACGCCCGAGGACTGGACCGCCGCCCAGGGCACCGAGTCCATGGACGGCCGCGACACCGGTCTCACCGTGACGGTGGCCGAGGAGCGGCTGCGGCTGACCCCCGGCGGCCGGGCCACCCTCGCCGTCCGGCTCGCCAACCGGACCCGCGGCGAGATCCGGGGCGAACTCCAGCTGGTCTCACCCTGGGGGACGTGGGAGGCGGTCGGCGCCCCCGTCCGCGGCTTCACCCTCGCCGCCGGCGCCACCGAGACCGCCGCCTTCGAGCTCGCGGCTCCCGAGGACGCCGAGCCGGGTGCCTCCTGGGTGCTGGCCAAGGTGATGTGGTTCGGCCGCTGCCAGTACTCCCCGGCCGTCGCCCTGGTGGTGGAGCCGTGACCGCCGGGGCCCCGGTGGCCGGCGCCCTCGGTCTGCTCGACGGCCGCCCGCTGCCGCGCACCGAACTCGACCGCCGCCTCGCCGCCCTGCGGTCCGGCCCGCGCTCCGCCGCCCTGCCGCGGCCCGGCAGCTCCGAGGACCGCCAACTCGCCCGCTGGGTCGCCCAGGTGGTGCTGACGGAGGAGCTGTGCTCCACCGTGTGCGCCGAGCGCGGGCTGCCGCTCGGCACCGGCACCCCCGCCCGGCTCGACCAGCAGGCCGCCGTCGAACTCGGTTCGATCACGGCCGCCGCGTACGAGGGCAGCGCGGCCGTCCGGGCGGTCTTCGAGGCCGTCACGGCGGACGTCCGGCCCCGGGCGGACGAGGTGGCCCACTACCGGGCGATGACCGCCGACCGCCCCGCTCCCGCCCTCTGGCGGCTGGGCTTCCCCGACGGCGGCGGCTGCGAGGCCGACCCGGCGACCCTCCCGCTCGCCCTCGCCGACGCCCTCCGCGCCGCCGGGCCGGGCGCCTGGGTCACGGCGGGCGGGTGGACGGCGGCCCTGCTCGCCGTCCACCCGCCGGGGGAGGCGGGCGGCGACCCGGCCCGCGCCGTCCGGGCCGCCGCCCGCCGCGCCGCCTTCGTCCGCTGGCTCGACCGCACCCGCGCCACCCGGCTCACCCTGCTGCCCGGCCTCGAACACCCCGGCGATCCGGCCCAGCCCGACAACCACCACCGGCACTGACGCGGGACCGCCGTCAGGGCAGCAGCGAGACCTGGTAGTGGGCGATGGACCAGCTGTCGCCCGCCCTGCTCAGCAGGACTCCGAGGTTCACGGTCAGCGTCGGCCGGTCGACGAAGGCGAAGTCGACGGCGAGGTAGCCGAGCAGGAGGCCGTCGGTGAGCCGCCTGGTCTCCAGGACGCGGTAGTCGGCCGTCATCCCGGGCGGCTGGGCGGCGTAGTAGGCGGCGACGCCCGGCCGCCCGACGCTGTACGGGTGCAGGCCCTGGAAGACCGCGTCCTCGGTGAAGCAGGCCGCGACCGCCTCGGGCCGATGGGCGTCGACGGCCGCCTTCCAGCGGTCCAGCACGCCCCGCAGCACGGCGGTGTCGCTCATCGGACGCCCTCCGCCCCGGGGTCGCTCGGGTGCGGCGACAGCGGCGTGACGCGGTCGCGCCGCCAGACCCGCAGCGGCATCGAGGCCAGGAGCCGCTCCAGCCGCTCCGCGTCGGGCGCGCTGAACAGCCCCCAGGTGCGCCACTCGCCGGCCGAGAGCGGCGGCCGCCAGAGCCGCAGCAGGCTCCCCTGCGCGGCCAGCTCCCCGGCCCGGACGGCCTCCCGGGCCCGCATCCGCGCCACCTCCTCCTCGCTCGTCCCGTCGGGGACGGTGGTCACCATGTCGACCAGGAACTCCATCGGGAATCGGGATCCTCTCGCTCACTCCTCCGCCGTCGCTCGGCTGCTCGGAGTATCGGCGACCACCCCGACCGCACCCGGCACCGCCACGCGGAGTCGGCGGCCGGGCCGCCCGCGGTCGGCGAGTGCCGGTCGGTGGGGGTGACGCGGCGCCCCGGAGCGGGCCGGGGCGCCCCCAGCTGGGCCGCGCAGGCGCGCAGCGAGCCGGGGAGGGGTGGCGGCAGTATGGTCGGTTCAGGGTGATTTGTCTGACCCCGTGACCGGGCCCGAGGCACTCGGGTGGGTCAGGGGGAGGAGGTGGGACCCATGCCGCACTCCTCCGACGGCCCGGCCCCGGGCGTGGCGCCAGTGGCGACCGGCTCGGGTGCGGGCGAGAAGGGGCTGAAGACCGGTGCGCTCGGTCTGGTCTCCTCGGTCGCCATCGGGCTGGCCTCCACCGCGCCCGCGTACAGCCTCGCCGCGACGCTCGGCATCATCGTGGTGGGGGTGGGGTTCCAGGCGCCGATCGTCACCATCCTGGCGTTCATCCCGATGCTGATGATCGCGTACGCGTACAAGGAGCTGAACGCCTCCGATCCGGACTGCGGCACCACCTTCACCTGGGCCGCCCGGGCGTTCGGGCCGCGCACCGGCTGGATGGGCGGCTGGGGGATCATCGTCGCCGACATCATCGTGATGGCGAACCTGGCGCAGATCGCGGGCGTGTACGGGTTCCGGCTGGTGGGGCTGGACTCGCTCGCCGACAGCACGGTCTGGACGTCGATCGCCGGCGTGGTCTGGATCGTCGTGATGACGGCGATCTGCTACGTCGGGATCGAGATCTCCGCCGCCCTGCAGCGCTGGCTGCTGTCGATCGAGGTGGTGATGCTGGTCGTGCTGTCGGTCACCGCCCTGGTCAAGGCCTACGGCAGCGGTGCGCCCGCCACGGCGGCCCACGTCAGCGCCTCCTGGTTCAACCCCTTGGACATCCCCTCGGCCGGTGCCTTCACGGCCGGGATGCTCGCCGCGGTGTTCATCTACTGGGGCTGGGACACCGCCGTCTCGGTCAACGAGGAGACCGCCGACGCGAAGCGCACCCCGGGGCGGGCGGCCGTCATCTCCACCGTGCTGCTGCTGTTGATCTACACCCTGGTGTCCACCTCGGCGCTGTCGTTCGCGGGGATCGGCACCGAGGGCATCGGACTGGGCAACGAGGAGAACTCCGGGGACGTGCTGTCCGGCCTCGGTGACGCGGTGTTCGGCACGGCGGGCTTCGGCGGGTTCCTCAGCAAGCTGCTGATCTTCATGGTGCTGACCTCGGCGGCGGCCTCCACCCAGACCACCATCCTGCCCACCGCCCGGACCGCCTTCTCGATGGCCGCGCACAGGGCCGTGCCCGCCGCGTTCGGCCGGGTGCACCCCCGCCACCGCACCCCGACCTGGTCGACCGTCGGCATGGGCCTGGCGTCGATCGCCTTCTACGTCCTGCTGACCGCGATCAGCGGCAACGTCCTGGCCGACTCGATCGCCTCGGTGGGGCTCGGCATCGCCTTCTACTACGGCCTGACCGGCTTCGCCTGCGTCTGGTACTACCGGCGGGTGCTGACCAGGAGCGTCAAGGACTTCGTCTTCAAGGGGCTCGTCCCGCTGCTGGGCGGCGTGGTGCTGCTGTACTTCTTCTGCTACGCCGCGTTCGACGTCTACGCGGCCGCCGACTACGGGGCGACCTCGATCGATCTGCCGCTCATCGGCGAGACCGGCGGGGTGACCGTGATCGGCATCGGCGCCCTGCTGCTGGGCGGTGTGCTGATGCTGGTCCAGTGGGCCGTGCAGGGCTCCTGGTTCCGCCACCCGGACGTGCCGGTGAGCGCCGCCGACCCGGTCGACGCGCCGTAGCCTCCCCGGGGCGCGGCCGGCTCGCGGGCGACCCAGGAATGAAGCGGGGCCGGCGGGGCAGGCGGAGGGCGCCCCGGTCGACCGGCCGGGAGCCCGGCCCACAGGGAGGTTGTTCCCCATGACGCTGATCTGGGCGCTCGTCGTCGGACTCGTCGTCGGTCTGCTCGCCAAGCTGGTACTGCCGGGCCGTCAGCCCGTTCCGCTCTGGCTGACGGTACTGCTGGGGCTGGTGGGCGCACTGCTCGGCAATCTGCTCGCCTCGGCGGTCGGCGTGCGGCACACGGACGGGGTCGACTGGATACGCCACCTGCTCCAGGTGGCCGCGGCCGCCGTGCTGATCTCCGCCGTCACCCCGGCCTACCTGGGACGGCGCCACTGACGCGGCCGACGGGGCGGTGCGGGGGCAGGGGTGCACCCGAGGGGCGCGGACCGATTCGGCCCGCGCCCCTCGGGTGTCGGCGTCAGCGCCCCCGGTGGGCGGTGATCAGGTCGGCGTAGCGCCGGCCGCTGGTCTTGACCGTCCGCCGCTGGGTCGCGTAGTCGACGTGGACGAGGCCGAAGCGCTTGTCGTAGCCGTACGCCCACTCGAAGTTGTCCAGCAGCGACCAGGCGAAGTACCCGGCCAGCGGGGCACCCTGGGCGGTGGCCCGGGCGCAGGCGGCCAGGTGCTGCTCCAGGTAGGCGGTGCGCTCCGGGTCGTGGACGCTGCCGTCGGGGCCGACGGTGTCGCGGTAGGCGGAACCGTTCTCGGTGACGTAGATCCGCCGCGCGCCGTACTCGCGGGTGAGGCGCAGCAGCAGCTCCTCCAGCCCGGGGGCGTGCACCTCCCACGGCATCGCGGTCCGCTCGGGGCCGGGGCCGGGCAGCTGGCGGAAGTGCGGGGCGGGGCCGGTCGGGTCGTCGGCGACGATCTGGCGGAAGTAGTAGTTCAGGCCGATCCAGTCCAGCGGGGCCCCGATGAGGTCGAGGTCGCCGTCGCGCACCGGCAGGTCGACGCCGTAGGCCCGCACCATGTCCTCGGGGTAGCCGCGGCCGAGGACCGGGTCCAGCCACCAGCGGTTGATGTGGCCGTCGGCGCGGACGGCGGCGGCCCGGTCGGCCTCGGAGTCGGTGGCGGCGGTCACCGGGCTGAGGTTGTTGACGATGCCGATCCGGGCCCCGGCGACGTTCTCGCGCAGCACCTGGACGGCCAGGCCGTGGGCGAGGTGCAGGTGGTAGGAGGCCCGGACGGCCGCGGTGAGGTCGGTCAGGCCGGGGGCCATCGCCCCGTCCAGGTGGCCGATCCAGGCGGAGCAGAGCGGTTCGTTGAGGGTCGCCCAGTCGGTCACCCGGTCGCCGAGCCGGGCCGCCACCGCGGCGGTGTACTCGGCGAAGCGCTCGGCGGTCTCCCGGACGGGCCAGCCGCCGCGGTCCTGCTGGGCCTGCGGGAGGTCCCAGTGGTAGAGCGTCGGGAAGGGCGTGATGCCGGCGGCCAGCAGGGCGTCCACGAGGCGGTCGTAGAAGTCCAGACCGGCGGTGTTGACCTCGTCGTCGGCGAGCGGCACCACCCGGGGCCAGGCGATCGAGAACCGGTAGGCGTCGAGGCCGAGCCGCTTCATCAGCGCGACGTCCTCGGGCCAGCGCCGGTAGTGGTCGCAGGCGGTGTCGCCGGTGTCGCCCCCGGCGACCTTGCCGGGGGTGTGCGAGAAGGTGTCCCAGATGGACGGTGCGCGGCCGTCGGCGTCCACCGCCCCCTCGATCTGGTAGGCGGCGGTGGCCGCGCCCCAGAGGAAGTCGTCGGGGAGGGCGCTGAGGTCGTTCACGGCGAGCCTTTCGCTCAAGGGGAGGTCGGGGAGGGTCACTTGACGGCTCCGGCGGTGAGCCCGGCGACCAGGTAGCGCTGGAGCAGCAGGAAGCCGGCGACCACGGGCACGCTCACCACCAGGGAGGCGGCCATCACCTGGTTCCAGTACACGTCGCTGAGGGTCGCGTAGCCGCGCAGGCCGACGGCGAGGGTGCGGGTCTCGTCGTCGGTGAGCACGGAGGCGAACAGCACCTCGCCCCAGGCGGTCATGAAGGCGTACACCGCGACCGCCACGATGCCGGGCACGGCCGCCGGGACGATGATCCGCAGCAGCGCCTGGACCGGCCCGCAGCCGTCGACCAGGGCGGCCTCGTCGAGGTCGCGCGGGATGGAGTCGAAGTAGCCGACCAGCATCCAGATCGAGAACGGCAGCGAGAAGGTGAGGTAGGTCAGGATCAGGCCGCCCCGGCTGCCGTAGAGCGCCACCCCGGTCGCGTTGCCGACGTTGACGAAGATCAGGAAGAGCGGCAGCAGGAAGAGGATGCCCGGGAACATCTGGGTGGAGAGCACGGTGACGGTGAACAGCCGGCGGCCGCGGAAGCGGTAGCGGCTCACCGCGTAGGCGGCGAGGATCGCGACCAGCACCGAGAGCACGGTGGCGCCGCCCGCCACGATCAGCGAGTTCACCAGGTACCGGCCGAGCGGGATGGTGCGCCAGATGTCCAGGTAGGGCCGGAGGGTGACGGTGCTCGGGATCCACCGGAACGGTCCCTGGACGTCCTGCAGCGGCTTCAGCGAGCTGCTGAGCATCACCAGGACGGGCGCGGCCGCGAAGAGGGCTAGCGCGGTCAGCAGGATCCGGCGGATCCAGCGGAAGGACGCGGGCGGGCCGATCATTGCGCATCCCTTCGGCGCGAGGTGAGCAGCAGGTAGCCGGAGGTCACCAGCAGCAGGAAGAGCAGCAGCAGGACCGACATCGCGGAGCCCGCGCCGAAGTTCCAGGTGACGAAGGAGGACTGGTAGATGTGGACCGAGATCAGGTCCGCCGCCTCCGGCGCCGACCGGCCGAACAGCACGTACGGCGTGTTGAAGTCGTTGAACGTCCAGAGGAACAGCACCAGGACGAGCACCAGGTTGACCGGGCGCAGCGAGGGCAGGGTGATCCGGCGGATCTGCTGCCGGACACCGGCGCCGTCCAGGGCGGCGGCCTCGTAGAGCTCGCGCGGGATGTTCTGCAGGCCCGCGGTGAGGGTGAGGAAGGCGAACGGCCAGCTGCGCCAGACCGAGACGGTGACCAGGGCGGTGAAGCTGTTGTCGCCGAGCAGCCAGAACGGCTTGTCGTCGACCAGGTGGAGCTGGTCGTGCAGCACATGGTTGATCAGGCCGGTGTCCCGTTGGAACATGAACGACCAGGTGATGACGGCGGCGTAGACCGGCAGCGCGTACGGGAGCAGGAACAGGGCGCGCAGCAGGCCGCGGCCGCGGAAGGTGTCCTGCATCATGATCGCGGCGGCGGTGCCGAGCAGCCAGGAGAGGCCGACGGCCAGGGCGGTGAAGGCGCAGGTGACCCAGAAGGAGTGCAGCAGGGCCCGGCCGACGGGGGCGTGGAAGTCCACCGCCATCCGGTAGTTGGCGAGACCCGCCCAGGGGGCGGCGGTCCAGTCCCGGAGGAAGAACTGGGTGAGCTGTTTGAAGCTCATCACGATGCCGACCACCATCGGCACCAGGTGGATGAGCAGTTCGAGCACGAGGGCGGGGAGCAGCAGCAGGTACGGCAGCGCGCTGCGACGGGGGAGGAGGCGCTTGCGGATCACTTCACTTGGCCGGCATCTGCTGCTGGGCCTTGGTGAGTTCGGCCTTCACGGACTCGTCGGTGACGGCCTTGCCGCCGGCGGCCGCGGCGAGCAGGTTCTTCACGGCGGTGCCGACCAGGGTCTCGAACTGGCTCTCGTCCGCGACCTGCGGGAGCGGTTGGGCGCTCGTCGAGAGGACGTCGGTGAGGGCCTTGAGCTCGGGGGTGGCGAAGGCCGGATCGGCCTGGGCGTCCTTGACCGGCGGGATGGAGCCGTACGTCCGGTTGAGCTGGGTCTGCTCCTCGGTGCCGGTCATGAACTTGACGAAGGAGAGCGCGCCGTCGGTGTTCCTGGTGTTCTTGAACACGGCCAGGTTGATGCCGGCGACCATCGAGGTGGTGGCGCGTCCGCCGGTGGCGCCGGCCGGGACGGGGACGGGGGCGACGCCGTAGTCCTCGGGGTTCATGCCGTGGGACTTGAGGTTGGCGCCGGCGGCCTGCCACATCAGCATGGCGGCCTTGCCGGTGGCGAAGTCGGTGACGGACTGGTTGTTGGCGTACTCGGCGTTGCCGGGCGCGGCGATCTTCTCGGTGCCGAGCAGGCCGACGTACTGTTTGACGGCGGCGACGGCGCCCGGGCTGTCGAAGGCGGGCTTGCCGGCCGCGTCGAAGAAGTCGGTGCCCTGCTGCTTGGCGAGGACGAAGGCGTGGTGGACGTTCTCGGAGACGTTGCCGCCCTCCAGGGCGATGCCGTGACGGTCGCCGGTGGTGAGTTTCTTCCCGTCGGCGACCAGCTCCTCCCAGGTGGCCGGGGGCTTGTCGAGGCCGGCCTCGGCGAAGAGCTTCTTGTTGTAGTACAGGCCGTAGGCCATCGAGTACAGCGGGACGGCGGCCGGGTCCTGGCCGGGGGCGCCGGCCGAGGCGAGCGCGGCGGGCAGGAAGCGCTCCTTGCCGCCGATCCTGCTGAGAGCGGCCGCGTCGAAGGGGAGCAGCGCGCCGGTGGCCTGGAGCGAGGCGGACCAGGTGTTGCCGATGTTCAGCACGTCGGGGCCCTGGCCGGAGCTGGTGGCGGCGAGGATCCGGTTGAGCAGGTCGGCCCAGGGGATGACCTCCAGCTTGACCTTGATGCCGGTCTGCTGCTCGAACTTCCTGAGTTCCGGCTCCAGGACCTGCCGGTCGTTCTCCAGACTGGTGCCCTGGTTGGAGGCCCAGTAGGTGAGCGTGCCGGGGCTGCTGTTGTCTCCGCCGCCGGACGTGGAACCGCCGCCGCAGGCGGTGGCGGTGAGGACCAGGGTGGCGACCAGGGCGGTGGCCGCGGCGACTCGACTGATGGGCATGACCGATTGCCCCTCTCGGGCGGGGTGGGCGGGTTCGGGTGAAGTACCTTGATGGAATGCTTACTTCAGGCCGTGATTTAACGTGTGAGAAAAGCTTCCGTCAAGGGTTCGGACAGCGATAGATTCGGATCAGGAGGGAGATGCCATGACCGAGCGAGGCAAGAAGACGGTGCGTGACCTGCGCAGGGGCAGCCGGTCGGCGCTGCTGCGGCGGCTGTACTTCGACGGGCCGCTCAGCCGGCAGGAGCTCGGCGTGATCACCGGGCTCAGCGCCGGTTCGATCAGCAACGTGACCGGCGAGCTGCTCGCCGACGGGCTGATCGAGGAGTGCGGCTCGGTGGAGTCGGACGGCGGCCGCCCCCGGATCCTGCTCCGGGTCGCCGCCGGGCGGGCCCGGCTGGTCGGCGTGGACGTCGGGGAGACGCAGGTCAGGGTCGCCCTGTTCGACCTGGCCCGGACCGAACTGGCCGCCAGCGACCGGCCGCTCTCCGACTGCGGCCACGACGTGGACCACGTGGTGGAGCTGATCCTGTCCGGACTGGCCGAGGTGCTGGAGCGCACCGGCACCGATCCGGCGACCGTGCTCGGCGTCGGCATCGGCGTCCCGGGCATCGTCGACCAGGGCGACCCGGCTCCGGACGGCCTCGGGATCGTCGTGCACAGCCAGACCGTCGGCTGGGAGGGCGTCCCGCTCGGCCGGCTGCTGAGAGCCGGTACCGACCTGCCGCTGTTCGTCGACAACGGCGCCAAGACGCTCGGCCAGGCCGAGATGTGGTTCGGCGCCGGGCGCGGGGTCCGGCACGCGGTGATCGCGCTGTTCGGCTCCGGGGTCGGCGCCTGCGTGATCGCCGACGGCGTGCGCTTCCGCGGCGCCACCAGCAGCGCCGGCGAGTGGGGCCACACCAAGGTGCATGTCGGCGGCCGGCGCTGCCGGTGCGGCGCGCGCGGCTGCCTGGAGGCGTACGTCGGCGCCGAGGCGCTGGTCGAGCGGTGGGGCGCGGCGCCGCCCGGCGGCGGCGAGAAGGCCGGGCTGGCCGCGCTGCTGGCGGCCGCCGAGGCGGGCGAGCCGGCGGCCACCGGGCTGCTGGCCGAGGCGGCGGAGTACCTGGGCGCGGCGATCGCGGACCTGGTCAACCTGTTCAACCCCGAGCGGATCGTGATCGGCGGCTGGGCGGGGCTGCTGCTGGGCCCCCGGCTGCTGCCCGCGATCCGCGCCGCCGCCACCGAGTACGCGCTGCGGTTCCCCCGGGAGCAGACCTCGATCGTGCTCGGCATGCTCGGGCCGGAGGCGGTCACCGTCGGCGCGGCGACCCTGCCGCTGACCGACTTCCTGGACTCCGGCGGGGAGTTCCCGCGTCGCGCCGAACCGCGGGCCCGGGAGGTGCGGGCCACTCCCGCCTGACCTGGCTTCTTCCGCTGATCCGTTGGCACACCAGCAAGTTCACGGTGTGAGGAAAGTCGGCGCGAAGGGTTGACACCCCCGATCGGCAGCCCCGAGACTCCCGGTCGGGGGCGCTCCCCGAGCCCGGACGACGGGCCGGTGGCGCTCCGTCGGACCTCCGGCGGCCGTCCACCCGTGCCCGGCCGGCCACCACCTGCCGAGCCCGGCCGGCCGGCCGTCGACCGCTGACCGCCCGGCCGCCCCGCCGTTCCCCCACGCCCGGTACCTGCGCCGCACCGGGTGCGGGGCGCGCCCCCACACCCCACCCACCCCCACCGCAGGAGAAGCCCATGAGGCTCGCTTCAGCACGCCCCCGCAGGGCCCCGGCCGCACTGGCCGGCCTCGCCCTGCTCTCGGGCGCCGTCCTGGCGCTGCCCGCGCCGGCCGCCCACGCCGCCGACGCCCTGATCTCCCAGGGCCGGGCGGTCACCGCCTCGTCCACCGAGAACGGCGCCACCCCGGCCGCCTACGCCGTCGACGGATCCACCGGCACCCGCTGGTCGTCCGCGGCGAGCGACCAGCAGTGGCTCCAGGTCGACCTCGGCGCCAGTGCCGCGCTCACCAAGGTGGTGCTCACCTGGGAGGCGGCGTACGGCCGTGCGTACCAGATCCAGGTCTCGGACGACGGATCGAGCTGGCGGACGCTCTACAGCACCACCACCGGTACCGGCGGCACCGAGACGCTCGCCGTCTCCGGCAGCGGCCGCTACGTCCGGATGAACGGCCTGGCCCGGGGCACCGGATACGGCTACTCGCTCTGGGAGTTCCAGGTCTACGGCGCCTTCACCCCCGGCGGCGCCGACTGCGGCAGCACCGACGCCGCCCAGGGCCGGCCCGCCACCGCCTCGTCCGCGGAGAACGCCGGCACGGCGGCCGGCAACGCCGTCGACGGCGACCCGGGCACCCGCTGGTCCTCCGCGGCGAGCGACCAGCAGTGGCTCCAGGTCGACCTCGGCTCGGTCCGCCCGCTCTGCCGGGTCGTCCTGAACTGGGAGGCGGCGTACGGGCGTTCCTACCAGCTCCAGACCTCGGACGACGGATCGAGCTGGCGGACGCTGTACGCCACCGCGACCGGTACCGGCGGCACCGAGACGCTCGCCGTCTCCGGCAGCGGCCGCTACGTCCGGATGAACGGGCAGGCCCGCGGCACCGCCTGGGGATACTCGCTCTGGGACTTCCGGGTCAACACCACCGACGGGCCGACCGTGCCGCCGGTCCAGGGCGGCGGCGACCTCGGCCCCAACGTGCTGGTCTTCGACCCCGCCACCCCCGGGATCCAGGCCAAGGTCGACGCGGTCTTCCACCAGCAGGAGGCCAACCAGTTCGGCAGCGAGCGCTACGCGCTGCTGTTCAAGCCGGGCACCTACAACAACCTCAACGCGCAGCTCGGCTTCTACACCTCGATCGCCGGCCTCGGCCTGAAGCCGGACGACACCACCATCAACGGCGATGTCACGGTGGACGCCGGCTGGTTCAACGGCAACGCGACGCAGAACTTCTGGCGCTCCGCCGAGAACCTCGCGCTCAACCCGGTCAACGGCACCGACCGCTGGGCGGTCGCCCAGGCGGCGCCGATGCGCCGGATGCACGTCAAGGGCGGCCTCAACCTGTCGCCCGACGGCTACGGCTGGGCCAGCGGCGGCTACATCGCCGACAGCCGGATCGACGGCACCGTCGGCAACTACTCCCAGCAGCAGTGGTACACCCGGGACAGCGCGGTCGGCGGCTTCTCCAACGGGGTCTGGAACCAGGTGTTCTCCGGCGTGCAGGGCGCCCCGGCGCAGGGCTTCCCCAACCCGCCCTACACCACGCTCGACAGCACACCGGTCTCCCGCGAGAAGCCGTTCCTCTACCTGGACGGCAACGACTACAAGGTGTTCGTCCCGGCCAAGCGGACCGACGCCCGCGGCGTCTCCTGGGACGGTACCCCGCAGGGCGGTTCGCGGCCGCTCAGCCAGTTCTACGTGGTCAAGCCGGGTGCCACCGCGGCGACCATCAACGCGGCGCTGGCCCAGGGGCTCGACCTGCTCTTCACCCCCGGCGTGTACCACGTCGACCGGCCGATCGAGGTGAACCGGCCCGACACCGTGGTGCTCGGCCTCGGCCTGGCCACCGTCGTCCCGGACAACGGGGTGACGGCGATCAAGGTGGCCGACGTCGACGGCGTCCGGCTCGCCGGTCTGCTGGTCGACGCCGGAGCGGTCAACTCGCCCTCCCTGGTGCAGATCGGGCCGGACAACGCCGCCGCCGACCACGCGGCCGACCCGACCACCCTCCAGGACGTGTTCATCCGGGTCGGCGGCGCCGGCCCCGGCTCCGCCACCGCCGGGATCGTGGTCAACAGTGACGACGTGATCGTCGACCACAGCTGGATCTGGCGGGCCGACCACGGCGCCGGGGTCGGCTGGACCACCAACCCCTCCGACTACGGCCTGCTGGTGCGCGGGGACGACGTGCTCGCCACCGGCCTGTTCGTGGAGCACTTCAAGAAGTACGACGTCGAGTGGTCCGGCGAGCGCGGCCGGACGGTCTTCTTCCAGAACGAGAAGGCGTACGACGCGCCGAACCAGGCGGCCGTGCAGAACGGCGCGACCAAGGGCTTCGCGGCCTACAAGGTCGACGATGGCGTGACCACCCACGAGGGCTGGGGCCTCGGCAGCTACTGCTACTTCAACGTGGACCCGACCATCCGGATGGACCACGGCTTCGAGGTCCCGGTCCGGCCCGGGGTGCGCCTGCACGACCTGTCGGTGGTCTCGCTCGGCGGCAACGGCCAGTACGAGCACGTGGTCAACGGCACCGGTGGCGCGACCTCCGGCACCGCCACCGTCCCGTCCACCGTGGTCGCCTTCCCCTGACCGGTCCCTGACCCGACCCTGACCCGGCCCTGAACGCCCTGACGGCCCCTGAACTGACCGGCCCTGCACTGACCGTCTCCGACCGGCCGTCCCCGACGGTCGCCCCGCAGGCCGGCCCGCCCCGGTCACGCTCCCGCGAGCGTGGCCGGGGCGGGCCCGTCGGGCCGGACGGTGATCCCGTACGCGGAGCCGGTGGGGACGGCGAGCAGCCGCGGGCTGTGCTCCAGCAGGAGTTCGACCAGGGCGGTGGTCTCCCGCACGGCGAACTGGGTGCCCAGGCAGGCGCGCGCGCCGAGCCCGAAGGGGTAGTAGGCGCCCAGGTGGGCGGGCTTGCGGCCGGGGGAGGTGAACCGGGCCGGGTCGAAGCGCTCCGGGTCGGGCCACAACTCCGCGTCCCGGTGGGTCAGATAGGGGCAGACCAGCAGGTCCGTACCGGCCTCGATCCGGTGGCCCGCCAGGGTGTCGGCCTCCGCCGCGTGCCGGGGCAGGATCCAGGCGGAGGGGTAGAGCCGCAGGGTCTCGCTGACCAGCGCCTGCACCGCCTCGCGCCGCCCGGCCGAGCCCTCGGGGCCGGCCGCCAGCGCCCACGCGCGGGCCCCGGGGTTCCCGTCGAGCAACAGGAAGAGCCAGGTCAGTGTGGTGGCGGTGGTCTCGTGCCCGGCGACCAGCAGGGTCACCAGCTCGTCGCGGATCAACCGGTCGGTGTACTCGGGGTGTTCGTCGGCGGCCTCGACCAGCACCCGGAGCAGGCCGTCGCCCGCCGGGTCGCGCCGGGCGGCGTCGATCGCGGCGTGCGCGACGGCGTCGATCCTGGCCAGGTCCTCGGCGACCGCGTCCCGGGCGTCGGCGCCGTCCGCGGGCAGCGTCGGCAGCGCGGCCACCACCCGCGCCACCGACGCGAGTTCGCGGTCGGTCCGGTCGTCCAGCGGGCGGCCGGTGAGGGCGCGCCAGATGGTGTCGAGGGCGAAGTGCCGCATCTCCTCGCCGAGGTCGAAGCGCTCGCCGGTGCGGGCGTACCCGGCCCAGCGGTCGGCGGCGCGGCGGGCGGCCTCGGCGATCCGCCGCTCGTAGCGGCGCATCCCCGGTCCGGTGAACTGGGACTGTAGCATCCGCCGTTGGCGCTTCCAGGCCTCTCCGGTGGCGGACAGGACGCCCTCGCCGGCCAGCATCCGGGCCCGGTGGGAGCGCTTGACGTAGCGGTCCGGGTGCCGCCCGAGCACGTGCTGCACCGCCTCCGGATCGGTGACCAGCACGGTGGGGGCCGGTCCGAGCCGGAACGCCGCGACGCCGCCCAGCTCCCGGTGGGCGAGCGCGAGCAGCTCGACCAGCTCGGACCCCTCGGCCCGCCACCGGGTGACGGCCTCGGCCGGCAGTTCGGGAACGGGCCGGGCGGCCCCGTCGGCGGGCGGCGGGACGGGGACGGGGTGGGCTTCGGTGGCCACGGCGCTTCTCCTCTGCCGGCACGGTCGACTGCTGGGCGGGGCACGGGCCCCGGCCTGACTGTACGTCAGCGCACGGTCACCGCGCGCCGCCCTGCCGCCGGGCGTAGGTGTTGCGGGCCCCGGCCGCACCGCCGGGGCCCGCAACGACGGCGGGGTTCCGATCCGCCCGGACGGCAGTGCCGACCGGATCGGGTGCCGACCGGGGCCGCACCCCGTCGTGCGCCCGGTGACCCCCGCCGAACAGACGGCCGGGCCGCGGTTCGTCCCCCTCGACGAACCGCGGCCCGGCCCGGCCCGACGGCCTCCGGATCAGGTCAGATCTGCTGCCAGAGGGCCGGGACGATGTTGGGCTCCCAGCCGACCTGGGCGGTGTGGCCCTGGATGCAGCGGTAGCTGACACCGTTCCAGGTGACCACGTCACCCGCGCTGTAGGTGGTGCCCGGCGTCCAGGTGCCGCCCGGGTTGCCCGGGTCGGTGCCGACCACCAGCGAGTACGTGGTGCTGTGGGTGGCCGAGCCGGTACCGGTCACCGTGATGGTGTAGGTGCCGGCCTGGACGCCGGAGCCGACCGAGACGTTCAGCGTCGCGGAGGAGCCGGACTGCACCGAGGACGGGCTGACCGACACGGTGACCCCGCTGGGCGCGCCCGAGGCGGTGAGGTTCACCGTCTGGGCGGAGCCGGAGGTGGTGGCGGTGGAGACCGTGGCGCTGGTGTTCCCGCCCGGGAGGGCGTTGCCGGTGGTCGGGTTCACCGCGACCGAGAAGTCGTTGGTCGGGATGGGCCCGGTGCCGACCGAGGTCTTCCACAGGGTGTACGCGACGCCGTCGGCGCTGCGGTCCAGGGCGGTGGCGTTGATGTTGCTGGTGGTGTCGCACGCCTGGTGGTAGCAGGAGTCGTACGCCCGGTTGGCGGTGCCGCCCCACTTGGTCGCCTGGGCCGCGGTCTTGACGGCGCTGGCGCCGGCCGCGTAGCCGGAGGTGGGGATGCCGCCCTGCTGGAAGGAGTAGTCGTCGGAGCGGCCCTGGCCCTCGACGTTCTCCTCGGGCTGGATGCCCAGGGAGTCCCAGTAGGCCTTCATCGGGGCGGAGGTGGCGGAGCCGATGTTGTTGATGAAGTAGCCGGCGTTGGGCGAGCCGACCATGTCGAAGTTGTAGTAGCCCTTGATGGCGCTGCGCTGGGTGGAGCCCAGCTGGTTGACGTAGTGCTGCGAGCCCTGCAGGCCCTGCTCCTCACCCGTCCACCAGGCGAACCGGACGTGCCGGGTCAGGGTGGGGTTCTGCTGGGCGAGGGTCAGCGCGTTCTCCAGCAGGACGGCGGAGCCGGAGCCGTTGTCGTTGATGCCCGGGCCGGCGGCGACGCTGTCGAGGTGGGCGCCGAACATGGTCACCTGGTCGGCCGGGCCGCCCGGCCAGTCCGCGATCAGGTTGTTGGAGCTGTAGGTGCAGGAGGTGCAGGTCTGCTCGCTGACGGTGTAGCCGGCGGCCTGCAGCTTGCCCTTGATGTAGGCGAGCGACTGGCTGTGGCCGGCCGAGCCGGCCCGGCGGTTGCCGCCGTTCTGCGAGGCGATGGTGTTCAGCTGGGCGAGGTGCGCCTGGACGTTGGCGACGCTGATGTCGGGCACGCCGGGGTTGGGGTTCCCGTTGCCGACCGTCAGCGTGTACTGCGCGCTGTGGGTGGCGGAACCGGTGCCGGTCACCGTGAGCACGTAGGTGCCGGGGGTGGCCGAGGAGGAGGCCGAGACGTTCAGCGTCGCGGAGGAGCCGGCCTGCACGGAGGACGGGCTGACCGAGGCGGTGACGCCGGCCGGGGCGCCGGAGACGGCCAGGTTGACGGCCTGGGCGGTGCCCGAGGTGACCGCGGTGCTCACCGTGGCGCTGGTGGCGGCGCCGGGCTGCACGGAGCCGGCGGTCGGGTTGACCAGCAGCGAGTAGTCGTTGGTGCCGGACGGCGTGCAGGTGGGCTCACCGCTCTGGGCGGGGACGCTGATCGCGTCCCAGGCCGCCTTGGTGCGGGTGAACAGGCCGCAGCCGGGGTCGAGGCTCTTGGCCGCGGTCAGCGTGGTGACCCGGTACTTCTTGTAGGTCATGCCGCTGGTCTTGAGCAGCATGCCGCCGTAGAAGATCCGCCCGGCGTCCTTGATGCCGACGCCGGTCACCGAGGAGTTGTTGCAGGTCGGGCTGGTGGGCTTGCCGCCGCCCGGGTTGGAGCCCTCGGAGAGCAGGTAGAACCAGTGGTTCAGCGGGCCGGCCGCCGCGTGCACCTCGGTGCTCGGGATCGAGGACGAGTAGCAGTTGGGGTTGTTGCCCACCAGCGAGGGGTTGTACATGTTGCGGATCGGCCCGCTGCCGACCAGGTTGATCATCTCGCCGACGGTGTAGTCCGGGTTGTCGTACGGGGACGGCTCGTTGGCGTACGCCTCGGTCAGCGCGCCGAAGATGTCGCCGGTGCCCTCGCCGAGGCCGTTCTCGTTGTTGGCGCCGCCCGGCGTGTACTGGTCGATGCCGTGGCCGAACTCGTGGCCGACCACGTCGATGGAGGCGATCCACTCGTTGGCGTTGTTGTGGCCGATCGAGACGGAGGAGCCGTCCCAGTAGGCGTTGACGTCGTTCAGGCCCACCTTGACCGGCCAGCTGCCGCCGTTGCCGTTGTGGCCGTTGCGGCCCAGCCAGTCGCGGAGCATGTCCCACTCCTTCTGCGCCGCGAACATCACGTCGGCGCAGCCGGTCTCCTTGCTGGTCGGGTTGCCGGTGCCCCAGGAGTCGCTGGACTTGGAGAACACCTGGCCGGAGCTGTAGTCCGCACAGCTCAGCCCGGACCGGCTCGGGTCGCGCAGCGAGTAGGTGCTGCCCGAGGCGGTGGTGTTGATGGTGACCGGGGCCGGGCCGTTCCACTTGCTGTTGGCGGTACCGGCCTTGACGTCGTCGTAGCTGTCGATCACCTCGCCGGTGCGGGCGTCGACGAAGACGTGCAGCCGGCTCGGGGCCGCGCCGGTCCGGCCGGTGAGCACGGTCTCCCAGGCGAGCCGCCCGGTGCCGTCCTGCACCTTGACCACCAGGCGGCGGGTGTCGACGCCGTCGACGGCGGCCAGCCGGGTGCGTGCGGTCTTCTCCGCCTGGGCGGCGCTGATCGCGGCCTTGGTCGGGCCGCCGACCGGACCGGTGGCGGCGGACTGGAGGCCGCGGACCCTGCCCTGGCCGTCGGCTATGACGACGGCGTCGCCGCCGACCACCGGCAGGCCCTGGTAGGTGCGCTCGTAGGCCACGGAGTAGAGGCCGCCGAGCCACGGGGTGACGGACTGGCGCTCGTAGGTCTCGCCCGGGCCCTTGGCCAGGGCGTCCAGGCCCGCCGCGGCCGCCTGGTCGGCGGCGGAGACGGCGGCGGCCAGGGCGCTCGGCGGCGCGCTGACGGCCGGCCCGGGCTGGGCGGCGGCCTGTCCGACCGCGGTGGCGGTCAGCATGCCGGCCAGGACGGTCAGGGTGGTTCCCGCCGTCAGTAATCTGCGTTTCATTCCGAGGCTCCTCGAACGTGGGGGTGCTCGACCGCGGACGACGTGCCTGTCTGGCGCTCACCGCGGGGCCGCATCGGGGGACGGCCGTTGCGGGCGTCCGCGCTCGGGTGCCGGAACACTCACATGCCGTCATGCCCCGGTCAACGGCTGCGGCATGGCTTCCGTGCAGTTGGCAAGTTCTGTCAAGCTGCGGGTTTTGTGAAGAGGTTGAGACCAAGAGGTTGAGACCACCTCATGTACGGAGCCCGCCCGGTCCAGTACCGTCCTGTCCATCGGAAGGACCGGAACCGACTCGGGAGGGCAGCCCCGTGCACCGGAGCCACACCGACGTACCGTCCGTCGGTCCGCCGCCGGCCGACCCGCTCTGGCGCGCCTTCGGCGCCCGGCTGCGGCACTGGCGCCGCCGGGCCGGCCTCACCCAGGCCCAGCTCGGCGCCGAGATCGGCTACGACCACACCGCCGTCAGCAAGCTCGAACACGGCGCCCGCCGGACCACCCCGCGGATCGCCGAGCGGCTGGACGGTCTGCTCGGCGCCGGCGGCGAACTGCGCACCGCCTGCCTGCGGGCCGAGGAGGGGGACGCGGGGGAGTGGGACCGGCCCGCCCCGGCCGCCCCGCCGGCCCCGCCCGGACCGGCCGGCTGGGCCCGCCCGCCACTGCCCGGCAGCCCCGCCGCCCCGCCCGCGCCGCTGCCGCCGCTCGCGGCCGGCGGCCCGCCCCGCCGGCTCCCCGACTACGGGCTGCTCTGCCCGCTGCACGGCGCGGCCGGCTGCGCCGTCCCCGAGGCCGCCGAACTCGCCGCCCTGCACGCCGCGTTCTGCGCCGCCGCCCCGGACACCGCGCCGCCGCTGGACGCCGACACCGCACACGCCCTCACCGGCCTGCTCGCCGCCCACCTGCGCGCCGGCGAGGCGCCCGCCGGGCCCGGCACGGCCGCCGTCGAGGAGACCCTGCGGGCGATCCTGCGCCGGCTCGGCGGCACCACCGACGCCCGGGCCCGCCGGGCGCTCGCCCGGCTCGCCGCCGAGTACGCGCACGCGGCCGGTGGACTGCGGATGCAGCACGGCCGCAACGCCACCGCGATGGCCTGCTTCGACCGCGCGCTCACCTGGTCCGAACTGGCCGACGACCCGGCCACCCAGGTCGCCGCGCTGAGCGACATGAGCACCCTCGCCCGGCTCGACGGCGACCCGGCCGCCGCGCTCGGCTACGCCCGCGAGATCGCCCGGGCCGCGCCCGGCCGGCACTGGGCCGGCGCGATGTCCCAGATCGGCCAGGCCCGGGCGCACGCCCTGGCGGGGGACGTCCGCGCGACCGTCCGGCACATCGGCCGCGCCCGGCTGCACCTCGACCACATCGGCGAGCACGACGAGACCGACGCGCCCTGGCTCTCCATCGCCTCGATGCGGCTGCGGGTCGAGTCGGCCGCCGCCGCCGCACTGCGCGACGCCTCCGCGGCCGTCGGGGACCACCGGCTGGCGCTGCGCGCCGTGGACGCCGCCGACACCGCGCTGCGGCTGCTCGCCCCGGACCAACTGCCGTCCACCCGGCTGCTGTTCACCATCCGGATGGCCGACTGCCACCTGTGTGCCCATGACCCGCGGACTGCCGTGGAGCTGCTCGCCCCGGTCCTGGACGAGGCGACCGCGCTGCCCGCCCTCGCCCGCCACGAACTGCGCGGGCTGCGCATCCGGCTGGGCGCCCACGGGCTGGCGGTATCTTGACGAAGGCGGGCGATCACGCCGCTCGTGGGCGCCGGCCCCGCCGGGCGAGGATCGGACCACCGCCGAACAGGGCGGGCCCCGGTACGAGTGCGAGGAGCACCCCGATGACCGCCAGCGCCGTTCTCACCGTCCCCGCCGCCGACCCGGGCGTCGCCGCCGCGCACTTCCTCGGCCGGCTCTCCTTCGAGGCCGACGTCTCGGACGTGCACGCCGACCTGACCGCCGGCGTGCCCGGTGTGGTGGTGGTCGACTCCCGCGGCGAGGTGGCCTGGGCACAGGGCCGGATCCCCGGCGCGGTGCACATCCCCACCGCCCGGATCGCCGAACTCGCGCCGCTGCTGATCGACCCCTCGGCCACGGTCGTCACCTACTGCTGGGGTCCGGGCTGCAACGGCGCCACCCGGGCGGCCCTCGCCTTCGCCCGACTCGGCCACCCGGTCAAGGAGATGCTCGGCGGCTTCGAGTACTGGGCCCGCGAGGGCTTCGCCTACGACACCGACCACGGCAGCGAGCAGCGGCCGGTGGACGACCTGACCGCCCCGCGCTCCGGGATCTCCTGCGCCTGCTGAGGCCGGTGCGCCCGGCGCCGGGCGGGTCGGCCGGCAGGCGGGTCGCAGTGGCGTTCCACGGGTCAATGTGGCGGCTGTGTTTCGCTCCTGTGACGTGCGGTTTTCGGAATGCCCCGAGGCCGCCGAATCCCCGGTCCGGCCGTTGAGAGATCGTCCCGGCGTTCCTAGAATCGGGCGGCGGAGAACGTCGGCCGCGGGCCCCGGCCGGCAGCCCCGTCACCGGGGTGCACTCAGCTGACGCGACGTCAGGTCACCGGTGCGGTCGAGGTTCGGGTGCCGGACCCCCGCCCCGACTTCCCTGCCGAGGAGACCGCATGGCCGCCGACCTGTCCCCGACCGACGCCGAGCAGATCCGCCAGCTGCTCGCCCGCTTCCCGCACGCCTTCGACAACGCCGACACCAGGGCGCTGGGTGAGGTCTTCACCGCCGACGGAGTGCTCGAACTCGCCCGCACCGGAGCGGTGTTCAGCGGACTGGAGAAGATCCGGGTGTTCAGCCGCGACCTCGGCAGCCGGTCCCCCGACCAGCACACCCTGGACAGCGTGCTCACCGTCGAGCCGGACGGCACCGTCCGGGGCCACAGCCGCTACCTGGCGATCCAGTTCGACGGGACGGTCCACAACGGGGACTGGTTCGACGTCTACGTCCGCACCGGGGACGGCTGGCGGATCGCCCACCGCCGCTCCGTCCCCCGCTACCCGCTGCGCGCCGGTGAGGCGTAGCGGGTAGCGGGGGACGGCCGAGCGGCGTCAGTGCGGGAGCTCGACCGAGAGGTGCGGGCCCAGCGCCCGCAGGAAGTCCGCCGCGTCGAACATCGCGCCGGCCGAGGCGACCCCGGTGGTGCGGCTCCGGCCGGTCAGCAGGCGCTCGACGGCCTCCACCGCCAGCGGGGCGGTGATCGCGTAGATGTCCCGGCCGCGGGCGGTGGCCCGGCGCCCGACCCCGCCGGACTCGATCAGGACGTCGACGACGAAGCTCTGGTCCGACCGGCCCAGGTCGTCGACCGCCTCCGGGGCCGGGGTGTCCGGGCCGGCGAGGTCACCCGCGGCCTCGACGGTCATGTAGGTGCGGACCTCCGGCACGGCCAGGTGGCTGGGTACCGTGACGACGTCGGCCATGGTGAACTCCCCGAGCACCGCGCGGGTACCCAGCGGCGCGGGGAACGTCCACTGCTGCTCGGACGGCGCGTCGTCGTGGTACCGCAGCGCGCCGTCCGCGAACCTCACCCGGCGGCCCGCGCGGCGCTCGTGGGACACCCGGCCGGCCTCCCGGGTGCCCGGCGTGGGGTGCCAGCTGTCCAGCCCGTACGCGACGTGCACGAGGTCCGCCGAGGTCCACTCGCCCATCGCGGCGGTGACCAGCAGGTCGCCCAGGCCGCCGTAGAAGGCCATCGCCGGGACGACCGGGGTGCCGGCCTCCCGGGCGGCGTCCGCGTGGTCGGCGAAGGTCGCGGCGTTCGCCTCGATCTCCGCCGCGACGTCGACGTAGGGGATCCCCGCGCGGATCGCGGCCTCGACGACCGGGCCGCCGGTCACCGCGAACGGTCCGGCGCAGTTGACGACCGCCGCCGCCCCGGCGAGGGCGCGGTCCAGCGAGGCCGGGTCGTCCACGGTGGCCGGCCGGACCTCGGTACCGGGCCACTCGGCCGCGAGTGCCTCCAACTGGGCCGCGTTGCGGCCGGAGAGCACGGGGGCGAAGCCACGCCGTCGCAACTCGGCCACCATGAAGCGACCGGTGTGCCCCGTCGCGCCGTAGACCACCACTGCAGCCGTCGTACTCATCGCTGTTCCCCGTTCTCGTCGTCCTGTCGACCCTCAGTCTGGTCGCCGGCGGGGCCCGGGTGTGATGGTCCGGAACGACAACACCCGTACACTTTCGGACATGCCCACTGTCGCGCTGCCGACCGCCGGAAACCTGCTGCACTTCGAACTGGGGGTGGCCTACGAGATCTTCGGCAATCCTCCGCGCGAGGCCGTGGACGGCTGGTACGACGTGGTGCTCTGCGGGCCCGGGCCGGTACGGGTCGGCCCGTTCGTCGTCGAGCCGGACCACGGGCTGGACCGCCTGGTGGACGCCGACACGGTGATCGTGCCCGCCTGGGCCGACGTCGACGAGCCGCCGCCCCCGGAGCTGGTCGAGGCGGTGCGCGCCGCGCACCGGGCCGGCGCCCGGGTGGCCTCGCTCTGCACCGGCGCGTTCGTGCTCGGCGCGGCGGGCCTGCTGGACGGCCGGCGGGCCACCACTCACTGGGCCCACACCGCTGAGTTGAGCGCCCGCCACCCGCTGGCCGTGGTCGACCCGGACGTGCTCTACACGGACAACGGCAGCGTGCTCACCTCCGCGGGCAAGGCGGCGGCCGTGGACCTCTGCCTGCACCTGATCCACCTCGACCACGGCGCCGGGATCGCCAACTCGGTCGCCCGTCGCCTGGTCATGCCGCCGCACCGCACGGGCGGTCAGGCCCAGTTCGTGGCCACGCCGGTGCAGGCGACGGGCGACCACCCGCTGACCCAGGTGCTCGCCTGGGCGCAGCAGCGGCTGGACCGGCCGCTGACCGTGACCGACCTGGCGCGGCGGGCGAACACCAGCCCGCGCAACCTCGGCCGGCAGTTCCGGTCGGTGCTCGGGCAGACACCGCTCCAGTGGCTGCTGAACCAGCGGGTCCGCCGGGCCCAGGAGTTGCTGGAGGCCACCGACGAGAGCGTCGAGGCGGTGGCCGTCGCCACCGGGATGGGGACGGCCACCACGCTGCGGCGCCAGTTCAAGCGGATCGTCGGCGTCCCGCCCAACAGCTACCGGGAGGCGTTCCGCAGCGCGAGGGCCGACTGACCGGTCGGCGCCCGCCACCGGCCCGGCGGACGGCCGGGCTCACCGCCCCGGGGCCCGCGGATCCGCCGCGGCGGCGGCCGGTCCGCCCGGGGCCGGGGACTGGTCCGCCGCGCGGGTGACGGTGCAGCGCAGGCCGCGGAAGGTGGAGGAGCCCATCTCGGCGTTCTCGTCCTCGTTGGTGGTCAGCAGGTTGACGTTGGCCTCCCGCCAGCCGCCGTCGGCGCCGCGCTCCGGGTACCACCAGGCGGCGGGGGCCATCACCACCTCGGGGGCGATCCGGTCGGTGAGCAGGACGCGCAGCCGGATGCGGCCGGTGCGGGTGGCGAGTTCCGCCCACTCGCCGTCGGCGAGGCCCTCGCGGGCGGCGGCCTCGGGGTGCATCTCCAGCCGGGGCTCGGGCTCCTTGGAGCGCAGCGAGGGCAGGTCGCGGAACTCGGAGTTGAAGTAGAACGCCGAGTGCGCCGAGGTGAGCAGGTAGGGGCCGTCCTCCGGCCCGCCGACCGGCGGACCGGGAGTGGGCAGCGGCGGGTAGCCGAAGGCGCGCAGGGCGTCGCAGCGCAGCCCGACCTTGCCGCTGCGGGTGCCGAAGCCGCGGCTGCGGTACTTGTGGTACTCCAGGGGGGTCGCCCGGTAGTGGAGTTCGGCGAGCTGCCGCCAGTCCATGCCGATCGGCTCCAGCCGGGTGTCCAGGGAGTCCGCGGCGTCCGGCCAGAAGTCGGCGGACAGGCCCAGCCGGTGGGCCAGTTCGGTGAGGATCCACTCGTCGGAGCGGGTGTCGCCGACCTTGGCGAAGGCCCGGCGGGCCGCGACGTAGTGGGCGTGCTCGACGATCTGGTCCCGCTCCAGCCAGCCGCCGACCGGGAGGACGACGTCGGCCATGGCGGCGGTCGGGGTGAGCCGCAGGTCGGCGACGGCGAGGAAGTCCAGCCGCTCCAGGGCCCGCCGGACGCGGTCCGAGTCGGCGTAGTTGAGCAGCAGGTTGCTGCCGTGCACCAGCATGGTGGTCACCGGGTGCGGGGCGTCGGGTTCGAGCACGGCGTCCCAGACCGAGCCGGGGTGGGCCCAGCCGGACATCGCCAGGATGCGGTGCCGGTCGCCGCCGAGGCGCTTGGCGGCCTGCTCGGGCGCGAGCAGCTCGGCGCGCGGGAAGGACCGGCGGCCGTCGATGCCGGGCGGGTCCCACAGGACGTCGCCGCCGGGCCGGTCCAGGTTGCCGCAGATCGCCGAGAGCAGCAGGACCGCCCGGCAGGTGTGGAAGGAGTCGCGGTGCTGCTGGGGCCCGGTGCCGAGTTCGATCGCGGCGCTCGGCGCGGCCGCGTAGGCGAGGGCGGCCGATCTGATCAGGTCGGCCGGCACGCCGGTCCGCTCGGCGACTGACTCCGGCGTCCAGTCGGCGACGTGGGCGGCGAGGTCCTCGAAGCCGACGGTGTACTTCTCGACGAAGGCGTGGTCGTAGGCGTCCGCCTCGATCACGGTGTGGATCATCGCCAGCGCCAGCGCCGCGTCCCCGCCCGGGCGGACCTGGAGGAACTGCTCGGCGCGGGTGGCCAGCGAGGTCCGCCGGGGGTCGATCACGATCATCCGGGAGCCGTCCCGGACGGAGGCGAGCAGCCGGGTGCCGATCACCCCGTCGCCGTGGGTGAGCGCCTTGTTGGAGCCCCAGACCAGGACCAGGTCGGGCCGGCCCTCGTAGTCGCAGAAGGTGAAGCCGCCCGCGGTGAGGATGCCGGCCATCACCCTCGGGTAGAAGCAGACGTGCGCCGGGCCGAGCACATTGGGCGTGCCGAAGCTGTTGGCGAACCGGAAGAGCCACTCCTGGTAGTTGCGGTCGGTGCCCTGGGCCAGCACCACCGCCTCCGGGCCGTGCTCGATCCGGGCCCGGTCGAGCGCGACGGCCGTCCGCTCCAGCGCCTCGTCCCAGCCGATCGGCCGGAACTCGCCGCTGCCGCGCGGCCCGGTGCGCAGCAGCGGCGTGGTCAGCCGGTCGGGGTGGTTGAGGTGCTCCAGCGAGGCGCGGCCCTTGGCGCAGAGGAACCCGTGGTTGTTGGGGTTCTCCGGGTCGCCCTCGATGGCGGTCAGCCGCCCCTGGTCGACGGTCACGACGGCGCCGCAGCCGCCGTGGCACATCCGGCAGATCGTCCGGTGCCGGCCGTCCTCGGCGAGCACCTGGACGACCGGGAGCGGCCGGCGGTGCCGGTCGGCGGGACTGTGCGTGGTCATGCGGGCCTCCGGGCGGTGTGCGGTGGCGGCCGGGCGCGGCGCGGGCGGTCAGCCGCGCGGTCGGCGCCCGCCGAGTTCGGCGTGCTCCTGCAGGAGGCTCCGGCAGGTGTCGTCGTCGATCGGCCGGATCGCCTCGCGCAGGGTGAGCCCGGAGACCCGGGGCAGGCGGGCGCGCAGCCAGTCGGCGACCTCCTCGGGGTGGTGCTTGGCGCCCTCGCGCAGGGCCCAGCCCAGCGCCTTGCGCACGAAGAACCGGGAGTCGGTCAGCAGCGGGTCGGCGAGTTCGCCGAAGGCGGCGAAGTAGTGCGGGAACTCGCCCCGGTCGCGCAGGGCCAGCAGGTAGGACAGGATGCCGCCGCGCCGTACCCACTGGTGGTCGTCCCGGCTCCAGCGCAGGAAGTCCTCGGCGGTCTCCGGCAGCCGCAGCAGCAGGGCGCCGGCGCCCTTGGGGGCGATCAGGTCGACGTGCGCCCAGGTCTCGCACTCGCGCAGCAGCTGTTCCAGGTAGCCGGTGTCCTCGCGGACCAGCAGGTCGGAGCGGCTCTCCAGGAGCAGCGCGGCGCAGGAGCGCGATTCGTGGACGGGCGGGGCCCAGAGCTCCTCGGTGAGCTCCAGGAGGGTGTCCCGGTCGATCCCGGGGTGGCGGCGGACGAAGTTGCGCACCACGGTGCGCATGGCGGGCAGCGGTACGCCGATGTGCTCCAGCCGGCTCTTCAGGTAGGCCTTCTCGCCGTCGGCCCGGCCGGGCACGGCGCTGTCCTCCAGCTCGGACCTGAGCCGGTCGGCCAGGACGGGGGCGGGCGGGGTGTCGAAGGTCTGGGGGGTCTTGCGGGTCACCGAGGAAGCTCCGGTCGGACGGGGCCGGACGGGCCGGGGGCGGCGCCCCGGCCCGTCCGAACGCTGATGGTTCTCTGGGGTGTTGACGTTACGTCAGTCGGCGTCGTGGTACGGGTAGCGGAGCTCGCCGGCCCACAGGTACTCGGAGGCGGGGCGGCCGCTGCGGCCCTCGGTGTAGCGGAACACGTCCTGCCAGATCGCGCTGACCTTGTCGTTGCGGTACGCGATGCTGGGGCCCTGCTGGTCGTACCAGCGGACGATCTCCAGGAAGAACGGGCCGGTGGCGTCCTCGCCGAAGTAGACGACGGCGCGGTCGCCGGTGGTCAGCTTCTCGTCGCGCAGGGTCGGCCAGTCACGGGCCATCAGCTCGTGGAACTCGGCGACCTTGTCCGGGCGGACGAGGTAGTGGGCGAGCCCGGTGTAGGCGTCCTCCTCGGGGAGGTCGGGCTCGTCCTGGAAGTAGCCCATCCGGTGCACGATCGGGTAGTCCACCGGCGGCCGGCCCTCGCGGGCCTCGGTGATCGCCGCCATCTCCTGCCAGATCGCGTTGACGTCCGGGGTGTTGAAGGCGCGGCTGACCGCGTTCTCGTCGACCCAGGTGACGATCTCGAAGAAGACCGGACCGTGCTCGCTCTCGCTGTGGTAGACGGTGGCGGGCTCGTCGGTGACCAGGCCGTGCGCCTTCAGGGTGGGCCAGTGCCGGGCGATGATGTCACGGGCCTGCTCGGCGCAGCCGGGCTTGACCATGTACGTCGCCATCATGTGCGTGGACAGCACCACGGGGGACTGGGACATCGGATGACTCCTCGGTTCTGTTCGTTCCGCCGGTGCGGACCGGCCGGATGCGGTTCGGATCGGTAGGTGGTGGGTGGATGGTGGACGGGGGATGTCGGTCGGTGGCGCGGAGCCACCGGTCCGGTGGCCTCAGGCCTTCTCGGCCGCCGCCGGGGCGCTGCCCGTGGCCCTGGCGGCGGGCGGTCGTGGAGCTCCGAAGGCCGGTGCCGGGACGTCCCGGATGAGGAGCAGGGCGGCCACCCAGCCGACGGCCAGCAGGCCCACCGGCAGGAGCAGCCCGCTGTGCATGGCGCTGGTGAAGGCCTCGGCGAAGGCGTCCTGGACCTTGGCCGCCTGCGCCGGGTCGGCCCCGGCCAGGGCGGGCGGCGGACCGCCGCTGCCGATCTTCAGGGCGCCGTCGGTGAGCGGGGCGAACGCCCGCTTGAAGCCCTCCCGGGCCTCCGGCGGCAGTGCGAGCGCCTGCTCGTTCACCCAGCCGCGCAGGCCGCTGGAGAGCCGCAGCGACAGGATCGCGCCGATCGCCGCGCTGGCCAGCAGGCCGCCGATCTCCTGGGCGGTGTTGACCAGTCCGGAGGCCACCCCGGCCTGCGGCGGCGGAACCTGGCGCATGCCGACGCTGAACAGCGGCGAGAACACCAGGCCCATGCCGAGGCCGGCCAGCACGAACGGGCCGATCAGCTGGAGCGTGCCGGTGTCCGTCCCGGTGACCAGGATGAACGAGCCCAGCCCGGCGGTGAAGCAGGCCAGCCCGGTCAGGATGACGGCCTTGCCCGAGCCGCGGTCGGAGAGCTTGCCGCCGACCCCGGCGACCAGCGCCGAGGTGAGCGGCATCGCGGCGATGGTGAAGCCGGCCCGCAGCGGGGACATCCCGAGCACGGTCTGGAGGTAGAGCGAGATCGGCAGGAAGGCGCCGAGCATCGAGAAGCCCATGATCGCCGCGATGATGTTGGCGGAGGCGAAGTTGCGTAGTCGCAGCAGGTCGAAGGGGAGCAGCGGGCCGGACCGCTGGTGCCTGCGCTGGTCCAGGACGAAGTACGTCAGGACCATGAGCCCCGCCGCGATCGCCGCCCAGGCGGTGGCGTTCCACTCCAGGCGTTCGCCCTCGATCAGGCCGAAGGCCAGCGCGGTGAGGCCGAGGACGAGCAGGGCGGTGGGCAGCACGGCGAGCGGCTGGCGTTTGCCCGGCCGGTAGTCGTGGACGTGCCGCAGCACCAGGTAGGCGGTGGCGACGCCGATCGGCAGGTTGAGGTAGAAGATCCACCGCCAGTCCAGGTAGCTGACGATGACCCCGCCCAGGGTCGGCCCGGTGAGCACCGCGAGCCCGGAGAGCGCGCCGGTGAACCCGAACGCCGCGCCCCACTTGGAGGGCGGGAAGACCATGGTGACGATCGGCAGGATCTGCGGGGCGAGCATGGCCCCGCCGATGCCCTGGACGGCCCGGGCCGCGATCAGCACGCCCGCGTTGGGGGCGACCCCGCACACGCAGGAGGCGACCACGAACACCGCCAGGCCGTACAGGTAGACCCGGCGGGGGCCGAACAGGTCGCCGAGCCGGCCGGCGACGATGAGCAGGGTGGCGTAGCCGAGGATGTAGGCGCTGAACACCCACAGGCCCTCGTCCAGCGAGGCGTGCACTCCGGTCATCACATGGGGCAGCGCGATATTGACGATCGTCATATCGAGCAGCGTCATGAAGAAGCCCATACTGAGCACGCCGAGGATGAGCCAGGGACTTTTGTCCCGGCTTTGCGGGGTGGGCATAGGTGGCTCATTTCTTGGAGCGCCGGAAGCCGTCGGACGAAGCGGGCATCGGGCTCCGGAAACGGGGAAGCACGGAATGTCCGCCGGTCTCGGTCAGGCCGGCGCGAAACGGATCGCGAGGGGTGGTCGCGGCGGTCCGCCGCGAGGGTGGCGGGCGCGCCGCACGGGCGCGCCGGCGGGCGGCGGGGGCCGCCCCGGAGTCAGTCGGCGCGGCGCAGGACCACCGCGTTGGCGTCCAGCTGGAGGACGTCGGTGTGGAGCTGGAAGGGCATCAACGGGCCGGTGCTGAACCGGTCCGAGGGGAAGTGCCGGGCGAGCGAGGCGGCGTCCACCGGCTTGAAGGGGAACATCTCCTGCCGGCTCCCGCGCAGGTAGAGCAGGCCGCCGGGGGCCAGCAGCCGGGCCACCTCGGCCGCGTAGCGGTCGCGGTCGTCCGGGCCGAGGTGGTGGAAGCAGCCGCGGTCGACCAGCAGGTCGAACTCCTCGTCCGGCAGGTCGAGTCCGCGGACGTCGCCGACCGACAGCTCGATCTCCAGGCCCAGTTCGGCGGCGCGCGCGACGGCCATGCCGACGGCCTCACCGCTGATGTCGACCCCGGTCGCGCGGTACCCGGCCCGGGCCAGCGCGACGGTGTCCCAGCCGGTGCCGCAGCCGAGGTCCAGGGCCCGGGCGCCGGGCGCGGGCGGGGTGGCGGCGAGGAAGCCGACCAGGTCGGGGGAGGGGGCGCTGAGCTCCCAGTACTGGTGGTGGTCACCGGCCTTGTAGGCCCGGTCCCAGTTCATCGTGGTCGTCGTGGTCATGGTCGTTGACCCCTTCCGGAGGCGCGCCGGACCGCACCGTACGGCCGGCGGGGCACGCCGGTGGCGGGCGTGCGCGGGGGGAGGTGGCTGCCGCCCACGGCGCCGGCCGAGGAGGCCGCGGTGGCGTACCAGCCGATCACCTCGGGGTGCCCGGGCGTGAGCACGGGCGAGCCCCGGTAGACCTCGTAGCGCGGCCAGTTGGCCCGCAGCGGGAGGTCGGCGGCCGGTGTGACGTGCCGGTGGCGGACGGGCGGTTCGGCCTGGGCCGAACCGCCCCGCCAGAGCATCAGCCGTTCGCTCAGGACGGGCAGCACGCGGATGCCCAGGCTGTCCCGGCGGGGATCGAGCAGGGACAGCCCGGCGACCCGGTCCCGGGGCACCGACAGGCAGGCGTCGAAACGCCGCCGGTCGGGCGCCGTGGACTCCGGATCGTCGTACAGGACTTCGATACCGACGGTGCGGTCGTCGGAAATCCCGCGATTGAACAGAAAGGCGGTGAGGCGAAGCCAGGTCGCCTCCCGCGGAGTTCCGTTGGACGGATGGCGGAGACTGATCACGAGAAGTGGTCTGGGGTGCACCGGGAACCATTCTCCGGCCCCCTGGAAATGCGCACCCAATGTGTGCGTCTTATTCACAGGGGTGACGCTACCAACGGGTCAGCTCCCGCGTTTGACTGTCCTGGACACGTTCGGAACTTCTTCCGGGACGGCCGGTCCCGGCCGGACCGACCCGACGACGGCCGGACCGCCCGCCCCGGGCCGCAGCAACGCCGCCGCCCGGGCCACGCTGCGGGCCAGCTCGTCCACCCGCGCACCGAGCTCGGGATCGGCCGGCTCGCCGCCCGGCAGCGCGCCGCGGGCCTGCGGGACGGCGACCTGCTCGGGCACCATCCAGGCCCGGTACCAGCGGGCCACCAGGCGCAGGTGGTTGAGCGCGTTGGAGTTGTTGCGCCCGCCGAGCGCGCAGATCGCCCCGAAGACCTTCCCCTCGACGTGCTCGAAGTCCAGCAGGTCCAGGGCGTTCTTCAGGGCCCCGCCGATGGTCCCGTGGTACTCCGGCCCGGCCAGGATGACGCCGTCGGCGGCGCGGAACTCCTCGCGCAGCAGCTTGACGTCCGGGCGGCTCGGCCACGGGTCCTGCTTGTCGCCGTTGCAGAACGGCAGGTCCAGCTCGCGCAGGTCCAGCAGGGAGGTCCGGCAGCCGTCGGCGTCCAGGACGGCGAGGGCGCGGCGCAGTAGCAGCTGGCTGGTCGAGCCGGGGCGCAGCGAGCCGCCGAGGCCGAGGATCCTCGGCCCCGGCGGACGGGGGTTCACTCGTCCTCGCAGATGGCGTCGGCCGGGCAGCAGTCCATCGCCTCGTACACCAGCTCCTCCTCGTCCTCGTCGGCCGGCTGGCGGGCGACGAAGGTGTAGCCGGCCTTGTCGTTGCGGACGAAGGAGTCCGGGGCGATGCAGCGGCAGGTGTCGCAGTCGGTGCACTCCGCGTTGACGTAGAACCGCCCGGGCACGTTCTCCGGCAGCCGGGCCGGTACCGGGAACCCGCTCATGCGCCCGCCTCGCTTCGCTCGGTGGCCGCTTCGCGGAACGCGCGGCACTGGATGATGACCTCGCTCCGCTCGCTCATGCGCCCGCCTCGCTTCGCTCGGTGGCCGCTTCGCGGAACGCGCGGCACTGGATGATGGCCTCGCTCCGCTCGCTCATGCCTGGCTCCGTCCTGCGTGCACCAGCTCCAGCACCCGGTCGGTGTCGGTGCGCAGCAGGTGTCCGTAGGTGTGGCCGAGTTCGTCCTCGGGGGCGTAGGCCAGCACCTCGACGCTGTCGAAGCCGGCCAGGTAGTCCAGCACCCGGCGGACGTGGTCCGGGGTGTCGACGCTGAGTCCGAGGTGGGACATCAGCGCCCGCTTGCGCTCCGGCGGCTCGTCGGCCCAGGCCCCGTAGGCGCGGCAGGTGAAGAACTCGACCTCGGTGCCGCGTTCGGTGGTCAGGTTGATCCAGTGCCCGGGGGTGCCGTGTACCCGCGGCGCGATGTGCGAGGGGCCGGCGGACACCCGGCCGAGTCCCGGGTGGGACCGGACGGTCTCCAGCCAGGCCTCGTACTCCTCCTCGGTGCGGTAGTCGCCCAGGTAGACGGCGACGTGGTGCAGGCCGGTCAGCCGCAGGGTGCGCGGGTCCAGCGGCTGGCCGAAGAAGGCGAGCAGTGCGTCGGCGGTGTTGGTGGCGGCCGCCCGGTCGGCCCAGTCGAGGACCTCCTTCAGGGCGGGCTCGCGGTCGGCACCGGTGGGCAGGTGGTCGGCGGCGGGGTACAGCAGGCTGGGTGCCATGGCGAATCAGCTCCGTCGGGCGGTGAGGTAGTCCGTGATGAGGGTCTCCAGGTCCTGGTGGCCGGCGTACGGCTTCAGCAGGTCCTGGTACAGCTCGGGCCGACGGCCGTGCAGGCAGAAGTAGAGGCTCTTGCGGAACGACAGGTCGACCTCCCGCAGTTCGCGCACCCGGTCCAGGTCGAGCTCGGCGATCAGCACGCCCTCCTCCTCGTCCAGCGAGCCGACCAGGTGCTCGGGCGAGGCGACGGTGCTGTGGCCGGCCACCGAGATGGTGACGGTCCGTCCGGCGCGCTCGCCGGTCACCTCGCCGACGGCGCTGGCCAGGAGGGTGTAGCAGACGTTGAAGGAGGAGTTGGCCTGGATGCACGGCCGGGTGATCTGGATGTTGCCGCGCAGCGCCGCCCCCGGCACCGCGATGATCTCGGCGCCGCGCATCGCCAGCGTCCGCGGCACCTCGGGGATCCAGAAGTCGGAGCAGACGCAGATCCCCAGGCGGCCGAACGGCGTGTCCACGATGACCAGTTCGTCGCTGGGCGAGACGGTGACCATCTCGGCGGCGAACCGGTGGGTCTTGCGGGCCTTGGCGGCGATCCGGCCCTGGTCGTCCAGCAGGACGGAGGTGTTGTAGTACCGGTCGCCCTCCCGCTCCACGACGGTGCCGCAGAGCAGGTAGCAGCCCTTGGCGCGGGCCACCTCGGCGAGCTGGTCGAAGAGCGGGCCCGGCACCGGCTGGTCGATCACGCCCTTGAGGTGGGCGCGGCCGGGGAAGTAGAAGGGCGGGCCGAGGAAGAACTCCGGCAGGATGATCAGTTCGACGTCCTGGACGGTGTCCAGCAGGGCGAGGGTCCGGGCCAGGTTGACTTCCGGGTCCGGGTCCCAGAAGGACTGGATCAGCGCGACCCGGGGCCGGCTGGTGGCGAGCGAGCGTTCGACGGTCATCTGGTCAGGCTCCATCCGAGGCGAACGAGGTGTCCGGGGCCGCCGAGGTGTCCGGGGCCGCCGGGGCGTCGGGGGCCGCCGGGGCGTCGGGGGCCGCCGGGGTCGGGGCGTCCGGGGTGTCCGAAGCGGCATGCGGTGCGGTGTGCGGTGCGGTGTGCGGGGGGAGGGCCGCGGCGGCCCAGTCGGGCAGCGGCCCGTCCGGGTGGGTGGCGGCGGTCAGCGCCAGGCCGAGCGGCGAGCGGCGGAAGTCGGCGGCGAACGGCGCCGCCTCGCGCATCCGGCGCAGCTCGTGCAGGTCCAGGTCGGCGGTCAGCAGTACCTCCTCGCGGTCGGCCTCGGCGAGCACCGGCTGCTGCTTGCGGAAGTCCCGGGAGTAGGCGCCGATCGCCAGCGGGCTGCGCAGGATCGCGCTGCGGCCCATGTAGGTGAGCCCGGCGAGGGTGTTCTCGCCGGTCGCGCTGGCGAACAGCACGTAGGCGCAGTTCTCGGCGGCCCGGGCGAGCAGCATCTGCCGCACCGGCTCGGCGAACGGCCGCAGCAGGACGGAGGGGGCCACGATGATCTCCGCCGAGTCGGCGAACAGGCCGCGCAGCACCTCCGGGAACTGCACGTCGTAGCCGAGCGCGAAGCCGATCCGGCCGAGCGGGGTCGGGAAGACGCGGGCGCCGGTGCGGCCCGTGATGAAGTGCGCCTCCAGGTCGTACACCATGGTGCGCCGCGCGGTGCCGACGAGCTCCCCGGTGTCGTCCAGCAGGACGGCGGTGCTGTGCACGTCGTCCCCGGCGCGCTCCAGCACGCCGGCGGCGATCCAGACGCCGAGTTCGCGGGCCAGGCCGGCCAGCCACTCGGTGAGCGGCCCGGGCACCGGCTCGGCGATCTCGTGGCTCTTCGGCAGGTTGAGCGCGGTGGCGAACACCTCGGGCAGGACGACGAGCCGGCAGTCGTCGTCGGCCGCGGCGCGCACCAGCTTCTCGGCCCGCGCCAGGTTCTCCGCACGGCGGTTGGTGGCGACGGACAGCTGGACGACGCCGACCCGGTACCGGCGAAGATCGGCGGTGGGCATGGTCGTGCTCCTTCCGGGGACGGGCGGTGGCGCGGGCGGGGTGGTCCGGGGGTGGTCCGGGTGGGGTGCCCGCCGCAGCGGCGGGCACCCCACCCGGACCTGGGGACGGGGACCGTCAGTCGAAGATCCGCTCGTAGATGCCGGGCTCGCCGACCGTGTACCCGGTGTCCCTGGCCCGGGAGGAGACCACCAGGTTGATGCCTTCCTTGGTGACGCTCCAGTCGTTCAGGCCGACCTGGTCGAGCAGCTCGCGCATCTCCTCGGTGGAGTACGAGGCCCGCAGCGAGGTCATGAACGCGTTGGCGTCACCGCCGGCGTACTGCAGCACGAACGAGACCATGCCCTCGTCGGCGTCCCGGGCCAGGTCGTACAGCAGGACGGCGCCGCCGGGGCGGCAGACCCGGGCCAGCTCGGGCAGGATCCGGGCGGGCTTGTCCCACCGGTTGATCGCGCAGAAGCTGAACACCACGTCGAAGCTGTCGTCCGGGTACGGCAGCCGGCTGTACCGGGCCCAGTCGCAGGCGAAGTCGCCGCCGTAGGAGACCAGGTTGGCGAAGATGGTGTTCTCCCGGGCGACCTCCAGGAAGGCGTCGTTGCTGTCCAGCCCGGTGAAGGTGGAGTCGCGGTGCTGGGCGGCCAGGCGCAGCGACAGCAGGCCGCTGGCGCAGCCGATCTCCAGGACGTCCTTGTCCGGACCGCAGTCCGGCCCGATCAGCTTCATCATGTGCTGCATCGGGATGATCATCGAGGTGCGCACGCTGCGGTCGTAGGCGCGGCACTCCTCGGCGGTCTCGAACGGGTCGCCCTGCGGGGCCCGCTCGGCGAGGTCGAAGATCCGCCCCCGGCGGGAGCGGCGCGCGGTGGTCTCAGAACTGGACAAGGGGGAGCCCCTTCCGGCCGTCGGTGCGGTCGATCTGCCACTTGAGGATCTCGGTGCTCGCCGAGGTCGGCTGCGGGAGCCGGTAGTTGGCGTCCGAGTAGAAGCTCTTGGAGATGTTGTCGATGTAGTACCAGCCCTTCGGGTAGGTGACCTGGATCGCGTCGGCGTCGACCTCCAGCAGCCCCTTGGCCACCAGGTCGTCGATCTTGTCCTTGAAGTACTCGTACGGGTCGACGCCGTGCCGCTCGCGGTAGACCGAGCGCTTGACCCGCAGCAGCTTCAGCCCCAGGACGAGGCTGCGGCAGCGCTGCTCGTGCTCGTCGGTGTAGGCGCCCATCACCACCGGCAGCCGGCCCTCGTTGCACCGGCTGATGTACGACTCGATGTCCGGCTCGTTGAGGTACATGTGGTTGTTCAGGTACCCGTAGGCGCCCGAGCCGATGGCCACCATGTCCCCGCACCGGCCCCAGATCTGGGACAGGTGGTCGGTCAGGTAGAAGGTGTCCGTCTCCAGGCCGCGGTACGGCTTGCTGCCGTCCTTCACCACCGGGTACGTCTTGACCCCGGCCGCCTCCCACTCGGGCCGCATCGGCTCGATGAAGTCGTTGTAGGTGAGCGCCAGGTAGCCCGCGTCCATCAGCGTGGTGTGCAGGTACTGGTACATCTCGTCGGCCTCGCGGGTGCTCGGGCAGGGCGGCGTGGCGCCGCTCTGCAGCGCGAAGAACACCTCCGAGCCGGGCATGACCGCGTAGTTGTAGACCGAGAAGGACGTCACCGGGAGGTCCATCAGGGTGCGGATGTCCTGCGCCCACAGCTCGGGGGTCTGGCCGGGGATGCCGATCATGTAGTCGATGCAGAGGTTCTCCAGGCCGCTGCGGTCGATCAGCTCGATGGTGCGGGTGGCGGACTCGCCGGTGTGCGCCCGGGCCCGGCCGAGGTAGCGCAGCAGCGGGTCGTGGAAGGTCTGGACGCCCAGGCTCATCCGGTTGACGCCGTGCTTGAGCAGCACGTCCAGCTTCTGCTGGTCGACGTCGACGGGGGTGGACTCGATGGTGACCGAGCAGTCCGGGCTGAAGTTGAGCCGCTGCTTCATGTAGCCCAGCAGGTCGTCGAGCTCCTCGGCGCGCAGCGTGGTGGGCGTGCCGCCGCCGAAGTAGCCGGAGGTGAAGACGGTGTCCCGGACGTGCGGCAGCTGCGAGTAGAGGTCGATCTCCCGCTTGAGCGCCTGGATGTAGCGCTGGGTGAGGGTGTTGCGGGTGGAGAACTTGTTGTACGGGCAACTGGTGCAGACCTGGTTGCAGAACGGGATGTGCACGTAGAACGACGTGGTCTTCGGGAACTTCTCCCGGGTGGCGTAGATCTGGTCCGCCGACAGCGGCTTGACGTCGCACGGGTACCAGCGGACGAACTCGATGTCCCGCTCCGGGTAGTCGCGCCAGAAGCTGGGGGTGTCGAGGAAGTTCCGGGTGATCGCTTCTTGGGTCATGTGCCTCTCCGGTCGTCAGGTGGCGCGGTGGTGCTCGACGGTGAGTGCCATCGGGCCGTCCGGGCCGACCGCCCAGTCGGCCATCCCCGCGGCGTCGAGCAGTTGACGCAGTTCGGCGCCGGTCCAGGCGCCGCGCAGGGAGTCCAGGTAGGTGCGCAAGCGGTACTGGCCGTCGGGCGAGTCGTCGGCGGCCATCTCGCGCAGGGTGTATTCGAGGATGAACGGATCCGGGTCCCGGCGCAGGTCGTTGACCAGTAGCCGGCCGCCAGGGGCCAGGGCCCGCGCCGCCCCGCGGAGCAGGGCGGTGGGGTCGGTGCACTCCCCGAGCGCGTGCACGCTGTAGACCAGCGGGTGGCGCCCGGCGAGGGGGGCCGGCAGCGGGGCGCCGGCCGGCCAGTGGTCGACCGGCACCGCCGCGCCGAGCCGCTCGCGCAGCGGGGCGACGGCGCCCGGGTCGGTGCAGAGCACCCGCAGGTCGACCGGGCGGCGGGCCAGCAGCAGGGCGGCGAACCCGCCGTAGCCGGGGCCGACCTCCAGCACCGGGCCGTCCGTGCAGGCGCTCTCCAGCAGGTCGAGGAACTCCTCCTTGTACTGGTTGCGGGCGGCCACGTACCGGTCGTACGCCAGGCGGTCGGCCTCGTCGGAGAGCCGGTGGCGGGTCGGCGTCCGGACGGCCGGCAGCAGGCCGGTGGACACCCCGCTCACACCTCCCTCAGCAGGGCGAACAGCTCCCGCTCGGTCTCGGCGACGGAGGCCAGGGCCGCCCGCAGCTCCCCGGCGAGGCGCTCGCGCACCGGGGCGAGCCCGGCGGCCGCGGCGGCCCGCAGATCGGGCAGCCGCTCGCCGAGCAGGGCGGCCCGGGCGAGGGCGGCGGCGCCGCCGTCCAGCAGCTCGGCCTCCCGTGCCCGGTAGGCGGCGCCGAGTTCGGTGAACGCGGGCGTCCAGTCGGGCAGCAGCAGGGCGATCACCCGCTCCCAGCGCCCGGCGCTGTCGGCGCAGAGCAGGGCGGCGTCGGCCAGCCGGTGGTCCCCGGTGAGCTCGGCGGCTTCGGTCAGGAAGGTCCGGAACAGGTTGCGGAAGGCGTTCCCCCCGGTGCCGGCCAGTTCGAAGTCGACGTAGGCGCCCGCGAGTTCGTCCACCACGGCGGCGGCGGGGGTGTCGCTGAGCAGCAGGTGCCGCAGACCGGCGCCGTAGGAGTCGAGGCCGCGCAGCCCGAAGCTGGGCACGGGCGGGTGCAGCATCGCGCGGCAGGACCAGCGGATGCCCTGGCGGATGTCGTCCTCGGTGGGGTACCGGGCGGCCTTCCAGTCGGCGCGCAGCAGGGCGTGCCGGGGCGGGAAGGGCTGGTGGCCGGAGGCCCGGGCGGTGGCGAGTTCGGCCGTGGTCAGGGTCTGCGCGCGGGCCGGGCGGTCCGAGACGGTGACGGTGTCGTTGTCCCGGTCGTGGCCGACGACGACGATCGCGTGGCCGCCGAAGTGCCGGGTGGCCTGGAAGTACGGCAGGTGGAAGAGGTCCGCGTAGACCACCGCCGGGCGGCCGAGGTCGAGTTCGGCCAGCAGGTCGCCCCAGGCACGCTCGGGGTCGTCGGTGACGGCGACCTCCAGGTCGAGGCCGACGCCGGCCGCCATCCGCCGGGTGAACTCGGGGAACGGGCCGTTGCGGCCGCCGGTGAAGCCGCGTCCGCCGGGCGGGGCGGGCATGTGCATGAAGTTGATGCCGCCGGCCACGCCGAACAGCATCGCCTCGCTGATCGGCAGGTCGTGCGCGGCGAGTTGCTTGCGCATCGACGCGGTCTCGCAGTGCGCGCCGCCGTGCGGGACGTCCGGCGGGGTGGTGGTCATGCGGGTCCTCCCGGGGTGACGGGGCGCTCGGCCCAGGCGGCCCAGCCGAGCGCGTCCGGCGGGACGAGGTCGGTGGGCGGCAGGACGGTCGGTGGCCGGACGGCGGCCCGGTGCCCGGCCGGTGCCCGGTCGGCGGCGGGCGGCGCGGTGCCGGCGGCCTCGGCGGCGATCTCCTCCAGCACCGAGCGGGTGTAGGGGTTGGCGTCCGAGGGCGGGTAGTCCAGCGCCGTCCCGACGAAGACGTTGCGGATCGCCGCCCGCACGATGTCGGTGGGCAGGCCGCGGCCGGTCAGTTCGGCGGCCAGTTCGGCGCAGGCGCGCAGGGCGGCCTTGGTGGCGGCGCGGTTGGCCGGGCCGACGCACGCCTCCGGTCCGAGCACCACCTCGCCGAGGTCGGCGGCGAGGGTCCGCAGCAGGCCGATCCGGCGCGGTGCGGAGGTGACCAGGACGGTCTTGAGGCCGAGGGCCACGGCGGTGAACTGGCAGACCGGCTTGAGGCCGACCACCTCCACGCCGAGGTCCGGCAGGTCCTCGGTGGGCACGCTGGTCGCCATGTTGACGAACAGCGCCCGGCGGCCGACCTGTTCGGTCAGCGCGGCGAGCCGGCGCAGCGCGGCCGCGGTCTCCTGCGGCGGGACGCAGAGCAGCACGGTGTCGGCGGCGGAGAGGATCTCGCGCTGGTCCATGTCGGGCAGCGACAGCTCGGCGGCGACCCGCCGGGCGACCGCGGGGTCGCTGTCGTTGAGCAGCACCGGGAAGCGCTCGGCCAGCCGGTCGGCCAGCACCGAGCCGAGCCGGCCGAGGCCGACCACGGCGATCGTGCCGGGGTCGTTGTGCCGGGGTTCGGCGGGGTTGCCCGGGCGCAGGCCGAGGGTCATGAGACCGCCTCCAGGTCCTCGATGGTGAGGCTGCCGGGCTTGAGCATCCGGTCCATCGCCCGCCGCACCTGGGCGCGGTCGATCGGGGCGACCGAGGCGGGCACCGCGAACTCCGCGGTGACCCGCTCGGCGACGGCCGCGCAGAGCGCCGCCGGGTCCTCGACCTCGGCCTCGACCCGGATCTCCAGGTGGTCCCCGGAGACGCCGGCCGCCCAGTAGAGGCCGGCGCCCTCGGTGGCGAGCACGGTCTGCTCCAGCGCCAGCTTGTTGATCCGCTGCCCGCCGACGGTCAGCTGCTCGCTGACCCGGCCGTGGTGCGAGAGCACCCGGCGCGGGCTGCCGCAGGCGCAGGGCTCGGCGGAGACGGTGACGAAGTCGCCGCTGCGGTAGCGCAGCAGTGGCATGGCCCGGCCGGCCAGGGCGGTGATGACCAGTTCGCCGGCGGTGCCGTCGGGGACGGGGTCGGTGGTCTCCGGGTCGATCACCTCGAACAGGTGCCGGTCCTCGGTGAGGTGCAGGCTGCCCCGCTCGCAGACCAGGCCGAGCGAGTTGGTCTCGGTGGAGCCGTAGGCGTTGGAGAGCCGGACGCCCCAGAGCGCGGCGATCTTCTCCAGCTTGGCGGGGGAGCAGGTCTCGCCGACGTAGAGGAAGGTCTTCAGCCCGATCTCGGCCGGGTCGCGCCCGGTGTCCTTCAGCATGTCGTAGAGGCGCAGCGCCCGGCTCGGCGTGCAGACCAGGGCGGTCGGGCGGACGGTCCACATCATCTCGACCATCCGCTCGAACGGGCAGACCAGGCTGAGCGTGCCGACCGGCACCACGGCCGCGCCGTTCTGCTCCAGCGCCCGGTCCAGGTCGTAGGAGGCGAAGGCGAGTTCGTAGGGGATGGCGATGAAGACGAGGTCGCCGGGGCCGAGCACGTGGCCGACGGACTGCTCGACCGCGACGTTGCCGCGGATCCAGTCCTCGTAGGTGATCATCGAGGAGGTGGGGCTGCCGGTGGTGCCGGTGGACTCGCCGTAGCGGATCAGCTCCTCCCGGCCGACGGCCAGCAGGCCGAACGGGTAGGCGCCGCGCAGCTCGGCCTTGGTGGTGAAGGGCAGGGTCCGCAGCTCCTCGGCACTGGTGGGCCGCAGCGAGCCGTGCCGCCCGGCCCAGCGCTCCCGGTAGAACGGCGAGTTGGCGAAGGCGTGGTCCAACTGACGGCGCAGCAGAGCGAACTGGTGGTCGGGCACCTGGTCGGGGCTGAGCTTCTCGAACGCGGCCAGGTCGGCCAGCGCGGCCTCCCGGATCTCCGGATAGCGCAGGTGCGGGGGGCGGTCGGCGGTGGTCACCGGGCATCCTCTCCAAACATCAGCTGGGTCTTGATCCGGGTACGGGGGTCGAGCGTGAAGGCCTCCGCCGCCCGTTCGGCCGGCAGGCGGTGGGTGACCAGCAGCCCGGCCTCCTCGCGGTGGCCGGCCAGGAACTCCTGGGCGCGGTGGAAGCCGCCGGTGCCGCCGATCGAGCCGACCAGGGTCAGTGCGTTGGCCACCAGCAGGTCGGTGCGGAGTGCGGCGCTGCGGCGCAGCCCGAAGCAGAGCACCCGGCCGCGGGGGACGGCGCAGGCCAGCGCGGTGGCGAGGCCGTCGGCGCCGCTGGAGCAGTCCACGGTCAGGTCGTACCGGGCGGCGGCGGTCAGGGCGGCGTACCCGCCGGCGGACCGCGCGGCGGCGTCGGGCTCGGGCGCGGCGGTGCGGACCCGGGCGCTCGGCAGCAGCGCGGTGACGGCGGCGGCCTTCACCGGGTCCGCCTCCAGCAGCTCCACCTCGCCCACCCCGTACGCCCCGGTGAGCAGCAGGTAGCTCGCCAGGCCGAGGGCGCCGGCGCCGATCACCAGGATCCGCTCGTCGGGGCGCGGGTCGATCCGCTGCAGGCCCTGGGCGGCGACGGCGAAGAACTCGGAGAGCGCCAGCAGGCCGGGGCCCAGGCCGTGCGTGTCGGGGTAGAGGTAGCGGCGGTCCACGGTCCGCAGCCGGGTCGAGAACCCGTCGACGGTGAGGCCGAACTTCTCGATCCGGGTGCAGACGTTGCGGTCGGTGCCGCAGCGCGGGCAGTCCCCGCACCAGCGCGAGCAGTCGCCGGTGACCCACTGGCCCAGCAGCGCGCGGCCGTTGCTCCCGGTGTCGACCACCAGGCCGGACCACTCGTGGCCGAAGCGCAGCGGGTAGCTGCTCGGGCCGCCGTAGGCGCCGTCGTACAGCGCCTGGTCGCTGCCGCACAGGGTGACCCGGTCGACCTCGACCAGGACCTCGTCCGGGCCGAGCGGCGCGGTCGGCGGCTTCGCCTCGTCGACGGTGAGCCGGCCGGGGCCGGTCAGCCGCAGGTCCGCCCCGGCGCTCACCGGGCACCGTCCCCGGCCGCCGGGAGCGGCGGCAGGTGGTCGTTCAGCTCGGCCTCGATCCGCTCGCTCTCCGCGCGGGCCATGGTGATGCGCTCGCGCAGGCTGATCGAGTTGAGCCCCCACCACAGGTACCAGTTGTCGTTGGCGAGCACCCGCGCCTGGATCTCGTCGAGGACGGCGGCGTCCTCGATGACCGCGCGGGAGCAGTAGTACTTGGGCACGATGAATCGCTCCGTTCCGGTGATCATGCCTTCGGCGACGGCGGTGGTGTGCAGGGCGGTGCCCCGGCAGACCCGCAGGCCGAGCGTCCAGAAGGCGTGCACGTCGGGCGTGGCGGGCGGCACGAGCTGCTCCATCACGTCGAAGGTCTCGCGGACCGAGTCCCGGTCGTCGCCGGGGCTGCCGATGAACAGGCAGTGCTCGACCCGGATGCCGGCCTCGACGAACTTGCGGTGCGACTCGATGATCTGGCGCTGGCGGAAGTTCTTCTTCAGCCCGCGCAGGATCCGGTCACACGCCGAGTCGGTGCCGAACTCGACGTAGTAGCAGCCGGTGCGGACCATCAGGTCGACCAGTTCGGAGGTCACGTTGCCCGGGTTGACCATGCAGGACCACGGCATCTCGATGCCCCGGCGGACGAACTCCCGCAGCACCTCCAGCGAGTAGTTGAGCGGCAGGTTGAAGACCCCGTCGACGATCTCCAGGACCTCCAGGCCCTCGTCGCGCAGCCGTTCCACCTCGTCGGCCACCCGGGAGACCTCGTCGAACTTCACGCCGGTGCCGTCCACCAGGAAGTTGCTGCAGAAGACGCACTCCAGCACGCAGCCCTTCTTGGTCTGGATGGTCGCCGGCACCTTGAGGCTGCGGTCGTGGGTCTCGTACGAGTAGCTGAAGTAGCGCTGGTCGTACAGGGCCGGGTCGGGGCGGGCCGCCTTGCGGTAGTCGATCCGGAAGACGGCGTCGCGCCGGTGGTAGCCGCCGCCCTCGCGCGGGCTGATCACCCCGGGCACGTCCAGCGGTTCCTCGCCCCGGGCCAGGTGGTCCAGCAGCGGCTGGACGGACTCCTCGGCGAAACCGGTGATCCCGTAGTCGGCCCGGACGAAGTCCATCAGGTCCTCGGGGACGGTGGAGAACCCCGGACCGCCCAGCAGCACGGTGACGCCGGGCAGTTCGTCGCGCGACCAGTCGGCCACCTCGCGGGCGAGCGGGGTGTAGACGACCGGCTCCAGCATGCTCTGCGAGTCGACGTTGCGGATCGAGATCCCCACCACGTCGGGCTTGAAGGCGCGGACCGCGGCCCGGACGACCGGCTCGTCCTCCTCCTCCCACATCAGGTCCAGCGTCTCGACCTGGTACCCGGCCGCCCGTGCCTGGGTGGCGATGGTGACCATGCCGATCGGCAGGACCGGCCGGAAGGACTTCAGCTTGTTGATCGAGACGAAGAGGATCTTCACGGCCGGCCCCCGTCGACCTCGGCCAGCGCGGCGACCAGGCCGCGCAGCTGCCGCTCGCTCTGGTGCCAGTGCACGACCAGCCGCAGCAGGCCCAGCCGGCGGGCCACCGAGGCGATCAGGCCGCGCTCCTCCAGCGCGTCGACCAGCTTCTCCGGGCTCGGGTGGCGGACCGTCACCACGGTGAGCTCGGGCCGCGGGGCGACCTCGAAACCGGCCTCGGTGAGCAGCCGCACCAGCAGCGCCCGGCGCTCCCAAAGCCCGGCGACCGAGGCCCGGTAGCCGCTGCGGCCCTGGGCGCGCAGCGCCGCCCAGGTGGCCAGCAGGGCGCCGCCGGGCCGGGTGCCGAGCAGGGCGTGGTGGTCGAGGGTGCCCCGGTAGTGCGAGGAGGTGCGCAGCGCGTCCGGCGCCCCGGGGTCGCGGAAGAGCACGTGGCCCGCGGGGATCGGCGCGCCGCCGTACTTGTGCGGGTCCAGGGTGATGGAGCTGACGCCGTCGACGCCGAAGCCGATCGCCGGCAGGTCGTCGCCCAGCTCGCGGGCGAACGGCACCAGGAACCCGCCGGTGGCGGCGTCCACGTGCACCGGTACGCCCAGCGCCGAGGCGTGCGCGGCGATCGCCGGCACGTCGTCCACGGCGCCGGACTCGGAGCTGCCGGCGGTGGCCACCACCAGCGCGGTCTCCGGGGTCACCAGCGGCAGCAGCCGCCCGGTGTCGACCCGCAGCCGCTCGTCGGAGGGGACGCGGACCACCTCGACCGCCAGCAGCGCGGCGATCTTGTCGAAGGAGAAGTGCGCGCTGTCGCCCATCAGGACCCGGGCCGGCGCACCGGCCCCGAAGCGGGCCCGGTGGTGCCGGAGCGCGGCGAGCACCGCCAGCAGGTTGGCCTCGGTGCCGCCCGAGGTGGCCACCCCGGCGGCCCCGGGGCCGTCCATCAGGTCGGCCAGCATGGCCGTCACCTCGGCCTCGGCGCGGGGCAGCGAGGGGAAGATCCGGTTGTCACCCATGTTGGACTGCTGGTGGGCGGCGAACACCTGCTCGGCCACCGGCAGCGGCGTCGAGCAGATCGAGTTGAAGACGGTGCCGTCCCGGTAGTCGTGGTCGTCCGCGCAGAGCCCGGCCAGCTCGGCCAGCACCCGCTCGACGGGGACGCCCCGGTCGGGCAGCCCGTGCGGGCGGGCGCCGGCCGGCTCACCCGGCGGCGGGGACCCGGTGGGGGACGGCGAAGAACTGGGCAGCGTTGCCATGAGCGAGAGCCCTCACGATCTGCTCGGGGACACCATGGAGTCGGAGCCGGTGCACCGTCCTGGCCAGACCCAGCGGGTCGGCCGAGCCGAAGTGCAGGCCGGTGTTGAGCATCAGCCGCTCCGGGCCGAACCGGTCCAGCAGGCCGAGCACCTCGCGGTGCGACTGCTTCTCGCGGACCTGGAACAGCGCGTCCTGGCGCGGGGCGACGGCGATCCCGTACCCGCCGAGCCCGCGCAGCGCCGGGTGTTCGGCCAGCAGGTCGATCCGCTGCTCGTCCAGGTCGAGCAGGGCGATCGTGGCCGGGTCGATGCCGGCCCGTTCCACCGCGCCCGCCAGCGGCGCCAGCATCTCCCGGAAGGCCGGCAGCGCGGGCGGCGACTCGACCAGTACCGGCAGCGCGCGCGCCGACGCCAGCTTCAGCTGCCGCTCCAGCACCTCGACCTCGTCCGGGCCGCCGCCGCGCAGCGACACCTCGCCCAGCGCCCGGACCCTCGGGTGGTCCAGGTACCGCTCCAGCACCTCGATCCCGGCCAGCGCGCCGCGCAGCCCCGCCATGTCGGCCGCGTGCACCGCGAGCGCCACGTGCAGGTCGATCCCGTACGCGGCGGCCCGGGCGGTCTCGGCTCCGGCGAGCCGCTCGAAGCGGGCGGCGAAGGCGCTGCCGGAGTCCCGGGCCTCCAGCGAGGCGGAGCACGGGGCGAGCGCGGTGAGCACCCCGCTGACGGCCATCAGCTCGTAGTCGTCCGCGTTGCGCAGGTCGGTGTGGATGTGGTGGTCGAACAGCGGCGTCAGTCCGGTCCCGTGCAGGGCCCGGGGGGCCAGCGGCGGCGGGGGCGGCGGCGGGCCGGGGCGGTCGGCGGGCACGACGGGCTCAGCCCTGCGCGGCGGCGGCGATCGCGGCGGTCAGCACCTCGCGGCTGCGGCGCAGCGCGTGCTCGTAGCGGTCGGCGTGGTTGTACAGCTCCACGCTGACGTAGCCGTCGTAGCCGCCGCGCCCCAGCACCGAGAAGAAGCCGGCGAAGTCGATGTCGCCGTCCCCGGGGATCTCGTGGTGGTGCACCCGGCCCTTGATGTCCTCGACCTGGATGATCTTCGTATAGGGCAGGTTCCGCTCCACCGAGGCGAGGTAGTCCTCCTCCACCACCCGGCAGTGGCCGAGGTCCTGGGCGAGCGCGAAGCGGTCCGAGGCCAGCGCGTCGGCCAGCCGGGCGACCCCGTCGTTGCTCTCCAGGAAGAACTCCGGCTCGGGCTCCATCGCCAGCACCGCGGTGCCCGGGCCGTCCAGCACCTGCCGGACGCCCTCGTCCAGCCACTGCCGGGCCTGCTCCTCGGCCACCTCGGGCTTGCGCTTGCCGGTGGCGAAGTTGACGTAGGGGATGCCGAGTTCGTCGGCTATCCGGACCGACCGCAGGACGAGGTCGACGCGGCGGGCCCGGCCCTCGGCGGTGGGGTGGATCAGCGAGGGCTCGAAGCGCTCCTCACCGAGCAGGTTGTCGGCGCCCGCGGCCAGGCAGCAGGCCGTCAGGCCGGTGCGCTCCAGGGCCTTGCGGATCGGCGCGGCCTCGGCGGGGCCGAAGGCGAACGGGTCCAGGTGGGCCGGGTGGAGCGAGAGTTCGATCCCCTCGTAGCCGGCGTCGGCGACCGCCTCGATCGCCCGCTCCACCGAGATCGTCCGCAGGCCGTTGGCGTTGTAGGCAAGCTTGACCACGACAGTTCTCCTTCTGGCTGGTGACGGTGGTGACGACGGTGACCGGCGGGTCCTGACCGGCCGGTCGCCGGGTGCTGGTGCGCGGCCGCGTCGGTGCGTGCCGCGCCGGGGCTCCGGTGCCCGGGGGCCGGTCACTTCTCCGCGGTGGCGTGCACGTGGAAGTCGTGCCAGGTGCGCAGCTCGATCCGCTGGAAGCCGGCGGCGCGCAGCATCTCCTCCAACTCGTTGAGGGTGAAGCGCAGGTGCACCTCCTCGGGACCGGCGCCGTCGGGCTGGCGGGCGTACCAGGCCTCGATCTCCCGGTTGCGCTCCTTGTCGGCGGTCTTGCGGTAGTCCGCCAGCGCCACCCGCCCGCCGGGGCGCAGCACCCGGTACATCTCGGCGATCGCGGCGGGCGCGTCGTCGGCCAGCTCGTGCAGGACGTAGGTGGAGATCACCAGGTCGGCGGCGGCGTCGGCGACGGGCAGCGGGACCACCGGGCTCACGGTGCGGGTCACCCGGTCGGCCACGCCCTCGCGGGCGGCCCGGCCGGCGAGCACCTCCAGCAGCTCCGGGCTGCCGTCGACGCAGTGCACCGAGCCCTCCGGCCCGACCAGCCGGGCGGCGGGCACGGCCGCGTAGCCGGTGCCCGCGCCGACGTCGACCACCTGCTGGCCGGGCGCGGCGCCGACGGAGCGCAGCAGGTCCTGCACCTCGCCGAGCGCCCAGCGCAGCGGGCCGTCGAGCCGGTAGACCGTCTCGGCGATCTCCGGCGAATGCGCGTCGTTCATGGATGACTCCTTCGGGAGGCCGAACGGGCCGTCCGGCCCTGCTGGGCCGGCGGTCGGGGGTGTGCGCGCGGTGCCCGGGCGCGTAGGGGGGCGGTCAGGCCTCGGCGAGGACGCTCTTCAGCAGCGGCTCGGGCACCGGCGTCTCGTGGTCGCCGTCGACGATGTGCACCCGGCCGATCTCGGGCACCAGCACGAACCGCACCGCGCTGCCCGCCCGGCGCTTGTTGTCGCTGAGGATGACCTCGACGATCCGCTCCGGGGTGAACTCCCGGGGCACCGTGGTCGGACTGCCGATCAGGGTGCCCAGCAGGTGCTCCTGGCGCGCCAGCACCTCCGGCGCGGTGATCCCGAGCCGGATGCCCAGCCGGGCCGCGGCGCACATCCCGATGCCGACCGCCTCGCCGTGCAGCAGCGCGCCCCCGGAGAGGAACTCCACGGCGTGCCCCACGGTGTGGCCGTACTCCAGGATGATGCCGGCGCCTCGCTCGCCCGGGTCCTGCGCCAGGATGCCCAGCTTGCTGCGGACCACCTCGTGGCAGACCCCGAGCAGGTCGTCCCGGATGCCCGCCACACCGCCGGTCAGCAGGCCCTCCATCCGGTCGACCCACGCGGCGTCGTTGACCAGGCCGTTCTTCAGCGCCTCCACCAGCGCGCTGCGGTGCTGGCGCTCCGGCTCGCTGCGCAGCATCGCCACGTCGGCCCAGATGAACAGCGGCGCGTGGTAGACGCCGAACTGGTTCTTGCCGAGGGCGCCGTTGATCGCCTGCTTGTTGCTGAGGGTGCCGTCGGTGAGGTTCAGCATGGTGGTCGGGATCTCGACGAAGCGCAGGCCCCGGTAGACCATGGCGGCGGCCAGTCCGGCCAGGTTGCTGATCATGCCGCCGCCGAGCGCGCCGACGATCGAGTCCTTGGTGGCCCCGGCGGCCACCAGCCGTTCGCAGAGGGCGGTGAGCTCGGGCCAGCCCTTGACGCCCTCGCCCTCGGCCACGGTGATCAGGTTGACGGCGACGCCGGCCCGGCCGAGCCGGTTGGCGAGGTCCCGGCCGAACAGCTCGTACAGCGGCTGGCTGGTGACCAGGTAGAACTCGTCGAAGGCGTGCCGGCCGAGGTACTCGGGCAGCCGGTCGCCGATGGACTCGCCGAGATAGTACGGGCAGCTTGGGCTGGTCCCGCTGGACAGCTCGATGATGGTTCCGTCGGACACGTCGGTCCTTTCGTGCAGGGTGTCGGAACGGGTGGTGTCGGAACGGGTGGTCCTGGGGCGCGTGCGCCTCGCCCGGGCGGTGCCGGTGCGGGTGGTGCCGTGACCTCGGTCGTGCGCGGGGGTGGTGCCCCCGGTGGTGCGCGCGGCCCCGGGCACGCGGTGGCACGCTCCCGGCGTGCGCGGGCGGTGGTGCGGGGCCCGGCGGAGGGCCCGGTGACGGGTGCCTGTGGTGGGCGCGGGGCGCCGGTGGTCAGCGGTGCGCGAGGTAGCCGTCGAGGTCGAGCAGCCCGTTGCCGCTGACGCAGGCGACGATCACCTCGGCCCGCCCGGTCTCGCGGGCCAGGACGGCCCGGTCCACGGCCGCGCGCAGGGCGTGGCAGGACTCCGGCGCGATCAGCATCCCCTCGGTGGAGAGCACCAGCCGCCCGGTCTCGAAGACGTCCGTCTCCTCGTACGCGACCGCGTCCAGCAGCCCCTCGCCGCGCAGCACGCCGATCAGCGGCGAGCCGCTGTGCTGGCGCAGACCGCCGACGTGGGTCTCCGGCAGCTCGTAGTCCCGGCCGAGGGTGTACGACTTGCCGAGCGGGGTGACGCCCTCCGGGTCGGCGTGGTCGTAGCGCAGCGTGCCCCGGGTCAGCCGGGGGGCGCTCGCGGACTCCGCGCCGAGCAGCAGCAGGTCGTCGCCGCGCTCCGCCTTCTCGGCGAGGTAGGGGCCCATGAAGCCGCCCAGGTTGCTGCCGCCGCCGACGCAGGCCACCAGCGTGTCCGGCCGCTCGCCGAGGGCGGCCAGCTGGGCCTTGGTCTCCTGGCCGATGACGGTCTGGTGGATCAGTACGTGGGCCAGGTTGCTGCCGGAGATGTAGCGGGTCTCCGGGTGCAGCGCGGCGTGGCTGATCGCCTCGCCGATCGCGGTGCCGAGCGAGCCCAGCAGGTGCCGGCCGTCGCGCAGCAGCGCCTTGCCGACCGGCGTCCGCTCGCTGGGGGAGGCGTGCACCTCGGCGCCGAGCATCTCGATCAGCGCCCGGCGGCCGGGCTTCTGGCGGGCCGAGACGCCGGCCCAGTAGATGACGGCCCTGAGGCCGAATCGGCGGGCGGCCCAGGCCACGGCGTGGCCCCACTGGCCGGCGCCGGTCTCGGTGACCAGCGTGTCGACGCCCTGCTCGGCCGCGTAGTGGGCCTGGGCGATGGCCGAGTTGAGCTTGAAGCTGCCGGTGGGCAGCACGTCCTCGCGCTTGAGGTAGATCCGGGCCGGGGTCTCCAGGTAGCGCTCCAGGGCCCGGGCCCGCAGCAGCGGGGTGGGGCGTCCGATCGACGCCAGCTCCTCGCGCACCCGCTCCGGGATGGCCAGGAAGGGTTCGGTGGCACCGTCCTGGGCGCGGACGGCGTCGAGCCGGATCCGCTGCTGCAGGGCGAGCCGGGAGCCCCAGGCGTCGTGCTCGGCGCCCTCGGGCTCGCGGGGCGGCGGGACGGGGCCGGGCAGGCTGGGGACGAGGTTGAACCAGTGCGACGGGACCTCATGGGGGTCCGCTGCGGCCGGCACCGGCACGGGGGTCCACTGGGCGGCTGGAGTCACGATGCATCCCTCTCGTCATCCGGATGGGGGAACCGCGCACGTCAGTTCTCGCAGCGAAACGACCGGGTGAGAAGCGGTAGGAGCGTTGTTGACCGGCTCAGTCAAGCTTTGGATCGGTTGCCGGGGGAGTACTTGACCGCAACGGTGGAAAAGCGGTCCCGGACCGGCCCGCTCCTGGGTGAAGCCCGGGTCAGGAGCCCGGACCGACGGCGGGGCGGCGGCCCGGACCGTGCGACCGGACGCGCGGTGACCGTCGTCGCGCCGTCTCGTTCGCCCCTGCGGGGGCCACCGGTCGCCCTGTTCCACCGGCGCCCCGGGCGCCCCGATCCGCAGTCGTACGGGAGTTGTGCACCATGGGTACCACCGGCAAGGCCGAGAACAAGACCGAGCAGAAGGCCGAGAAGGCAGAGCAGGCAGGGCAGGCCGGCAAGGCCGGGGGGAAGACCGGGCAGACCGGGAAGAAGGCCGAGAAGACCGACCACCGCAAGCTGGGCGGCGAGCTGTACCGCGCGAAGGCCGTCCCGCAACCGCTCGACGTCCCCGAGTTCGCCTTCCTGGCCCTCGACGGGACCGGCGACCCGCAGCAGAGCCCCGAGTTCGGGCCCGCCATCGCCGCGCTGTACGCGGTCTCCTACGCCCTGAAGTTCGCCGTCCGGGCCGACACCGGGACGGACTACGCGGTGATGCCGCTGGAAGGGCTCTGGCACAGCGACGACCCGCACTTCGACGCCGTCTCCGCCGACTCCTACGGCCCCGGCGCCCGGGCCGGCTGGCGGTGGACCCTGCTGATCCGCCAGCCCGTCCCCTACACCGACGCGCAACTCGCGGCCGCGCTCGCCAAGGCGGAGGCCAAGGTGGAGGCCAAGGCGGAAGGGAAGGCGGAAGGGAAGGCCGGGGCCGAGGCGGTCGGCCGGCTGCGCCGGGAGTCCTTCACCGAGGGCCGCTGCGTCCAGGTGCTGCACCAGGGCCCGTACGAGACCGAGCCGCGGACGGTGAAGCTGCTGCACGACTACCTGCACACCGAGGGGCTGCGCGAGGCCGGTCGGCACCACGAGATCTACCTCTCGGACCCGACCAGGACGGCCCCCGAGCGACGCCGTACCATCCTGCGCCAGCCGGTGTCCTGAGGCGTCGGCACACCCGGGTACGGACCCCTGACCTCCCGTGGCCGCCGTGGCGCACCTCCGTGCACCGGCTGCGGCCCGCTGGACAGCCATGGACGCCCCCCCTAGCATCGTGAGAATCCCCGTCAGGGCCAGGTGCCCGTCGGGAACCGTCTTCGCCCGTCCCCGGGAGCCGCTGTCAGGGCGGCGTCCGTCCACCGGACATGCCACGGGGCGAGGTGGATCTGGACGTCTGACCCTGGCGCGCACGGGGGGTGACCGCGCAGGTAGGCATTGAGGTGCGATCGATTGTCATGCCATCGGTCGGTCAGGCGTCGGCTCCAACAGGCCCGGGCTCGGCTCCGGTCGCCCGTCGGACCCCGCCCGAGGGACCCGAGAAGCGGAGGGCTTCAGTCTGCTATGAAGATCGACACGCTGAGCAGCCACGACGAGCGTCTGCGCCGGGCCATCCCCCACATCGTGGCCCAGGTCAGGGACGGTGAGGCCGCCGTCTCGCTGGAGGAGCTGGCGATGGCCACCAACACCTCGCCCGACTACCTGCGCCGGGTCTTCCGGCACCAGGTCGGCGAGCCGATCCACCGCTACGTCCGCAGGCTCCGGCTCTCCCTGGCGGCCTACCGGCTGGTCTACGGGGACCGCACGATCATCGACATCGCGGTCAGCGCCGGCTACAACTCGCACGCGGCCTTCACCCGCGCGTTCCGGTCCGCGTACGGGATATGTCCCACCGACCTGCGCACCAACCCGCAGAACACCGCCTGGCCGACCGCCGGTGCGGCCGGTTCGGACATCCGGCCGGCCGCGATCCCGCAGCGCCGGGTCGCGTTCTACTCCCACCTCGGACCGATCGACAGCGCCGACACCGCCTGGGAGCGGCTGCGCGGCTGGCTCACCACCCACGGCCACTGCCCGGCCCGCTCCAAGGCGTTGGGCGTCTCCTACGACGACCCGGACTTCTTCATCGGCGCCCGGACCCGGCACGACATCTGCGTGCCGGTCTCGGACCGCTTCGACCCGCAGACCCGGGACGGGATGGGCGTCCAAGTCGTTCCGGCTTCAACAGGATTGGCGATGCGTCACGTCGGACCGCCCGAGCTGATCCCGTTCACCTACATGCACCTGGCGGTCAGCGCCGCCACCAAGGGGATGCAGCGCACCGAGCGCCCGCCGCTGCCGTACTACCTGGAGTTCTCCTCGTTCCCCTCGGCGCACCCCGAGCGCCAGGTCGCGGTGGACGTCTACCTGATGCCGCACACCCGCCGGAACTGAGCGCCGCGCACGCCCCGCGGCCCCGGGCGGTCGCCCGGGGCCGCGAAGCCGTGCCCGCGCCGCCCGTCAGGTGCTGTAGACCCCGACCTCGTCGAGCGAATAGCCCCAGCTGGTGCCGCGCTGGACCCCGTGGACGCGGACGTACCGGGCCGGGACGCCGGTGAACCGCGCGGTCTCCAGCCCGCCCGCCCCCGTGGTGGTGGACCACACCGACTTCCAGGTGGCCCCGTCGGTGGACACCTCGATGCGGTACGCCTTCCCGTAGGCGCGTTCCCAGTCCAGCGTGACGCGTCCGACCAGGGTGGTGGACCCGAGGTCGAGCCGCAGCCACTGGTCGTCGTTCCAGTCGCTGGCCCAGCGGGTGCCGCCGTCGCCGTCCACGGCCCGGCCGGCCGCGTAGCTGACGAACGGGTTCCATTCGGTGGACGCGGCCGTCGCCGGGGCGCCGGCGGCCAGGTTGGTGCCGGCCCGGTGCTGTTCGGTGCTGCCCCAGGTGGTCAGGTAGGACTCGGCGCCCCGGAACAGGTCGTCCACCACGCCCTGCCCGCCGACCAGCCGGATCTCCTCCAGCCAGTCCGGCACGAGGCCGTAGTGCGCGGCGCCGTCCGTGTTGTAGTCCCAGGTCCGCTCGCCGGTGGTCTGCCGGTCGACGAGCGAGCCGCCGTCGGTGGTGCGGAACGGGTACTGGACCGGGTGCGGGGCGTTCGCGCCGGGCGGCGCGGGCCAGCCGCCGAGGCCGTTCATGTCGGTGCCGTAGCCGTAGCCCACCCCGTACTTGTCGCGCAGCGCGTCGGTGCGCTTCGCCTCCGCGCTGAACGCCTCGGCGCCGTTCATGTACTGGGCGACGAAGCCGCCGAGCTTGTAGACGCGCTCGGTCCAGTCGAGGTCCATCCAGCTGTGCGAGGAGATCACGCCCGGGTAGGACGCGGACTCCAGGATGTCGAAGGCGCGGTCGGCCGCCTTGACGCTCATGTGGTCGACTTCCAGCATCATCTTGCGCTGCATCATCCCGCGCACGGCGTACTCACCGAGGTCGGTGAGGCCGCGGGAGTTGCACTGGGCGCCCGCCGCGTACGCCGGCACGGTCACCCCCGGCGGCAGCAGCTTCTCGGCCTCCGGTGCCGCGGCGAGGCCGATGGGGTTGTCGTGCTGCGGCCCGGCGCACTGCTCGGTGGTCCAGAAGGTGCCGGTGGACAGGAACTGGCCGGCGTTGATCGCCGTGCCGAGCGCGCCCTCGTCGAAGCGGACCCCGCACAGCGCGTTGTCGAACTTGTGGCACAGGAACATGCTGCGCACGCCCAGGCCGTACAGCTCGTCCAGGCCGCGGTCGATGTCGGCCTTGCCGCACTGGGCGACGTCCAGGATCTGCTTGCAGCCGAACGGCTCGGAGGTCTCCACGCCGAGCACGACGGCGAGCTTGCCCTGCGCGACGACCTGGCGGGCCTGCGCGCTGTCGGTGACGATCCGGAACCAGCCCTTGCCCGTTCCGCCGTACATCCGGTCGATGTAGGCCTGCAGGTCGTACGTCTTCTGCGCCTGGAGGCGGATGGAGTCCATCTCGTCGCAGCCGCGGTCCTTGAAGAAGTAGACCGAGCAGATCACCCCGTTGGTGACCAGGTCGTCGACCAGCACCCGCTGGCCGCCGCGCCAGGCCCGCTCGACCCAGGCGTAGTAGTTCTGCTCGTGGGTCAGCGAGTCGTGGGCCGGCCAGTTTTTGAAGGTGGGCCAGCCGACCGGGTCGTGCTTGCCGTCGCCACCCTTGGTGATCATGTCGAAGACCGCCAGCGAGCCGTCGGGGTAGTGCTCGGGACAGTCCTTGAGCGCGTCCGCGATCCCGGCCTCGGAGAACGTCTTCCCGCACAGGAGACGGCCGCCGAAGGCCTCGTTGGACATCAGGTGGTCGTGCGCGTCGACGAAGCCGCGGACCTTGCCCTGGGCGTCGGTCCCGCGGAACGGCTCACCGGTGACGCCGATCTGCGAGTCCGGCGCGGGCCGGGCGACCGGGTTCCACCAGCCCGTCCCGCCCGAGGCCCCCGGCGCGGGGGCCGCGAACAGCAGGGAGAAGAGGGTGAGGAGCGAGGCCAGGGCCGTGACGATTCTGCGCCTGCGGTGCGGATGAGGGTGGGGCTGTGGGGGTTTCATCGGTCACCATTCGTGTCGTCGATGCAGGGACGACGGGGACGAACGACCCGCCGGCGCGGGGTGTTTGATTGTTCCGCGCCGGGCGACTGTCATGTCCCGCGTACTCGGTGCGATGAGAATCGCCACTGTTGGATTCTTAGTCAATAGCCCTGGACGGATGGTCCGTTGACGTGAAAGGCCGTGTTCGATGCGGTAGTTGACTGTCCGGTATGCGGAGACCGGCCGGGCGGTCCCCGGCCGGCCCGGAGCCGCCCCGGGTGGTCGGGGAGACGGGCGGTGCGCGCGTGGGCAAGGGCTGTGCAGGGAGGGAGCACCGCTCGGCCCGACGGCGCCCTAGCGTTCCCGGTGTTCCGCACGGAGGCCCGGCCGCCCCCGGCCCGGGCTCTCCGGCCCGGGCTCTCCGGCCCGGCCGTGACACCCCTTCCGAAAGGCGCCTCATGCCCACCATCACGCTCTCCGACGGCTCGCAGAAGTTCTACAAGGACTGGGGCACCGGTCGCCCCGTCGTCCTCTCGCACGGCTGGCCGCTGAACGCCGACGCCTGGGACGGCCTCGCCGTCGCCGTCGCCGAGGCCGGCTACCGGGTCGTCGCCCACGACCGGCGCGGGCACGGCCGGTCCGAGCAGACCTGGGACGGCAACCACATGGACCGGTACGCGGACGACCTGGCCGAGCTGATGGAGCGGCTCGACCTCACCGAGGCCGTCCTGGTCGGCCACTCCACCGGCGGCGGCGAGGTCGCCCGCTACCTCGGCCGGCACGGCAGCGACCGGGTGCGCAAGGCCGTCCTGCTCGGCGCCGTGCCGCCGCTGATGCTGCGCACCGAGGACAACCCCGAGGGCACCCCGATCGAGGCCTTCGACGGCATCCGGGCCGGTGTCGCGGCCGACCGCTCGCAGTTCTACTACGACCTCAGCGAGGCCTTCTTCGGCTTCAACCGGCCGGGTGCCGAGGTCTCCGAGGGCAAGCGCCGCGAGTTCTGGCTGCAGGGCATGCAGGCCGGCCTCAAGGGCGCCCTCGACTGCGTCGAGGCGTTCTCGGAGACCGACTTCACCGAGGACCTCAAGAAGATCGACATCCCGGTCCTGGTCGCCCACGGCGACGACGACCAGATCGTGCCGATCGCCGCCTCCGCCGAGAAGAGCGTCGAGCTGCTCTCCCAGGGCGTCCTCAAGGTCTACCCGGGCGCCCCGCACGGCCTGGTCGGGGCCTACGAGGCCGCGTTCACCAAGGACCTGCTGGAGTTCCTCGGCGCCTGATCCGACGCCTGATCCGGCGGGTGGCCCGCCCCGGCGGCCACCCCACCACCCCCCGCGGCCCCCGCACGCCCCGGACCGGCGCATCGGCGCAGGTCCGGGGCGTGCGGGCGGTGCCGGGCGGGCGCGAGCACGGCTGACGGCCGGTTAGCCTTGACCCTGCCCGGCGACGGGTCGCCGCCCGGCGACCAGGCCCGCCGGGTGCCGCGCCCCGGCGCGGGCGGAACGGACGGCCGACCCCGCCGGGAGGGTCGCCGGCCCGGGGGAGCCGAGCCCAGCGCGCCCGGTCGCCCCGGCTCGTCAGAACGACAGTCAGACGACCTAGGCACTCTTCCGCTCCCTGCCGCAGGCTGGTCGTGCGGGGCTTCGGCCGTGAACGCCGACAGAGAGGGGCAGCCAGGTGAACCTGCGGGTCACAACCGCCGCGGTGCCGGACGGGGAGAAGGCGGGGCACTGGGGCCGGGCGGTCTCGTACGCGCTGGCGCCGGTGGAGGTGGTGCCGCTCGCCGACGGTCCGTTCGACGGCCGGCTGGAGTCGCACCGGCTGGGCAGCCTGCGGGTGTCCACCCTGGAGGCGGACGCCACCCGGCTGTCCCGGACGCCGGGCCTGATCGCGCGCTCGGCCGGGGCGGAGGCCCAGGTGGCGGTCGGCGTCCAGGTGTCCGGCCACGCCGTGCTGACCCAGGACGGCCGCCGGGCCGAGGTCGCGCCCGGCGACCTCGTGCTGTACGACACCGCGCGCCCCTACTCGGTCGACTACCCGCAGCGCTTCCGCTCCCACGTGTTCCACCTGCCGCACCGGCTGCTCGGTGTGCCGGAGGCCGACATCCGCCGGGTGACCGGGCGGGCCGTCACCTCGCGGGAGAGTCTCGGGGCGGTCCTGCTGCCCTTCCTCGACACCCTCGCCGACGCCGCGCCCAGCTACCCGTCCGCCGTCGGGGACCTCCTGGCGGGCAGCGTCGCCGACCTGTTCCTCACCCTGGTCGGCGAGCTGGCGGGGCGCCCGGCCGCCGGCCCCGACGAGGCCGGCGCCCACCTCGTCCGGCTGGTCCGCGCCCACATCGACCGCCACCTCGGCGATCCGGGGCTGACCCCGCAGGGCATCGCCGACGCCCACCGCATCTCGGTGCGCTACCTGCACCGGCTCTTCGAGAACGAAGGCGTGACGGTGGGCCGGCTGATCCAGCGGCGCCGGCTGGAGGAGTGCGCCCGGGAGCTCGGCCGGCGCAGCCGCAGCGCGCCGACCGTCTCGGCGGTCGCCCAGCGCTGGGGGTTCGTCAACCCCGCGCACTTCAGCCGGGCCTTCCGGGCCGCGTACGGGACGTCCCCGCGCGAGTGGCGGGCGCGGCGTACGGAGGAGGCGCGCACGGCCGGCTGACCACCGTGCACGGAGCGGCGCGCGGGACCGGCCGACCGCCGTGCACGGAGCGGCGGCTTCCAGTGCGCTCCGGGTACGGTCCCGGGCCCGGCCGGTCCCTAAGATGACGACGTGCCGGCCGGGCGCCCCGGGCCCCGGCCGGCACGCTCTCCGGGCACGGCGGCAGTACCCCCGGCTCGCCGCCGTGTCCGGACCCGCGGCGCCGGGCGAGCCCGCGACCACCCGGGCGGGGCCACGCCCACCCGCGGAAGCCGGTCCGACCCGGCCGCTACGCCAGGAGCAGCACACCAGTGTCCGAGAGCACCACCCCCGAGGCCCCGGGCCCGATCCTGGACGACGGCCTCCAGGACTTCCTGGCCGCCCGCGCCCACGCCCGCCGCGATCGGACGGCGGCGCCGCCCGGCGGGAGCGCGCCGGAGCCCCTCGACCTCGCCTTCCTGGCCGGGCCCCACCCGTCGGACGGCCACCGGGACACCGTCGCCACCCGGCTGGCGCTGCCGACACCGGCCGGTCACGTCCGGATCCAGGTGATCCGCCCGGTCGACGCCGCCCGGCCGACCCCGGTGGTCCTCTTCCTGCACGGCCTCGGCTGGGTGCTGGGCGACGCCGACAGCTACCGCCACCTGCTGCGGGAGTTCGCCGTGGGCGCGGACGCCGCCGTGGTCCTCGTCGACTACGGGCGCCCGCCCGCCGAGCGGTTCCCGGTCGCCGTCGAGCAGTGCTACGCCGTCGCCCGCTGGATCGCCGCGCACGGCCACGAGATCGGGCTGGACGGGAGCCGGATCGCCGCCGCCGGCGACTCCGCGGGCGCCAACCTGGTCGCGGCGCTCACCCTGCTCCTGCGCAGGCGCGGCGGCCCCGAGCTGCTCCACCAGGTGCTGATCTGCCCGGTGACCGACGCGGACTTCGACACCCCCTCCTACCGTGCCTTCGCCGACGGGTACTTCCTCCACCGGGCGGACATGCGCCGGTTCTGGGACGCCTACCTGCCCGACCCGGCCGACCGGGCGCAGTCCCTGGCGGCCCCGCTGCGCGCCGGACTGGAGGAACTCGCCGGGCTCCCACCGGCGCTGGTGATCACCGCCGAGGCCGACGTGCTGCGGGACGAGGGCGAGGCCTACGCGGCCCGGCTGCGCCGGGCCGGGGTGCCGGTGGTGGCCACCCGCTACCAGGGCGTGGTGCACGGCTTCGTCCTGCTCGACTCGCACTGCCGCACCGGCTCGGCCCGCTCCGCCCTCATCCAGGCCGTGGACACCCTCCACCTCGCCCTGCACCGCCACTCCTGGTAGGCCGGCCGCCGCTGGTAGCCGGGGCCGGTGCGGGGTAGGACGAGGGTTCGTGCGGCACCGGCGACCGCGCAGTTCCTCCTGCTGTTCTTCCTGGTCACCGGCTGTCCGACCGGCTGGGATGGGAGGGCGGGCCGCGTCGCCCGCGCCCTTCCCTCACCCCGTGCCAGCACCCGGCCGCCCGGGACCACCCCGGCGGCCGTCGCAGGAGTACCGATGCCCGTCCTCGCCCCGTCCGGGCACGCCCCGTCCGGCCACGTCCCCTTCGCCGCGAGCATCGCCGGCCACCGGCTCGGCCCGCTGCGGGTCTCCTCGATCGTCGCCGGTCCGTGGCCGACCGCGCACGGCCGCAGCGTGGTGCTGTGCGGCCGCGGCGACCACATCACCCTGGTGCTGCCGCGGCACGGCACGGCCGCACTGCTCCTGGACGGTCACGGGGTGCCCCTGCGGCCGGGCGGGTTCGCCGTCGCCCGGACCGGCCGCCCGGTCGTCCTGGAGGTGTCGGAGGCCTTCTCCGGCACGGCCTTCCACTGGCCCCGGGCAGCGGCCGGAGTGGCCGAGGAGGACCTGCGGGAGCTGTCCGGCACGGCCTTCCGCTCGGACACCGGGACGGCCGCGCTGGTGGCCGCCTACCTGGACCGGCTGGCCCGCCCCGGGGTCGCACCGGACCCGCGGGTGGCCGCCCGGCTCGCCGGTACGGCAGTGGACCTGCTCACCGTCCTCGCCCACGAGCACCGCCGGCGGGCGGCCGGACCGGTGCCCGAGGAGGTCCTGGCCACGATCGCCCGGACGAAGGAGTACATCCTGCGCCGGCTCCCCGACCCCGGGCTCTCCCCGGAGGGGATCGCGGCCGCCCACCACTTCTCGGTGCGCTACCTGCACAAGCTCTTCCAGTACGAGGGCGTCACCGTGGGCCGCTGGATCCAGCGGCGCCGCCTGGAGATGTGCCGCCGCGACCTGGCCCGCCCGTCGGCCCGCCCCGCCACCGTGGCCGCCGTCGCCGGCCGCTGGGGCTTCGTCAGCACCAGCCACTTCAGCCGCGTCTTCCGCACCACCTACGGCCTCACCCCCCGCGCCTGGCAGTCCACCGCCCACGACCCCGCCACCCACCCGGCCCTCCCGGGCTGAGCCCGGTCGACCGGGGGCCGGACGGGATCAACGCGTCCGGAGCGGTGGCGGAGTGAGCGGCTCCCCGGCGTCCACCGCGCCGATCGGGGTGAAACCGGGCAGGTCGTGCAGGTACCCGTCCTGGAAGACCGGCTTGATCGCACCGAAGGCAGCCCGAACCGCGTCCGCCTCGCGGTGCTGGCCATCCAACAGGGCCTGGCCGACACCTGACCGCGGCGTCGGCGAGAGCGGCCGGCGCACAGGCGCGGAGGTCGGGTGCGGAGCAGTCGCAGTCCAGCGTGGTCAGGACGGCGGCTGTCACGGTCCCGGGACTGTCAGTGATGCTCTCTACCCTGCTCCGGTGGACTGGGAAACCGACGAGGAGTTCTACGCATGGGTCGAAACCCTGGGCGACCCCTGCGAAGTGTGCGCGGACACGCTGTGGCGGATCGATGCGGGCCCCCGGGGGAAGACATGTCAGAGGTGCCGCAACGCGATCCGGCAGGCGCGCCGGCACAAGCTGACGCTCGCCCGGGTGAACGCGATCCTGAGAGCACAGGACGATACCTGCCCGCTGTGCCACCGCTTGGGGGGCGATTCGTCGATGGAGGGCCCGTCCTGGTGGCACATCGATCACGACCACCGATGCTGCCCCGGACAGTCGTCGTGCGGACGGTGTGTGCGGGGGCTCCTGTGCAGGAACTGCAATGTCCGTGGCCTGGCCTGGTACGAAGCGCTCCCGGGCGAGCTTCGGACCTGGGATCACGGCAACAGCTATCTGGCCGATCCTCCGGCACGCAGGCCGGAGGCCGCAGTGCTGTTCGAAGGCGACCTTGAGGGCGTACGTTCCCGCGACGGCTCGTTCGCCGGGTGGCGCTCCGATCGACCGCTGCGGACCGCGCACGAGGCCCCGAGCCGGTAGCAGAGGGCAGCTCCGCCGTGCCGGACACCTGAGGGTCGCCCCGAGACGACTCGGGCAGGAACGAGTCCGGCTCCGCCGGCGCCGCGCCAGGGTCATTCCTTCAGCGCCGTCAGGGTGGCTTCGAGTTGGGTGGCTTCGGTGAGGCGGGTGGGGTCGGCGGCGGATTCGGCGAAGGTTCTGGCTTCGCGGGCGGTGGTGAGGGCGCGGTCGTGGTGGCCGAGGGCGGCCAGGGCCTGGGCCTGGCCGAGGGCGGCGATGGCCTGGAGGAGGGGGACGGCGACGCGGGCGCCCACGGTGCGGGCTTCGGCGTAGGTCCGCTCGGCCTCCTGGGCGCGGCCGAGGGCGAGCAGGGCGCCGCCCTGCTGGGACAGGGCGTTGGTCCGGGTGAAGTCGCCGATGTGCGCGGCGGGTGCGGTGGCCGGGTCGGCGAGCAGGGCGAGGATGGTGTCGGTGGTGGCCACCGCGTCCGCGTGGCCGCCGGTGCCGGCCTGGGCCGAGGCCAGGGCCAGCAGGGCCTGGGGGCGGCCCTCGCGGTCGCCCGCCGTCGCGAAGAGTTCGGCCGACCGCCGGGCCCGGGGGACGGCGTCGGCGGGCTCGCCCAGCCGGTTGGCGGCCGCCGCCGCGTAGAAGTGCGCCCACGCCTCCTGGGTGACGTCCCCGCCGCGGCGGGCGAGTTCGGCCGCCTGTTCCGCGATGGCGGACGATTCGCGGGGCTGGTGCGAGCAGTAGTGCACCGCCCAGGCCAGGTAGTTGGCGTGGGTGGCCGCGAGGACGTCGTCGCCCAGGGCGTGCGCCGCCGTGCGGGACAGTCCGAAGACGGTGGGCCAGTGGCCCCAGTTGGTCCAGCGGTCGGAGAACCAGTGCATGGACTCCGCGGTCCGGACGACGTCGGTGTGCCGGCCGGCCGCGGCCGCGGCGCGCAGGGCGGCCAGCCAGTTGGCGCTCTCGGCCTCCAGCCAGGCCTGCGCGGCCCGCGCCGAGCCGAAGCCGACGGGTGCCGCCGCGCGGCCGGCCGGCGGCGGTCCGGGCTGGAACCACTGCCCGGCCTCCGCCGCCCCGTCGAGCAGCCAGCGGTACAGCGCCGCCTCGGCGGCGGCGACGTCCTGCGGGGTCTCCTCCTCGTGGAGCCGCTCGCGCGCGTACAGCCGCAGCAGGTCGTGGAAGAGCAGCCGGTCGCCGGCGGTGTGCCCGAGCAGGCCGAGGTCGAGGAGTTCGTCGAGCATCTCCTCGACCGCGTCCGGCCGCAGACCGGTGAGGGCGGCGCCGGCGCCGGTGTCGAAGTCCGCCCCCGGGACGAGCGCGAGCCGGCGGAAGAGGCGCCGCACCGGCTCGGCCAGCTGCTCGTAGGAGAGCCGGAACGCCGAGCGGATGCGCAGGTCCCCGGCGGTCAGGCGGCGCAGCCGGAGGTCCTCGTCCCCGAGCCGTTCAGCGAGGCCGTCCGCGCTCCAGGCGGGCCGGCTGAGCAGCCGGTTCCCGGCGATGCGCAGCGCCAGCGGGAGGTGCCCGCACAGCTCCGCGATCCGCGCCAGCGCCGCCGGGGCGGACCCGCCCGCCGGCTCGTCCTCGCGCTGGGCGAGGATCGCGCCGAGCAGCGCGGTGGCGGCGCCGACGGGCAGCGGCGCCAGGACGAGCCGCCGGGCGTGTTCGATCCCGGCGAGCGTGCGGCGGCTGGTCACCCAGAGCCGGCCCGCGCCCGGGCCGGGCAGCAGCGCGCGGACCTGGGCCTCGCGGGCGGCGTTGTCCAGGACGACGAGGGCCTCCCGCTCCCGCATCAGCCGGCGGTAGAGCCCGCGGCGCTCGTCGGTCTCGCCCGGCAGGTCGCGTTCGCGGACGCCCAGCGCCCGCAGCAGGCGGCCCAGGGCGTCGTGCGGGGTGACCGGTTCGGCGTCCAGGCCGCGCAGGTCGACGAAGAAGCAGCCGTCGGCGAACCGGTCGGCCAGCCGCGCCCCGGCGTGCACGACGAGTGCGGTCTTGCCCAGTCCGGGCGCGCCGGAGACGATCGAGACCGGTGGACCGGCCGGGGCGCCGGCGGTCCGGGCGAGCCAGTCGGTCTCGGTCTCGCGGCCGGTGAAGTCGGGTACCGCGGGCGGCAGGTCGCAGAGCCCGGTGGCCTCGGCGGCCGGGTGCCGTCGCCGGCCGGCGCGGGCCGCGCCCAGCAGCGTCCCGGTGGCGGCCGGGGCGAGCCCCAGGGCGGTGGCGAGGGCCTGGACGGTGCGGGCCTGGGGGCCGCGGCTGTGGCCGCGCTCCATGTCGCCGATGGCGCGGGCGCTGACGCCCGAACCCTCCGCCAGTTCCTCCAGGGTCAGCCCGGCGGCGTGGCGGTGCGCGCGCAGCAGCGGTCCCAGGGCCGGAACGTCCGGCTGGCTCATCTGACCCCCCGATAGGTGAGGGATCATCGTACCGGCCCACGGCTCTGACCTGCGACGACCCGGTTTCCGGTCGGTGGGGCGCACCCCCGGGTGTCCCGCGGCGCGCCCCGCCGCCGGGCCCGCCCGCCCCCGGGCCCCGGGCCGCCGCCGGCCGAGCGGCGGTCCCGGGGCCCCGGCGGCGCCGGTGGCGTCACCCGGCGGCGGCTCCGGCGCCCTCCGGCAGGAATCCCGCCACCCGGGTGCCCAGCCCGCGCTCGCGTGCCTGCCGGTGGACCAGGCCCGCCAGGGCGAGGTCGAGCGCGCCGAGCCCGAACGGCGAGAAGACGGTGACGCCGTCCTCGGTGCGCCGGTAGGGCTGGTCGGCGCGGAGCACGGCGCCGAGCGAGGTGGAGATGAAGTCCCGGTTGCCGACCAGCTCCTCGGCCAGGTGCAGGGACGTCCGCTCCCGGCAGACGTGGTCGGCGTCGTCGACCACGTTGACCGCGCCCAGGATGCTCGCGGCGGTCAGGTCGCGCAGGGACACGTGCAGCACCAGGGTGCCCGGCCGGCAGGCCTCGGTGGTCAGGTGCGGGGTCCCGGCGGTGGTGGCCAGGCAGACCAGCCGGTGGGCGGCCATCGCGTCCTCGGCCGACTCGGCGACGGCCGTCTTGAGCCCGGGCCAGCGGGCCTCGCAGCGGGCGGCGAAGGCCTCCGCGCGGGACCGGTCGAGGTCGAACACGGTGACGGTGCCGAGGTCCGGCAGGACGGCCCGGAGGTAGTTCAGGATCTCGAAGCCGATCACGCCGCAGCCGATCAGGGTGGCTCCGGTCTCGGGGGTCTCCGAGGTGAGGACGGACGCGGCGAGGGCGGCGCTGGCCGCCGTCCGCCGGGCCGAGATCAGCGAGCCCTCCAGCAGGGCCTCCGGGTGCCCGGTGGCCATGGAGTTGAGGATCACCGCGGCGGAGGCGCGCTCCCGACCGGCGGCGGTGTTGCCGGGGAAGGAGGAGATCCACTTGATGCCCGCCACCGGGACGTCCTCGCCGAGGTAGGCGGGCAGCCCGATGATCCGGTTGCGCGGGTCGTCGGGGAAGCGGAGGAACACCGAGTGCGGCAGGGCCGTGCGGCCCCGGTCGTGCAGGACGTAGGCGCGGCGGACGGCCGCGACGACCTCGCTCTCGGCACCGTCGAGGACCTGCCGGACCTCCCCTGCTCCGAGGATCAGCATGGTGCCACCTTCATCGCGTACTCCTTCTCCTTCCACAGGTGGGACACGTCGCCGAAGTGGCGGGCGACCCATTCGTCGTTGTAGATCGTGTCGAGGTACCGCTCGCCGCGGTCGGGCAGGACGACCGCGCAGCGCGAGCCGGCGGGGATGCGGTCGGCCATCAGGTCGATCGCCGCCACCAGCGCGCCGGACGAGCCGCCGGCCAGGATGGCCTCGCGGCCGGCGAGCCGGCGGCAGCCGACCACGCATTCGAGGTCGGTCACGTGGACGACCTCGTCGGCGAGGCCGTCGCGGTAGAGCGCGGGCCGGACGGCCGCGCCGTGGCCCGGGATCAGCCGGGAGGTCGGGACGCCGCCGAAGATGGCGCTGCCCCTGGCGTCCACCGCGACCACGGTCACCGGCAGGCGCAGTTCGCGGACCTGCTCCGCGCAGCCGCGCAGGGTGCCGCAGGAACTCGTCGCGCAGAACAGGTAGTCGATCCCGCCGGGGACGGCGTCCAGGATCTCGCGCATCGTCCGCCGGTGCGCCTGGGGGTTCAGCGGGTTGGCGTACTGGTTGGGCCAGTAGGCGCCGGGGATGCGGGCGGTCAGCTCGCTGATCCGGCGGATCCGGACCGGCAGGTACTCGCCGGTCACCGGGTCGGTCTCCTGGACCACCTCCACCTCGGCGCCGAGCGCCCGCATGATGGCGATGTTCTGGCGGTTGGTGCGCGGGTCCACCACGCAGATGAACCGGAGCCCGTAGTAGGAGCAGACCTGGGCGAGTCCGATCCCGAGGTTGCCGGAGCTGGATTCGACGACCACGGAGCGGCCGGGCACCAGCGCGCCGGTGCGGATCCGTTCGCGGAGCATCTCCAGCGCCGAGCGGTCCTTCATGCTGCCGCCGGGGTTGAACGCCTCCAGCTTGGCGTAGGTGGTGAAGTGTCGGCCCGGGGCGAGTTTGGCGAGTTCGACCAGCGGGGTGCCGCCGATCGTGCCGAGGACGCCGGCCGGCCGGTCGTCAGGTGCCGGCATGATGGCCTCGCCCCGTCGGATCGGGGCGCGGCCCGAGCATGGTGCGGAACACGCTAGTTCCTCCTGTCAGCACTGGATCGAGGGGTGGTCCGGCCGTCGCCGCCGGGGCCGGGGGTGTGGCCGCGGGGGAGCGCGGGGACCGGGGGAGCGGCCGGGGCGAGGGCCGCCGGCGGAGCGGTACGGCGGCGGGGGTGGCGCCGTCGGGTCACGGGTTCGCCGGGCCGGGCACGGTGCGCACCGTGCGGGCGACCGAGGCGGCGACGGCGAGCAGGACCATCCAGCCCGCCAGGGCCACCGCGGCGGTCCGCGCGCCGGCCGAGTCGAGCAGCAGGCCGCCGAGCAGCGAGCCGATCGGCAGGGCCCCGTTGGACAGCGTGCTCATCGCCGCGAGCACCCGGCCGCGCAGCCGGTCGGGGGTGATGCCCAGCTGGTAGCTGCCGAGCGCCACGTTCCACAGCGGCCCGACGAACCACATCGCCGCGTAGGCGGCGGCGAGCGTGAACGGGTCGCGGCTGACGGCGATCACCACCATCAGCACGGCCCAGGCCCAGTTCGCCGCGATCACCAGGGCGCTGAGGCCCAGGCGGCGGGCGCACCAGGGGGCGGCCAGCGAGCCGGCGAGCCCGCCGGCACCGGCGACCCCGACCATCAGGCCGACCCCGGCCGAGGACGCGCCGACGTCGGTGGCCAGCACGATGGCGACCAGGAACAGCGCCCGGAACATCAGGTTGCTGCCGGCCACCAGCAGGGTGGTGGTGCGCAGGAAGGGGTGCTTCCAGAGCCACCCCAGGCCCTCCCGGACCTGCTCGCGCATGGTGCCGGTGCCGGCGGACCGCTCGGCCTCGAACTCCTTGCGGATGAACAGCAGGCCGGTCAGCGAGACCAGGTAGGTCAGCGCGTCGGCGACGAACGGCACGGCCCGGCCGAGCCCGAACAGGATGCCGCCGAGCGGCGTGCCGAGCATCACGGCGCCCCGCCCGCGCGCCTCGTTGCGGGACAGCGCCAGCGAGAGCTGGCCCGGTGCCACGACGTTGGGGACGGCCGCGTGCGCGGCGAGGCCGTGGAAGACGGTGAGCGCGCCCTCGGTGAACCCCACCACCAGCACCAGCGGGAGGCTGAGCAGGTCGAGCGCCGCCGCGCCGGCGATGACCGCCGCGCCGAGCGCGCGCAGCGCGTCGCACCAGATCATCAGCCGCCGGCGCGGCCAGCGGTCCACCAGGGCGCCGGCCGGCAGTTGGAGCAGCAGGGCGGGCAGCAGCGCGACGAAGCCGGCGAGCCCGGCGTCGAACGGCGAGCCGGTGAGGGCGAGGACCAGCAGCGGGTAGGCGATGGTGGTCGCGGTCGAGCCGAGCAGGGAGACGGCCGAGCCGCCCCACAGCAGCAGGAAGTCGCGGTTGCGGTGCAGCGGGACCACGGCTTCCGTTCCGGCCGCGTCCGCCGGGCCGGGTGGATCGGTCGCGTCCGCCGGAGCGGGTGGATCGGGCGGGTCCGGCGGCCGGGTCTGCTCGTCCGCCGGAGCCCGCGTGTCGGGGCTGGTCATCTGTCACACACCTCGCGGGGCCGGACCGGCCGCTAGCCGGCCGCCCGCTCCATCTGGCGGCGCAGACTGAGCGGCCGCATGTCGGTCCAGACCGTGCCGATGTGGGTCAGGCAGTCGGCCCTGGTGCCCTCGGTGCCCTCCGCGTACCAGCCGAGCGGGAGGTCCCGGTCGGCGGGCCAGACGGAGTACTGCTCCTCGTCGTTGAGGACGACGCGGTAGGTGCGGTCGTCGGTGTCTTCCTCGGCCACGACGGGCCTCCCTCGGGTGAACTGCCGCGTCACGCACCTCACGTGACCGGTGGCGGCGCCAGCGAGCCTGCCGCACCGGCCCGGTCCGGCTGCAGAGAAGGAGGCGCAGTCACCGCGACGCCAAGCCTGCCGCCGTGACTGCCGGTTGTTCTCTCCGGGGAGCGGCCGCCGGGCGACGACGCTGAGGCGCATGACTGCGAACCCCTCCATACGGCCCGCGCCGGCGGACCGACCCCGGGAGAACGGCGCGGGCTCCGTCCTCCCCCTGACGGTGCCGGCCGACACTCCCGGCATGCCCCTGGCCGAGTACCTCTCGGCCGCCCGACCGTTCGTCCGCGGCCGGCTGCTCGAACACGGCGCGGTCCTGCTGCGCGGGTTCGGCGTCGGCGGGGTGGACGGGTTCGAGGCGGCGGTGCGGGCGGTGTCCGGCTCGCCCCTGGCCTACGCCGAGCGGTCCTCGCCGCGCAGCACCATCAAGGGGCAGGTGTACACCTCGACCGACTACCCGCCGAGCGAGGAGATCTTCCTCCACAACGAGAACTCCTACCAGGCCGACTGGCCGATGACCCTGTTCTTCCACTGCGTCGAGCCGCCGGAGACGCTCGGCGCCACCCCGCTCGCCGACACCCGCCGGGTGTACGAGGCGATCGACCCCGCCGTCCGCGAGGAGTTCGCCGCCCGCGGCTGGATGGTGGTGCGCAACTTCTCGGACGGCTTCGGCGTGCCGTGGCAGCAGGCCTTCAACACCTCCGACCGCGCCGAGGTCGACGCCTACTGCGCCCGCAACGGCGTCGCCACCGAGTGGACCGCCGACGGCCTGCGCACCCGCGCCCGCCGCCGGGCGGTGCACCGCCATCCGGTGACCGGCGAGACGGTCTGGTTCAACCACCTCACCTTCTTCCACGTGACCACGCTCGGCGAGGAGGTGAGCTCGGCGCTGCGCGAGATGTACGACGACTCCCAGCTGCCGACCAACACCTACTACGGCGACGGCCGGCCGGTGCCGGACGAGGTCATCGCGCACCTGCGCGCCTGCTACCGCGCCGAGTGGCGCCGCTTCGACTGGCAGCGGGACGACGTCCTGCTGGTGGACAACATGCTGTCGGCGCACGCCCGCGAGCCGTTCACCGGTCCGCGCCGGATCGCCGTGGCCATGGCCGAGCCGTACTCGGCCGCCGTCAGCCCCGACTCGCTCCTGGAGGCGTCCGATGCCCACCGGTGACAGCGGACTCCCGCTCTCCTACGCCCAGGAGCAGCTGTGGTTCCTGGACCAGCTGCGCTCCGGCGCCTCCACCGAGTACCTGATGTGCGAGGCGTTCCGGATCCGCGGCCCGCTCGACCTGCCGGTGCTGGAGGCCGCGTTCACCGAGGTCGCGGCGCGGCACGAGGTGCTGCGCTCGCGCTACGGCACCGAGGGCGGCACCGGGGTGCAGTACGTCGACGAGCCCGGCCCCGTGCCGCTCGCCGTGCTCGACCTGACCGGGGTGCCGGCGGACGGCCGCGAGGCGCGGGTGCGCGAGCTGCACGCCGCCGAGTTGCGCGCCCCGATCGACCTGCGCGCCCGGGCGCCCTGGCGGCTGACCCTGGCCCGGTTCGCCGAGGACGAGGCCGTCCTGCTGGTGACCGTCCACCACATCGCCTTCGACGGCTGGTCCTGGGGCATCCTGGCGCGCGAGCTGCACGAGCTCTGCGACGCCTTCGCGGCCGGGCGGCCGTCGCCGCTGGAGCCCGTCCCGGTGCAGTACGCCGACTTCGCGCAGTGGCAGCGCGACACCTGGGCCGCCACCCCCGAGCGGGCCGAGCGGCGGCGCGGCTACTGGCGGGAGCGGCTGGCCGGCCTGGAACCGCTGGAGCTGCCCACCGACCGCCGCCGCCCGGCGCAGTGGGACCCGGCCGGCGACAGCGTCCCGTTCACCGTGCCGGCGGAGCTGGCGCAGCGGCTGGCCGCGCTCGGCCGGGACGGCGGCGCGACGCCGTTCATGGTGCACCTGGCCGCGTTCCAGCTGCTGCTCGCCCGCTGGTCCGGCGCCCGCGACGTGGCCGTCGGCGTCTCGGTCTCGGACCGCGACGAAGTGGCCCTGGAGCCGCTGGTCGGCATGTTCCTCAACACGCTGGTGCTGCGGACCGACCTGTCCGGCCGGGGATCCTTCCTCGACCTGCTGGCGCGGGTCCGCGAGACCACCCTGGACGCCTACGAGCACCAGGACGTGCCGTTCGGCTGGGTGGTCGCCGACCTCGCGCCCGAGCGCGACCTCTCCCGCAACCCGGTGTTCCAGGTCGGCTTCGCGCTGCACAACGCCGAGCGCCGCCCGCTGCGGCTGCCCGGGCTTGACGTGAGCAAGGTCGAGGCGGCCACCGAGCACTCCGCGTTCGACCTCTCGCTGCACCTGTCCGAGCTCCCCGACGGCTCGTTCGCGGCCCGGCTGATCTACCCGACCGCGCTCTTCGACCGGGCCCGGATCGAGCGGATGGCGGCGAGCCTGCTGCGGCTGCTGGCGGCCGTCGCCGAGCGCCCGGCGGCCCCCGCCCACACGCTGGAGACCGTCCCCGACGCGGAGCTGGCCGACCTCGCCCGCTGGAACCGCACCGAGACCGGGCGCCCGCGGCAGTCGCTGGCCGAACTGTTCTTCGCCCAGGCACTGGCCACCCCGGACGCGGTCGCCGTGGTGTCCGGCGCGCGGCGGACCGACTACGCCGCTCTCGCCGACCGGGTCCGGCGGCTCGCCGGGGTGCTGCGCTCGCGCGGCGTCGGCCGGGAGAGCCCCGTCGGCGTCGCCCTGCACCGCGGCACCGACCTGGTCGCCACCCTGCTCGCGGTGCTGACCGCGGGCGGCGTCTACGTGCCGCTGGCCCCGGAGCAGCCGGCCGAGCGGCTGGCCCACCTGGTCGCCGACGCCGGGGTGGGCCTGCTGGTCACCGAGGAGTCCCTGCTCGGCCAGCTGCCGCCGCACCCGAACACGCTCGTCCTCGACCGCGAGGGCGGCGAGGGCGGCGAGGACCCGGCGGGGGCGCCGTCGGCGGACCTCGAACCCGCCGGCGCCACCGGCGCCGAGGCCGCGTACGTGATGTACACCTCCGGCTCCACCGGCCGGCCCAAGGGCGTGGTCGTCCCGGAGGCCGCGATCCGCAACCGGGTGCTCTGGTCCGTGGAGCGCTACGGCCTCGGCCCCGGTGACCGGGTGCTGCAGAAGACCACCATCGGCTTCGACGCCGCGGTCTGGGAGTTCCTCTCCCCGCTGGTCTGCGGCGCCACCGTGGTCACCGGCCCGCGGGACGCCCACCGCGACCCGGCGGTGATGGCCCGCGCCGTCGCCGAGCACCGCGTCACCGTGCTCCAGGGCGTGCCCTCGATGCTGCGCCTGCTGCTCGACGAACCGGCGCTGGCCGACTGCGACGCGCTGCGCGTGGTCTGCTCGGCGGGCGAGCCGCTGCCCGCCGAACTCTGCGCCCGGCTGCGCCGGATCGTCGACGTCGAGGTGGTCAACACCTACGGCCCCACCGAGTGCGCGATCGACTCCACCGCCTGGCCCTACGACCCGGCCGAGCCCGGCGAGCAGGTGCCGATCGGCCTGCCGCTGCCCAATGTGCGCACCTACGTGGTGGACGCCGAGGACCGTCTGGTGCCGGTCGGCGTCGTCGGCGAACTCTGCGTCGGCGGCATCGGTCTGGCCCGCGGCTACGCCGGCCGCGGCGACCTCACCGCCGACCGGTTCGTCCCGGACCCGTTCGCCGCCGTGCCCGGCGCCCGCCGCTACCGCACCGGCGACCTGGTGCGCCGCCGCGCGGACGGCGCGCTGGAGTACGTCGGACGCGTCGACGACCAGGTCAAGATCGGCGGCGTGCGGATCGAGCCCGGCGAGATCGAGGCGCTGCTGGCGACCGACCCCTCCGTGGCCGCCGCCGTGGTGGCCGCCCACCGGTCCGGCACCGGCGACACCCGGTTGACCGCCTACGTGGTGGCCGCCGCCGGGGCGCGGATCGAGCCGGACGGGCTGCGCGCCCGGCTGGCCGCCGCGCTGCCGGAGGCCATGGTGCCGTCCGCCGTGGTCGAGCTCGACGAGCTGCCGCTCACGCCCAACGGCAAGGTGGACCGCCGCCGGCTGCCCGCCGCCGAGCCGGAGCGCCCGGCCGCGCGGGCCTGGGAGGCCCCGCGCACCGACGCCGAGCGGACCGTCGCCGCACTGATGGCCGAGGTGCTGGACGTCGAACGGGTCGGCGCGCACGACGACTTCTTCCTGCTCGGCGGCTACTCGCTGCTCGCGATCAAGCTGGTGCTGCGGCTGCGGCGCGCGTTCGGCATCGAGCTGACCGTCGGCGAGCTGTTCCACGCGCCGACCGTCGCCGGGCTGGCCGCCCGGATCGACGGCGCCGCGGCTACCGGCCCCGACACCGGGGCGGACGCCGTCCGCCCCGTCGGCCGGGACCGCCCGCTGCCGCTCTCCTTCGGCCAGCAGCGGATGTGGTTCCTCGACCAGCTGGAGCCCGGGAGCCACGAGTACGTCGTCCCGCTGGCGCTGCGGCTGACCGGCCCGCTCGACACCGCGGCGCTGCGCGGCGCGCTGGACGCGCTCTCCGCCCGGCACGAGGTGCTGCGCACCCGGTACCGCTCCGAGGGCGGCGACCCCGTCCAGGTCGTCGACCCCGCCGGGCCGGTCGACTTCACCCTGACCGACCTGTCGGCCGGGCCGGACGCCGCGGCAGGGGCCCGCGCCCTGGTCGACGAGCTGGCCCGCTCCCCGTTCGACCTGGCCCAGGGCCACCCGCTGCGGGCGACCCTGATCCGCACCGCCCCCGAGGACCACCTGCTCGTCCTGACCCTGCACCACATCGCTTTCGACGCCTGGTCGACCAACGTCTACCTGCGCGAACTCGACCTCGCCTACCGGTCCTTCACCGAGGACGCGCCGGCCCTGCCGGCCCCCGAGCCGGTCCAGTACGCGGACTTCGCCGTCTGGCAGCGCGAGCAGCAGGACGCCGGCCGGCTGGACCACCAGCTCGCCTACTGGCGCGACCGCCTGGGCGGCCTGACGCCGGTCGAGCTGCCCACCGACCGGCTCCGCTCGGCCGTCCGCGACTCGCGCGGCGCCAACGTGGTCGTCGAGGTGGCGCCGGAGGTCGGCCGGGCCGTCACCGAGCTGGCCGGCCGGCACGGCGCGACCCCGTTCATGGTGCTGCTCGCCGTCTTCCAGGTGATGCTGCACCGCTACACCGGCCTCGACGACCTCGCGGTCGGCACCCCCGTCGCCGGGCGGACCCGCCAGGAGACCGAGGACCTCGTCGGGTTCTTCACCAACAACCTGGTGATCCGCAACGACCTGGCCGGCAACCCGGCCTTCCCGGACCTGCTGGACCACGTCCGCGGCTCGGTGCTCGACGCCTTCGCCCACCAGGACGTGCCGTTCGAGCACCTGGTCGACGCGCTGCGCCCGGAGCGGGACCTCTCCCGCAACCCGCTGTTCCAGGTCATGTTCGAGCACCAGCACCTGGCCGGCGTCCCCGCCCGGCTCGGCGCGGCCGCCGTGGAGCCGGTCCGGGCCGGCCTGGAGATCGCCAAGTTCGACCTCACCGTGACCGTCAAGGAACGCGGCGGCCGGATGTACTGCTGGTTCGAGTACGCGACCGCGCTCTTCGACCGGGCGACCGTCGAACGGATGGCCGGCCACTACCTGACCCTGATCGGCAGCGTCACCGCCGCCCCCGGAGCCCGGATCGGCGACCTCGGCATGCTCACCGACGAGGAGCGGCACACCGTCCTCACCCGCTGGGCCGACCCGGCCGGCGGGCGGGCCGCCGAGCTCGACCCGGTCGAGGAGCACGGGCTCTGCGTGCCCGAGCTCTTCGCCCGGCAGGCCCGGCGCACCCCGGACGCGGTCGCCGTGGTCTTCGGCGACCAGCGGCTGAGCTACGCCGAACTCGACGCGCGGGCCGACCGGTTCGCGGCCCGGCTGCGCGCCCTCGGGGTCACCTCGGAGACGGTCGTCGGCTCCCTCCTGGAGCGCGGCGTCGAGGCGGTCGTGGTGCTGCTCGCGGTGCTGAAGGCCGGCGGCTCGTACGTGCCGTTCGACCCGCAGCACCCGGCCGAGCGGCTGGAGTTCATGCTCGCCGACGCCGGCCCGGAACTCGTGGTCACCACCGGGGCCTTCGCCGACCGGGTGACCGGCTCCCACCGGGTGGTGCTCGCCGACGGGACCGACGACGGGACCCGCACCGACGACGGGACCGCCGCCGGAACCGACAGCGCCGCCACCGGGGCCGAGCCGGTCCTGATCCGGCCGGAGAACCTCGCCTACGTCATCTACACCTCCGGCTCGACCGGCCGCCCCAAGGGCGTCATGATCGAGCACCGCTCCTACGCCCACCACTGCCGGGTGATCGCCGACCAGTACGGCATCGCCCCCGGCGAGCGGGTGGTCCTGCTCTCCGCCCTCACCTTCGACGTGGCGATGGACCAGATCGCGGCCACCCTGGTCGCGGGCGCCACCATCGTGGTCGCCGACCCGGTGTTCTGGACCCCGGCCGAGCTGCCGGTCCGGCTCGCCGAGCACGGCGTCACCGTCGTCGAGATCACGCCGTCCTACTACCGGGCCGTCCTGGAGTCCCCCGACCTGCACCTGCTGAGCGGGCTCAAGCTGATGAACGTCGGCAGCGACGTGGTCACCGGCCTGGACGCGCGGCGCTGGGCGCAGACCGGCCTGCCCGCCCGCTTCCTGTGCAACTACGGCCCGACCGAGGCCACCGTCACCTGCCTGCTGCACCCCGTCTCCGAGGTGCCGGCGCAGGGCGACGAGGCCTCGGCCCTGCCGCTCGGGCGGCCCGTCCCCGGCACCCGCGCGCACATCCTCGACGCCGACCAGCGGCCCGTCCCGGTCGGCGTCCCCGGCGAGCTGTACCTGGGCGGCGTCCGGCTGGCCCGCGGCTACCACCGCCGCCCGGAGCTGACCGCCGAGCGCTTCGTGCCCGACCCCTTCGGCGGCGAGCCGGGCGGGCGCCTCTACCGGACCGGCGACCTCGCCCGCCACCGGCCGGACGGCACCATCGAGTTCCTCGGCCGGATCGACCAGCAGGTCAAGGTCCGCGGCCTGCGCATCGAACTCGGCGAGATCGAGGCGGCGCTGGCCCGCCACCCCGCCCTCCAGGAGGCGGTGGTGACCGCCCCGGAGACCGCCCCCGGCGAACGCCGGCTGGCCGCCTACCTGGTCGCCCGGCCCGGCAGCCCGATGCCCGACGTGGCCGAACTCCGCGGCCACCTGCGGGCGCTGCTCCCCGAGTACATGATCCCCGCGCTGTGGGTGCCGCTCGACGCGCTCCCGCTGACCGCCAGCAAGAAGGTCGACCGCAAGGCACTGCCCGACGCCTCCGCCGCCCTGGCCGGCGGGGCCCGCGAGCACCTGGCCCCGCGCGACCCCGCCGAGGAGGCGGTCGCCGCGATCTGGGGCGAGGTGCTGGGCGTCGAGCGGATCGGCGTCCAGGACGACTTCTTCGCCCTGGGCGGCCACTCGCTGCTGGCCACCCGGGTCCTGGCCCGGCTCCGCGAGACGTTCGCCGTCGAGCTGCCGCTGCGCCTGCTGTTCGAGGCCACCACGGTGGCCCGGCTCACCGAGGCGGTGACCGACGCCGTCGAGGCCGAGATCACCGCGCTCACCGACGAGGAAGTGGCGGGCCTGCTCGCCGAGGAGGGGCACCGATGACCGACACCACGGACCGCACCCGGCTGCGGCAGGAGCTGCTGCGCCGGCGCCTCGCCGGCCGGGCGGGCACCGCCCCGGCCGAGGGCATCGCCCGGGCACCGCGCGGCGGCCCGCTGCCGCTCTCCTTCGCCCAGCGCCGCCTCTGGATCCTCGACCGGCTCCAGCCCGGCAGCACCGAGTACCTGGTGACGGCCTCGCTGCGGCTGACCGGCCCCCTCGACCGGGCCGCGCTGCGGACCGCGCTCGACGGGATCCAGCACCGCCACGAAGTCCTGCGGACCAGGTACCCGGTGGTCGACGGCGAACCCGTCCAAGTGGTCGACGCGCCGAGCGTCGTGCCGCTCACCGAGGAGGACCTGAGCACCCTGGACCGGGCCGCCGCCGACGCCCGGCTGGCCGACCTCGCCACCGGCGCCCGCCGTCCGGTGGACCTCGCCGAGGGCCCGGTGCTGTCCGCCGTCCTGGCCCGGCTCGCCCCGCGGGAGCACGTCGTCCTGCTGACCGTCCACCACATCGCCTGCGACGGCTGGTCCGAGGACCTCCTGGTCGGCGAACTCGCCGAGCGCTACGACGACGCCGTCGCCGGGCGCCCGGCCCGCACCCCGGACCTGCCGGTCCAGTACGCCGACTACGCCGTCTGGCAGCGCGAGCGGCTCTCCGACGGGGCGCTCCGGCGCCGCCTCGACCACTGGAACGAGCGGCTGGCCGCACTGGCGCCGCTGGAGCTGCCCACCGACCGGCCCCGCCCGCCGGTGCGCGACGCGGCCGGCGCCCTGGTGCCGCTGGTCGTCCCGGCCGCGACCGCCGGACGGCTGACGGCGCTGGCCCGGGACCACGGCGCCACCCCCTTCATGGCTCTGCTGGCCGCCCACGCCGTCCTGCTCGGCCGCTGGAGCGGGCAGCGCGACGTCGCCGTCGGCTCCCCGGTCGCCGGGCGCGACCGCGCCGAGGTGCAGGACGTCGTCGGCCTCTTCCTCAACACCCTGGTGCTCCGGGTCGACCTGGCCGGCCCGCGGACCTTCGCCGAGCTGCTGTCCCAGGTCCGGGAGACCGCCCTGGACGCGTACGGCCACCAGGAGGTGCCGTTCGAGCGCCTGGTCGAGGAGCTGGCGCCCGAGCGCGACCCCGCCCGGACACCGCTGTTCTCCTCCATGCTGCTGTGGCAGGACGCCGCCGGCGCCTCCACGCCCGCGGCCATGGGAGGCCTGACCGTCGAGCGGCTGCCGGTCGGCGAGAGCACCGCCAAGTTCGACCTCACCGTCGGCCTGGCCGCCCAGCCGGACGGCTCGCTCGCGGGCGGCGTCAACTACGCCTCCGCGCTGTTCGACCGGGCGACGGCCGAGCGGTTCGCCGCCCAGTTCACCCAGCTGCTGGAGCACGCCGTCGCGGAGCCCGACACCCCGCTGGACGAGCTGGAGATCCTCCCCCGGGAGGAGCGCGAGCGCCAGCTGCTCAGCTGGAACGCCACCGGCCGCGGCTACCCCACCGGCACCCTGCCGCTGCTGTTCGAGGCGCAGGTCGCCCGCACCCCGAACGCCACCGCCCTGCGGTTCGAGGGCGCCGAGCTCAGCTACCGCGAGCTGGACGTCCGGGCCAACCAGCTCGCCCACCACCTGCGCCGGCTCGGCGTCGGCCCCGAGTCGGTGGTCGGCGTCTGCCTGCACCGCGGCGCCGACCTGGTGGTCGCGCTGCTCGCGGTGCTCAAGGCCGGCGGCGCGTACCTGCCGCTCGACCCCGACTACCCGGCGGACCGGCTCGCCTTCATGCTGGCCGACTCCGGCGCCCTCGCCGTGGTCACCGACCCGGGGCTCACCCCGCTGGTGACCGGCGGCGCCCCGCACCTGGTGGACATCACCGCCGAACTGCCCGGCGGCTGGGGCCACGACCCGGTCTTCGCGGCGGCGCCCGAGCACCCGGCCTACCTGATCTACACCTCGGGTTCGACCGGCCGCCCCAAGGGCGTGCTGGTCGAGCACCGGGCCATCGTCAACCGGCTGCACTGGATGCAGGAGGCCTACGGGCTCGACGCCGACGACCGGGTGCTGCAGAAGACCCCGTACAGCTTCGACGTCTCGGTCTGGGAGTTCTTCTGGCCGCTGATCACCGGTGCGACCCTGGTCCTGGCCCGCCCCGGCGGCCACCGCGACCCGGCCTACCTCGCCGAACTGATCGGCACCGAGCGGATCACCACCCTGCACTTCGTACCGTCGATGCTGCGGGCCTTCCTCGCCGAGCCGCTGCCGCCGCTGCCCTCGCTGCGCCGCATGGTGTGCAGCGGCGAGGCACTGCCCGCCGAGCTGGTCACCGCCGTGCACGAGCGGATCGGCTGCGACCTGCACAACCTGTACGGGCCCACCGAGGCCGCGGTCGACGTCACCGCGATCCGCTGCGAGCCGGGCCGGCCGGTCACCATCGGCCGCCCGATCTCCAACACCCGCACCTACATCGTGGACGCCGCGCTGCGCCCGCAGCCGATCGGCGTGCCGGGCGAACTCCTGCTCGGCGGGGTCCAGTTGGCCCGCGGCTACCTGAACCGGGCGGAGCTCACCGCCGACCGCTTCGTGCCCGACCCCTTCGCCACCGAGCCCGGCGGCCGGCTCTACCGCACCGGCGACCTCGCCCGGTACCGGGCGAACGGCGAGATCGAGTACCTCGGCCGGCTCGACCACCAGGTGAAGATCCGCGGTCAGCGGGTCGAACTCGGCGAGATCGAGGCGGTCCTGGCGCAGGCCCCCGGCGTCGCCGCCGCGGCCGTCGCCGTCCACGACGACCAGCTGGTCGGCTACCTGGTACCGGCCGGGGCCGACGTCGAGGCGGCCCGCGAGCACCTGCGCGGACGGCTGCCGGAGCACATGCGCCCGGTGCACTGGACGACGCTGGAGACGCTGCCGCTGACCCCCAGCGGCAAGACCGACCGCAAGGCGCTGCCCGCACCCGACCGGACCCGCTCCGAGCTGGTCGGCGCGTTCGTCGCCCCGCGCAGCGCCCTCGAACAGACCCTCGCGGACGCCTTCGCCGCCGCCCTCGGCGTCGACAAGGTCGGCGTGCACGACGGCTTCTTCCAGCTCGGCGGCGACTCGATGCGCGCCATCCGGGCCGTCGGCGCGCTGCGCGACCAGGGGCTCGCCCTCTCCGTCCAGGACGTCTTCGCCCGCCAGACCGTCGCCGAGCTGGCCCCGCTGGCGGCCGACCGGCCGGCCGCCGGCGCGGCCGAGACCGCCCTGGTGGGCCGGTTCGAGCTGCTCGACCCGGCCGACCGCGAGCGCCTCCCCGAGGGCCTGGCCGACGCCTACCCGATGGGCCAGGTCCAGGTCGGCATGGTCTACGAGATGCTGGCCGACCCCGAGCGCAACACCTACCAGAACGCCAGCACCTTCCAGATCGTCGACGACGGCCCGTTCTCCGCCGAGGCGCTGAACGGCGCGGTCCGGCTGCTGATCGAGCGGCACGAGATCCTGCGCACCTCCTTCGACCTCTCCGGGTACTCCGAACCGCTCCAGCTGGTGCACGCGGCGGACGACCTGCACCTGGAGATCGGCGTGGACGACCTGCGCCACCTGCCGGCCGAGGAGCAGCAGGCCGCCGTCCGGCGCTTCCGCGCCGAGGCCCAGCGCACCCCGTTCGACGTCGGGCGCGCCCCGCTGCTGCGCTACCACGCCCACCTGGTCGGCGACCGGGAGTGGCTGCTGACCCACGTCGAGTGCCACGCCATCCTGGACGGCTGGAGCCACCACTCCGTCATCGGTGAACTGCGCGCCGCCTACCGGGAGCTGGCCGCCGGCACCGGCGCCCCGGCCGCGGCGCCGCCGGAGGTCCGCTACGCCGACTTCATCCAGCTGGAGAAGCGCGCCCTGGCCTCCCCGGCGGACCGGGAGTTCTGGCGCGGCCGGATCACCGGCCACGACCGGCTGCGGCTGCCCGCCGACACCGCCCCGGCCGAGGCGCACCTGCCCGCCACCGAGGTGCGGCTGCCCTGGGCGGCGCTGGAGCCGAAGCTGCGCCGGCTCGCCGCCGACACCCAGAGCTCGCTCAAGACCGTCCTCTACACCGCCCACCTGAAGGTGCTCGGCCTGCTCAGCGGCCAGCGCCGGTTCCTCGCCGGGGCGGTGACCAACGGCCGGCCCGAACTGCCGGGCGGCGACCGGGTCCGCGGCATGTACCTCAACACGGTGCCGTTCGCCGTGGACCTGCGGGCGCCGAGCTGGCGCGAGCTGGTGCGCTCGGTGTTCGCCGAGGAGCTGGCCCTGTGGCCGCACCGCCGCTACCCGCTGCCCGCGATGCAGCGCGAGTGGGGCGGCGGCGAGCCACTGGTCGAGGTGGTCTTCGCCTACCTGGACTTCCACGTGCTCGACGAGCACCGGTCGGACATCGGCACCGTCACCGACCACAGCCCGAACGAGTTCACCTTCGACGTCTGGACCTTCCCCGGCGAGCTGCGGATGACCTGCCGCCCCGGCTGGGTCGGCCGGGAGCGGCTGGCGGCGATCGGGGAGACCTTCATCGCCGTGCTCACCGCGATGGCCGAGGACGCCGACGCCGACCCGCAGGCCTTCCGGGCCCCCGGCCTGGACCGGCCGGGCGCGACCGCCCCCGCCACCCGCCCGCTGCCCGAGGTCTGCGTGCCCGAGCTGGTCGCGGAGCGCTCCGACCCGGACGCGATCGCCCTGGAGGACGCCGAACGGAGCCTCACCTACCGGGAGGTGGACACCGGCAGCAACCAGCTGGCCCACCTGCTGCGCGGGCTGGGCGTCGGCCCGGAGACGCCGGTCGCGATCTGCCTGGACCGCGGCGTCGAGGCGGTACTGGCCATGCTCGGCGTGCTCAAGGCCGGCGGCTACTACGTCCCGCTCGACCCCGCCTACCCGGACGCCCGGATCGGCTTCGTGCTGGACGACGTCCGCGCCGACGTGGTGATCTGCCGGCCGGAGGACACCGACCGCCTCGCACGGATCGCCGACCTGCGCTGCGTCCCGCTGGACGCGGCCTGGACCGGCCTCGCCGTCCTGCCGGAGACCCCGGTCGAGGCGGGCACCCACCCCGACAACCTGGCCTACGTCACCTACACCTCCGGCTCCACCGGCCGGCCCAAGGGCGTCCAGGTCACCCACCGGGCCGTGGTCCGGCTGGTGCACGACCCCAACTACGCCGACCTCGACCCCGGCCAGGTGCTGCTGCTGCACGCGCCGCTCGCCTTCGACGCCTCCACCCTGGAGGTCTGGGGGGCGCTGGGCAACGGTGCCCGCCTGGCGGTCTGCCCGCCCGGGGCGACCACCGCCGCCGAACTGGCCGAGGTGCTCCGCCGGCACCGGGTCACGCTGCTCTGGCTCACCGCCGGCCTGTTCCAGCACATGGTGGAGACCGAGCCGGCCGCGCTGGCCGGGGTGCGGCAGGTGCTGGCCGGCGGCGACGCCCTCTCGCCCGCGCACGTGCGCACCGCCCTCGGCCACGGCGTCGCGCTCACCAACGGCTACGGACCCACCGAGTGCACCACCTTCAGCACGGCGCTGCGCGGGGTGACCGGGGCCGACGCCGACCGGGGGGTGCCGATCGGCGTGCCGATCACCGACACCCGCGTCCTGGTGGTCGACGACCACCTCGACCCGGTGCCGTTCGGCGTGGCCGGTGAACTGCTGGTCGGCGGCCCCGGGCTCGCCCGCGGCTACCTCGGCCGCCCCGACCTCACCGCGGACCGCTTCGTGCCGGACCCGTCCGGCGAGCTCCCCGGCGCCCGCTTCTACCGGACCGGGGACATCGTCCGCCGCGACCCCGACGGGACGCTGTCCTTCGTCGGCCGCCGCGACAACCAGGTGAAGATCCGCGGCCACCGGGTGGAACTCGCCGAGGTGGAGGCCATGATCGGCGGCCTCGCGCCGGTCCGGGCGGCCGCGGCGGCCGTGCACCCCGGACCGGACGGCCAGAAGCGCCTGGTCGGCTACGTCGTCCCGGAACCCGGGTCCGGCCCGCTGGACGTCGCCGCGCTGCGCGAGCAGCTCCGGCGGCGGGTGCCCGACTACCTCGTCCCCGGCGCCTGGGTGGAACTGCCCGCACTCCCGCTCACCGCCCACGGCAAGATCGACCGCGCCGCGCTCCCGGAGCCCTCCGGGCCCGCGCCGACCGCCGGCTCCGCGGCGCCGCGCACCGCCACCGAGCGGGCCGTCGCCGAGGTCTGGGCCGAGGTGCTCGGCCTCGGACAGGTCGGGGTGGACGACGACTTCTACCTCCTCGGCGGCCACTCGCTGGCCATCCTGCGCATCACCGCCCTGCTGCGCGAGCGGCACGGAATCGACCTGACCGTGCGCTCGTTCGTGGCGGACCCGACCGTCGCCGGGCTGGCGGCGGCCGTCGACGCGGCGGCGGCCGGCGAGCCGGTGGAGGCGCTGGTCTGGCTCCGCCGGGAAGGCAGCCGGCCGCCCCTGTTCTGCGTGCACCCCGGCGGCGGCAGCGCCCACTGGTACCGCCCGCTGGTGCCGTACCTCGACCCGGACCAGCCGGTCGCGGCCTTCGCCTGGCCCGGCCTCCAGGCCGAGAACGGGCAGCCCGTCCCCTCCACCGAGCAGATGGCCGAGCGCTACCTGGCCGAACTGCGGGCCGCCGCCCCGCAGGGCCCGTACCGGCTGTTCGGCTGGTGCGGAGGCAGCGGCATCGCCAGCGAGCTGGCCCACCGGCTCACCGCCGAGGGCGAGGAGGTCACCTTCGTCCTGCTCGACCCGGGGCTGGACAACCACGAGCGGCCCGAGCTGTGGAAGGAGTACCGGCTGATCGAGAGCTGCGTGGCGAAGCTGACCGAACTGGCCGCCGCCCCGGCCGGGCAGGACACCTCGGCGCTCCGCGGGGAGACCCTGGCGCTGCTCGAACACCTGGTGGACGACGTCGACCCCGAGGTCGGGATCGTGCTGCCGGAGCACGGCGCCGGCGAGGTCTGGCTGCCCTCCGCCCGGATGTGGCGGGAGGTCATGGAGATGTGCCTGACCTACCGTCACCGCAACTACCCCGGGCGGCTGAACCTGATCGCCAGCGACGAACTCGCCGACGGCGAGCACGAGGTGGCCTCCGGGCAGGACTTCGGGGAGTACCTGACCCGCTGGCAGGAGCTCACCGGCGAGGTCGCCCTGCACCGGATCCCCGGCGACCACTTCGGCGTCATGAAGCCGCCCCACCTCGGCCGCCTGGCCGAGACGATCACCGCGATCCTCGCCGACGGCGGAGCGAGCACCGGCTGACCCCGGGGGAGGGAACCACCGCGAGGGCGGGGGCGCACACAGCGCCCCCGCCCTCGCGGTTTCGCCGTGTCCGGGCCGGGCCCGGACGGCCTCCACCCGTCGGCGCGGGGCGGGGTGGGCCGCGCCGCCGCGGTCGCTCCACCAGGGTGAGGTCCCGTCCCGGGCGCCCCGTCCCGGGAGCCCCGTCCCGGGCGCCCCGTCCCGGGAGCCCCGCCCCCGGCGCCCCGTCCCGGGAGCCCCGTCCCCGGCGCTCCGGGCGCCGGCTCTCGGGCGCCGGGCCGGGTACACCCCGCCGCCGGCGGCCCGCCCCCGCCCCCGGCCCCGCCCTGGTTCCCGACAGCCCGCGTGGGACGGCCGCGCGCGGCGCCCCGCGTCGGCCGGACACACCACCGACCCGGGCCGGGCTCCTGGGGGAGCCCGGCCCGGGTCGGTGGTGCTCGGGTGGTGCGGGTCGGTCAGTCGGTCACCGCGACGAGGCGCAGTTCGGAGGTGTAGCGGCGGCCCTGGTCGTCGGTGAGCCAGGCCTGCTCCGGCGTGGGGAACATCTCGGTGACGGTGAGCCGGGTGTCCGGATCCTTGCGGGCCAGCCGGCGGGCGGCCTTGGCGAGGATGTTGACGTAGACCGGGCTGTCGAAGTCGACGAAGAACGGCCGCGGTTCGGTGGGGGAGACCACGAAGACGAAGCGGGGCAGCTCGTTCGCGTCCTGCCAGTGCCGGGCCCGGACGAACCGGCGCGGCTCGGTCTTCTCGTCCGCGAAGTCCAGCGTGGAGCCGATGAACCGCCAGGTCTCCCGGGCCACCACCATCTTGTCGATGGTGATCCGGGGGGAGTGGTCGGCCTCCGGCAGCAGCCGGAAGCGGTCCATCACCAGGGTGGTCAGCACGTGCGAGAAGACCTCGACGGCCGGGAACACGGCGCCGTCCGGCAGCACCACGGTCAGCCGGCCGTCCCGCTGCTCCACCACGGCGTCGGCGCTCGGCGCCGTCCGGTCGCGGTGCGGGTCGGCCGTGTTGTCGAGCAGGGCGACCTGGTAGTCCTGCGGGCGGACCAGCGCGTGCCGGATCCGGGCGGAGAGCCGGGCCTTGTGCTCCTTCGGCAGCAGCGGCATCAGCCGCGGCGCCGGGTGGTCGCGGTCGGTCCGGTCGAACAGCTCCCGGCGGTCCGGGTGCTGGTTGACGAACAGCTCGTTGCCGAGCGTGTTCGAGGCCAGGTGCAGCTCGCCGAGGGCGAGTTCGAACTCGCCGCGGTCGATCGCCGCGGTGTCCTCCGCCGCGATCATCATGTCCGGGCTGATGTACCGGGCGGCGGTCCAGCCCGCGGCGGCGGCCGGCCCGAAGGCCTCCGCCACCCGGTCGGCGAGGTCGGCGCCCGCGACGTTGACCCGGCGCACGCCCTCCGTGGACGGCAGGATCCGCTGCCAGCGGCGTTCGAACTCGGCCTGCAGCTCGGCGGCGTCGGCCCCCGCCGCGCCGTGCAGCACGGGCATGCAGGCGAACCAGAAGGTGGCGAGGTCCACCGGGCGGTCGGCGTCGGTCTCGGCGCGCAGCTTCCCGTACACCGCGGCGACCCGCTCCGACACCCGGGCGGCCAGCGCGGCGGCGAGCCAGGCGGCGCCGTCCATCAGCAGTTCGAGCGGGGCGAGCGCCTCCAGCACCCGGCTGCCGAGCGTCACGTGGGCCGCACGCCGGCAGTCCTGGTAGACCACCGCGCGACCGGGCGCCGTGGTGCCGCTCTTCTCGCGCTTGGCGGCCGCGTCGGTCACCCGCTGGAAGGTCTGCTCGACCTCGGTGAGGGCGGCCACCAGGCGCTCGGGGTCGTCGGCCGCGGCCCGGACGGCCTCGCCGGCGCGCTCCAGCTCGTCGAGCCGGGCGAGCGCCTCGGCGCGCACGGCGGGTTCGCCGATCCGCTCCAGGGCGGTCCGGAGCCGGCGGTCCGGCCGGATGTCGGCGGGGAGGTCGAGCTGCCAGGTGATCCAGCGCCGCCGGACCAGCTCGTCGAGGAGCGCGGGGACGTCCGTCCCCGGGTCGGTCTCCTGCTGGATGGCGTGGGCGGTGCGGGTGCCGTCGCAGAGCCGCAGCACCCGCAGCGTCTCCGGCTCCACCGGGCGCGGCGGGCGGCCGGGGACGCGTACCGCGTCCTCCTCCAGCCGGACGAAGGGCACCCGGCGGGGCGCCGTCCAGACGCGTACCGCCGGGTCGGCGCCGATCTCGCGGGCCAGCGCGTCCATCGACCAGCTGGACCAGAAGACCTCCGAGGAGGCGATCAGCCCGGTGCCCGGGTCCATGGTGATGCCGGGCCGGTCGGGGTCGAAGGTGCCCCAGCCGACCGGGCCGAAGAAGCCGATGGTGTCGTTCTTGACGCAGAACCGCTGCCAGTAGTGGGCGACCAGCTCCTCGCGCTGGCGCTGCTTGAAGGTCCGGCCCTCGGTCGCGGGCGACCAGTTGAGGAACGGCCGGATCGCCGAGTCGAGCACCCCGCGGTTCTGCCAGGCGACCGCCGCGCGGAACGGCCCGGAGGCGGCGATCTCCTGCGCGTTCTCCGCCGCCCGGGCGGCGGACTGCGTGAACTCCTCCTCGAAGGCCTGCCAGGCGGCCCCGGAGAGCTTGTCCCGGGCCCCGAACTTGTTCGCGGCCGCCGCCAGGCCCTCCGGCGCCAGCCGGAGCACCCCATCGGCCGGGAACCCCGGGCCGCGCACCGCGACCTGGTCCCACAGCCGCCACCGGCCGCTCAGGGAGACGGATTCCTCGTGCATGCCGGTGCCCCCTAGGCCGAGGCGGGAGCGAGGGACAGGTCGTCGACGACGACCTCCGCGAGCTCCGCGGGGGACGGGTAGGTGAAGACCAGGGCGACGGCGATCTCGGCGCCGACCAGCTCCTGGAGCCGGTCGACGATCTGGAAGGCGGCGAGCGAGTCGCCGCCGGCCTCGAAGAAGTCGCTGTCGGTGTCCAGGCTGTCGTCGCCGAGCGTCTCGCGGTAGAAGCCGGCGATCTGCCCGGCGAGTTCGGCGGTGTCGATGGTGGTCATGGTGGGTCCTTCCGAAGGGGTGGGGTGTACGGGGAACGAGAGGGGGCGCAGGGCGCTCAGCGCGCCGCGGCGGCGGCCAGCACGGCGGCGGAGTTGCCGCCGGAGACGACGACCGCGGTGCGGCCCGCCGCGCCGGGCCGCAGGGCGCCGGAGCCCAGCGCGCCGGCCAGCGCGGCGGCGCCGCTGGGTTCGGCGGCGATGCCGGCGCGGTGCAGCAGGTCCATGGCGCGCAGCACCGCCGCGTCGTCGACGCCGATCAGGTCGTCGACCCGCCGCCGGACGATCGGGAAGGTCAGCTCACCGGGCCGCTGGCCGCGCAGCCCGTCCGCGACGGTGTCGCTGGGCGGCAGCTCGACCGGTTCGCCGGCGGCCATCGAGCGGGCGTAACGGCGGGCCCGTTCGGGCTCCACGCCGATGACGCGCACCGGCCTCGGCAGCCGGGCGGCCGCCAGCAGGACGCCGGCCAGCAGGCCGCCGCCGCCGACCGGGACGAAGATCGCGTCGAGGTCGGGGGCGTCCCGGAACACCTCCAGGCCGACGGTGCCCTGACCGGCGATCACGAGTCCGTGGTCGGAGGAGGGCACCAGCGCGGCGCCGGTGCGGGCGGCGAGGTCCCTGGCGTGGCGGTCGCGTTCGGCGACCCCGCCGGGCACCCGCAGGACCCGGCCGCCGAGCGCCCGGATCGCCCGCTCCTTGGCCTCGGCGGCGCCGGCGGCCATCACCACGGTGACCCGGACGCCGAGCATCCGGCCCAGGGTGGCCACCGCGATGCCGTGGTTGCCGGAGGAGCCGGCGACCACCTCGTCGGCGCCGAGCGCGAGCATCGCGTTGGCCGCGCCGCGCAGCTTGAACGACCCGCTGTGCTGCAGGTGTTCGGCCTTGACGAGCAGGCCGGGCAGGGTGTCGTGGCGCAGCAGCGGGGTGTGCCGCACGTGCGGGGCGATCCGCTCGGCGGCGGCCAGGACGTCGGCCGGCCCGGGCAGGCCGGTGTCGGTGGCGAGACCGGTCAGCGGGCGGGTGTCGGCGGCCGTCACGCGACGGCCTCCGGCACGGGCGCGCGCAGGGCGCGGCGGTCGGTCTTGCCGCTGTGCGTCACGGGCAGCCGCTCCAGCCGGGTGAAGCGCCGGGGCATCATGTGCGGCGGCAGGGTGAGCGCGAGGTGGGCGCGCAGCCGGGCGTCGGGGGTGGCGGCGAGCGGGCCGGTGACGTGGGCGTCGAGCCAGGTCCGGCCCCGGTCGTCGGTCTCGGCGGTCACCACGGCGCCGGTGACGTCGGGGTGGGTGAGCAGGGCGCCCTCGATCTCGGCCGGGTCGACCCGGTGGCCGCGGATCTTGAGCTGGCGGTCCGCGCGGCCGAGGTAGTCGAGGGTGCCGTCGGGGCCGCGCCGGGCGAGGTCGCCGGTCCGGTACAGCCGGGTGCCGGGCGGGCCGTGCGGGTCGGGCGGGAAGCGGTCGGCCGTCAGGCCGGGCAGTCCGCCGTAGCCGCGGGCGACCCCGGCGCCGCCGATGTGCACCTCGCCGACCTGGCCGTCCGGGACTTCGCGGCCCCGCGGGTCGAGCAGCCGGACGACGGTGCCCTCGATCGGGGTGCCGACGGTGTCGGTGGCGGTGTCCGGGTCGGCCGGCACCTCGTAGCGGGTGGAGGTCATGGTGCACTCGGTGGGCCCGTACTGGTTGACCAGCCGGCCGCCGACCAGGGCGCGGCCGCCGGCGGCGAGGAACGGGCGCAGCGACTCGCCGCTGGAGCAGAGCAGGCGCAGGGAGCGCAGCCGTTCGGCGGCGCGCGGGTGCTGGGAGAGGAAGGTCAGGAAGGACGGGGTGGTGCTGAGGACGGTGTCGACGCCGTACTCGGCGACGGTGTCGGCGAAGGCCTCGGCGCGCAGCAGGCGCGAGCGGTCGACGAGGACGACGCAGCCGCCGGCGGTCAGCGGGGCGAAGGTGTCCCGGATCGAGGCGTCGTAGCCGGGAGGGGCGAGTTGGAGGGTGACGGTGCCGGGGCCGAGGTGGTTGTCGCGGGCGACGGCACGCAGATAGGTGGCGAGGCCGTGGTGCTCGATCAGCACCGGGTTGGGCGCTCCGGTCGAGCCGGAGGTGTGGCTGACGTACGCGAGCGAACGCGGGTGCGGGGCGGGGAACGCGGGCGCGGCCGGCGGGTCGGCGGGCAGCCGGTCGAGCAGCAGGGCGGGCGCGCCGACGAGCGGGCCGAGCCGGTCGGCCAGGGCCGCGGTGGTGAGCAGGTGCGCCGCCGCGCCGCCGGCGGCGAGCGCGGCGAGCCGCCCGTCGGGCAGTTCGGTGTCCAGGGCGAGAAACGCCCCGCCGGTGCGGACGACCGCGGAGATCGCCACCACGGCGTCGGCGCCGGGTGGCAGCGCCACCGCGCAGACCCGTTCCGGCCCGAGGCCGTGGGCGGCCAGGTGGGCGGCCAGTCGGCCGATCCGCTCGGCGAGTTCGCCGTAGCCGACCGGTCCGCCGGGGGTCAGCAGGGCGGGGGCCTGCGGTGCGCGGTCGGCGTGCGCCCGGATGGCGTCGACGAAGGTGGCCCCGGCGGGGGTGCTCATGCCGGCTCCTCCGTCCCGGTGGTCCGGTCGACGGCGACGAGGCGCAGTTCGGAGGTGTAGCGCTGCCCCTGGTCGTCGGTGAGCCAGGCCTGTTCGGGCGTGGGGAGCATCTCGCTGACGGTCAGGCGGGCGTCCGGGTCCTTGCGGGCGAGCCGGCGGGCGGCCTTGGCGAGGATGGTGACGTAGACCGGGCTGTCGAAGTCGACGAAGAACGGCCGGGGCTCGGTGGGGGAGACCACGAAGACGAAGCGGGGCAGCTCGTGGGCGTCCCGCCACTGCCGGGCCCGGACGAACCGCCGGGCCTCGGTCTTCTCGTCCGCGAAGTCCAGGGCGGCTCCGGCGAAGCGCCAGGTCTCCCGGGCGACCACGGTGGAGTCGATGGTGATCCGCGGCGAGTGGTCGCCGTCCGAGCGCAGGGTGAAGCGGTCCATCACGCGGTTGGTGAGCGCGTGGCAGAAGACGTCGAGCAGTTCGAACTCGGAGCCGTCGGGCAGCACGGCGGCCAGCCGGTCGTCGCGCTCCTCCACCAGGACGTCGCCGGAGCGCACGGTGCGCGGGCGGTGCGGGTCGGAGGTGTGGTCGGTGAGGGCGACGTAGTGGTCCTGCGGCCGTCCCAGCGCCTGCCGGCTGCGGGCGGACCACTTGAGCGGCAGCTCCTTGGGCAGCATCGGGAGCAGGCGCGGGCCGGGGAAGTCGCGGCTGGTCTCGTCGATCAGCTGCTCGCGGTCCGGGTGCTGGTGGACGAAGAGGGACTGCCCGAGGGTGTTCATCGCGACGTGCAGCTCGCCGATCACGAGCTCGAACTCGCCGCGCCCGACGGCGTCGAGGTCCTCGGCGATGATCATCAGGTCGGGGCTGATGTACCGGCTGAGCGACCAGCCCCGGCCGCCCTCCGGGAACGCCTCGTGGACCTGCTCGGCGATGTCCGCGGCGGCGAGGTGGACCCGCCGGGCGCCGGCCGGTGCGTCGATGATCCGCCGCCAGCGCTCGCGCAGGTCGGCCTGGATCCGGTCGATGTCGGCGATCGACTCCGGGTGCGGGGCGGGCAGGCAGGCGAACCAGAGCGAGCCTAGGTCGACCGGGCCGCCGCCGCCGCGCGCGCGCAGGGCGCGGTAGGCCGTGCGGATGCGCTCGCCGACCGCCTCCGCGTACCGGTTGGTCATCCAGCGGGCGGCGGTCATGCACAGCTCCAGCGGGGCGAGCTGTTCCAGGACGGCGGTGCCCACGGTGGCGGTGGCGGAGCGGCGGGTGTCGGAGTAGACCAGGGCGCGGTTGGGCGCCGTCCGGGCGCCCTTCTCGCGGACCGCCGCGACCTCGGTGATCTCGGCGAAGGCGCCCTCCAGCGCGGCGAGGGCGGCGGTCAGCTCCTCGGGGTCGGTGCCGGCCCGCTGCACCCGGTCGCGGCCCTCTTCGAGGACCGCCAGCCGGGCCAGCGCGGGTTCGCGCACCTCGGCGTCGCCGATGCGGTCGAGCATGGCCCGCAGTTCCCGCTCCGGGTAGGTGCCGGCCGGGACGTCGAGCTTCCACAGCACCAGCCGACGGGCGACCAGCCACTCCAGCGCGGCGGTGACCTCCGCGGCGGGCAGCGGCCGGCCGAGCTCCCGGCCGGCCAGTTCGGCGATCCCGGCCGGGGTCCGGCGGCCGTCGCAGAGCCGGAAGACGGCGAGCGCGGCCTCGGAGACCGGCAGCGGCGGGCGGCCGGGCACCAGCACGGTGCCCTCGGCGGCCCGGACGAACGGCACCGGGCGCGGCGGCGTCCAGTCGCGGACCCGGGGGTCCCGGTCGATCGCCTTGGCCAGCGCGTCCATCGACCAACTGGAGAAGTACACCTGGGAGTCGGCGACCAGGCCGGTGCCGGGGTGGACCTCGACGCCGCGCCGGTCGGTGTCGAAGGTGCCCCAGCCGACCGGGCCGAAGAAGCCGATGGTGTCGTTCTTGACGCAGAACCGCTGCCAGTAGTGGGCGATCAGTTCCTCGCGCTGGCGCGGCATGCTGGTGCGGCCCTCGGCGGACGGCGTCCAGTCGAGGAACGACTTGATGCCGGTGCCCAGCACCGCCCGGTTCTGCCAGGCCACCGCGGCCCGGAACGGTCCCGAGGCGGCGATCTCCTGGAGGTCCCGCGCGGTCTGCACGGCGGCCGCGGTGAAGGCCTCCTCGAAGGCCTCCCAGTCGGCCTTCGCCGGTACCTCGCCGGGGGTGAACTTGTCGGCGGCCGTGGCCAGGCCCTCCGGCGCCAGCCGGAGCACCCCGGCGGCGGGGAAGCCCGGCCCGCGGAGTGCGAAGTGCGGCCACAGGCGCCACCCACCGCCGGGCATTCGTATGGTGTCGGACATTGCTGAGCTACCTCCCTGGGAAACGTGCGCCGGGTCGTCCGCCGGTGGCCGACCGGCCGTCAGGCCTGTTCGGCCGGGATGCCGCCGAGGCACCACTCCAGGACCGCGCGGGCGCTGTGGTACTTGTTCTCGGCCTGCTGGAACGCGATGCTCGCGGGTCCGTCCAGCACGTCGCCGGTCACCTCGTCGCCGCGGTGCGCCGGCAGGTCGTGCATGAAGACGGCGCCGGGGCAGGCCGCGAGCACGGAGGAGTCGACCCGGAACGGCTCGAAGTCGCGCCGCCAGTCGGGGTCGGCCTTGGCCGTGCCGGTGGTCTGCCAGCGCGTGGTGTAGACGACGTCGGCCTCCGGCAGGTCGGCCATGTCGTGCCGCTCCTCGACCAGGGCGCCGGCCTCCTTGGCGAGGGTGCGGGCGCGGTCGAGGTAGGCCGGGTCGAGCCCGTAGCCGGCCGGGGTCCGCAGGTGCAGCTCGGCGCCGGGGAAGCGGGCGAGCGCGAGGGCGAGCGCCGAGGCGGTGTTGTTGCCCTCCCCGGCGTAGAGCACCCGCAGTCCCTCGATCCGCCCGAAGTGGCCGAGCATGGTGGTGAGGTCGGTGAGCGCCTGGGTGGGGTGCTCGGCGGCGCTCATCGCGTTGACGACGGACATCCGCTGCTGGGCGGCGTAGGCGCGGAGTTCCTCGGTGCTGCCGGCGGTGCGCGCCACCAGCACGTCGAGCATCCGGGAGAGCACCTCGGCGGTGTCCTCGGTGGTCTCGCCGGTGTTCTCCTGGAGGTCGTCGGGACCGTAGGTGATCAGCCGGGCGCCGAGCCGCAGCGCGCCGGCGGAGAACGCCGTGCGGGTGCGGGTGGAGGTCTTGCGGAACAGCACGCCGACGACGGCGTCGGAGAGCGGCCGGGCGCTCTCGCACTCGCCGGCGGCGTACTGGGCGCCGCGGTACGCGATCCAGCGCAGCTCGCGGTCGGAGAGGTCGTCCAGGGAGACCAGGTGGCGGCGGGGCGGTCGGGGCATCGGGGGTTCCTCCTCGGGTGACTCGGTGACTCGGGTGGCGGACCGTCAGTTGGCGCGCAGGGCGTCGTGCAGGACGCCGAGGCCCTCGTCCAGCAGCTCGGGCGCGATGGTCAGCGGGGGCATCACCTTGAGGACCTCGTCGTGCCGGCCGCAGCGCTCGATGATCAGGCCGTGGTCGAAGGCGTACCGCTGGACGCGCTCGGCGCGGTCGGCGCCGCCCGCCGGGGCGGTGTCGATGCCGAGCACCATGCCCCGGCCGCGCAGCACCAGCTCCGGGTCCAGCGCGGCGAGCTCCGTCCGGAACCGGTCGAGCCGGGCCGAGTTCCGCTCCAGTGCGGTCAGGAAGGCGTCCTGCTGCCAGAACTCGCAGGCGGCGGTGGCCGCGACGAAGGCCAGCTGGTTGCCGCGGAAGGTGCCGGTGTGCTCGCCGGGCTGCCACAGGTCCAGCTCGCGGCGGAACAGCGTGAGCGAGAGCGGCAGCCCGTAGCCGCTGAGCGACTTGGAGACGGTGACGATGTCCGGCACGATCCCGGCGTCCTCGAAGCCGAAGAAGGTGCCGGTGCGGCCGCAGCCGGACTGGATCTCGTCGAGGATCAGCAGCACGCCGTACTGCTCGGTGACGCCGCGCAGGCGGCGCAGCCACTCCCGGCTCGCCGGGTAGACGCCGCCCTCCATCTGCACCGGCTCGACGACGACCGCCGCCGGCGGCTCGGTGCCCGAGGACGGGTCGGCCCAGAGCCGCTCGATCAGGTCGATCGAGTCGAACGGGCCGAGCGGGCCGTCCTCGAAGGGCACGAAGGTGACGTCGCCGCCGGTCACCGCGCCGGCCCGGCGGGCCCGGCGGCTGCCGGTGACCTCCAGCGAGCCGCGCGACATGCCGTGGTAGGCGCCGGTGAAGGCGGTCAGCCCGGTGCGGCCGGTGGCCCGGCGGGCCAGCTTGAGGGCCGCCTCCACCGCGTCGGTGCCGGTCGGGCCGGTGAACTGCACCTTGAAGTCGAGCCCGCGCGGCCGCAGGACGATCTCGTTGAAGCGGGTGAGGAACTCGCGCTTCGCGACGGTGTGCATGTCCAGGCCGTGCATCACGCCGTCGGCGGCGAGGTAGTCCAGGACGCGCTGCTTGACCGCGTCGTCGTTGTGCCCGTAGTTGAGGCTGCCGGCGCCGCAGAAGAAGTCGATGAAGGCCCGGCCGTCGTCGGTGTGCAGCAGCGCGCCCTTGGCGCGCTCGAACACCACGGGGAAGGTGCGGCAGTACGACCGCACCTCGGACTCGAGCTTCTCGAAGACGGAGGTGTCGGTGGTGGTGGCGGTGGTCATGGGGGTTCCTTGGGGCGAGGAGGGCAAGGAGGGGTCAGCGGCCCGCGGTCGCGCGGTCCCCGCGCGGGCGGGCGGTCAGCCGGGGAAGCGGGCCGTCCGCGGCCGTCCGCGGGTAGCCGTCCAGGGCCGCGGCGAGGGCGGCGACGGTGGGGTGGTCGAAGAGCGCCCGCACCGGCACGTCCACCCCGAGGGCGGCGCGCAGCCGTACGGCCACCCGGGTGGCGAGCAGCGAGTGCCCGCCGAGCCGGAAGAAGTCGTCGTGGGCGCCGATCCCGGTGCTGCCGAGGACCTCCTCCCAGACCGCGGCGACGGCCCGCTCCCGCGGGGTGCGCGGGGCGGCGGAGGCGGGGGTGGCCGTGCGGGGCTCCGGCACCGGCAGCGCGTGCCGGTTGACCTTGCCGCTGACCGCGGTCGGGATGGCGTCCAGCAGCACGAACGCGGCCGGGACGAGGTGGTGCGGCAGCGAGTCGAGCAGGGCGGCGCGCAGCTCCTCGCCGGTGGGCGGCCGTTCGGCGTCCTCCGCGACCAGGTAGGCGGTGAGCTGGCGGCCGCCGGAGCCGTCCGGGGTCGGGTGGACGACGGCGGAGCGCACGCCGTCCAGGGCGAGCAGCGCGGCCTCGATCTCGCCCGGCTCGATCCGGTGGCCGCGGATCTTCACCTGGTGGTCGCTGCGGCCGAGGATCTCCAGCGAGCCGTCCGGGCGCAGCCGGCCGAGGTCGCCGGTGGTGTAGAGCCGGCCGCCGGGGACGGTGGCGTGCGGGTCGGGGAGGAAGGCGCCGGCGGTCTGGCCGGGCCGCCCGCGGTAGCCCCAGGCGAGGCCGTCGCCGCCGATGCAGACCTGCCCGGTGCCGCCCTCGGCCACCGGCTCCAGCCGGTCGTCGAGCACCCGGACGCTGGTGTTGTCCACCGCGGCCCAGGTGAGCACCTGTCCGTCGGCGCCGTGGCGGGCCACGCTGGTCCAGATGGTGGCCTCGGTCGGCCCGTAGAGGTCCCACACCGGGGCGCCGCCGGCGGCGAGCGTCGCCGCCAGCTCGGTGTGCAGCTTCTCGCCGCCGGAGAGCACGGTGAGGCCGGGAGCGGGCAGCCAGCCGGTGTCGGTCAGCATCCGCAGCATCGAGGGGGTGGCCTGGACGACGTGCGGGCGGGCCTCGCCGATCAGGCGGATCAGCCGCTCGGGGTCGCGGGCCTGCTCGGTGTCGGCGAGCACCAGCCGGGCGCCGGTGAGCAGCGGCAGGCAGAGCTCCAGCATCGAGGGGTCGAAGGAGGCGGTGGTCAGTCCGAGGACGGTGGCGTGCGGCGGCAGCTCCAGCCGGGCGGCCATCGACCGGAGGAAGTTGGTCAGCGCCCGGTGCGGGATCTGCACGCCCTTGGGCATGCCGGTCGAGCCGGAGGTGTGGAAGACGTAGGCGAGGTCGTCCTGGCCGGTGGCCCGGTCGAGCCGGTCCGGCCGGGTCACCGGGCCGGTCTGCGGGCCGTCGCCGTCGAGCAGCAGGGTGGTCGCGGCGGTGTCCGCCACCCGGCCGGCCAGCGCGCCGGTGGTGACCACCACGGCCGCCCCGGTGTCCTCGACCAGGTAGCCGATCCGCTTCACCGGGTGCATCGGGTCGAGCGGGACGTAGACGCCGTCCGCCTTGAGGACGGCGAGCAGCGCGGTGAGCAGGCCGGTGCCGCGCTCCAGCAGGACGCCGACCCGGACGCCGCGGGCGACGCCGAGGCCGCGCAGCCGGTGCGCCAGGCGGTCGGCCCGGGCGTCGAGTCCGGCGTAGCTCAGCTCGCCGTCCGTGGAGCGGACGGCGATGGCGTCCGGGGTGCTGCGGGCCTGCCGTTCGAAGAGGTCGGGGACGGTGGGGGAGGGCACCTCGCGGGCGGCGCCGAGGCCGAGCGCGAGCCGGCGGCGGCGCTCGCCGGAGGGCAGCGGCGCCAGCCGGGCGGTGGCGAGGGCCAGCGGTTCGTCCGGGGCGGCGAGCACCTCGCGCAGCAGCCCGACGTAGTCCTCGGTGAGGCGGGCCGCCGTCTCGGGGGCGAACAGCGCGGTGGCGTACTGCAGGCGCAGGCCCAGGCTGCCGTCGGGGCGGCCGAGCAGGTCCAGCGCCAGGTCGAACGGCGTCCCGGCGACGGGGGTGGGCACCAGCTCGACGTCCAGGCCGGGCAGTGCGGGCGGTTCGGCCTGGGAGTCGAGGGTCAGGAAGGAGACCTGGAAGAGCGGGTTGCGGCTGAGGTCGCGGTCCGGGGCCAGCTCGGTGACGACGCGTTCGAACGGCGTCTCGGCGTGCGAGAGGTCGGCGAGGGAGCCGCTGCGGACCCGGTCCACCAGCTCGCCGAAGCTGGGCCGGCCCGACAGGTCGGCGCGCAGCACCACGGTGTTGACGAACGGGCCGATGAGGTCCCGGGTGGCGGCCTGGCCCCGGCCGGCGACCGGGGTGCCGACGGCGAAGTCGCTCTGCCCGCTGTACCGGCCCAGCTGGGCCTGGAAGGCGGCCAGCAGCACCATGAACCGGGTGGCGCGCCGGGACCGGGCCAGCCGGTCGGCGCGTGCCACCAGCTCGGCGGGGAGGGTGAACCGGGCCACCGCGGCGGCGCCGTCCCACTCGGCGGGCCGGGCGCGGTCGGTGGGCAGCTCCAGGGGCGGCAGCCCGGCCAGCCGGGAGCCCCAGTAGCCGAGCTGCCGGGCGAGCCGGGGTCCGGTGGTGCGCTCGTGCTGGCGGGCCGCGAAGTCGGCGTACTGGAGCGGGAGGTCCGGCAGGCCGTCGGGGCCGCCGGTGGTCGCCGCGCGGTAGGCGGCCGCCAGCTCGCGGGTGAAGATGTTCCAGGAGGAGAAGTCGAAGGCGATGTGGTGCACCACGACGACCAGCAGGTGGTCGTCGGCCGCGAGCCGGGCCAGGGTGGCCCGCAGCGGCGGCGCGGTGGTCAGCTCGATCGGCCGGTGCAGCACCAGGTCGAGGACGGCGGTGATGCCGGCTTCGCCGGGGGCGGGCGCCTCGACGGTCTCCAGCGGGACCTCGACGGCGGGCGCCACCCGGGCCACCGGCTCGCCGTCGGCGGCCGCGTACCGGGTGCGCAGCACCTCGTGCCGGGCAACCACGGCGGTCAGGGCGGCGGCGAGGGCGGCGGCGTCGACGCCGCCGCGCAGGCGCAGGGCCAGCGGCAGCAGATGATCCGCCGTACCGGGCCGCAGCTGGTCGAGGAACCACAGCCGTTGCTGCGAGAACGATGTCGTCCGGACGTCACCGCGGTCCACCGGCTCACCTCCAAGGGATAGTCAGAACGTCGCGCGCCCCGGGTGGTCGGGGCACAACCGGAGCTTGCCGGTCGGGTGCGGCGAGGGAGTAGGGAAGGAGCGGCAGCGCGGGGCGCCGCTTTTGCTGCGTCAATGTCTCTGTTCGGCGGCTCCGGCCGCGGCGGGCCGGGGCGGCGCCGGGTCAGATCAGCCCGGTGCGGACGGCGTGGGCCACCGCGTGGGCCCGGTTGCGGACCTGGAGCCGGGCCATCAGGTCGTAGATGACGTTCTTCACGGTGTGCTCGGAGCAGGAGAGTTCGCGGGCGATGGCCGCGTTCCCGTGGCCCTCGGCGACCAGTCCGAGCACGGCGGTCTGCCGGGCCGTCAGCGGGGATTCGGGGGCGGGCCGGCGCGGGGCGGGCGCGCCGTCCTCCGCCGGGCCGAGCAGGCCGACCAGGACGCCGTAGGGCATCCGGCCCTCGCCGTGCCGGGCGCAGCGGACGGCGGTGAGCAGGCGTTCCGGGGTGGCCTCGGCGGACTGCAGCATGGCCACCGCGCCGGCGCGGACGGCTCGCCGGACCCCGTCGGCCGTGAAGGTGTCGGCGACCAGCAGCAGCGGGCGGCCGTCGGGCTCCGGCCAGCCGTCCAGCGCGGCGCCGGGCGTCGGCCCGGCGGCCACCCGGACGGTGGCCCCGGAGTGGCCGGCCGCGAGTTCGATGCCGGCCCGGCGCAGGTTGGCGGCCACCTTCTCGCGGGCCGGCCCGCCCGCCGGGCCGAGGTGGACGCGCAGGGCGGTGGCGGGCCGCCGCTCGGTCTCGGGCCTGGTGGCGAGGGCGAGGGCGCTCACAGCAGACCCGCCCGCAGGGCGTAGGCCACCGCGTGGGCGCGGTTGCGCAGCCGGAACCGCTGGGTGATGTCGCGGACCACGGTGGTGACGGTCCGTGCGGAGTAGCAGAGCGCCCGGGCGATCTCGTCGGTCTCGTGGCCGTCGGCCACCAGCCGCAGGACGGCGCGCTCCCGTTCGTCCAGGCCCCAGCCGGGGCCGTGGCCGCGGGCGCCGGGGTGCGGGTCGAGATCGGTGCCGTGGTCGAGGAGCCCGTCGATCAGGTCGGGTGGCACCGTGCAGTCGCCGCCGGCCACGGTGAGCACCGTCCGGGCCAGCCGGTCGGCGTTGACCTCGCGCCGGCGCAGCAGGCCGCGGGCCCCGGCGTTGATGGCGTCCGCGGCCTCGGCCGGGGACAGGTCGGCGGCGATCACGACGACGGCGGGCCGGTGCGGTCCGGTGCGCGTCGCGGTCACCAGGTCGAGCTCCTGACGGTCCACCCGGTCGACCAGGACGACGGCGACGTCGGCCTTCTCCTCGGGCTGGACCAGGGCGATGTCCGGGTTGCCGGACAGCGCGCTGACGGCGCCGGCTTCCAGCACCGGGTCCAGGGCCACGACACAAAGCGGCAGGGGGTTGCCCATGTGCACTCCTCGGTCAGCGGGGTGAGCCTCTCGGCGAGGAGTCTTCGCTTCCGGTGCGCCGCGCCGCATGGGGCGCGATCACCCGCATTCCCCGCCGCGGGGGGCGCCGGGGCCGGTCCGGACGGCGCCCGTCGCGCGGACGGCGCCGGGCGCCCCGTCCGGATCCGCCGGCGAATCGTCCCGGTCCGTCCGGTACGGGGCGGCGGGCCCGAAGGGTGGGGGCGGCCCGCTGCCGCCCACCGGGGGCGGCGCGCCCGTGCGACCGCGGACCCCCGCCCCCCGGCCGCCCCCGCCGCCGCCCGCCGCCGCCCCGCCGCGACCGGGTGCGGCGGGTGGCGCCGCGGGTGGCCGCGGGACCGCTCCGCCGCAGCTCCGCGCGGTCCCGGCGGCCCCCGGGGCCGACCCGGCGCCCGCCCCCGCGACCCGTCCGACCACCCGGGCGCGCAAAGCTGGGGCACGCCGGGTACGGCGTCTGGGTAGTCCGCGGCGAAATCTACGGGTGGTGCTCCCCTGTACGGAGGGTCGCGCCGCTGGAAGGGTGGCGGACGTGACCACAACCGACACCGCTTCCCGGGCCTCAGGGCCGGCGCCCTCCTGGTGGGCGCCGGCCGCGACGCTGCGCGAACGGCTGTCGGCCCCGCACCCGCCGGTGGCGCCGGCGGCGGGCCCGACGGCCGGGGCACGCACCCGCTCGGCGGTCGAGCAGGCCTGCGAGGCCGCCCGGCTGGCCCGGCTGGGCGTCGACCCGGGGCTGGCCGCGGCGCTCGCCGCCGAGGCGCCGGAGCGCCTGGCCGGCCGGCTGGCCAAGCCCTCGTGGGCGGTCTTCGCGGAGCGGGCCGTCGCCGGCGCGCCGGAGCGCCCCGGGGGCGTGCCGCTCGAAGCGGGCGAGGGGGCGACGGTGTTCGCACCGCTGCTGCGCCCGCTGGTGGCGGCCGCCACCGCCGAGCTGACCGCGCGGGCGCTGGCGGGCGGCGCCGAGCCGGCCGACCTGGCGGTGTTCGCCCCGGCGTACTCGCGCTGGCTGGCCGAGCGCCTCGCCGGCGAGGCGGCCCGGACACTGGTCGTGGAGCTCGCCGCCGCCCGGGACGCGGGCGGCCTGGCCGGCGCCACCGGCGCGGACCGGTTCGCCGACTTCGCGGCCCGCACCGGCACCCGGGCCGGACTGGCCCGGCTGTTCACCCGCTACCCGGTGCTCGCCCGGCTGATGGCCCGGACGTCCCGTCACACCGCCCGCTCCGGCGCGGAGCTGCTGACCCGGCTCGCCGCCGACCGGCCGGCGCTCACCGCGGGGCTGTTCGACGGCCGGGACCAGGGCCCGCTGGCCGCCGTCGAGCTGGGCCGCGGGGACCTCCACCAGCAGGGCCGGTCGGTAACGGTGCTGCGGTTCGCCGCCGGCTCCACCGCGGTCTACAAGCCCCGGCCGATCGGCCAGCACGCGCTCCTGGACGCCATGACGGACTGGCTGGAGGCCAAGGTGCCGGGCCTGGCGCCGCGCACCCCGCGCTGGGTCGGCGGGGACGGCTACGGCTGGCTGGAGTTCATCGAGCACCGGCCCTGCCGCTCGCTGGTCGAGATCGACCGGTTCCACCGCCGCCAGGGCGCCCTGCTCGCCCTCGCCTACACCCTCGAAGGGGTGGACCTGCACTGCGAGAACCTCCTCGCGCACGGCGACCAGCCGGTGCTCGTCGACGTGGAGACGCTGCTGCACCCCGTCCTCGGCGAGGGGAGCACCACCCTGCCGGACCCGGCGGCCGCGGCGCACGCCGCCTCGGTGCACCGCACCTGCCTGCTGCCCCAGCTGCTGGTCGGTGAGCTGGGCGCGGTCGACGTCTCCGCCCTCGGCGCCGCGCCGGGCGGGGAGTTTCCCAACACCCGGATGGTCTGGGAGGACACCGGCACCGACGAGATGCGCCTGGTGCGCCGCGGGGCGCCGTTCACCGGTGCCAAGAACCGGCCGTACGGCGCCGTGCCGGGAGCCGGCAGCGCGGACCGGCTCTCCGCGACGCTGGCCGGGTTCCGCGCCGGGTACGACGCCGTCGTCCGGCACCGGGCCGAACTCGCCGACCCGGCCGGGCTGCTGGCCACCGGGGCGGCGACCGTCGGCCGCCTCGTGATCCGCCCGACGATGCTCTACGCCACCCTGCTGGCCGAGGCGACCCACCCGCAGCTGCTGGGCGACGGGCTCGACCGCGACGCCCTGTTCGCGGTGCTCTGGGCCGAATCGCAGGGCGACCCGGCCCGGCAGGCCCTGATCGAGCACGAGATCGCCGACCTGTGGGACGGCGACGTCCCGGTCTTCTTCCACCGGCCCGGCGAGCCCGCGGTGTTCGCCTCGGACGGGAGCCCGGTGCCCGGCGTCCTGGACACCTCCGGCCTCGCCACCGCGCGGGCGAAGCTCGACGGCATGAACACCGTCGACCGCCACGACCAGGAATGGATCATTTCGGCCACGCTGGCCTCCGTCGGGCCGGACGCCACCGGCCCCCGGCACCGGACGGGTGGGCGCACCCGCCCCTCGCCCGCCGCCGTCCCGGAGCCGTCCGCGCTGCTCGCCGCCGCCTCCGGGATCGCCGACGAGATCGCCGGCCGCTCCGTGAGCGGCCACGGGCGGGTCAACTGGATCGGCCTGGAGGCCGTCGACGAGCACTGGACGGTGCTGCCGATGGGCGCCGGGCTGGCCCAGGGCTACTGCGGGGTGGCGCTGTTCCTGGCCCAGCTCGGTGCGCTGACAGGCTCCGCCCGCCACACCGGTCTGGCCCGGGCGGCGGTCGCCCCGCTGCCCGACCTCGTCGCCGCGGCCGCCGCCGACCCGGAGCTGAGCCTGGCGGTGGGCCCGGGCGGCTTCGAGGGCCTGGGCGGCCTCTGCTACTCCCTCGCCCGGCTGGCCGGCCTGGTCGACGAGGGCCTCGCCGACTGCCTGCCGGCCGCCCTGGACGCGCTGGCCGTGGCGGCGCTCGACGAGGAGGCCCGGCCCGGCGTCTCGGCGGGCCTGGCCGGGGCGCTCGCGGCCCTGCACGCGGTGCACCGCGAGCGCGGGCTGGAGCGGGCCGCCGAGCTCGCGGACCGGATCGCCGAGCGGCTGCTCGGCCTGCCACCGCCCGGTCCGCTCGGCGCCGCGGCGCCGGACCGGGTCGGCTTCGCCTTCGGGGAGGCCGGGATCGGCTGGGCGCTCACCCGGCACGCCCGGTTCACCGGCGGCCCGCGCGGCGCGCGGTTCGCCGCCGCCGGCCGGGCCCGGCTGACCGCCGCCCTGGCGGCGGACCGGCTCACCGGCGGCTGGTGCTCCGGGACGGCCGGCACCGTGCTGGCGGCGGCCGACGCGGGCCTGTGCGCCGAGCAGCCCGACAGCCCGCTGCGGGACGCCGTGCACCGGCTCACCGGACAGCCGCCGCTGGCGGACCTCAGCCTCTGCCACGGAGAGCTGGGCACCGCGGAGGCGCTGGCGGCGCTCGCCGAGCGCGGCCACCGCGGCGCGCGCAACAGCCTGACCGGCCGGGCCGGAACGGTCCTCGGGCAGCTCCACGACTGGGGACCCCGCTGCGGGACCCCCGGACAGGTGCCGACGCCGGGGCTGCTCACCGGGCTCTCCGGGATCGGCTACGCGCTGCTTCGGCTGGGCTTCGCCGACACCGTGCCCTCCGTCCTGCTGCTGGACGCGGCCCCCGGCCCCCCACCGGCCCCTTCGACCATCTGAAGAGAACCGAAGAGAACCTAAGAGAACCAAACAGGACCGAATAGCACAAGACCACCTGAAACGAAAACAAAACAGCAGAGCACAGCGCCACTTATCACCACGCACCGCTTCCCGAATGGAAAGGAAAGCCCCATGTCCCACTCCCTGTACAACGGTGCTGTCCGCAGCGAGGCCACGAACCAGGCCGCGACCACCCCGGACCCGGCCGGCGAGATCCGCCTGGTCCGCCGGAACGGGGCCTGCGCCCGGACCCGGGCCCTGGCCGGAATGAGCCTCGGCAGCGGCGTGGTCGTGGGCCTCGGCTCCATCACCACCACTGTCTCGGTGCCGTTCTGACCTGCACTCACGTAGGGCCGTTCCGAACATGAACACGACGCTCCGCGGGGAGAGCGACTACTATCCGGGGCTATGCGTGTGCGGGCAGCCCATCTCATCGGCCGTGATGCCGAAGTCGCCGGACTCGGCGAATCACTGCGGGATCTCCGCCGCTCGCGCGGCTGTACCACATTCCTGGTCGGCGAGGGCGGAATCGGTAAGTCGCGACTGGTCGCCGAGCTGATCGGCGAGGCGGTCGACGCAGGAATCCGCGTCCTGCGGGGCCGGAGCAGCACCATCGGACCGATGGTGCCGCTCCGGCCGCTCACCGAGGCGCTGATGCCGCTCTCACGCGGCGGGGAGACGCCGGACGAAGCGAGCCTCGGCCCCTACCGCCCGGTGCTCGGCCGGCTCATCCCGGACTGGAGCACCGGCACCCCGGACCAGGGATCGACCGTGGTGCTCGCCGAGGCCGTCCTGCGGCTGCTCGCCTCCGCGGGCCGCGACCAGGGCTGCCTGCTGGTCCTGGAGGACCTGCACGACGCCGACACCGAGACGCTGGCCGTCGTCGAGTACCTCGTCGACAACCTCGAACAGCAGCCGGTCATGCTGGTGGCGACCGTCCGGTCGGAGCCGGGCGAGGCACTCCTGCTCGCCGAGTCGGCCGGGCGCCGCCGCAGCGGAACGGTCTTCCGGCTGGCGCCGCTGGACGACGACGAGGTGAACCGCCTGATCGCCTCCTGCCTGGACACCGAGCCGGACCTGGTGCCCGCCGAAGTGCTGACGCAGATCCGGGAGGACAGCGCCGGCATCCCGTTCCTGGTCGAGGAACTCCTCCAGGGCGCCGTCACCGGCGGCGCGCTGGTCCGCGAGAACACCGCCTGGCGGGTGGCCGGGAACCTGCGCCGCAACGTGCCGAGGGCGCTCCTCGAAGGCGCCATCCACCGCATCGACGAACTCGGCCCGCAGGGGCAGACCCTGCTCGCCGCCGCCGCCGTGCTCGGCCGGCGCTTCCCCCTGTCGGTGCTCCAGCTGATGACCGGCGCCGACGACCGCAGCCTGCTCAGCCACCTGCACGCCGGTGTCACCGCCCGGCTGGTCGCGGCCGACGAGCCCGCCCCCGACTGGTACGCCTTCCAGCACCCGCTGACCGCCGAGGCACTGCTCGCCCAGCTCACCCCGACCGCCCGGGCCGCCCTGTCCCACCAGGCCGCCGACGCGATCGAGGCCCTCCACCCCGACCTCCAGGGCGACTGGTGCCCGCTGGCCGCGACCCTGCGCGCCGACGCCGGCGACCCCGTCCGGGCCGGCCGGCTGTTCACCGAGGCCGGCCGCCGGGCCCTCGCCAACGGCACGGTCGGCTCCGCGGTCACCCTGCTCGACCGGGCCGAGACCCTGCTGGCCGGGGGCACCGACTCGGCCGCCCGCGCCGAGGCCCTGGAGGCCCTGCTGCCCGCCCTCGCCGAGACCGGCGAGCTGACCCGCGCGCTCAGCCTCGCGAGCAGCCTGCGGGAGCTGGTCGGCGCCGGTCTGGGCGCGCCCCGGCTGGCGGCCCTGCACACCCGGCTGGCACAGGTGGCCTACATGGCGGGCCGCTGGGCCGACGGCAACAACCAGATCGAGCGGGCCCGCGCCCTGCTCGGACCGGACCCGGACGAGGCGCACACCGCGCTGACCGACGTGGTGGAGGCCTACCTGTGCCTCGACACCCCCGGCCAGGACCGCACCCAGCGGGCCGAACGGCTGGCCCGCGCCGCGATCGACACCGCCGAGAGGCACGACCAGCCGCTGGTCGCCTGCCAGGCCTGGGAGCTGCTGGGCGTCGTCGCCCGCGAGCGCGACCCGGCCGAGGCGGTCACCTACCTGGAACGGGCCATGAACACCGCCGAGCGGCACAGCCTGCCGCTCCAGCGGATGTACGCGCTCACCCGGCTCGGCGGCAGCCGCTGGCTGGCCGACGGCGGCACCGCCACCCTGGACGAGGCCCGGACCGAGGCCCGCCGCCTGGGCGCCGTCACCGTCGTCTACACCCTCGACGGCATCCTCGCCCTGCACGACGTGCTCTGCGGCCGGTTCGCCGAGGCCCGGGTGCTGGGCGACGAGGCGCTGACCATGGCGGCCCGGCTGCGGCTGACCCCGGTCGCCCGCTACCTGCTGATGACCCGCTCCGTCCTGGCGGCCCATCAGGGCGACCGGGTCGCCATGGAGGAGTCGCTCACCGAGTTCGGCCGCTGGGGCGGCAGCGGCTCGCCCGAGGAGCCGCTCGCCCTCGGGCTGGCCCGGGTGTTCTGCGCCCTCCTGGAGGAGGACCGGGACCGGGCCGCCCGGGACATGGCAGGCCTCCAGGCCCTGGAGGCCGAGAACCCGAGCACCTTCCACCTCGGCGGCCGGCACGGCCTCGGCCTGCTGCTCGACCTGCTGGACGGCCGTCTCGACCGCGGCCGCCTCGACCGGGTGGCCGCCAGCTCGGCCGGCCGGATGCGGTGGAACCGGCACTTCGTCCTGCTCGCCGACGCCGTGCTGCTCGGCCGCGAGGGCGATCCCGAGGCGGCCGGCCGGGCCGCCCAGCTCGCCCAGGAGGTCGGTGCGCCCTACCCCACCGCCCGCCACCTCGGACAGCGGCTGATCGCCGAGGAGGCGCACGCCCTGGGCTGGGGCGACCCGGAGGGATGGCTCCGGGAGGCCGAGCACCACTTCCGGGAGACCTCCGCCACCGCCGTCGTCGGCGCCTGCCGGACGCTGCTCCGGGCCATCGGCGCGCCCGTCCGCCAGCACCGCACCGGCAGCAACCGGATCCCGGCGCAGCTGCGGCTCAAGGGCATGACGGTCCGTGAGTACGAGATCTTCCAGCTGCTGGCCGACCGGCTCAGCAACAAGGACATCGCCGCCCGGCTCTACATCTCGCCGCGCACCGTCGAGAAGCACGTCGCCAGCCTGATCGCCAAGACCGGGCTGCCGAACCGGTCCGAGCTCTGCGCGCTGGCGGCGCAGCAGTCCTGAGGGCGGGCGGGGCCGGCGGGGGCGCGGGCGGGGTCCGCGGGGGCGCGGTCGGGGCCCGGCGCCCGGCGCGCAAGTGGTCGGTTGCTGCCGCCCGGAACCGGCGCCCGGGGCGGTTTCCGGCCGGGCCCGGCCGGGCGGAAGCGGCCGGACCGGGCGGAACGGGCCGGTTCATGCCGGTGCAGGTTTCGGCCACCGGCCGGCCCGGGACAACGGCCCGTCGGGAGCAGCACACTGGCTGCGCGGCGCCTCACCGGGACCGGCCGGCCGAGGTCCCGCGGCGCCCGCCCCACGACGGCATCCAGGAAGGGACCGACCCCCGATGACGAAACCCGCCGCCTGGCCGGAGCGGAACCTCTGGACGGACTCCGCGCAGGCGCGGGCCGACGCCTACCTCGACCACGCCCGGAGCATCCGCGGCGAGGTCCGGTTCGACCTGGTCACCCGCGCGCTGGCCCGGCACCTGCCGCAGCGCCCCTGCCGGGTGGTGGACATCGGCGGCGGCTTCGGCCGGCAGGCGGTCCTCCTGGCGCGGGCCGGGCACGAGGTGACCGTGGTGGACAACGACGAGACCCTGCTGCGGGCCGCCGCCGACCTGGTCGCCGCGGAGCCCCCCGAGGTCGGCCGGCGGGTGACCCTGGTCCAGGGGTTGGGCGAAGCGGCGCCCGACCTGGTCGGGACGGGCTTCGACCTGGTCTGCTGCCACAGCGTCCTGCTCTACCTCACCGACCCGGGCCCGATGCTGGACGCGCTGGTCCGGCTGGCCGCGCCCGGCGGCCTGCTCTCGCTGCTCACCGTGAACCGCGACTCCCAGGCGATGCGCGACGGGCTCCAGGGCGACTGGCGGGGCGCGCTGGCGACCCTGCTGGAGTCCGGCGAGCGGGGCGGGCAGTACCTGCCGACCCGGCCGGACACCCCGCAGGACCTCGGCCGGCGGCTGGCCGGGCTCGGCGCTCCGACGGTGGAGTGGTTCGGCGTGCGGGTCTTCTCCGACCACCGCCGTGACGAGCCGTCACCGGAGGAGTTCGTGGACCTCTGCGAGCTGGAGTGGCAGGCCGGACTGCGCGATCCCTACCGTGGGTTCGCCCGGCTCTTCCACCTGGTGGCCCGGCGCGGCGCCGCGCCCCGGTAGCCGTACCGCTTGGCGGCCGCGCGGGGCTGGGAGCACGCGGGGCCCGCACCCGCGCGGAGGCCGGAATTCGCGCGGAGGCCGGAAACGCGGTGGTGACCCCCGCCGGCCGGGGCCGGCGGCCGACGGTGGTGCGACAGGGCGCCGGGCGCGTGACCGTGCGCCGGTACCGGAGTGAGTGCGCCGGAGCCCGTGCCGGTGCGCCGCGGCCCGGCCGGAACCTGCCACCGGGCGTCCGGGCCCGCCACCGGCCCGCCCCGGGCGCGGCCGAGGACCGGCCCCGGAGCGCCGCTGACCCGCGACGATGCCGGACGGGCCGCCGGGCCGCGCCGCCCCGGGGCGGGCGCGGCGGGGGGCGCACCGGCCGCCGGCGCCGCCGCCGTCGGCCTGCCGTCGCAGGCTCACTTGTGGGTGGCCACGTCAAGTGCCAGTCTGTGAAAGTCAATTGCCGGACTCAGTGCGTGCACGTCGAGAGCAGGGGTTGTGCGCCGACGTCAGCCGCCGGACCGAGTCAGGGCATGTCCGGAATTCGCGCCCCGCCGGGACGGTCGACCCGCGTCCCGGCGGGCCGGTCGGACGAGCCCTGGAGGGAGTGGTCAATGTTCGAAGGGCTTGGGCTGAGCAGCCTCGCCGAGTCCGTGTACCTCGCGATGCTCCAGCACCCGGACGAGAGCCTCGACGTCCTCGCCCGCCGGCTCGACGTGGACCACGCCCAGATCCGGGTCGCGCTCGACGAGCTCACCGGCATCTCGCTGCTCCAGGTGTTCCCGGGCCGGCCCGGGCCAAGAGCCGTCCGGCCGGAGATCGGACTCTCGGCGCTGGTGGCCCGTCAGCAGGCCGAGATGGCCCGCCGGCACCAGCAGATCGAGGAGGGGACGGCCGCGCTGTCCACCCTGCTGGCCGAGCGCGCGGAGAGCCGCCCGGCCGAGACCGAGCCGGGCATCGAGCGGCTGTCCGGCATCGAGGCGATCCGCGACCGGCTGAGCGAACTCGCGCGCAGCTGCGAGTGGGAGGCCAGCTCCTTCATGCCGGGCGGCGCCCAGTCGGAGGAGAACATCAACGCCAGCCGGGCGCTGGACGCCGAGGCGATCGACCGCGGGGTGCGGTTGCGGACGGTCTACCAGGACAGTGTCCGCAACCACCGGCCGACGCTGGAGTACGCCCAGTGGCTCAGCGGGCTCGGCAGCGAGGTGCGCACCACCGCGTCGCTGCCCCTGCGGATGCTCATCGTGGACCGGCGGGTGGCCGTGGTGCCGCTCGACACGGCCGACGAGCAGGGCACCGCGGCGGTCGTGATCTCCAGCGTCGGGATCATCACGGCCCTCACCGCGCTGTTCAACTCGGTCTGGCGGTCCGCGACCGTGCTCGGCGCCGCGCGCCGGCGCGACGACGTCGGGCTCTCCGGCCAGGAGCGCCAGGTGCTCAGGCTGCTGGCCGCGGGCCTGACCGACGAGGCGATCGCCCGGCAGCTGGGCGTCTCGGTCCGCACGGCCCGCCGGGTCGCCTCGGACCTGCACACCAGGCTCGGTGCGCGCAGCAGGTTCCAGGCCGGCGCCCAGGCCGTCTCGCGGGCCTGGATCACCCCGGACGACCTGGAGTAACGCGGTCCCCGGCCGCCTCAGGGCCCCACCTCGGTGGAGCGGACGGCCCAGCTCGGGCAGGTTCCGGCGCCGGCCATGGTCCGGCAGCAGAGCTGCTCGGCCACCCGCGCCGCGTCCAGCAGGTCGCGGGCCTGCACATAGAGGTTGAACACCACGAAGCCCTCGTGGACGTCGATCCGCGCGTGCTGGAGGCAGTCGGTGCCGGCCCTGCTGCACAGCAGGTGCCGGTGCAGCTCGCGCGCGGACTGCGGCGCGGCGCCCGGGGTGTCAACCGTGGTCTTGGTCAAGTACATGGGTGGACCCGCTCCCGGCCGGGGCGTGCGGTCCGGTCCGGGGGGCTCGGGCGCCGTCGCGCCCCGGACCCCTTCCGGCCGGCTGGTCAGACCTCACGCGTCGCGTTCTCACGCCGACCCCTTCACGTACGTCGTTGCGAGCCGGTCCCGGGCCGGTTCCGCCGCGCGGTCACCGCGGCTCCGAGGAACCGGAACCGCGGTGGGTGGGCGGCCGGACCGGTACCGGGGGCCGGAGTTCAGGGCCCGGCCCCCGGAGCCGGCCCCCGGGCGGGGGCCGGCTCCCGAAGGGCCGTCAGAGGATGATGGGCGGATCCGGGGCCCACCGGGTCAGGGCCCAGCGGACGAGTTGCGGGCCCAGTGCGGCGGCCATCACCGCGAACGCGGCGATCATCGCCCACCGCGTCCCGAAGGCGACGGCCAGGGCGCCGCCGACCGGCACCCCGATCAGGCTGGCGGCCTGCAACAGCACGAAGGCCATCGCCATCACCTGGGCGATCCGGTCCTTCGGCGCCGCGGCCTGCAGGCTGCCGAAGACACTGGCGATCAGCAGCGTCCCCCCGAAGCTGCCCGCGAGTTCCAGCAGCACCAGCCCGGCCATCGCGCTCGGCCCGGAGGCGGCGAACGGCAGCAGGGCCAGCGAGAGCAGGCTGACGGCGGTGCCCAGGGCGAGCGTGCGGCCCGACCCGAACCGCTTCTGCGCACGGCCGACGAGCATGCCGCCGGTCACCCCGCCGACCGCGCCGAGTGCCAGCAGCGAGCCGATCAGCGACGGCCCCATGTGCACCGCGTGCACGAGGAAGAGCACGAGCACCGGCTGGGTGACCCCGTTGACGAAGGACACCGTGACCACCGCCCGGACCCCGGACTGCCGGCCCATCGCGAGGGCGAGGCGGACGTTGGCGGCGGCGCCGAGCCGCTGCTTCCAGGTCGTGGACGTCTTCGAGGTCTCCGCGGTCTTCACGGGCTCGGCCGGCACGGCGCCTTCGGCGGTTCCGGCGGGACCGGCGGCGCCCGCGGGCCCACCGGCCACCGCGTCGGCCGGCCCGGTGTCGGCGCTCGCGGGCCGGACCCGGGTGAGCAGGGCCGCGGAGGCCAGGAAGGAGAGCGCGTCGACCAGCACCACGTACGGCGCCGCGACCCGGGCGAGCAGGGCGCCGCCGAGCGCGGGCCCGCTGATGTCCGCGACGCTGCGGGTCGCCGAGATCTTCCCGTTGGCCTCCACCAGGTTCGCCTTCGGGACGATCTGCACCAGCAGCGGACTGGACAGCGCGGAGTACACCCCGAGCGCCGCCGAGGCCACCGCGGTCAGCGCCAGCAGCAGGACGATGTGCAGCGCCCCGAGCCACCAGAGCAGCGGTACGGACCCCATGATGGCGGCCTGCACCAGGTTGCAGGCCGCCATCATCGGCGCGCGCGGACGGCGCAGCCCGTCGGACCACGCCGCCGCCGGGAGCCTGATCAGCAGCGACGGCAGCACCTCGACCACCGCCAGCGAGGTCATCTCCAGGGCCGAGGCGCCCAGCGTGACCGCCGCGCACATCGGGATGGTGACGTTGCTGACCGCCGAACCGACCTGGGAGAGACCGGTCGCGGCCCACAGGGCCCGGAACGGCCGGTCGGGGAAGACCGGCGGGTCCGCGGTCTGCTCACCCCCGCCGGCCAGTGCCGTCGTCGTCACGTCGCTCGTCCTTTCACGCCGGTCCTCTCAGAGCGTGGGGATGCGGACGCCCGCGTCGGTGGCTCCCTGGGCGAACCAGGCCGGGAAGCTCTCCGGGTAGCGCATCCGGGCGATCTCGGCCAGCCGGGGGATCAGCCGGGAGACGCCGTTCATCGTCCGCATCGAGTCCACGGCGATCTGGCTCAGGAAGCGGTGGTTGTCGCGCACATGGGGCCGGGCGTAGCTGAAGAAGACCCCGAACTTCTCCCGGCCCGGGTCCCGCAGGACGGTGGTGCTGGTGTGCATCAGACGAGCGTTCCACATCACGACGTCGCCCGCTCGGGTATCGACGCGTTCGCGGAGATCCGACTCGCCCACCGTCCGCGCCGGGATGTCGAACTCCGCTTCGGTGGTGCCGTATCCGTCGAAGGACATCAGGTGCGAGGCGCGCACCACGTCGATGCCTCCGCCGCCGACCGGGTCGTTGTCCTGGAGGTACAGCCCGCACTGGACGTGGGCGAACCCGGGCTCCCAGACGTACGAGGCGGTCGGTCCGACGAAGGTCGCGTCGACGTGCCAGGGGACGTACACGTTCTTGCGCGCCGTGCAGTTCGGGTACAGCACGGGGTGGTCCTCGCCCAGCAGTTCCTTGGCGGCGCGCACCACGCGCTCGCGCAGCACGATGCCGGCCAGGAAGTCGTCGGCGAGGAAGTCGCTGGTGAGCATCTCCTGCGAGCCGGTGCCCGTGAGGTAGCCGGAGCACAGGGCCCGGGCGCGCTCGACCTCCGGGGCGTCCAGGACACCGCGCAGGATCACGTAGCCGCGCCGGGCGAAGTCCTCGGCGGAGACCTGGGCGGAGACCTGGGCGGAGACCTCGGCGCACGCTCCGGCGGCGGGCGCGGGGGCGACCGTGGCGGTGCCGTTCGCCGCCGTCATCGCTGGACCCGCACCGGGCTGCCGGGGACGACGCACGCGGCCAGGCCTTCGAGCTGGCCGTAGCCCAGGCCGCAGCAGTCGCCGGTGATGTCCTCGTCCAGGGCGTCCGCCGGGTGCTCCGCGTCGGTCGCGGTGAAGGTCTCCAGGTCGATCGGCTCCGGATCGTCGTCGACCCAGACCAGCGCGCCGGCGGTGATCAGGTCGAGGTGGACGTCCGCGATGTACGGGACCTTGCTGACCCGCTGGTTGTGCTGGCCGAAGCCCAGGTGGACACCGCAACGCCGCTCGTTGATGTGCGAGTTGGCGGTGATGAACTCGTCGATGCCCCGGTTGGTGCCCAGGCCGAACTCCCCGACGTTGCGGCCGTAGGGGCTGTTCAGGCAGAGCTGGAACATCGCGTCGAGCTCCGGGTCGGCGCAGGTGAGGGAGACGGCCTGGCCGTTCTCGATCTCCACCCGGACCGGGTTGGCCGCCAGGCTGGCGTTCAGCGGGGTGATGATGTTGGCGTTGAACGCGCCGTCCGCGACCAGCACGCCGTCGACCGTGACCGGGTACGTCGCGACCTCGCCGGCCGGCAGGATGGTGAAGCCGCCGGGCCGCCAGACGCCCCGGTTGCTGATCCAGTGGTACTTGTCCGCGTCCAGCTCGATCGTCAGGTCGGTGCCGCCCCGGCTGGTGACCCGCACCTTGCGGGCCGGCTTCACCCGCTCCAGCAGCGTCGCGTTGAACCGGGTCAGCTGCGCCGGCGCCAGGTTGAGGGACTTGGTGAAGAACGCGGTGGAGGCGCTGATGATCCGCAGGATCATCGTGCGGTCGCCGCCGAACCTCCGCAGCGCGTTCTCGAAGACGTTGAAGTGCGACATGGTGTCGCGCTCCAGGGTGAGGATCACCAGACGGCCCGGCAGCGTCTCCGGGTCGGGGAGCACCGCCTCCAGGCGCCCGGCGAACTCCGGGTCCTCCAGCTTGCGCATCGGGACGATCGGCGCCGTGAAGCCCCGGTGCCGGAGCGCGAGCGCCAGCCAGGCCGCCGGGTCGCGGCTGTCCGGGGTGTAGGTGATGACGAAGGTGTCGGTGCTGTTGACGAGGACGTAGTCGTCCAGCAGGACCTTGACGCCCTGCTGGACCTTCTCGTCCGGAATGACGAAGTTCATGGTCGAGCTCCTCGGATCGACGGGGACCCGCCGGGCGGATCCGCAGGCGCACATCGCGCACGGACGGTAGGGGTACGGTGCGGCGGACGAGGCAGGGGCACCCGTCGCCCGGCCGGAGGAGGTCCTCCGGCGCGGTGCGGCGAGTGCCCCTGCCGGCACTGCTAGTTGTTGTAGAAGGTCGAGTACGAGACCTTCCACGCCACGTCGCCGAGGCCGTCCTCGTCGACCTCGGCCGGCTCGGCGGCAGCCATCGTGTTGACCAGTTCCTCAAGCTCCTCGAACGCGGACATCGCAGTCTCCTTCGGCTGGTGGTCGTCAGCGGGCTGCTGACTGGTCCCATGCTGTGGCCCGGGTCGGAGCGGGCGGTAGTGGTCACTTCCTGCACCCCCGAAGGCCTGGCCTGAACCGGCCTCCCGGCGCCCGGACGGACTGTCCCTGCCATGTCGGCCCGAGGCCGGTGCAATCTGCTGACCAGCCCGGAAAGCCCCTGTATACAGGTTTCCGACACCCACGCCGCACCCCCCGGAGGCAGGACCATGAGCAACTTCGCTGGCACCAAGGCCGGTTCGGACATGCGGCGGTCGCCCGCCCGCCTCGTGGCGACCGCCGCCGCCCCGGCCGCCGGGAGCCGCGGGGCCTCGGGCGACGACGACGGCTTCGGCTGGCAGGTCGCGCCGCGCTCCTGAACGCCCGCGGTCCGCACACCTCCCGCACGCCTCACGCACGCCGCCCGAGCCCGTCGCGTCGCAGGAAGGAACGAACGGTGACTCACCCCGAATCCGCACCGGAGGTGCTTCGCTACCCCTTCGGGGAGCCCCACCTCCTCGACCTCGACCACCGCTACGCCGGCCTGCGGGACACCGAGGGGCTCGGCCGGGTCGAGGTCAGGGACCTCGGTTCGGCGTGGCTCTGCTCCCGGTACGCCGACGTCCGCCGGATCCTGACCGACAGCCGCTTCGGGCTGACCCCGCCGGCCGACCCGGCCACCCCGCCCGATGGAGCCGGTCCGGCCGCCGACGCGGCCGCGCGCTGCCCGGTCGCCGTCACCGGCGCGAGCACGGCGGCAGCACCCGGGCGGGAGCCGGCGCCGACCTCCGCGCAGGTGACCAGGGTGACCAGGGGCGGCCTCAAGCCGCGGCAGATCGAGCGGCTGCGCGGGGCGACCGAGAAGATCGCCGACGAGCTGCTGGACGGGCTGGGCCGGCTCGACCGTGGCGGGCCGCCCGGTGCCCGGGCGACCACCGATCTGATGGCCGGATTCGTCAAACCCCTTGCCGCCGAGGTCCTTTGTGAACTGCTCGAGATACCCGCCGGGGAACGCCCCGGGGTGCGGGCCAGGCTGCTGGGAGCGGCCACCACCGCGTCGCCCCCGTCCGGGGCGGACCAGGAGGACCGGCGCGCCCTCGCCCGCCGGCTGGCGGAGCTGATCGCCGCCCGCGACCCGGCCGGGCGGAGCGCCGACGACCTGCTGAGCGCCATGATCCGGGCCCGCGGCGAGGGCGAGGAGCGGCTCTCCGACCGCCAACTGGTCACAGCCGCACTGCGGTTGCTCCTGCCCGGGCTCCAGAACACCGTTCTGATGCTGTCCAATTTCGTACGCGCGCTGATGCACCACCGCTCCGAGCTGGAGCGGCTGCGCCACCGGCCGGACCTCGTACCCTCCGCCGTCGAGGAACTGATCCGCTTCACGCCGTTCCACAGCACCTCGACCTTCCCCCGCTACGCCTCGGAGGACGTCGAGGTCGGCGGTACGCTGATCCGCCGCGGCGAGGTCGCGGTGGGAGCGCTCTGCGCGGCCAACCGGGACGAGCGCGCGTTCACCGACCCGGACAGCTTCGACATCGGGCGCGGCGAGAACGCCCACCTCGGCTTCGGCATGGGAACCCACCACTGCCCGGGCGCCGCCCTCGCCCGGATGCAGCTCCAGGTCGCCATCGCCGCCCTGGCCCGCCGGGTCGACGACCTGTACGTCGCGCCCGTCGCGAACGCCCGGTCGGTTCACGATCCCGGCGGCCGCGTCATCGGCTGGTTCGACGCGCTGCCCGCGACCTGGTCCGCGATCCGGCCCTGACCCCGCCCCCGCCCCCGGGGCCGGACCCGAGTCGGGTCCGGCCCCGGGGGCGCGTCCGTGCTACGCGGCGGCCGGGCAGGTCATGGCGATGGTCGGGCTGCCGCCCGCCTCGATCCACTGCCTGCCCTCGTAGGTCTGCGTGCCCTGCGCGTACTCGTAGTAGAAGTAGAGGACGCCGAAGGCGACGACGGAGGGGCTGTGGCAGTCGGACTCGGGAGTGAACCGGTAGGCGAGCCGCACGCTGCGGCTCTCGCCAGGGGCGATGGGCACGACGGGGGCGGTCATGTTGAAGTACGACATGGTCTGCTCGAACCCGCACGCGCTGGCGTCACCGGTGCAGGAGACGAATTCCGGACGCGAGCCGGCCGGGGTCGGTGAGGTCTGTTCGGAGGCGTAGGTCGTCACGTAGAGGAACTGCACGTCACTGGCCTGGTGATTGGTGAAGGTCACGGTCAGCGTGCCGACCTGGCCGGGAGTCACGACGGGGTGGTCCACGCTCAAGGTGAACGGCGGCGGGGGCTCGGCGGCGGAGGCCGGGTGGCCGAAGCCCAGCAGGCCGAGGAACAGGGCGATGACGGCGATGAGGCGCACGCGCCTCAGTGCGGGGGCGGGTATACGCATGACGGTTGAGCGTAGGGACACGATGCCCGTCGCGGCAGCCCCGCCCGGCGGATCCGGCCATGATCCCGCCCGCGCCCGGAGATGAGTACGGGTACTCAGGAATCCGGCCGGGCGGCTTGGCAGAATCGCCGGATGGACGAGACCCCCTCCCGCCCCGGGCGCCTGCGGCGGCCCGCGCGCACCGGCACCGGGGCCGATGTGGCCCTGGGCCTCCTGCTGCTGCTGCTCGTCGCCGGGGCGCTCGTCGCCCGGCTCTTCGACTCCGGCCTGGAGGGCTGGGCCCGGTCGTACGACGGCCCGGCCGGGCAGGAGGCGATCCGCCGCCTGCACCGGCGGGACGGCGACTTCATCGGCTACGAGATGGCCGCCGTCCTCGTCCTGGCGGCCGTGGCCGCCTGGGCCCGCCGCCCCTGGACGGCGGCCCTCCTCCTGCTGGCCACGGCGGGCCTGGTCGCGGCCCTGGTGGCCCAGGCCCATCCGTCGGCGTGACGCCGGGGGCGGGGGCGGGGGCGGGGGCGGGCGGGGGCTACGCGTCCTCGACCTCCAGGCCGTAGGCGACGACGGCCTGGTGCAGTCCTCCCTGGTAGCCGGCGAGGGCGGGGGTGAAGTCCCAGTTCCCGGCGCTGTCGCGGTCGAAGCGGCCCAGGCGCATCGCGGTGTTGGTCTCGGCGCCGTCGGCCAGGTGCACGACGGCCGGAGCCTGGTCGGCGCCGGCTTCGAGGATCAGCGCCGGTCCGGCGAACCCGGCCATGGTGGCGCTCGGACGGTTCGCGGTGTCGGCCGCGGCGACGATGACGAGCCGGTCGGCGTCGGCGGGGAGCGCGTCGAAGTCCACCATCAGACAGGCGTTCGCGTCGCCGTAGCCGGTCACCAGCCGGACCGAACCGTCCGGTGTGGATGCGTTGTTGTAGAAGACCAGGTGCTCGTCCGACAGCGCCCTGTTCCCCTGGCACACCAGGGCGGCGATGTCGTACTCCTCCTCGCCGGTCCAGTGCAGGAGGAGCCGGGCGGGCTCGGTGGCCAGCTCGATCCCGGACAGGCCGTCGCCGCCCTGGTCACCGGCACGGTCATCGGCGCGGTCGTGGTGCGCGGCCGCGAACACCTCGTGGAAACCGTGGTGCTTGAGCAGGCCGACCAGTTCGGCGCCGTTGATCAGGGTGATGGGCTTGCCCGCCACGAACTGGTGCGAGCTCGGGCCGAACCGGCTGGTGGTGACCAGGACGCCCTTCGTCGCGGCCCGGTCGTGCTGGAGCGTGCCGTAGAGGTCCCGCACGGCCGACGGCGTGACGGTGTCCCGGTACCGCTTGACCTGCACGATCACGTTTCCGCCGCGGAAGGGATCCGTGTCGATCCCGCGCACGTCCACCCCGCCGTCCCGCGAGCGGGCGGTGAGCTCGACCTTCATGCCCATGGCCTCCATCAGCCGGGCTATCAGCTGCTCGAACTCGACCGGGTCCATCGCCAGGAGGAGCTGGAGCTCGCGCACCCGTTTGGCCATCCGGCCGCGGTTCGCGTTGGTGTCGTCGCGGAGGTGGCGGAACAGCATCCGCTGGGCGTGCCGCTCGCTGGTGTCGGGATTGCTGAGGCGATGGAGCTTCCGGCTCCGGGGCATACGGTGCTCCCTTGCAGGGGTGGCTGGTGGGGCAGGCGTGACGGTGGACGACTCGCCGACGCGGTGTCAGTCGTGTGTCGCCACCGATAGTAGGGCCTGCGCCTGGACAGCTCCTGCGAGCATGAGCATGACTGGCGGTAACTCAGTTGTCCTGTAGGCGGAGGGAGTTGGACGAACGGGCCTCGAACGGCGGGGCCGGTGGCAGATCGGCCCGGCCGTGGTGGGAGCAGGTCCTGCCGGACCCGGCCGGGGTAGGTCAGGCGTTGCGCTTCACCGCGAGGAAGCCGGCGGTCTGGCCGGCCGGGGCCAGGTTCTCGCCGGTGCCGTGGGGCTCGGCGCGCAGGACGGTGCCGGCGAGAGTGGTCCGCTGGTTCACCCCCGTGTCCCAGTGGTGCAGGATGACGCCGTCGTAGTCGTAGTGGAAGTCCGAGATCGGGGTGCCGGGCCGGCCCTTGCCGGTCAGGGTGAAGGCCACCGGCGAGGAGCCCGACACCTGGCCGGTCATGACCATGGCCTGGGCCTCGGTGCCCGGCGGCGCCGGGAAGACCAGCAGGCCGCTGACGGTGCCGTCCGGCGCGGCCGTCAGTCTCAGCTCCAACTGCGCGAACCGCAGTCTGTTGAAGTCCTGGACCGGGTCCGGCAGCTCCAGGAAGCTCCGGTAGGTGTAGGTCCCGGTCAGCTCGGCCGCGTCCATGGCTCCTCCTGAACGGTGCGACGCCATTCGGTCCCCCCTTCCAGCCTGCCGGGGTCGGCCGGACTCCGCGAGCGCGGCGCGGCGGACCGGGCCGGCCCGGCGGCCGGTCCGGGCGCTCGTCGTCACGGAGGGTGCGGGGGAGCCGGGCGCCCCCGGTCAGCGGCGGCCGGTGCGGCGGGCGGGCGGGGTGATGCGAATCCGCTGCGCGGGGGGCGCGCTCTCCAGGTCGTGGAGCTGTGCGGTGATGGTGGCGCGCAGGTCGTCGTCGTCCTCGAAGGTGTGGTCGTTGAACAGGGTGTAACCCGTCCACATCAGGTTGGCGCAGACCCGGGCCGGTACCCGGCCGGTCCGGGCGCCCATGCCGACCAGGGCGACCGAGCGGATGCTGCCCGGCGCCGCCGTGTTCTGCCGGTGGACGGCCTGGAACGCGGCGGCGCAGGCCAGGGCCACGTTCAGGGTCTCGCTCACGTTCTGCGAGGACTCCTGCATGGTCGGAGCGGAGATCAGGAACGCCGGGTTGGTGGCGCCGGAGGGCACGCACACCGCGCTCCCGACCGGCAGCGCCCCGGCGAAGCGGTCCCGGATCGCCCGCTGCACGCGCAACTGGATGCCGGCGCCCAGGTGCCGCTTGACGGCCGCGTCGACCCCGCCGTCCATCCGGCCGCGGGAGTTGGTCGGGCTGACCCAGGCGTCGACGACCTCGTCGAGGATCGACCCCCGGCGGATCTCGATCTCCGGAGTGTCGGCGAACGCGGCTCGCCAGGCCTCCACGACCGGCGCGTTGAGGTCGGTCAACACGACCCTGAGCGGCGTCTGCGGGCGATCGGTGGTCATGCTCCACTCCCCTTCGGGACACGGTTCCTCGAACTGGTGACGACGCTATCGCCGACCACTGACAGGGCGACAACGGGTGCGTGCCGCACCGGCGGTGCGTGGAAGCGGGCCGACGGGTCCGGACGGCCGACTGTCGGACCGGGCCGGTACAACAGTGGAGTCCGCCGCGGAGGTGACGGGCCCTCACCGAACGACCGCCGGCACCCGGCGGTGGTCCGTCCGGCCGCCCCGTCACGTCCGCCGAACCACGGCTGTACGGAGTCACACCACCATGAGCGATGCCCACGCCCCCGCGCCGTCCGCCCCGACCGACCCGACCGACCCGCTGGCGCTCGCGGAGCTCTTCAAGGGCGGCGGTGAACCGTGGCTTCCGCTGCTGAAGCCGGTCATCGAGGCCCAGCCGGACGCGGCCGCGTTCATCGGCCCGGGGCGCGGCCCGGAGGTCGTCCCCGTCCGCGAGCTGACCTTCCAGGCGCTCAAGCCCAACGCGCCGCACAAGTGGAAGGTCGTCGTCTTCGGCCAGAACCCGTACCCGCGGCCGGAGAGCGCCACCGGCATCGCCATGTTCGACAACACCTTCCACGACTGGAAGGACAGCCAGTTCGGCCGGGTGGTCAGCATCCGCTGCATCATCAAGGCGGCGGCGATGTGGAAGCACGGCATCCCCAAGAAGACGCCGATCGCCGACATACGCGGGCTGCTGAAGGAACAGGACACCGTGCAGCCGCCGGAGTGGTTCCAGGCGATGCTCACCCAGGGCGTGCTGCTGCTGAACGCGGCGCTCACCGCGAGCAGCGACGGGTCGACGGCGACCGACCGGCACACCGCGTTCTGGCGCCCGGTCGCCGAGCGGATCGTGGAGGAGATCCTCCGGGCCAAGCAGGACGCCGAGGACGAGGAGGACCGGGGCGTCGTCTTCGCGTGGTGGGGCGCGCACGCCCGTAGCCTGAAGAAGGTCGTGCTCCGGCTCCAGCAGAAGTATCCCGGGGTCGAGGTCCGGCACATCGACCACGCCAACCCGGCCGCGCAGGGCGACATCTTCTGCGACGGCGACCACTTCGCCATGGTGAACGCGGCGCTCGCCTCGCTGGGCGCCGAGGGGATCGACTGGCTGCCGGCCAAGGGGTGGAACGAGGGCGCGGCGCAGGGCGGCGGGGAGGGCGGCGATCTCGCCGAACGCATGGGCGCGTTCATCACCTCCACCATGGAGCTGCACCAGCTCTACCTGGAGCGGCTCGCGAGCGTCAAGGACGAGGGGCTCGTCCTGCCCGCGATCACCGGGGTGTTCGACACCCCGCTGATGGACTTCCGCGCGGCCGTCGCCCCGGTGGCCGCGCTGCTGTCCGGTCTGGACCGGCACGTCGAGCGGTCGCACGCCTTCGGCCGCAGGCGGGCGGAGGAGGCGGCGGCCGGCGGGCTCTCCGCCGAGGCCATCTCGGCGCTCTACCTCTACACCTGCGAGTCCGCGTTCTACCGGGAGATCAACGCCATCCTGCGCGCACCGGACCGGAGCCGGGTCGTGCCGTACCTCCCGTACCTACGGCTGCTGTTCTCGGCGGTGTCGCAGCTCCCGGCCCGCACCGAGCCGCTCTGGCGCGGGGTCTCGCTGGACCTGCGCGCCCAGTACCCGCTCGGACGGACCGTCACCTGGTGGGGCGTCTCCTCCTGCACCTCCGAGCTCGGCGTGGCGAAGGGGTTCCTCGGCAGCCGGGGCAGGCGGACGCTGTTCGAGGTGCTCCCCGTCCGGGCCGCGGGCATCCAGCGCTACTCCGCGTTCACCGGCGAGGAGGAGTTCATCCTGCTGCCGGGCACCCAGCTCAAGGTGACGAACGTGAAGGCCGAGCGCGGCGGCCTGTGCACCGTGACGCTGACGGAACTGGAGGAGCAGAGCCTGGTCTCCTGACCGGGGCCGGGCAGGAGCCCGGGCGCGGCCCCGGGCTCCTGCCTGAGCGGCTCCGGGCTTTGGCCGAGCCGCTCCGGAGCGCCGGGGCCGCTCAGACGCCGATCCGGTGCGCCGCCCAGAACGGGGCCAGGTCCTCCGCGGTGGCGGCCCCGGCGGCGGCCAGGAACGCGGGGGTGCCGCTCACGCCGTACCAGTGCGCGCGGGTGTAGCCGTGGAGCAGGCGGGCCATCGCGTCCGCGCCGATCAGCCGCCGCAGGTCGTGCAGCGCGCAGGCGCCGTAGTCGTAGACCACCACCCCGTACCGGTCGGGGTGCTCGTCCCAGTAGGCCATGCCGTTGGTGATCCGCTCCTCGGGGGCGGACCAGGCGACGCGGCTCCAGCAGTCCGCGCCGTCCCGGCCGAGGGCGAGGTCGGTGGCGTACTCGGCGAAGGACTCGTCCAGCCAGGGCTGGTGGTACTGGTCGTCGCCCACGATGCCGTACCACCACTGGTGCGCGATCTCGTGGACGTGGGCGGTCGTCTTCACCCGGTCCAGGACGAAGCCCGGGTACTCCATGCCGCTGAACCAGAGGTCGTCGTCCAGCACGACGTCCAGCTCCGCGTACGGGTAGCCGCCGAAGGCGCGGGCGTGCGTGTCCAGCGCGGACACGGCGAGGCCGAGCATGGTCCGGGTATCCGCCGCACCGACTCCGGCCACCGCGTGCACGGTGACCCTGACCCCGCCGGCCGAGACCGCGGAACTCCTCTCGAACGGGCCCGCGGACCAGGCGAAGTCACGCACCTGCCGGGCCGTCGCCGTGGTCACGGTCCGTCCGGCGGCGCCCGGGCCGTCGGACGAGCTTCCGGAGGCCGGGACCCCTAGGGCCGCCGGGTGGTCGAGCACCACGGTGAAGTCGGCGGCCAGCGCGTAGAAGGACTCCCCGGTGTCGGTGAACGGGTCGAGGTGCCAGCCGTCGGCGTCCCGCACGGCGAGCACCGGCAGGGCGTTGCCGAAGTGGCTGTACGCCCCGTGCCGCCCGAACCGCCCGGCCTTGTCCGCGAGTTCCGGTGCCCTGAGGTCGAGGTCGAAGCCGATGCTGTGGCGGCCCCCGGGGTGCAACGGGGCCGGCAGGGCGACCCGCAGCACCGTGCAGTCGGCCGACAGGGTGGCCGCGGCGCCCCCGACCAGGCGCGTCACGGTGACGGCCGGCGCCGGGCAGCCCCCGTGGGCGTTGCCCCACAGCCGCAGGTAGACCTCGGGGAGAGGCTGCGCCGAGACATTGGTGAAGCTCACCCGCTCGTGGCCGGTCCAGCGGGCGCCCGAGGAGTCCCCGGTCAGCGCGACGGTGTAGGCGGCCGCCGCCGGTGTGCCGGCCGGTTCGGCGGACCGCTCCCGGCCGGGCGGGGCGAAGCCCGTCGCGGTGGCGACCAGCGCCAGGCAGGCGAGCAGCGCGGCCAGCAGCCGGTCCGGTGGGCGGCCCGGTGGGCGGCCCGGTGGGCGGCCCGGCGGGCAGTCCGCGGGGGCCGCCCGGGAGCCGTGGCCCGGGGACGGGTCTGGGGACGGCCGCACGGACGGGCCCGGGGCGCCGGTGGACGGCGGCCGTCCGGCCGGGCGGTGCGGCGGCACGGCCGGACGGGTCCCGTCCCGGCCCGGGGTGCGGGACGGGACGGGACCGGGAGTCGGTCGGAGGACGGTCACCGGGTGCCGCTGCCCTCCCGCTGCCGCAGTACCGCCAGGTCGACCGCCCGGTCGACGGCCGCCAGGCCGGCGGCGAGGTCCGTGTGAACCACGTACTCCACCGAGGCCACCGTGTGCAGGCCCTGGACCAGGAAGGTGTACTCCCGGTCGCGCTCCAGCAGCAGCACGATCGGCTTGTCGAAGGCGCTGGCCCAGCCGATCTCGATGTGGGTGCCCGGCGAGGCCGGGTGGCCGGGCAGGGCGACGAACACGTCGGCCTTGCGGATCTCGTCCTGGTCGAGCTTCGTGCACTGCTCCGGCCGCATCAGCTCCGCCCCCCAGGCCTCGCGCCGGTGGGCGTTGTGCACGGCGAGCCCCTGCGACTCGAAGTGCTTGATCAGGATGTCGAACGGGGCCCGCGACTCGGCGGACATCTCTCCGGTCTCCGGGTCCAGGAGCTGGATGAACGGGCCGGCGAGGAACACCGACCGGATGCCCAGGTCGGGGCGGGAGCCGTTGGTCAGGGTGATGCTCATGGGGGGAGGTACCTCCGGAACAGCGCCGGTGCGCGGGGTGGGTGGGGGTCGGCCGGCGGGGCGGTCACGGGCCGGACCGGCCGAGGGGGAGCGGTGGACCGGTCAGTCCTTGAGGAAGCACTGGATGAAGGCGTCACCGCTGGTGCCGCCGTGGGTGTACTCGGTGGTGTCGTAGGCGACGAAGGGGTGCCGCTCGACCCGGATCGAGCGGAAGTGCGGCAGGTACTGCCAGCGAAGCTCCGGCTTGGTGCTGAAGAAGGGGATGAACACTCCGCCGGGGCGCAGCACCCGGACGACCTCGGGCATGGTCCTGGCCCACAGCTCGGCGTCGGTCCAGACGTCCATGTCGAGGGCGGGGTCGAAGAACATCCCGTCGATGCTCTCGGACGGCAGCTCGAAGATCCGCTGGAAGAAGTTGCCGCGCTCGATGGCGAGGTTGCCGGGCAGCTCGGGGTGGCGGGCCCGGAAGAGGTCCTCGACCTCGTCGAAGAGCTCCAGCACGGTGTGCCGGCGGGTCGCCGGGTTGCCCGCGATCCGCAGCGCGGACAGGCCGAGGCCCAGCCCCACCTCGTAGAAGTCCTGGCCGTACTCGCAGAGCATGTCCGCGCTGGCCCACATCAGGTCCCGCTCCCAGGCCTGCATGGCCTGCTCGCCGCCGATGCTGAGGGTCACCTCGCCGTTCTGCTCGATCAGTTCGATCGCCGGCTTGGTCTGGCTCTCCATGGTTCTCCTTGGATTGTGCGGTGGGTCAGGCGCTGCGGGGGACGACCCCGAAGTGGCGCCGGGCCGTCGAGACGGCGAGGTCCTGCACGGCGAACACCGTGAAGTAGTAGGCCTGCGGGGCGGTGTCGGCGGCGAACCGCACACGGAACCCCACCTCCTCGGGCCGGCCGCCGGTCAGCCGGAGCCGGGTGGTGACCGGCTCGACCGTGGTGTCCTCGCGCAGGTAGCTCGGGACGAAGAGGCCGAGGCGGACGGGGCCGCTCCGGGTCGCGGTGACCATGGCCCGGATCTCCAGCACCCCGCCCTGCTCGACCTCGTCGGGGGCGTGGGCGAGCAGCGCGGGGGAGTCGGGGAGCCGGAAGGTGACGTCGCCGCAGCGCATGCAGACGGCGCAGGTGGTGTCCAGGATGTGCGGGAGCAGGCCGCGCCGGGTGAACTCCTGGGCGGGGCGGCCGCAGTGGCAGGTGACCTCGCGCACCTGCGGGTCCAGGCTGCTGCGGTCACCGAAGTGCGCCGGGTAGTTCATCAGTTCGTGCTCGGGGTTGGCCGCGACCTGTTCGGTGATCACGTGGTCGAGGGACTGCAGGTCGGCAGTCAGCGAGCCGTGGATCTGCTCGGGCGACTGGTCGGCGAGATGGGTCGGCCGCGCCACCCAGAGGTCGACCTTCCGGGCGAGCCTGGTCAGCCGGGGCCGCAGCGGGTGGTTGTGCGGCAGCAGCTCCGAGCCGAGGTAGGCGGTGAGCCGGGCGCCCACGGTGAGCAGCAGCGGGTCGGGGCGGTGGTCCGCCGGGGCGGGCGGCGGCGGGGTGTCCTCCGGCGCCGACGGCAGCCCGAAGCGCATGAACGCCGGGTACGGGTGCGAGCCGGCCAGGCTGGCGTTGAGGGTGTCGACGGAGTCCGCGCCGACCAGGGCGCCGTGCATCCAGGCGACGTTCTCCGGCCGGTCGGAGTCGTGCACCGACACGGCCGAGACCACCGTGCGGGCCGGGCCGTCGAGCGCGTTCAGCAGCAGCTGGTACTTGGGGTCGTACAGCGCGAGGTCCGCGAGCGGGCCGCTGTTGCACGCGCTGAGCACCAGCTCCACGGCCTCCACCCGGTTGAGCGGGACGAGCTTGTCCTCGGGCTTGTAGCAGGGCAGCCCGTAGGCGCAGCGCGGGCCGAGCAGCCCGGGCACGGCCGTGGCCGTGCCGTTGAGGCCGCAGATGGTGAACTCGCCGAGGTTGACGCTGTCGTCCTTGCCGTGCCCCTGGAAGGCCACCCGCCGCCACCGGGTGCCGAGGATCCGGGCCTGGATGTCCTCGCGCTCGAAGTCACGGTCGTCGAAGACCTGGACCCCGGGCAGCCGGGGCGGCCGGTCGGTGTCGGTGAACAGGCCCAGCGCGTCGACGTCGAGGGCCGGTTCGGCGTACTGCTTGGCGATGTTCCAGCCGACCGAGGCGTCGTCCCGGCCGCTCAGCAGCGTCAGCCCGTGCGGCCGGCCGCGGTAGGTGTCCAGCAGCAGGTCCCGGACGGGGTCGAGGGTGAGCCGGTCGTAGCGGCCGACGAGCAGCAGCGAACCGCTGTGCCGCGCCCGGAACGACGCGACGTCCGCCAACTCCTCCTCGGCCACCCATGTCCGGGCGAGCGGTCGGGCCAGCTCGGCGAGCCCCTCGGGCAGCTCGGCCGCGCCGAGGACGATCCCGAAGTCGAGCGGGTGCGGTTGCCGCCGGCCGCCGTACAGCCGGCCGGCGAGCTCGACGCTCTGCGCCAGGTCGGCGCGGTCGTCGGTGGGCACCGGCACCGGCAGGAGCTGCGGGGAGTCCAGGAACTCCCGCACGGCCCGCGGTAACTGGTGCCGGGTGACGGTGCGGAACAGGGCGGCCGGACCGGGCAGGTCGGGCCGTTGGTCGGGCCGTCGGTCGGCGGGGGCGGCGTTCATGGTGGACCACCTCTGGGGCGTGGGAAGGACGGATGGGACGGCGGGTGCGACGGGCCGGCGGGCCGCTGCGCGGGCGGCCGGGGGGCCGCGGCCGGAGGGTCCGGCGGTCATACCGCGCACTCCACCATCGGCGCCGCCCGCCGGGTCAGCAATCCCCGGCATACGAAGGCCAGGGCGGCGGCCGCCAGGGCGGTGCCGGTCGCCACGGCGAACACCGCGCGCGGCCCGAGCGGGTCCATCAGCAGCCCGCCGGCCTGCTGGCCCAGCGCGTCACCGAGGACGGTGGCGAGCGAGGCCCAGGTGAACGCCTCGGCCAGGGAGCGGCCGTCGGCGATTGTGCTCACCAGGGTCATCTCGGTGGCGGAGACCAGCGCGATGGGTGCGCTCCCCACGGCCAGCGCCAGCGCGAGACCGAGCTGGGAACCGGCGAGCAGGGTCAGACCCGTCCCGAGGGCGTAGGCCAGCAGCAGCCGGGGGAAGCGCGTCTGCGGCGCCACCTCGGACTGCGAGCGGCCGAGCCAGAGGGCGCCCACGGCGCTGCCGACCCCCCAGCACGCGTAGACCACGCCGGCGCCGCCGGGAGCCCCGTGGCGGTCGACGAAGGCCGGGATGGCCAGGGTCAGCAGGCCGATGGGCACCGCGGACAGGGCCATCACGGCGGTCAGCGCCAGCAGCGCCGGCTCCCGCAGGGGGCCCAGCAGCCGGCGCGGGTCACTCCGGTCGGCGGGTCCGGCGGCGGCCGGGGACCGGGACGGGCCGGTGTCCTGGTGGGCCGCGCCGGCGCCGTCGGCGCGGGTGCCGGCGGCGCCGGGGCCCCCGGTACCGGCCGCTTCGGAGTCGCGGCCTCCGGTGACCGCGGCTTCGGTACCGGCGGCTTCGGTGACCGCGGCTTCGGTACCGACCGGCAGCCGGGTGTGCGCGAGCCCCAGCGTGCCGAGGCCGCCGATCACGGCGACCGTGGTGAGCGCCAGGCCCGCCGAGCCGACCAGCATCAGCGCCGCCAGCATCAGTGGTGCGCTGATCACCAGCACCTCGGTCAGCAGGGCCTCCCAGAGGTAGGCCGTCTCGCGTTCCTCCTCCCGCAGCGGCAGCCGCGCCCAGAGCGAGCGCATGCAGGCGTTCGCCGGCGGCAGCACCGCCCCGGCGACGACCGCCGCGGCGGGCTGGGCCCAGCCACCGGGGTGGGTGAACCAGACCAGCACGGTGAGCGCCGCCGGGTAGGCGAGGGCGGTCGCTGTCAGCACCGCCGCCCGTCCGCGCCGGTCGAGGTGGCGGGCGATCAGCGGACTGCCGAGCGCCATCCCCAGCGTGTACAGCGCGGCCACCAGGCCGGCCTGGGCGTAGCCGCCGCCCTGCTCACGGACCGTCAGGACGAGGGCCAGCGACATCAGGTAGACCGGCAGCCTGGAGACCACGCTCCACCAGGCCGGCCCGGCCACCAGGGGTCGGGTGAGCAGGTCGAGGAAGCGGCGCGGCAGGCCGCCGGAGGGGAGGGTCACGCGGTCGGTCTCCGTTCAACAGCCGTAGGGGGCGGCGGAGTCGGGCGCCGGGCCGCCGCGCGGGCGGCCGGCCCGGCGGGGTCAGGTGGGGACGGCATCGGCCTCCCGGGCCGGTACCACCTCGATGGTGAACCGGTCGAGCACCTCGCGCATCCGGGTCTCCACCTCCGCGACCGACCCTCCCACGACATGGGCGTACCCCGAGGCGTTGTGGGAGGCCCGGCGGGCCGCCACCCGATCACCGGCACCGACCTTGAGGACGGCGTCGACCACCCCGGGCAGGCCCAGGAGCTCCTCCCGGGAGGTGATCCTCCGGATCGTCCCGGACCCGGGCAGCGGCAGCAGCAGGTCGCCCGCGCAGCGGCGCTCGCGGTAGTCGAGCTCCGGCCGGCGGCCGAGGTAGACCGCCAGCGTCGCGCCGAACACGTCGAAGCCGTACGCGTGCCCGTGGTTGGCGGGGATCTCGCAGCCCGCCAGCCGGACACCGATCTCGCCCGCGTACACCTCGCCGTCGATCAGGAAGAACTCCATGTGGGCGTACCCGTGGTCGATGCCCATCCCGGTGATGACGCGCTGGACCAGCGCCCGCACGTCGACCGCCGGCCCGTCGCCGGTGCCGACGCTGATGTTGGCGTTCATCGCGCCGTCGACGATGTCCAGCGGGCGGCAGGGCATCGCGCTCGGCCAGGCGTCCAGCACCTCGCCGCCGAGCACGATCGCGCACACCTCCCACTCGGTGCCGCCGAGGTGCTCCTCCACCATCCAGCGCCGGGCGCCGAGGTCGATCCCGGTGAGGTCCCCCGGCCCGGCCAGCCGGTAGGTGTCCACGCAGGCGAACGAGTCCACCGGCTTGAGCACCACCGGCCAGCCGTGCCGGTCGGCGAACCGCCCGATCTCGGCGCCCGACCGCACCCGGGCGAACTCCGCCGTCCGCAGTCCGAGTTGCCGGAAGCGCTCCTTCATGACGGCCTTGTCCCGGACCAGGGTCACCTGCTGCTCCGTCAGGTGCGGGAGGCCGGCCAGCGCCGCGAACCGCTGGGCCGCCGCCTGCCGGGGCTCCGACGGGTTGCAGAACCGGGTGGGCGGTACGGGCAGCCCCGCCGCCCACTGCCGGTACCGCTGCGCCTCCTGGGCCGGCGCCGCGCCCTCGCGCACCCAGAAGGCTGGCAGGTGCGCGGTTTCGAGGAGGTAGTCCTCCGAGAGGTCCTGGCGCGTCTCGGCGAACCGCAGCAGGACCAGCCGGTCGGCCAGTTCCCGGGCGGCGTAGCGGGTGAAGGAGGACGGCCGGTCGTCCACCATCAGCAGCACCTCGGTGTCGTTCACACCGACTCCAGCACCTGGCGGACGGCCTTGGCCGCGAGGGCCTGCTCCTCCTCGGGCAGTTCCGGGGAGAGCGGTACGCACAGCGTGCGGTCCAGGACGTCCCTGGTCCGGGCGAAGCCGTCGTGGCTGAGGGCCAGGGGGACGTCGGGGGCGTGGTTCCACGGGAAGCCGTCGCGGTAGAGCGAACGGCGGCCGGTGAGCACCGGGTGGTCGGGCAGCAGGTACTTCCCGAGCGTCCAGTTGGCGATGCCGGCGGCGCTGAGCGCCGCCACCGCGGCGTCCCGCAACTCCCGGCTCTCGCAGCGGAACCGCAGACTGACCTTGACGTCGCCGGCGGCCCGCGGCCGGACCTCCAGGTCGGGCCGGTCGGGCAGCTCGCCCATCGCGATGGCGTACATCCGCTCCAGCCCCGCGAGCAGCTCGTCGAGGTGCCGGAACTGCTGGCACTGGACGGCCGCGACCTGCTCGCTGGTCACGAAGTTCTCGCCGAAGTGGGCGTCCTGGTTCCACGTCGGGTAGTGGCCCGGCACCCGGGCCGAGCCGTGGTCGTGGTAGCAGCGCATGGTCGACCAGGCGTCCTCGTCGTTGGTGACGAGCAGGCCGCCCTCGCCCGAGGTGAGGACCTTGTTGTGGTGGAAGCTGAACGTCCCGGCGTATCCCGCCGTGCCGACCTGCCGGCCGTCGGGGAAGCGGGCGCCGAGCGACTGCGCGCAGTCCTCGACGAGGTACGGCACCCCGGCCGGCAGTGGGGCGACGGTGCCCTCCATATGGGCGACGATCACCCGCTGCGCGTCGGGCGGCACCAGCGTCGGGTCCATCGAGAGCGAGTCGTCGGCGTCGACGAGCACCGGGATCAGGCCGCAGGACAGCACCGCGCCGGCCACCGCGACGAAGGTGACCGCGGGGATGTACACGAGGTCCCCGACGGCGGGGCGGGTGGAGATCAGCGCGAGCCGCAGCGCCTCCGTGCAGTTGTGGACGGCCAGCGCGTGGCCCGCGCCCAGCCGCTCGGCCACCGTCCGCTCCAGCCGGGAGGCCATGCTCTCGGTCTCGGTCTGGTAGCGGAAGAGGACCTGGTGCTCGATCACCTTGCGCAGCTCCGACATGTCGGACCAGTCGAGGTAGTTCGCGCCGTAGGGCAGGAAGCGCTGCCCGAGCCGCTTGTCGAGTGAGCTCATGCGGTGTCCGACTCCGTGATCGGCTGCGCGGAACCGTCGACGACCATCTCCTGGCCTCGGTGGTTGCGGAGCAGCAGGCCTTCGGGGATCTGGGTGTAGGAGGGCGGCGGGATGGGGATCTTGCCGATCTTCGTGGTGAGGACGTACTGGGGGACGCCGAACCCGGTGATGTGGCCCTGCAGGCCGGCCATGATCTCCCAGCCCTTCTCGACGGACGTCATGAAGTGCGAGACCCCGGTGACGTTGTCGCAGTGGTACAGGTAGTACGGCCGGACCCGGATCCGCAGCAGCTCGGTCATCAGCGTGCGCATGGTGGCGACGTCGTCGTTGATCCCGCGCAGCAGCACCGTCTGGTTCCCGACCGGGATCCCGTGCCGCAGCAGGCGGTCGACGGCCGCCGCGGCCTCCGGGGTGATCTCCTTCGGGTGGTTGAAGTGGGTGTTCAGCCAGACCGGGTGGTACTTGGCGAGCATCGCGCAGAGGTCGTCGGTGATCCGCTGGGGCAGCAGCACGGGGAACCGGCTGCCGATCCGGATGATCTCCACGCTGGGGATCGCCCGCAGACCGGCGATGATCTCCTCCAGCTTGCCGTCCTGGTAGGAGAGCGGGTCGCCGCCGGTCAGCAGGACGTCCCGGATCTCGGGGTGGTCGGCGATGTAGCGGAGGTCCTCGTCGTAGGAACCGCCCTCGTCGTCGCGGAAGTAGGTGCCGTCGACGTCGGTCGTGTGGAACTTGCGGGTGCAGTGGCGGCAGTAGACCGGGCACGCCTCGGTGATCAACATGATCACCCGGTCCGGGTACTTGTGCACCACCCGGTTGGTCTTGCGGTAGAAGGTGTCACCGACCGGGTCCACCTCGGCGCCGGGGAACTCCATCAGCTCGCCGAGGGCGGGCACCGCCTGCTGCCGGACCGGGCAGCTGGGATCGTCCGGGTCCATCAGCGAGGCGTAGTACGGGGTGACGCTCCAGCGGTACTTGCCCGCCACCCCGGCGATGGCCTTCTCCTCGTCGGGGCTCGGGTTGATCCACTGACGGGCCTTGTCGAGGGTGGTGATGCGCCGACGCATGTGCCAGCGCCAGTCGTCCCAGTCGCTCTCCGGGACCCTGGGACGGATCAGTTCGGGGCGGGTGACAGCCGTGGGTTCGCGAAGGGTGTCGGACATGGCGGCTCCAGTACGACGCGGTCGACGGGTGTGAAGGTGCTGAGGGTGGGGCTGTGGAGGTGGCCGGGACGGGTGGGGCCGGACCGGCGGCCGGACGGGGTGGGGGGATCAGGACGGGCCCGGGGCCCGGGTGGGGTCCGGGGCGCGGATCGGGGCGGGCGGCGGCTCACAGCGGAGCCAGCGCGAGTTGGCGCAGCGTGCGGGCGACCCGCTGGGCGCCGCGCAGGTCGTCCAGGGCCGGGTCGAGCAGGTGCCACGGGCCCGCGGCGGGTGCGCCGCCGGCGCCGGACTGCGCCCACAGGCCCGGATCCGCGGGATCCTCGGCCGAGGGCAGGGGCAGGACGCCGGCGAGCTGCTCGGCCAGAGCGCGCTGGGCGGGCCCGAGCGCCGGTAGCAGGGCCAGCGGTGCCCGCCGCGCCTGGGCGAGGGCGAGCGCCCCGAGCACCGGGGAGGCCAGGAACACGCCGGCCTCGGCGTGCAGCGCGTCGGGGTCGGTCTCGGCGGCCTGGCCCAGTCGCAGGCCCGGCCGCCCGGTGAGGCCGCCCAGGGCGGATCGCAGCAGGTCGAGCCCGGTGTCGGCGACCACGGTGCAGCCCCCGGTGCGGTGCAGCGCGGCCGCCACCAGGGCGGGCAGCGCCGCCCCGGCGAAGGCCTCCGCCTCGGCGGCGGGTACGCGCCAGAGCGAGAGCAGCAGCAGGGTGCCCGAGCGGGACCGGCTCCGGCCGGTGCGCTGCGGCGCGAGCACTCCGGTGGGCCGGACGCCCCGGGCGGCGGGCCCGGCCGCCGGCAGCCACCCGGGCCGGTGGACCCGCCCCAGGGCGCGCTCCGGCGGCGCGTCGGTCTCCGGATTGTCGGCCGCCGGGGTGCCGGCCGCCGGGGTGCCGGCCGGCAGGTGCTCGGTCGCCGGGCCGCCGACCGGGTGGCCCGAGATCAGGTGCACCACCGGCACGCCCAGGCCCAGCAGGTGCTCCGTCCTCGCCACGTCGTCGCAGACGAGTGCGGCGACCGGCGGCGGATCGACGTCCTCGGCGCCGACCGGGCGGAGGTCGCCGAGGTGGGCGGCCACCCGCCGTAGGGCGAGCGTCGAGTCCAGCTGGTCCGGTCGGGCGCTCAACAGCACGCGGGGGCCCTGCGGCGAGCCGTGGGCCGCCGCCGACCCCGAGCCGGCGGGCGTGCGCCGGGTGGGCGTGGCCGGGTCGGTGCCGGGGTCCAGGGGTGCCGGTCGGTCGGGTGCGGCCGGTGCCTGCGGACCGGAGCTCAGTAGTGCCACGGGCCCACCGCCCCCAGTCGCGCCACGTCGTCGCTGTATCCGGCGGCCGTGGTGGAACACCCGTTGCACACCGCGGGACCGCGTTCGCGGAACCACTCGGCGTGGGCCCGGAAGACCGGGGTGTCCAGCTGGATCGCCCCCTGCTCCCGCAGCGGGGCGCCACCCGGCCCGTCGTCGCCCTCCCGGTGCGGGATGCAGCTGCACGCGTACATCCGCCCGTACTTGCCGTCGACGTAGATGACGTCGTCCGCGACGTGGCAGAGCGGTTCGGCCGCGCGCGGGGTGACGGAGTCGGTGAAGTACCGCTCCTGCTCCTGCGGGGTGTCGCCGTAGAAGCGCTTGCCCATCGGGACGAGCAGCGCGGCCGGATCGGCGTCGTAGATCGGATCGCAGACGCTTCGGACGTGGTCGGCGTCGGGGTAGGTGATGCTGCGGTCGAGCTTGAGCGCGGACAGCTCCCACTGACGCACCCCCGCCCCGGTCAGGACCTCCTGCAGTGCGGGCATCTCGGTGTAGTTGTGCGGCCCGACGACGGTGTTGACCCGGGGCAGCACGCCGAGTTCCGCGGCGGCGCGCAGCCCGGCGAGCCCGCTGTCGAACATCCCGGGCGAGCGCCGGTAGACGTCGTGGGTGGCGCCCGAGGAGCCGTCCAGGCTGACGATCACCTGCGCCAGGCCGGCCGCGGCCAGCGGGGCGGCCATCCGCGGCAGCAGCGACCCGTTGGTGATGAGGGACATCCTCATCCCGGCGGCGGCGCCCGAGCGGACCAGCTCCACCACGTGCGGGTGCATCAGCGGCTCGCCGCCGGTGAACCGGACGTAGCCCACGCCGGCCGCCCGGGCCTTGGGCAGCAGGTCGTCGAAGTCCTCGCGGGAGAAGCGGAAGGTATCGCGGGAGAGAGCGAACTCGCACATGAAGCAGTCGGCGTTGCAGGCTTCCAGGATCCGGATGAAGAGGTAGCGATCACGTGCACGCACGGAGGGGGGACCTTCCAGACGACTCACGGGACGGGCGGGGCGGGTGACGGGCGGTGCGCCCGGGACGGGCGGTCAGACGGGCCGGTCCGGTGCGGCCAGGACGCCGAGCAGGGCGTCGGCCACCTGGACCGCTCCGCCGGTGCCGACCGCGGTGGTGAGCGCGCCCCAGTCGTCGACCGCGGTGGACCGGCGCAGCGCCTCCAGGACGCCGTCGCGCAGGGCGTGGCGGACGGCCGGGCGGTCGTCGCCGAGCGCGGCCCGCCCGATCGAGTCGTAGATCAGCTCCAGCGCGTGGTCCTCCCCCTCGGAGCGCAGCGCCAGCGCCTCCTCCTCGACGAGCACGTCCTTGGGCCAGAGCACCCGCAACGGGGCCCCGAGCGCCTGGCCGTGGTAGCGGCCGTTGAAGATCTGGCTGAGGTTCTGCGGCGGCAGGCAGACCGTGGGGACGCGCAGGCCGCCCGCCTCCAGGAGGGTGGTCAGCCCGGGGGAGGTCAGCAGGACGTCACTGTCGGCCAGCCGTTCCAGGAAGGCGCCGTGGCCGAGCGGGCCGGTGGTCGTCCGGGGCGGGGCGACCGACTCGTCGACCAGCCGGCCCGCCAGCTCGGCGGGCAGGTTGCCGGCGATGTGCACCTCCTCGACCCCGTGGGCGGCGAGGGCCTCCAGGGCGGCGGGGACGACCAGGCGCGGGTAGTGCTCCGGATCGCCGAGCGTCGGCGCGCGCAGCCCGCCCAGGCTGACCAGCGCCCTCCGGTACGGGCGGCGGGGGCCGGCGCGGCGGTGGCCGGTCGCCGGATCCGGGCCGCGGGGCCCGGCGATGACCGCCTCGACCCAGCGCAGCGCCCGGGCGTCGGCCAGCAGGTCCAGGCACTCGGGCGGCAGCTCGACGCTCTTCTGCGCGCAGTACACCGTGGCGTCCAGTGGCAGCGCGGCCCGGTCGCCCTCGGACCAGAGGAAGGGCAGGCTGTCGACGAACACCGTGGGCACCCCGGCCGCCAGCAGGGCCGTCGCGGCGGCGCCGTCCAGTACGACCAGGGCGGCCCGCACCCCCTGGGACCGCACGAACTCCTCGACGGCCGGGGCCAGTCGCCCGGGATCGGCGGGCAGGTCGTGCCAGGCGGCCACCGCGTGCTCGGCGAGCAGCGGGCGGCCCAGCCCCGAGGCCAGCCCGACGAACCGCAGGGGAGGGGTGGGCCGGTCCCGCAGGGCGGAGAGCACGGCACTGAGCTTCCCCGAGCTGCCCCAGCCGAATTCCGCGCCGACGAGTGCGACGGTGGCCGGACCGGACCGCGAGCTGTGGTGGTCGGAGTGCGAAGCGAGATCGGACGGCATGGGATATCTCTCGCCTTCCTGGCAGGGCCGGCAGGGTCGGAATCGGAAGGAGCGCGGCGGCGCGGACGAACACGGGGAAAGCCGGAGGGAGATCACGCCCGCCCTGCGGTTCCGCTTCCTTCGGGTACAACCGTTCCGCAGATCAAGGAACGGCACAAGGCCTTTATCCGGCATTCCGACTTGCGAGTGAATTGCGCGATCGAGCGACTAACGATGATCTGATGAACGAGAGTTGGTGATCCATCAGTCCGGCCGGGCCCGCTCCGGAGGCATCGCCGAAAATGGATCGCCCACCGAGTGTCCGGCCGCTACAATCCGCGCATGGGCTACCTCGAAGCCGCCAGTCTCGGGCATGTTCTCGCCGACGGTCGCGAGCTCTTCCACGACGTCTCGTTCCGTGTCCCGGCAGGCGAAACCGTCGCGCTCATCGGCGACAACGGCGCGGGCAAGACCACCCTGCTGCGCATCCTCGCGGGAGAACTCCCCGCGCAGCGGGGGTCGTTCCGCAGCCAGGGTGCGGTCGCGGTGATGCCGCAGTTCATCGGCAGCCTGCGCGACGACCGGACGGTCCGGGACCTCCTGCTCACCGTCGCGCCACCGCCGCTGCGGGCCTCGGCCGCCGCCCTCGACGAGGCCGAGCTCGCGATGATGGAGGCCGACGACGAGCCCACCCAACTCCGCTACGCGCAGGCGCTGGTGGACTGGGGCGAGGCCGGGGGCTACGACTACGAGGTGCTCTGGGACACCGTGACGGTCGCCGCGCTCGGCACGCCCTTCCAGGTGGCCCAGTACCGCGAGGTGGCGACGCTGTCCGGCGGCGAGCAGAAGCGGCTCGTCCTGGAGGCGCTGCTCCGGGGCCCGGCCGAACTGCTGCTGCTGGACGAGCCGGACAACTACCTCGACGTGCCCGGCAAGCGCTGGCTGGAGGAGCAGCTCGCCCAGACCCGGCAGGGCGTGCTGCTGATCACCCACGACCGGGAGGTGCTGAGCCGCACGGCCGGCCAGGTGGTCACCCTGGAGGGCGGCACGGCCTGGACGCACGGTGGCGGGTTCGCCACCTGGGCCGAGGCGCGGGAGGCCCGCTGGCAGCGCGCGGCGGAGGTGCGGCAGCGCTGGAGCGAGAAGCACGAGCAGCTCAAGGAGCTGGTCCGGACGCTGCGTCAGCAGTCTTCGATCAGCGACGAGATGGCCTCGCGCTACCACGCCGCGCAAACCAGGCTGGCGAAGTTCGAGGAGGCCGGGCCGCCGCCCGCGCCGCCACGCCGCCAGCGGGTCGCGCCGGACCTGCGCGGCGGCCGGACGGGCATCCGGGCGATCACCTGCCAGGGGCTCGAACTCAGCGGCCTGATGCGGCCGTTCGACCTGGAGGTGTTCTTCGGGGACCGGGTCTGCGTGCTCGGGTCGAACGGGTCCGGGAAGAGCCACTTCCTGCGCCTGCTGGACGAGGCCGGCGGGGAGGCGGCCGGTACGGTGGCGCACACCGGCGAGTGCCGGCTGGGCGCACGGGTGCGGCCCGGGCTGTTCGCCCAGACGCACCGGCACCCGGAGTGGGCCGGCCGGACGCCGGCCGAGATCCTGGGCGCCGGCGAGGGCGACCGCCCCGGGCTGGACCTGGAGCGCGCGATGTCGGCCCTGAGCCGGTACGGGCTGGCGGGCGCGGGCCGGCAGAACTTCGAGACCCTGTCGGGCGGCCAGCAGGCGCGGTTCCAGATCCTGCTGCTGGAGCTGGCCGGGGCGACGCTGCTGCTGCTGGACGAGCCGACCGACAACCTCGACCTCATCTCGGCCGAGGCGCTGGAGGAGGCCCTGGCGGCGTTCACCGGGACGGTGGTGGCGGTCACCCACGACCGCTGGTTCGCCCGGGTGTTCAGCCGCTTCCTGGTCTTCCGGGCGGACGGCCGGGTGGTCGAGGCCGACGAACCGGTCTGGGACGAGGGGCGGGTCAGCCGCGTCCGGAGCTGACCCCGGCCGGCCCGCGGCGGCCGCGGCCGGCGGCGCGACCCGCTGTGCCCGGCCGACGGGAAGGCCGGCGGGAAGGCCGATGGGAAGGCCGATGGGAAGCCCGTCCCGCCGTCCATGTCCGGCAGGTTGATCTCCGTACGCCGAAATTCGAGCGGACCCGGGCGGCACGTCACCGGCCGAAGGGCGGGGCGCGGTGCGGCGCCCCGACCCCGGGACGGGAACGGGCGGGTCCCCAGGGGAGAAGGTGGCCAGAGCGTAGGGCGGGAGTGGCCGAAAATCAATACTGGACAACGTTATTTAATTGCGAGTACGTTGCCGCCGTGTTTCCGAATCACTCGCAGCCGCTGGTCTCCGCGCCTGCCGAGACCGCCGTCCTCGCCATGCTGCTGGCCGAGGGCCCGGTCGGCAGGGTCGAACCGGTCCGCCGTACCGGCCTGTCGTCCACCGCCGTCACCAAGGCCGCCAGGCCGCTCCTCGTCGGCGGCTGCCCGCGCGAACTCCCCCCGGAGCGCACGGCGCCGGGGGCCGGTCGCCCGGTGAACCCGCTGGCCGTCACCGCCGGGCGTGAGTACTTCGTCGGCGTGAAGATCGCTGCCGACGCGCTCCCCGGCACGGTCCGCGACTCCCGGGCCCGGAGGTGCGCCGACACCGTCAGTCGTCCGCTGGGGCCCGAGCGCGGCCCTGCGGCCGTCTGCGCGCTCCTGGCCGGGCTGGTCGCCGAACTCCTCGACATCGGAACCGAGTTCAGGGAGCGTACCCGGCGCCTGGGGATCGCGGGCTCCGGGGACGTCGACCGCCGTCCGGGTGGCGTCCGCTACTCCGTCCTCCCGGACCGGCGCGACGTGCCGGTCGTCGGGACGGTGGCGGCCGCGACCGGGCCGCGGGGCACCGTGGACAACGATGTCAAGGCGTTGACCGTCGCCGAGCACCGGTTCGGCGAGGGCATCGGCACCGGGAACTTCGCCCTGATCGCCATCGGGGCGGAGATCGGATCGGGTCTCGTCGTCAACGGTGAACCGCTCGCCGGAGCCTACGGAGTGGCCGGCGAGAGGGGGCACGTCAGCGTCGATCCGTCCGGCCCGCGCTGCCACTGCGGCGCGGTCGGCCGCGTCGAGGCCATCGCCTCCGCCGATGCCATCCTCCGGACCGTCCGACGCGCCCTCGAGGATCCGGGGGCGGACTTCGCCGGCGCCGTGCAGCTCACCCGGGACGGGGACCGGGCCGCGCGGGGAGCCTTCGTCCGGGCCGGTCGGGCCATCCCGGCGAAGGGCTCGACACCTGCGACCTCTTCGGCGCGCACATCAAGGAGGCCTACACCTCGCGCTGCTCAAGGCGGCCGCGAAATGCCCGCTGACCCTGCGTCCCCTCCCCTGGGACGAATGGGCCCGCGGTGGCGCCGTCGTGGGCATCCAGGCGCTCTTCCTCCCGAGGGCGCCACCACCCCGCGGGCCACCGGGGCCCGAACACCCGCACCGAGCCGCCGGTGCCCGTCACCGCCGGGCGTGCACGGCGGAAACCGGCCACGTCGGACGACGAGCCGTACCCCCCATCGCCACCACCAGCAGCCGCGCCCCGACACCGGACCGCCCTACGGTCCGGCCGCAGCAATCCACGGTCGCACCACTCCGGGACGCCACCGTCCCCCACCCCTGGAGGGAAAGCACCATGAGATCCAGCAGTACGGCTCCTGTTGTCCGGCGATCGGTCAACCGCTTCCTGCCCGCCGCGGTCGCCGCGGCGGCACTCGTCCTCGCGGGCGTGCCCGGCGTCACCGCCGTGCCGGTCGCCGCCGCAGCCGACTCCGCGGTCACCGCCCCGGTGCTGACGGGACGACAGCTCGCCGCGTCCTGGACGGGCCCGCTGAGTACCCAAGGCCGGTACATCGTCGACGCCAAGGGAGACCGCTTCAAGCTGAAGTCGGCCAACTGGGCCGGCGCCCAGGGCACCTGGGAGGGCAGCGGGGACGTCGACGACCCGGCGAACAACCAGGCGGGGCAGGTGTCGCACAACATCCCGCTCGGTCTGGACCGGGTGCCGATGGCCCAGCTGATGTCGGACTTCCACGGCCTGGGCATCAACAGCGTCCGGCTGCCGTTCGCCAACGCGATGATCCACGACACCACGACGGTGCCCGACGCGGCGGTCACCGCCAACCCGCAGCTCAAGGGCAAAACTCCGCTGCAGGTCTACGACGCCGTGGTCGCCGCGCTCACGGCCGACGGCTTCGCGGTCGTCCTCAACAACCACACCACCAGCTACCGCTTCTGCTGCTCCCTGGACGGCAACGAGCGGTGGAACAGCGGTCAGTCCACCCAGCAGTGGGTCGACGACTGGGTGTTCCTGGTGAACCGCTACAAGGCGAACAAGCGGGTGGTCGGCGCCGACCTGCGCAACGAGGTCCGCCGCGACACCTGGGACGACCCCAACTGGGGCACGGGTGACAGCCACGACCTCTACAAGGCGTTCGAGGAGGCCGGTAACGCGATTCTCGAGGCCGACCCGGACATGCTGATCGTCATGGAGGGCATCAACTGGCAGGGCATCCCCCAGGGCATGTTCAGCCACGGCCGTCCGATGCTCACCCCGGTCGGCCATCTGTCGAACACCCTGATCCGGTCGGGCAAGCTGGTCTACGCCGCGCACTTCTACGGCTACACCGGGCCCAACCACACCGGTGCGAGCGGTGGTTGGCAGAACGGGGAGACCAACGACCCCCGGTACCAGGACCTCAGCCCCGAGGAGCTCGTCAAGACCGTCGGCGATCAGGCGCTGTTCGTCACCGAGGCCGGTCAGCACTTCACCGCCCCGGTGTGGATCAGCGAGTTCGGCGCCGCCGGCCGCGGGTCCGACAACGCCAAGGAGAAGGACTGGTTCGACCGGTTCACCGACCTCCTGGCGAGCCACGACATCGACTTCGCCATGTGGCCGCTGGTCGGCTGGACCGACGCCAACGGCAAGCCGAACGACAACTGGGCCCTGATCTCCTACGACGCCAAGGGCAAGCGCTACGGCCTCCAGGACGGCGGCGACTGGCGGGTCGACGGCTGGAACCAGCTCGTCAACGAGCAGAGCAGGACCGGCCAGGTCGACAAGGTCGACCACTGGAACATGCTCAGCCTCTCGGGCGGTGACCAGAACCTCTCGATCACCATGCGCGCCAAGGGCGACTGGTCGTACGGAAACTACAAGGCCGCCTGCCCGGACAGCGAGCGCCTGATCGCCCTCGGGCGCGGCAACAGCAGCGGTCTGTGCACCGACGCCGACGAGCCCGCCGCCGGCAGCGGCGACTGGACCGTCGTCAACAGCGAGAAGTACGTGACCAGTGACTGGGCCTGGGGCTACAACAAGATCCAGTGCCCGGACGACACCTTCGCCGCCGGTTACAGCGCCAACGGCTCGATCGTCGCCCTGGTCTGCCGGCCCTCCGCCGCGCCGCTGCCGACCGGCGGCCGCACCATCTGGTTCGACCACGGCGACAACCGGCCGACCACCGGCGGGTCGGTGCAGAGCGACTGGGCGGCCGGCTACTACAAGGGCCAGTGCAAGGACGACGAGTACATCGCCGGCGTCGCGATGACCTGGCGCTGGAACGAGCACGGCGTCCCCGACGCGCTGCTCTGCCGCCCGCTGAAGTGATCCGTCCGTCGGCCCCGCGCCGGGGCTGATCGGCTTCATCGACGCTCGGGACCTCCGTCCCCCGGAACCTCCGTGCCCCCGGCCCGGAGACTTCCGGGGGCGCGGAGGTCCTGCCGTTTCCCGACCTCTCCGCCGTCGCCGAGGGCCCGCGCCCCCGGCCGCGGCCGGATCCGGAGGTGCGGGACGGACCCGGTTGCCCACCCTTCGGCAACGTTATCTACCCTGGTGGAGTTACTGTCCGGCTGGTAGCACCCAGGTCCAGGAAGAGGCGGTCACGTCATGCCAGTGGGAGCGGAGCGCGTCAGGCCGGAACCCTCCGGGCGACCGACCATGAAGGACGTGGCGGCCGTCGCGGGCGTGGCGCTGAAGACGGTGTCACGCGTGGTGAACGGTGAGCCGGGCGTGAGCAAGGAGACCGAGGCCAAGGTCCGCGCGGCGATCGAGCAGCTCCGCTTCCGCCGTCACGACGGTGCCCGGATGCTGCGACAGGGCAGCCGGACGCGGTGCGTCGGCCTGATCCTGGAGGACCTCGCCGACCCGTTCTACGCACAGCTCGGCCGGGCGGTCGAGGAGATCGCCCGCGCGCACGACTCGCTGCTGCTGACCGCCTCCTCCGTCGAGGACCCGGTCCGGGAGGAGGAGCTGGCCCTGGAGTTCTGCGAGCGCCGGGTCGACGGGCTGATCATCGTGCCGACCTCGGCCGACCACGGCTACCTGGCCGGCGAGCTCGCCGCGGGTACGGCGGTGGTCTGCGTCGACCGCCCCGCCGCGGGACTGTCGGTGGACACCGTCCTGGCCGACAACCGGGGTGGTGTGGCGGACGGGGTCGGTCACCTGATCCGCCAGGGGCACCGCCGGATCGGCTACCTCGGTGACGCCCCCGGCATCTACACCGCCGCCGAGCGGCTGGCCGGCTACCGCGAGGCGATGGCGGACGCGGGGTGCGGGACGGGGGAGCACTGGGTGGCGATGGGCCGGCCCGACCCGCTGGGCATCCGCTTCGCCCTCGACCGGATGCTGGCCGGCCCCGAGCCGGTGACCGCGCTGATGTGCGGTAACAACCGGGCGACCGTCGCCGTCCTGCGCGACCTGGCCGCCCGCGGGACGCACCCGGCGCTGGTCGGCTTCGACGACTTCGAACTCGCCGACATGCTCCCCGTGCCGGTGACGGTGGTGGCGCAGGACCCGACCGCGATGGGGCGGATGGCGGCCGACCTGCTCTTCCGGCGGATGGACGGCGCGCAGGCGCAGCCCCAGCGGCTCCAGATCCCGACCCGTCTGATCCAGCGCGGCTCCGGAGAGCTGCCCCGCTGACGCCCTGACGCGGTGCCCGGTTCCGGCGGCCGGACCCGCAGCCGGCGAGGTGTGGGACGGTCTCCTCTCCCATCGATTCCGCCATCGGCTGACACCGCTGTCATCAGTTGCCCGGAAGGGCGCCCAGGGTGAACGGTGCCCCTGTTCACGGCTGTGCTCTTCGAGGAGGACGATGTCAACTGCGCCTCCGGGCGTGCGGGGTGGCGCGCCGTCACGTCCTACTCGCTCGGGTCCCAGGCGGCGAGCTGCTCGAAGACGCCTCGGTCGCCGTCGAGCTCCAGGGAGTCGATCGGGATGCGGTTGTGCAGGATGAGGACCAGCTCGTTGGCCGTGCCCCGGATCGAGAGGGAGGCGGGAGCCGCGTCCGGGTCCTGGCCGGCCGCGGTGGCCGGCTGGGTGCCGGGCTCGGCGAGGCGGACGGTCCGTGCGCCGTCGGCGGAGAGCGAGAGGCGCCAGGAGCGACCCTCGGAGGCGTGGAAGTCGATGGCGGCGGGCTTGTGGGGCCAGGCACTCGCCGTGGCGACGCAGGTGGACAGGAACTCCTCGACACCGTCGAGCGCCACCTCGACCGGCAGCGGCCGCGGGGCACCGACGGTGATCTCGGCGTCGTACGTGTGCACCGCCATCTGCTGGAGCTGGTGCCGGGCCACGGCACCGGTGGTGTGCGGCGACTGCAGCGTCTCCCACCACGACCAGCAACCGCGATCCGGGCCGGCTTTCCGCAACGCGTCGACCAGCTGCTCCGTGGACTCCGCCAGCCAGGCCAGCAGGGCCTCACGCTCCCGGGGCGCGGCCGGGGCGCCCTGTGCCGCGGACTTGGCCGGAGCGGGCCCCGCGGCGACGGTGGCGGCCCAGTCGCGGCGTCCCTCGCCGATGTGCTGTGCCAGATCGAACAGCGTCCACTCGGGGCAGGTCGGTACCTGCGCGTCGAGGCTGGGCGCGGAGGCGATCGCGGCGCGGAAGGCGGTCGATCGTTCGTCGATCAGTCGCAGCAGAACGGGGAACTCGAGTGTCATGATCACCCCGAGTTTCTATCACCGTGCTCCGATGATCCGACAGCGATTATTCACAGCGCCCTCACGGGCGGACCTGCGTCACCGCGGCGAACCGATGGCGGACGTCGCGGACCGGAGACGGCAGGTCGACCGGAGGCGGGCCGCAGATTGCCCATCAGCAGGCTTCAGCGCCACGTCCCGGCCGAGCACCTCGTCCTCGGTCCGCCAGGCCGTCCCGATGCCGCCGGCCCGGTGTGTTCGGCCGGCCGCTACCGCCCGCCGACCAGCCGACCCCGGTCCGACACGATGCGTACCTCCGCCCGCCCCGCCTGCAGGAGGGAACTCTCGACAACGTAGGACTTCCCCCCGGTCGGCGGAGCGGAAGCTGGTGCGGAATCCCGCTTCGGACACCACGGCACCGGTCCGCGACCGCCGCATCGCGTGCCGTGGCCGCCCGGTGACCGGGGGCGTCATCGGGATGTCATCGGTCGCTGCCACGGTGGTCCGGTGACCTGGGTCGACCGCGGACCGCACCGGAGTGCGGACGCGTCGGCGCCAACTGCGTAGGAGGATCGAATGCGAGCACGAAGGATCGCGGCCGCGTCGGCCGGAATCCTGCTGACCGTCGGGCTCACGGCGGCACAGGGCGCCACGGCACAGGCGGCCACCACGCGGGTGACCGCCCCGTGCGAGGGCACCTACACGATCGTTGTCGGGGGCACCGGCAGCTCGTGGAACAACGACGGGTTCTACGGCAACATCCAGCAGCACGTCGGGTATCCCACCCAGATCCCCAACGGTGCGAGCGCCCGGGCGGGCGTCAACGAGCTGAACCGGCTGGTCCGCGACCAGCGCGCCGCGTGTCCGGGCCAGCACGTCAAGATGGCCGGGTACTCGCTGGGAGCCGGCGTGGTGCACACCTGGGTGAGCGAGAACTGGAACACGTTCGACAACGTCAACGCCATCCTCGTCGCCGACCCCAAGCGCCAGGGCCCGCCCGGTGCCAACGGCGGCGCCGTGCCCTTCGGCGGCCTGATCGGCCCGCCGCTCGCCGGTGCCGACCGGAACTTCGGCAACGTGCCCGTCAAGACGATCTGCCACTGGGACTACGTCTGCGACGAGTCCGCCGGCATCTGGACCTACCCGAACAACCACGTCAAGAACTACCCCGAAGACTTCAACATGGACCACCACAACGACAGCGCCAGCGAGCAGTGGTACAACGGCGCCTGGTACCCCTGGTAGCCGAAGAACGCTCACGCGGGCCTCCGTCGGCCGCCGGTGGCCGGGACTCCCCGGCCACCGGGGGCCGACGGCCCACCGGGCTCAGCGCCCGGTGAGGCCGAGACCGGCCTCGTCCCCGCGCAGGACCATCTGGAACGTCCGGCGCAGCATCCGGCTCGGCGGCACCCCCAGCTCGCCGGCCAGCCGGCGGCGGGCGCGGTCGAACACGGCCAGGGCGTCGGCCTGCCGGCCGCTCCCGTACAGCGCGCGCATCAGCATCGCGGCCACCAGCTCGTTGAGGGGGTGCTCCGCGGACAGCGCGAACAGCTCGGCGATCGCCTCGCAGTGCCGGCCCAGCCGCAGCTGCCACTCCAACTTCCGCTGCGCGACGGCGATCCTGCGCTCGGTGAGGCGCAGCCGCTCCAGTTCGGCGAGCGGGCCCGGCAGGCCGGCCAGCAGCTCCCCGCGGAACAGGTCCAGCGCCTGGGAGCAGAGCCGGACCGCCTCGGCCGGGTCACCCGCCCGATGGGCCGTCCCGGCCTCGGTGACCAGGCCCTCCATCCGCGCCAGGTCCACCTCGGCGGCGCCGGGGGCGAGGCGGTAGCCGCACCGGTCGTGCTCGATCACCGCGTCCGGGCCGCCCCCGCCGCGCAGGGTCTTGCGCAACCGGTAGACGTGGACCGGCACCACGTTCGAGAACGGCGGCTCCGACCCCCACACGCCGTCGAGCAGCTCCTGCTGACTGACCGTCCGCCCGCCGCGCAGCGCCAGCGCCGCCAGGACGGCCTGCTGGCGCAGGTGCCCCAGGTCCAGGGACCGCCCGTCGTACCGGGCCCGCAGCGGCCCCAGCACGGAGATCTGCACCTTCGCTCCGGCCGCCCGCCCGGCGGAGCTCCGCGGCACCGGTCCCGCCACCGGCGGGCGGGGGCCGCGGCCCGGGGCGACCAGTCCGCAGTCGAAGGCGTGGACGATGGCGGCGGCCCGGTCGCGCAGCCCGAGCTTCCCGAGGATCCGCGCGATGCGCCCGGCCACGGCTGCCTCGGAGACGGCCAGGGCGGCGGCGATCTCGTCGTCCCGCAGGCCGCAGCCGACCGCGTGGAGCACCTCGCGCTCCTCGTGCCCGAGGGCGGCGGCGCTCGGCCGGCGGGTGGTGGCAATGGTCGGCATCGCTGCTCCCTGGACGCTGGGCCGGCCGGACTGGCGGACGCCGTCGAAACGGTAGAAGGAGCGGCGCCGGCCGGGAATCCGGAACGATCCGGGGTGCTGCCCCCGGCGGATCGGCGGATCGGCGGATCGGCGGATCGGCGGATCGGCGGATCGGCGGAACGGCGAGTCAGGGGCAGGGGAGGAGCGCGGGGCGGTCCCTGGTGCGGACGGCCGGGAGCCAGCCGGTGGTGGGGCCGGGGAGGCGGATGCGGTACCAGAGCGTGGAGGTGCGGTCCTCCTCGTCGATGACGGGGAGCCCGGTGGGGAGCTGGCAGTCGACGTCGAGGACGTCGTCGTGCCAGACGCGGGTGGGGACGACGTTCTCGGCGGTGTAGGGGTGCCGGGGGTCGACGGCCAGGCCCAGGCTGCACTGGGGGTCGCGGTCGGTGCGGTCCTGGCAGCCGCGTTCGGCGTTGAAGACCCGGATCTGGGACGGGTGCGCGGCCGGCCGCGGGTGCGGCCAGAGAGCGGCGGCGGTGACGGCGGCCGTGGCGCAGGTGGCGAGGGCGAGCAGGGCGGTGCGCGGTCGTGGGCGGCGCGGACGGCGGCCGGACCGGTGGGCGCGGACGCGGGCGAGCAGGCTCTCGGCGGTGTGCGGGGCACGGGCGGCGTGGGTGGGGGCGAGGCAGTCGGTAGCGAGGGCGCGCCAGAACGGCGGGACGGCGGGGGACAGGCGCAGCGGGGCGCGGCCCTCGGCGTACTGCTGGGCGGCGGCGCTGCGGGTGGTCGGCGTCGCGCCGGGGAAGGGCGGGACCCCGGCGGCGAACACCTCGTGGATCACCACGCCGAGCGCCCAGATGTCCGCCGTGGTGCGGATCTTGACGCCGTGTTCGCCGAGCGGTTCCTTCCAGCGTTCCGGCGGGAGGTAGTCGGGGGTGCCCATGGGGGCCGAGTGGCCGTGGGTGCCGGTGAGTTCGATGGCGAGGCCGAAGTCGGAGAGGCGGACCTCGCCGTCCCGGCCGATCAGGACGTTCTCGGGCTTGAGGTCCATGTGGACCCAGCCGGAGCGGTGCAGATGGGCCAGGCCCTCGCAGACGCCGGCGACGATCCCGGCGCCCCGGGCCTCGTCGACGCCGGTGGCGAGCAGGTCGCGCAGGGTGCCCCGGGCGCGTTCCATGACCAGGACGATCGCGCCGTCGAGCGCCGGGTGGCCGGGGGCGGCCAGGGTGAGGGTGTCGAGCAGTCGGATCAGCCGGGGGTGCGGGGCGGTCCGGGCCAACTCGGCCTCCCGGCGGGCGGCTTCGGCGACCTGGCGGGCCTGGCGGGGGGCGAGCCCGGCGACCGGCAGCACCTTGAGGGCGACCGTGTCGTCGGTGGCGGCGTCGGTGCCGGAGTCGGTGTCGGCGTCGGTGTCGGCGTCGGTGTCGTCGGAGCCGGGCGGGCCGGCCGGGTCCCCGGTGCGGCGGGCGGCGTAGACGGTCGCCCAGCCGCCCTCGCCGATGACTCCGGTGACGGTCCAGTCGCCGACCCGGTGGCCGGGCGGCAGCAGTTCCCCGTCGTCTCCGCCGAAGGCCTGGTCGCGCACCACGGCGCCCCTCCCTAGCGTGCCGGCTCGGCGGTCTCGGGGCGCGGCAGGAGCCCGAGGTGCTCCTCGCGAACGATGCCGAACTTCAGGGCCACGCCGACGACGGCCTCGCGCTTGCCGCTGCGGCGGTCCGAGCGGTCGGTGTCGTCGGGCAGGTCGACGCGGAGCTTCTCGTCGGCGAGGTAGTCCAGGTGCGAGCTGACCGCGCGGGCGGTGAGCCGGGCGCAGGCCGGGTGGCCGCGCAGCCGGGCGACCACCTGGGGGGTGGTGGGCACGGCCGCGGGGGAGCGGTCGCGAAGCCACGGTTCGCAGAGCGCGACCAGCACCAGGAAGTAGGTGGCGGTCTCGTCCAGCGAGTACGCCGTCATGGTGCGGCTCTCCCAGGAGCCGCCGCCGCGGGCGTGCGGGTCCAGGTAGACGTGGTCGGGCGCGAACACCTGGAAGGACAGCGGGGTCTCACGCCGCGAGGGCAGCACCACCCGGGCGAACTCGAACGGGATCGGCGCGCCGATCCGCCGCGGCGGCACCCGCAGGTACTCGCCGGCGCCCTCCGGGTTCTCCACCAGGTAGGCGTGGGTGCTGCTGAGGTTGCTCAACTGCCAGTGGTCGTCGGTCGCGTGGATCTCACCGGCGAGCCGGGAGACCGTCTCGTCGCCGAGCCGGAGCTCCACCGGCGTGCCGGCGGAGCCGCGGCCGAAGCGCGCCCGCTCTCCCGGACCGAGCCGCAGGGTCACCGCGTCGTCGCCGTTCCCCGCCGGCAGGTGGACGAGAATCCCGCTCACCGTTCCCCCGTTTCGCATGCCGACCATTGCCAGACGGACGAACGTTACCTCCTTGCGCATGACAATAAACCGTATGGTGGCGCAGGCCACGTGACGCAGGGTCGGGCAGTGGCGGGGCGGGATCGGTGGGCCGGGGGCGGTGGGTGGCCGTCGAGGGGGCGGACGGCTCGCGGGCGGGAGCGCTCGCGCTCCCGCCCGCGGCACCTGTCCCCTCAGGTGACGGCGGGGCCGGGGGTGGTGTTCAGCCAGGTCCATGGGGACCAGGTGGCGAAGCCGGTCTGCCAGCGGTGGTGGACGCCGGCGGCGCTGGTGCCGAAGACCTCGATGCGGCCGTCGGCGTTGGCGGTCGCGACGATCTCGGTGCCGGCGTCGCCGAAGGCCGTCCACGGCCCGTAGGGCGCGTTGACACCGGTCTGCCAGAGGTGTTCCGCCGTACTCCCGTTGATGGCGAACACCTCCACCCGGCCGTCCGGCGACCGCTCGCTGGTGAGCTGTGCGTCGGCGGGTCCGCCGGTGGGTTCCCAGCCGGACCAGGTGGTGGGGTCGGTCTGGTAGCGGTGGAAGACGCCGACGGGGCC